>NZ_JACHDL010000001.1:0-690876 GCF_014201055.1 Paraburkholderia sp. CI2
GCGCCGCCCACCCCAAAAACATAAGAAAAGCACCGTAAAACCCGACATTTCAATCTAGTGCAAACCCCGACATTTGAACTTGGCGGGGACATGTGATGTAGCGGCAAAGCTGTAATGTCGTACCTGGGCAAAGCTGAATCGTCGCAGTCGCAGCATTTTCCAAATCGGCCCAACGAGATTTACAAAAGCTGTCAGATGAATCCGACTTTAGATTTAATGATCGAGCTCAATCGCCTGAGGCCTTTATGTACGCTGGCGCACATTGTGCGCGCCTCGGAGGGGATATTTTTCAATACGGCCGTAGAATAAAAAGCGAATGGAAATTTGGGCTATGGACACCCTGACAGACGTGCGTGGGCATACAGAGACTAAGCAGATTCGAATCGACAAAAGCGTCGCTTTGAGGTCTTTTGATGACGTGATTCCGCAGGAGTCGATCGTCGAAATCAATGAGTTCATCGACCACCTGTTTGGCACGACGGCACCGCGCTCGCAGTCCGGCGCAAAGATTGCGGAGATGCTGCGTCGCGGTCAGGCCTTTCGCGAACTCGAGCAGTCGATCTGCGCGAATGCGCGCGCGATGGCCGAGAAGTTCGGTCAGACAGACTTACCGACTGAGCCGTTCCACGTACTGCGCTGTGCGAGCAAGACTTCGTTGACCGAGAGCCACTGCCGCCACTACGACTCGCACCTGCTAACGCTGCTGATTCCGCTTCAGCTCGCACCCGACGGAGTTCACAACGGCGACCTCGTGATGTACCGCAAGCCGCGCCTGTCCGTAACGACGCTGACCAACATGATCTGCAAGATGCGCCATGGCTTCCTGCACAGCCTGCCGCTCAGCTGGCGCAGCTGGCATACCTTGCATGATCTGCGTGTCGGCAACTGCAAGCGCATTCCGGTCAAGCCGGGCAGCGTCTACGAATTCAACGGCTTCGCACTTCAGCATGCGAACCTCGACGTACAGAACGGACAGCGGCGCACGCTCCTCATTCACTACTACGACCCAGGCCACTCGCTCGGTCTGAGCGGCGTGCTGCGGCGCGGACGGATCGGCTGAGGTCCGCCCCGCAAGCCTGAAATCGCCCACGTTGGCTTGCCGATTCCGCAATTGCACATCGTAAGTCCTCCTGAATCGAACCAGAGGCCTTGCTTGCGATCGCAATGCACAAATGCACCACGGCCCGCGGCACGCCCGGCGCTGCGCGCGTCAGCCATTGCACTGCCCCATCGCGCCGACAAAGCAAGCGGATTTCACTTTGCCTTTAATCCGGCATAGACTGAATTTTCCGTTAGATGCTTTCTCCGCACTTGCCGTGGCCATTGCCGTGCGCGGCGACGGATGTTTTTGTCGTGCTCCACGAGCCGATGGCAGCCTAACCGGTTCGTGCCTGATCAACACTGAAAAGGGACGACTTATCATGGCCGCTACCGGTTACATGGCACGCAAAACCGTTGCTGATATCGTCGCCAGCGCCGACGCCGAAGAAGGCCGTCACCTGTCGAAAACGCTGGGCGCGACGAGTATCACCGCGATGGGCATCGGCGCGATCATCGGCGCAGGCATCTTCGTGCTGACGGGGACCGCCGCCGCGCAGTTCGCGGGGCCGGCCATCACGCTGTCGTTCGTGCTGGGCGGCATCGCGTGCGCGTTCGTCGGCCTGTGCTATTCGGAGCTTGCGGCGATGCTGCCCGTGTGCGGGAGCAGCTACACGTACACGTATGCGACGCTCGGCGAGATCTTCGCGTGGATCATCGGCTGGGATCTGATCCTCGAGTACGCGATGGGCGCCGCGACCGTCGCGGTCGGTTGGTCCGGCTATATCGTGAGCCTGTTTCGCAACGTCGGCATCGACATTCCACCTACCCTCGCCGCCGCCCCCGGCACCATCGTCAAACTGGCCGACGGCTCGACGGTCACCGGCGTGATCAACCTGCCGGCGGTGTTGATCATCGCGATCCTGACCACGTTGCTCGTGTTGGGGACGAAGGAGTCGGCGCGGCTCAACAACGTGATGGTCGCGATCAAGCTGACCGTGGTGGTCGCGTTTATCGCCATCGGCGTGTTTTTCATCAAGCCGGAACACTGGCATCCGTTCATTCCTGCCAATACCGGCCAGTTCGGCAGTTTCGGCATGAGCGGCATTCTGCGCGGCTCGGCCGTGGTGTTCTTCGCGTTCATCGGCTTCGATGCGGTGTCGACCGCCGCGCAGGAAGCGCGACAGCCGCAGCGCGACATGCCGATCGGCATTCTCGGCTCACTGATCATCTGTACGGTGCTGTACATCCTCGTCGCCGGCGTGCTGACCGGCCTCGTTCCGTACCCCGAGCTGAACGTTCCTGATCCGATCGCCAAGGGCGTCGACGCGATCGGGCTCACGTGGTTCTCGATCCTGATCAAAATCGGCGCGTTGACGGGGCTGACCACCGTGATACTCGTGCTGCTCTATGGACAAAGCCGCATTTTCTTCACGATGTCGCAAGACGGTTTGTTGCCGCACTTTTTCTCGAGGGTCCATCTGCGTCTGCATACACCCTATCTGAGTCAGATCCTGATCGGCACCGTCGTCGCGATCGTGGCGGCGCTGACACCGATCGGCGTGCTCGGCGAGATGGTCAGCATCGGCACCCTGTTCGCGTTCGTCCTCGTGTGCGGCGCGGTGATCTATCTGCGGCGCAGCGACGCGGAGGCGACGCGTCCATTCCGGGCGCCCGCCGTGCCGGTCGTGCCAGTGCTCGGCATCCTGTTCTGCCTGCTGCTGATGGTCGGTTTGCCGCTCGTCACGTGGCTGCGGCTCGTCGTGTGGCTCGTGATCGGCATGACGATTTATCTGTCATACGGCCGCAACCATTCGGTGTTGCGGCATCCGGAGCGCAAACGTACGTGAGTGTGTGGCGACTCGGAATATTTTTTTCAGGCGCATCGATTTCGATGACAATTGCATGCGCTTTGAATTGCGGCAATTGCGGGATGGCAATTGACATGTAATTGACAATTACCATTCAAGATCTCGTCTGCAAGCGGGAATCCCCCGGTCGTGACCACTGCGCCCGCCGCCTGGTCCTTGCGAGTCCATTCCACTCGCGACCACCAAGAATAAATTGACAAGCCACCCAGACACGGTAGGATCAACAGAAATCTTTTCCCCGCATTAACGCACCCACACACGTTCTGAATAGTTAATTCGACCGCAAACCGTTAAAACCGTCACCGATCTCACGCGCAAAAAAGACTGCCTTGATCAAAGGAGTTTCTCTTGCTTTGCTCCGCACTCCGCCTGCGTAGTCGTGCCGTATCGCTTCTGATCACCGGTTTGCCGCTCCTGCTTGCCGCCTGCAACGACCGGTCGCAGACTCCCACCGCCGCGTCGATGCCACCGGTTCCCGTGCTGGTCGAAACGGTTTCCACCACCCCTGTCGCCGATGTCGTCGAGTTGCCTGGCCGCATCGAGGCCGTGCGCACCGCCGAGATTCGCGCGCGCGTCGACGGCATCGTCCAGCGCACGCTCTATCAGGAAGGCACGGACCTGCCGGCCAACGCCCCACTCTTCCAGATCGACGCGAGCGACTATCGCGCGCAGTTGCAGCAGGCGCAGGCCGCGCTCACGCGCGCGAGCGCCGTGCGCGACAACGCGGCGTCGGTGGTGGACCGGTTCAAGCCGCTCGTCGGCCGTCATGCGGTCAGCGCGCAGGAATACGACGCCGCGCTCGCGACGATGCAGCAGGCGCAGGCCAATGTCTCCGATGCGCAAGCTGCGGTCTCGCTTGCGCAATTGCGGCTCGATCGCTGCATCGTGCGCACGCCGATCGCCGGACGCGCGGGCCGCGCGCTCGTCACCGAAGGCGCGCTCGTCAGCGCGGGCGCCGCCACGCTGCTCACGCAGGTCAATCAACTGACGCCGATCAACGCGGTGTTCACGCAGTCGAATACCGCGATGCTCGACTTCCAGCAGCAGATCCAGTCGGGCGCGCGCAAGCCGACCAGGATGAAGCACGTCGAGGTGCAACTGATCCTTGCCAACGGCCAGGTCTACAACGAGCGCGGTTTTCTGGACTTCGCCGATCTCGTCGTCGATCCGTCGACCGGTACGCAGACGGTGCGCGCGCAGTTCGCGAATCCGGACCGCACGCTGTTGCCGGGGCAGTTCGTGCGCGGGCGCATCATCGCGGCGGGCAATGTGCGGGGCATCCGTATTCCCGAGCGCGCGGTGCAGCTCGACAACGGCATTGCAAGCGTCGCGTTGGTCGCCGACGACGGCACCGTGGTCCGCCGCAATATCTATCTCGGCGAGCAGGGCGAAGGACGCTGGACCGTGCGCGACGGTCTGAAGCCCGGCGAGCGCCTGATCGTCGATGGCTGGCAGAAGGTGCAGCCCGGTCAACGGGTCGACGCGCGGCCCGCCCCCGATGCGTCGCCAGCGGCGCATTCGGCCGCGTCCCCTGCTCCCGCTTCGACCGCGCACTGACGGGCTCGCCGATGAATCGATTCTTCGTCGCCCGGCCGGTCTTCGCGTGGGTCATCGCCCTTTTCATCGTGCTGTTCGGCTCGATCGCGCTCGCGCTGCTGCCGGTCGAGCAGTACCCCGACGTCGCTCCGCCGTCGCTCACCATCAGCGCGGTCTACAGCGGCGCGGACGCGAGCACGCTCGAGCGTACCGTCACTTCGATCGTCGAAGACGAGATGAACGGCATCGAGAATTTCCTGTACATGTCGTCGGTGAGCCGCTCGAACGGCACGATGCAGATCACCGTGGTGCTAAAGCCCGGCACCGATCTCGACATCGCGCGCACTCAGGTGCAGGACCGTCTGAGCCGCGTCGAACCGCGCCTGCCGCTCGAAGTCCGTCAGATCGGCTTGAGCGTGACGAAGGCGTCGTCGGGCTTTCTGATGCTGCTTGCACTGCAGGCGACCGACGGCACCACCGACGCCGTCGCGATGGGCAACTTCGCGTCGAACAACATCATCAACGAGCTGCGCCGTATCGACGGCGTCGGCGACGTGCAGCTGTTCGGCTCGTCGTACGCGATGCGGATCTGGCTCGATCCGCGCAAGCTCGCGGGCTTTGGGCTGTCGGCCAGCGAGGTGTTGCAGGCGATCCAGGAGCAGAACAGCCAGACCGCAGGCGGCAGCCTCGGCGATCAGCCGATCGCGCCGGGCTCCGAGTTCACCGCGCAGATCGTCACGCAAAGCCGCTTCACGACGCCCGAGCAGTTCCGCGAAATCATCGTGCACGCGAATCCGGATGGCTCGACCGTGCGGGTGGGCGACGTCGCGCGCGTCGAGCTCGGCAACGACAGCTACGGCAACCGCCTGACCGTCAACGGCAAGGCGTCGGCCGGGATCGCGATCCAGCTCGCGAGCGGCGCGAACGCGCTCGCAGTCGCCAGCGCGGTGCGCCAGCGCATGGCCGAATTGCAGCCGATCTTCCCGCGCGGCGTCGCGTGGACCGTGCCGTTCGACACCACGCCGTTCATCACGACCTCGGTGCAGGGCGTGATCCGCACGATGGTCGAGGCGCTGTTGCTCGTGACGGTCGTGGTGTTCCTGTTCCTGCAGGACTGGCGCGCGACCGTGATCCCGACGATCGTGGTGCCGATCGCGTTGATCGGCACGTGCGCGGGGCTCTACCTGTTCGGGCTGTCGATCAACATTCTGTCGCTGTTCGGCATGGTGGTCGCGATCGGTATCCTCAACGACGACGCGATCGTCGTCGTCGAAAACGTCGCGCGCATCATGCGCGAGGAAGGGCTCGGCGCGCCGCGCGCAACGGTGAAGGCGATCGGGCAGATATCGGGCGCGGCGATCGCGAGTACGCTGGTGCTCGTCGCGGTGTTCATTCCGATGGCGTTTTTTCCGGGCTCGACGGGCGGCATCTACCGGCAGTTTTCGGTCACGCTCGCGGTGTCGATCCTGCTGTCGACGATGTTGGCGCTGACACTCGGCGCGGCGTTGTGCGCGGCGCTGTTGCGCAGCGAGGCGGCCGCCAAGGAGCGGCCGAAGAACGCGGCTTCGCGTCTGCTGCATCGCGTGTTCGACGGCTTCAATCGTGGGCTCGACGCGGGCACCACACGCTATATCGTGGGCGTCGATGCGATGCTGCGCTCGCCGCTGCGCTGGCTGCTGGTGTTCGTCGCGGCCTGCGCGATCACCGTGTTTTTCTTCACGCGGCTGCCGACCGGCTTTCTGCCGACCGAGGACCAGGGGCATATCTTCATTACGTATACCGGCCCGCCGGGTTCGACCGACCAGCGCACGCAGCACGCGATCGACCAGGTCGAGGCGTTTCTGCGAACCCAGCCGCAAGTGCGCAACGTCGCGTCCGTGACGGGCTTCAGCTTCTTTGGCCAGGGGCAATCGGCGGCTCTGTCGTTCGTCGATCTGAAGCCGTGGGACGAGCGCTCGGGCGAGGCCAATTCGGCGAGCGCGCTGGTGCGTCGCGCGAATGCGGCGTTTCGGCAGATTCCCGAGGCGATCATTTTTGCGCTCGACCCGCCGCCGATTCCGTCGCTCGGCAACGCGACCGGCTTCACGATGAAGATCCAGGATCGCAGCGGCATCGGCGGCGAAGCGCTGCAACAGGCCGCGCGGCGGATGATGATCGAGGCGTCGCAAAGCCCCGTTCTCGCGGGCGTGCGCGCCGAGGGCATGCCGGAAGCGCCGCAACTGTATGTCGAGATCGACCGCGTGAAGGCGCGCGCATTAGGCCTGCAAATCGGTCAGGTCAACCAGGCGCTTGCGCTGACGTTCGGCTCGAACTACGTGAACGACTTCGTGTTCGAGGGCAACGTGCTGCGCGTGCTGTTGCAGGCGGACGCCGAGCTACGCATGCGTGCCGAGGACGTGACTTCGCTGCGCTTGCGCAATAACCGCGGCGAGATGGTGCCGTTCTCGGCGTTCACGCGCGTGCGCTGGATTTCCGGACCGCAGCAGCTCGAACGCTATAACGGCTTTCCGTCCGCGACACTGTCGGGTCAGGCCGCGCCCGGCCGTTCGAGCGGCGCGGCGATCGCCGAGATGGAGCGCATCGCGTCGCACGTGTTGACCGGCAACCTGAGTTATGAATGGACCGGCACCGCGCTCGAGGAAAAACAGGCGAGCGGCCAGATCGGCATGCTGCTCGGGCTGTCGCTCGTGGTCGTGTTCCTGTTGCTCGCGGCGCTGTACGAGAGCTGGGCGATTCCGGTCGCGGTGTTGCTGATCATCCCGTTCGGCGTGATTGGCGCGGTACTGTTGACGATGCTGCGTGGACTGTCCGCGGACGTGTATTTCAACATCGGCCTCGTGACGATCATCGGCCTTGCCGCGAAGAACGCCATTCTGATCGTCGAATTTGCGATCAAGGAGGAATCCGAAGGAAGGGACGCGCTAGCCGCCGCCAAAAGCGGCGCACAGCAGCGTCTGCGCCCGATTCTGATGACGAGCGTCACGTTCGTGTTGGGCATGCTGCCGCTCGTGCTCGCGACCGGCGCGGGCGCGGCGAGCCGCCGCGCGGTCGGCACCGGCGTGATGGGCAGCATGCTGACCGCGACGATGTTCGGCATCTTCTTTACGCCGCTGTTCTATGTCGCCGCGCGACGCTGGCTGAGCCGCAAGAAACGCAGCATCGATCTCGACGATGACGATCTGCCGACGGCCATGCCGCGCGATTCGGGTGGAGGGCAGCGCGATGCGTAAATGCCTTCATGTGCGCCTCGTGCTGCCCCTCTTCTGCTGCTCGCTCGCCGCCTGCAACTTTGCGCCGAACTATCAGCAGCCCCAATTGCCGATCGCAGATCGTTTCGACACGACGGAGACCGCCAATCCGGCCGCCGCGCATCTGGCAAGCGAAGTCGACTGGCAGACCTTCTTCGCCGATCCGCAACTGAAGCTGCTGATCGAGGCGGCGCTCGAGCACAACCGCGATCTCGCCGCGTCGATCGCGCGCATCGAGCAGGCGCGCGCGTTTTATCGCATCCAGAACGCCGCGCGTTTGCCGCAGGTCAATGCGAACGCGGGTGCGACCCGCACCAGGGCGCCACTCGGTTCGATCGATCCCGAGTTCGACAACACGGACATCTCGGTCCAGTTCAACCAGTACAACGTGCAGGCCGCAGTGACGTCGTTCGAACTCGACTTCTGGGGGCGCGTGCGCAACACCAGCGAAGCCGCGCGGCGTCGATATCTGGCCACTGTCGACGCGCAGCACGCGTTCCGTTTGTCGCTGATCGGCAATGTCGCGTCGAACTACTACGCGATCCGCTCGGGCGAGGAAGGCATCGAGCTTGCACAACAGACGCTCGACAGTCGGCGCTACGCGCTGGAAGTCGCGAAGATGCGACTCGACGCGGGCGTCACGTCGATGGTCGATTACGACCAGGCGGCCATTCTGGTCACGCAGGCGCAGACGCAGCTGGCCGAGCTGCAACGGACCACCGCGCAGCAGCGCCATCTGCTCGAGGTGCTGATCGGCGGGCCGCTCAGCGGGTCGCTACCGCCGGCGCCGCCGATCGCCGACGCCGCGCAGTTCCGCGAGCTCGATGCGGGCCTGCCCTCCGCACTGCTGATCGACCGGCCGGACATCCAGCAGGCCGAGCAGCAACTACGCGCAGCCAATGCCGACATCGGCGCCGCTCGCGCGGACTTTTTTCCACGCATCGCGCTGACGGGCAGCTTCGGATATGTGTCGCCCGAACTCGGCGATCTGTTCGTGCCGGCCAAGCAGGCGTGGTCGTTCGGCGCGCTGGTCGGCATGCCGATCTTCGATGCGGGACAGCGCCAGGCGCAACTATCGCAGGCGCGCGCGCGACGCGACGAACTGGTCGCCGATTATCAGCGCACGGTGCAGAACGCGTTTCGTGAAGTGTCCGACGCATTGGTCGCGCGACAACGCTACAAGGAACAGATCGCGGCGCAGGAACAGGCGGTGCAGGCGCAGCGGCAACTCGCCGAAACGGCGGAGCTGCGCTACGAAAACGGGATCTCGATCTATCTCGAGGTGGTGGATGCGCGACGCAATCAGTTTGCCGCCGAGCAGCAGCTGATCCAGCTTCGGGCGACGGCCTTGCAGAACGGGGTGTCGCTTTACGTCGCATTGGGAGGCGGGCCCGACGAGCCGCGGAACGTCACGCAAAGCACGTCTCACGCTGAGGGGCTCCACCCGTCCAACTGAGGCACGCGCGCCACAGCAGCGCGTCGTGCCCGCCGCCGGCATTGCACCGGCGGGTTCTACTCATCAGCCAAGCGTTACGTCGACCGATGCTTGTTCACCATCGCGCACCACGGTGACAGACACGCTGTCGTCCGCCTGAGCGATCATGCGGCGCAGCTGCTCGACGCCGTGAATCACCTTGCCGTCGACGGCAACGATGATGTCGCCCGCCTGAATGCCGGCTTCGGCGGCCGGACCGGTGGACTGCTGCACCACCACGCCGCCCGGCAGTTGCGCTTGCTGCTGTTCGTCCTGAGTCAGCGCACGCACGGCGACGCCGAGACGCGGACGGTTTTGCTGCTGCGGTTGTTCCTGCTGCTCTTCGCGTGGCGCGGCCGACGCCATGTCCGACGCTTGCTGCGCGCCCACCGTCACCGCCAGCTTGCTTTCGCCGCCGGTGCGCCACACGCTGATCGTCGCTTTGCTGCCCGGCGAGAGTTGCGCGACCTGACCGATCAATTCGGTCGTATTACCAATATGCTTGCCGTTCACGCCGACGATCACGTCGCCCTGGCGCAGACCGGCTGCGTGCGCGGGACCATTCGGATCAACCGAGCCGACCAGTGCGCCGCCCGTCGAGTCGAGGCCGAGCGCCTTGGCCTTGTCGGCGCTGAGCGGCTGCACGCCCACGCCGATGCGGCCGCGGCTCACGTGACCGGTACTCACGAGCTGGTCCTTCACGTGCATCGCCGCGTCGATCGGGATGGCGAACGACAGTCCCTGGAAGCCGCCGGTGCGCGAGTAGATCATCGAGTTGATGCCGATCACTTCGCCGTTCAGGTTGAACAGCGGACCGCCCGAGTTGCCCGGGTTGACCGGCACGTCGGTCTGGATGAACGGGATCGGGCTATCGTCGGAGAACGAGCGCGATTTCGCGCTGATGATGCCCGAGGTCACCGTGCTGTCGAAGCCGTAGGGCGAGCCGATCGCCACGACCCATTCGCCGACCTTGCTGCTGTCCGGGTTGCCGATCTTCACGGTCGGCAGATTGGTCGCGTCGATCTTGACGACGGCGACGTCGGTGGCCTTGTCCTTGCCGATCACGCGCGCGTGGAATTCGCGGCCGTCGGTGAGCTTCACGGTCACGCTGGTCGCGCCGTCGACGACGTGATTGTTGGTCAGGATGTACCCGTCCTGGCTGATGATGAAACCCGAGCCGAGCGCTTCGCCGCCGCTCTTGGGTTGACCGTTCTCGTCGACCGACGCGGCTTCTTTCACGCCGATATGCACGACCGCCGGGCCATAGCGCGTCACGATGCTGGAGAAGTCCGGTGCCGACGAGCGCGAGCCGACGATATCCGCCGCCGCGTGCAGCGACGACGTCGGGCCCTGCGCGTCGTTCACCGACGCATCGGCATTGCGATGGCTGAGCGCATACGCGCCGCCGATTGCGAGGACGACGCAGATCGCGGCGCTACCGCGCCAATAGTTTTTGGTGGTCATAGTCAGGGAGTCTTGCGGAGGGTTACGTGGTGGATGCGTAATGTAGTGGCCTCCACTTAAAGCAGACTTAAAGATGGTGTTCGATCAGAATGCGCGCGCAGGCCTTGCTTTAGGCGCTTTTTGCGTGTCGTGCGGCTTTTATGAGATAGCAACACGTGCATCTTTCGCGCGGTTCGAGAATGAGTGCGGCGTCGCTTTATCGTGCCTGACCAGTAATTTCCCCAGGATTGACCCCGCCCAAAGCGGCTCCGATAATAACCACATTGTGGACTTTGTATCCACAATGTGGACATTGCTTTTTTCTGCACACTGCGCGAGGAATTTCCCATGCCAGAGGCCAATCAATCCGACCTGACACCGTACCAGCTACCGTTCCCGAAGGAAGCGCAAACGGAAATCGTCGTGCCCTTCGCGATTCCGACCGACGAACGGGTGTGGGTTCCGCAGGCAGAAAACGTGTCGTTCCGCCCACTGTGCCTGAATGCGTCGCAGGGATACTGGATGAATCTGCTGCGCGTACGCCGCTCGGGTGTGTTGAGCCGGCATCGTCATCCGCAGGCCGTGCACGGCATGGTGCTCAAGGGCCGCTGGCGTTATCTCGAGCATGACTGGGTCGCGACCGAAGGCAGCTACGTGTACGAGCCGCCGGGCGAAACGCATACGTTATATGTGCCCGAGGACGTCGAGGAAATGATCACGTACTTCCAGGTCAACGGCGTGATGTTCTATTGCGATCCGTACGGGAACTACACCGGTTACGAAGACGTATTCACGAAGATCGACATGTGCCGCAAGCACTACGCGGCGGTGGGCCTCGGCGAAGACTACGTCGAGCAGTTCGTCCGGTAAAACGCCGCGCAAGCCCCCGACGGAACCAACGGCCAGGACACCGCAATACCGACAGGCACGGCAACACCATTCCCACACAGCAGGACCCATTGCGCAGGAGACAAACATGCTTCAGAAGTCGCAGCGTCTGAAACGTATCCAGGTGGTCGCCGTCGTCTTTCTGACGGTGGCGGGCATCGTCAATTATCTCGACCGCAGCACGCTGTCGATCGCGAATCATCTGGTCAGCGAGGAATTGCATCTGTCCGCTTCGCAGATGGGGCTGCTGCTGTCCGCGTTCTCGTTGTCGTATGCGTTCGCGCAGTTGCCGGTCGGCGCGCTGCTGGACCGTTTCGGATCGCGCGTGATGCTCGGCCTCGGCATGCTCGTGTGGTCGATCGCCCAGGTCGCGGGCGGCTTCATCCAGACGCTCAATCACTTCCTCACGGCGCGCGTCGTGCTCGGCATCGCCGAGGCGCCGCTGTTTCCGGCCGGCGCGAAAGTCGTCAGCGAATGGTTCGCGGTACGCGAGCGCGGCACGCCGATCGGCACCTTCATCTCGTCATCCACCATTGCGCCGATGATCGCACCGCCGCTGCTCACGGTGCTGATGCTTTCCTTCGGATGGCGAACGATGTTCGTCATCATGGGCGTGCTCGGCGTTGTCGTCGCCCTCGCGTGGTACCTCGTCTATCGCAATCGCAGCGAAATCGTGCTGACCGAAGAAGAAACCGCGCATCTGAACGAAGGCGCGACCGGCCAGGAGAACCCGCAGGGCCTCAGCTGGTCCGAATGGGGCGCGCTGTTCAAGCTGCGCAACACGTGGGGCATGATCTTCGGCTTCATGGGCGTGATCTACATGGTGTGGCTCTATCTGACGTGGCTGCCCGGCTATCTGGAGCGTGAGCGTCATCTGAGCATCGCGCACACCGGCTGGCTCGTCGCGATTCCGTATGTGTTCGGCACGATCGGCATGGCGAGCAGCGGCGTGATCGCCGACTATCTGTTGAAGCGCGGCATGGCGCCGATCCGCAGCCGCAAGTGGCCACTGTGCGTCGGTCTCGTCGGCGCGGCCGCATTCACGGTGCCGGCCGCCTACACACCGAGCACGACGCTCGCGATCGTCTACGTGTCGCTCGCGATGCTGTTCGTGAACCTGTCGAGCGGCAGCGCATGGGCGCTCGTCAGCGTCGCCGCGCCGCGACATCTGGTGGCGTCGCTCGGCAGCATGCAGAACTTCGGGGGCTATCTGGGCGGCTCGTTCGCGCCGGTGATCACCGGCATCGTCGTCGATCGGACGCATTCGTTCGTCAACGCGCTGCTGATCAGCGCGGCCGTCGCGTTCGCGGCGGCGCTCGTCTATCTGTTCGTCGTCCAGGAAGTGGCGCCCGCGCCGCTCGCGAGCTCGATCGAGACCCAACCCACCTGAGGCGGCTTCTCCCATGACGTTCCAGAACCAGCTCCTCGAAGGCAAGACCGCGCTCGTGACCGGCGGCTTGTCCGGTATCGGCGCGGCGATCGCCAACACGCTCGCGCAGCTTGGCGCGCACACGGTGGCGGCTGGTTTGCCGCTGCCCGAAGGCACGCCCGATACGCTCAATCGCGAGATTGCGCGCGTCACGCTGGATGTCCGCTCGGGCAACGCCGTCACGGCCGCGGTGAACGCGTTCGAGCGTCTCGACATCGTGGTCAACTGCGCCGGCGTGATCAGCCGCGTCGAAGAACATCGGCTCGACGTGTTCGAACGCGTGATGG
Source organism: Paraburkholderia sp. CI2 (assembly GCF_014201055.1). Lineage (NCBI taxonomy): Bacteria > Pseudomonadati > Pseudomonadota > Betaproteobacteria > Burkholderiales > Burkholderiaceae > Paraburkholderia > Paraburkholderia sp. CI2. The sequence continues at coordinate 13,215 of NZ_JACHDL010000001.1, forward strand.
ATATCAACCTGAACGGCACGATGCGCGTGTGCGCCGCCGCGCGCGACTCGTTGAAGGCGTCGGCGGGCTGCATCGTCAATACGGCGTCGATGCTGAGTTTTTTCGGCGGCGGTCTCGTGCCCGCTTATAGCGCGAGCAAGGGCGCGGTGGCGCAGCTAACGAAGTCGCTCGCGATCGCCTATGCCGCCGACGGCATTCGCGTCAATGCGGTTGCGCCGGGCTGGATCGCAACGCCGCTCACGCAGGCGTTGCAGGACGACGATGGACGCTCGCTGGCGATTCTGGAACGTACGCCGCTGCGTCGCTGGGGCACGCCGGAGGAAGTCGCGCAGGTCGCGGTGTTCCTGTGCTCGCCGGCGGCGTCGTTCATGACGGGCGCAATCGTGCCGGTCGACGGCGGATATCTCGTCGCGTGATCGGGTCGGCGCGTGAAGCGGCGGCGCCGTCGTTCGACGCCATCGATAAAGGCATAATTGCGTACCCCTGCTCTGCCCTGCCTCCGTGTGATGTCGAGTTCCGCTTCCAAACCCCGTTCCCACGCCGGCGCCGCCGGCCATGACGCTGTCGGGCACGCCGACTCCAAGGCCGTCGCCGGCGCGGCCGCGTTCTCGAAGTTCATCGCTGTGCTGCAACTGATCGCCGATGCGCCAACGCCGCCCAACGTCGCAAAGCTTAGCGCGGCGAGCGGCTATCCGCGCCCGACCGTCCATCGCATCGTCGCGGCTTTGCAGGCTGAAGGGCTGATCGTCGCGAGCGGCAGCGGCAACACCTTCGGCCTCGGACCGCGCCTGATCAACCTTGCGAGCCATAGCTGGGAGCGCTCGGACCTGCGGCTCGCGGCCGTCGATGCGTTGATGGCGTTGCGCGACTTCACATCGGAGACGATCCACCTCGCGGTGCCCAGCCAGGGCGAGATGGTCTACATCGAAAAGCTCGAAAGCCCGCACGCGGTGCGTATGGCATCGCGCATCGGCACGCGCGTGTCGCTGACGTCGAGCTCGGTCGGCAAGGCGTATCTGGCGACACTCAGCGTGGCCGAGCGCGAGGCGCTGCTGAAGAACGCGCCGCTCGAGCGTTTCACCGAGCACACGCTGACCGACCTCGACGCCGTGCGCCGCGAGCTCGACGCGACCGCGCAACGCGGCTACGCGGAAGACCGCGAGGAGAACGAAGTATCGATTTGCTGCTACGGCGCCGCGATTCGCGGCCCGGACGGCCGCGCGGCCGGCTGCGTGAGCATCAGCATGCCGACCTTCCGCCGACGCGACGATGTGCAAGCCACTTACATCGAGCCGCTGCTTGCGGCATGCCGCACGATCGCGGCGCGGCTGGGGCCGGCGAGCGGCAGATAGCGGACGATAGTGCGGCCGCGCCCGTCGATAAACTGCTATTCTTGCTGTCGCGCGGCCGCTCTGGCCGCCCGCCGCGTGCAAGCGGCAGACCCCGACAAGCTCCCGGCGGCGCTCACGCGCCCGCCTTCGCAAAGACAGGAATACGCATGTTCGGTTTTCTGCGCGGCTACTTTTCCAACGACCTGGCAATCGACCTCGGTACGTCGAACACGCTGATCTACATGCGCGGCAAGGGCATCGTTCTCGACGAGCCGTCGGTCGTGTCGATCCGCCAGGAAGGCGGGCCGAACGGCAAGAAGATCATCCTCGCCGTGGGCCGCGAAGCGAAGCAGATGCTCGGCAAGGTACCGGGCAACATCGAGGCGATCCGCCCAATGAAAGACGGCGTGATCGCCGATTTCAACATCACCCAGCAGATGATCAAGCGCTTCATCCAGATGGCGCACGAGTCGCGGCTGTTTGCGCCATCGCCGCGCATCATCATCTGCGTGCCGTGCGGTTCGACCCAGGTCGAGCGCCGCGCGATCAAGGAGGCCGCGCATAGCGCGGGCGCCTCGCAGGTCTATCTGATCGAGGAACCGATGGCCGCGGCGACGGGCGCCGGCCTGCCGGTGTCGGATGCAACCGGTTCGATGGTCGTCGATATCGGCGGCGGCACCACCGAGGTCGGCGTGATCTCGCTCGGCGGCATTGTGTACAAAGGCTCGGTACGCGTCGGCGGCGACAAGTTCGACGACGCCATCGTCAACTACATCCGCCGCAACTACGGCATGCTGATCGGCGAGCAGACCGCCGAGGCGATCAAGAAGGAAATCGGCTCCGCGTTTCCGGGCTCCGAGGTCATGGAGATGGAAGTCAAAGGCCGCAACATGTCCGAGGGCATTCCGCGCAGCTTCACGGTGTCGAGCAACGAGATCCTCGAAGCGCTGACCGATCCGCTGAATCAGATCGTGTCGTCGGTGAAGATCGCACTGGAACAGACGCCACCGGAACTCGGCGCGGACATCGCCGAGCGCGGCATCACGCTCGCGGGTGGCGGCGCGCTGCTGCGCGACCTCGACCGTCTGCTCGCCGAGGAAACCGGCCTGCCGGTGTTCGTTGCAGAGGCGCCGCTGACCTGCGTCGTACGCGGCTCGGGCATGGCGCTGGAGCGAATCGAGAAGTTCGGCAGCTCGTTTTCCTACGATTGATGCGCGTGCCGAACGCTGAACGATGACGACCCTGCCCGCCTACGAGCCGCCCGTCGACGAAACCGAGCTGCTGTTGAAATGGATTCGCCGCGCGCGCGAATCGCAGATGAGCCATTACGACATGGCGGATCTGCTGTCGGCGCGCGAGCGCGGCATGGGCTGGCTCGTGACCGCGCTGACCGCGTTCGTCGGCACGGCGGTGTTCGCGTCGTTGAGCGCGCCGCCGGTGTCGATCGAGATGCGGATAGTCGTTGGGCTCGTCAGCGTGGCGGCGGCGATGTCGGCCGCGTTGCAGACGTTCCTGCGCTATGCGGAGCGTGCCGAGAAGCATCGCGCGGCCGGTGCGCGCTATGGCGCGGTGCGTCGGCGGCTCGAAGCGGTGTTTGCCGGCGACGCCGATGCGCGCGAAGCGCACTACCTCACCGGGATCCGTACCGAGCTCGACCGTCTCGCCGAAGACTCGCCGAACGTGCCGCCGCGGATCTTCTATCGCACGCAGCGCACGTTGCTGGCGGACAGGCCGCGTCGGCGTGATGCGTGAAACAGGCGGCCGGGCGCGCCTTCGCTTTCGTTTCCGTTTCAGATCACAGATCGTCCGCGCTGATACCCAGCTCGGTCGCCATGCGCCGCACGACGGCCTGCAGACGGCTGACTTCATCGGCGAGACGCTTCTGCTCGGCCTTCAGCGCCTCGAATGCCGACAGCGGCACGCTGTCGTCCTCGGCGAGCGCGGACTGCGCGGCTTCGGTGATGCTGACCTCGCCGCACAACAGATGCATCCAGCGATTCTCACGCTCGCCCGCCATGCGCGGCAGCCGGACGACGCGAGGCGGATCGTTCGCGGCCAGCTCGTCGAGGAACGCCTCGACCGACGAAATATCGGCGAAGCCATGCAGGCGCGCGCTGTTCAGGCGCAATTCGGCGGCCGTTTGCGCGCCGCGCAGCAGCAGCGTGGTCAGCAGCGCGATCGACTGTCCCGGCAGCCCGAGCACGCGGCTCATGTTGTGCTCGAAGCGCGGCACGCGGCTGCTGCTGCCCTCGAACACGAGGCTCAGGCGTTTCAGGCCGTCGACGGCGGTCAGTACCTCGGCCTCGGTCGCGCTCATCACCGGCGCGCGGCCGGTCTTCTGATTGCAGCCGAGCGTCAGCGCGTTCAGCGACAACGGATAACTGTCGGGTACCGTGTGCTGTTTTTCGACGAGCACGCCGAGAACACGTCCTTCGAGCGCGGTCAGCGCGCGCAGCGAGGGTCGGGAAGGAGCGTCGGGAGTCGAATTCATGGGATTGCGAGGTCTCGTGGAAGATGCGCGCGCCGTTCGCGGCTGGACGGCGCGTTCTGTCAGGTGGGCACTATGATAAACGTGGCGAGCCCGGCGCGGCGAGCGAATCTGCGCTGCCGGCGAAGCGCGCACGCCGGCAAAACCCGCCACATCTGCTAGTGTGAGTTGATCGACATTCTGTTTCGCGGAGACGCCATGCGGTCCACAAGCTCGAGAGCGAGCGAATCTGCCCGCCTGACCGACGCGCAGATCGCCGCCGAAGCAGCTCGCCGTCTCGCGTGGGATTCGGCCGTGCCGCCGCGCGCCGTGCGCGTGAAGGTCGCGCGGGGGCGCATCACGCTGTCGGGCGAGCTTCAGCGCGAAGCACAGCGCGCCGCGATGCTCGAAGACGTGACGCGTCTGTTCGGCGTCACCTCAGTCGCGGACCGGACCGTCGTCCGCAAGGACTGACCTCAGTCAAGCGAGTCAGCTCCCGCCCGCTTGCAGCAGTTGCCGGCAATGCCGCGCGATCTGCCTTTCCTCCTCGGTGTGCAACACCCTCACCTTGCCCGCCGGGTCGTTTTCGACGAGCCCAAGAAACGCAAGCCCATCGCATACGCGCCGCCGAACCTCGGCGCTGTGCTCGCCGATCCCGCCGGTAAACACGAGCAGATCGATGCCGCCAAGCAGTGCCGCATACCCGCCGATCGTCTTGCGCACCGCGGTCGCAAAGGCATCGAGCGCGAGCGACGCCCGCGCGTCGCCGGCCGCCGCGCGTTTTTCTAGCACTTGCATGTCGCTTTCGCCGTCCGCGTAACCGGCCAGCCCGCTGCGGCGATTGAGCAGCGCTTCCAGCGCATCGGCGTCGAGGCGTTCCGCGCGCAGCAGATACAGCAGCACGCCCGGATCGAGGTCACCGCAGCGCGTGCCCATCGGGATGCCGCCGGTCGGCGTCAGGCCCATCGACGTATCGACCGAGCGGCCGTCGAGCAGCGCGCACAGGCTCGCCCCATTGCCGAGATGCGCGAACACCGCTCGCGACGGCAACGCCGCACCGAGCTGCATGACCAGCGATTCGTACGACAGTCCATGAAAGCCATAGCGGATCACACCAGCGTCCGCGTAACGGCCCGGTAACGCGAGTTGCGCCGCACGCGGCGGCAGCGTCGCGTGAAACGCGGTGTCGAAGCACGCATAGTGCGGCGCGTCGGCGAAGATCTGCGCGGCTTCATCGATGAGCGCGAGTGCCGGCGGGATATGTAGCGGCGCGAAGTGCAGCGCGTCGCGCAACTGACGGCGCACGTCGTCGGTGATGAGCTGGTGCGTGCGCAGATGCGGACCGCCATGCACGACGCGATGCCCCACCGCCGAGGGCCGCGCATGATGCTGTTGCACGAGCACCTGCGAGAGCGCCTGCAACGCCTCGGTCTGCGATTGGAGCAAGTGCTCCTGCTGCAACAGCACGCGGCCATCGGCCGCTCTGATCCGCAGGCGGCCGTCGTCGCGGCCGATGCCTTCGGCCGCGCCTTCGAGCAACAGTGTTTCGTCGTTGGCCGAGTGGGCGAACAGCCCGAACTTCAGCGATGACGACCCGCTGTTCAGCACGAGGATCGTCCGTTCCTGATCGTGGTCGTGCATGGCGCCTCCTCGCTCAGCCTTTCCACGTCCAGTTGCGGATTTCCTCCTTGTCGATCCCTTCCTCGTGCGCATACGCGAGATGCTCGATGATCTGCCCGCGCAGCCACTCCTTCGTATGATCGCCGACGCCGCGCAGCGACGGCACGCGATCGATCGCATCGATCGCCAGCGTGAAGCGGTCGACGCCGTTGATGATCGCGAGTTCGAGCGGGGTATTGATGTTGCCCTTCTCGTCATAGCCATGCACGTGCATGTTTCCGTGATTCTGACGGTTGTACGTGAGCTTGTGCACGAGCGCCGCATACGAGTGGAAGTTGAAGATCACCGGCTTGCTGGTCGTAAACAGCGAATCGAAATCGCGGTCGGACAGCCCATGCGGATGCGCATGCTCGGGCATCAGGCGGAACAGATCGACCACGTTGACGAAGCGGATCTTCAGCGTCGGGCAGCGCTCCTTCAGGATCTGCACGGCGGCGAGCGCTTCCATCGTCGCGATGTCGCCCGCGCACGCGATCACGACGTCCGGCTCGACGCCCTGATCGGTCGACGCCCAGTCCCAGATGCCGATGCCCTTGGTGCAATGCGTGACGGCCGCGTCCATGTCGAGATAGTCCAGATGCGGCTGCTTGTCGGACACGATCACGTTCACGTAGTCGCGCGAGCGCAGGCAGTGATCGGCGACGCTCAGCAGACAGTTCGCGTCGGGCGGCAGATAGATGCGCACGACGTCCGGGCTCTTGTTCGTGACCACGTCGAGAAAACCGGGGTCCTGGTGCGTGAAACCGTTGTGATCCTGGCGCCACACGATCGACGTGATCAGCAGATTGAGCGACGGCACCGGCTGCCGCCAGCCGAGCTCGCGCTTGGCTTTTTCGAGCCACTTCGCGTGCTGGTTGAACATCGAGTCGATCACGTGCACGAACGCTTCGTAGGTCGCGAAGAGTCCGTGACGGCCGGTCAGCGCATAGCCTTCCAACCAGCCTTCGAGCGTGTGCTCGCTGAGCATTTCCATCACGCGGCCATCGGGCGACAGTTCGCCGCCGTCGGCGTCGCCCGGTTCGAGCGCGGCGAGCCAGGTCTTGCCCGACGCTTCATAGACCGCGTGCAGCTTGTTGCTCGAAGTTTCGTCGGGACCGAACAGCCGGAAGTTCGACATGTTGTTGCGCATCACGTCGCGCAGGAACGTGCCGAGCACCGCGGTCGGCGACGTATACGCCGCCGCCGGTTTCTTCACGGCCACCGCGTAGTCGCGGAACGGCGGCATGTCGAGCATCTTGCACAACAGTCCGCCGTTCGCGTGCGGATTCGCGCTGATGCGGCGCGCGCCCTCGGGCGCGAGCGCGCGCAGTTCTTCGACGAGCCGGCCGTTCGCGTCGAACAGCGTTTCGGGGCCGTAGCTGCGCAGCCAATCCTCGACGATCTGCAGACTCTTGCGATTGCTCACCGCATCGGCCACCGGCACCTGATGCGAGCGCCACGAGCCTTCCACCTTGTGACCGTCGACTTCCTTCGGCCCGGTCCAGCCCTTCGGCGAGCGCAGCACGATCATCGGCCAGCGCGGGCGCGTGGTGTCGTTGTTCTGCCGCGCATGCTGCTGGATCGCGCGAATTTCGTCGATGCATTGTTCGAGCGTCGCGGCCATCTGCTGATGCATCGTGTCGGGATCGTCGCCTTCGACGAAATACGGCTTGTGCCCGTAGCCGACCATCAATGCTTCGAGTTCCTCACGCGGAATGCGCGCGAGCAGCGTCGGGTTGGCGATCTTGTAGCCGTTCAGATGCAGCACCGGCAGCACCGCGCCGTCGCGGATCGGGTTCAGGAATTTGTTCGAATGCCACGACGTGGCGAGCGGGCCGGTTTCCGCTTCGCCGTCGCCGATCATCACGGTGACGATCAGCTCGGGGTTGTCGAACGCCGCGCCGTAGCCGTGCGACAGGCTGTAGCCGAGTTCGCCCCCTTCGTGAATCGAGCCCGGCGTTTCGGGCGTGCAATGCGAACCGATGCCGCCCGGGAACGAGAATTGCCGGAAAAAGCGCCGCATACCGGCTTCGTCCTCGCTGCGGTCCGGATAAATTTCCGAGTAGTGGCCTTCCAGGTAGCAGTGCGCGAGGCTCGCGGGGGCGCCGTGACCGGGGCCGGACAGAAAGATCACGTCGAGATCGTGTTTGCGGATCAGCCGGTTCAGATGCACGAGCACGAAGCTCTGGCCGGCGTCGGAGCCCCAGTGGCCGAGCAGCCGGTTCTTGATGTGCTCGGCCTTCAGCGGTTTGCGCAGCAACGGGTTGTCGCGCAGATAGATCATGCCCACCGACAGGTAATTGCATGCGCGCCAGTAGCGATCGAGGTTGCGCAGCGTATCGGGGTCCAGAACTTGCGGTGGGGTGGGATGCGAGGTTGCTTCGGCCATGGCGTCACTCCTCGAAAGAACTGTCAGGCTGGTTGGCGGATGATGCAGCGCACTCGAAACGAAGCCGGGCGGTGCGAGTCGAATGTACTAAGCTGCTCAAACGGGGGCGAATGCTTTCTACCACTCGCAGTATGTCGCGCTGAATGTGGCATTCGTGCTGCAACTCCTTGCGCTGTCTGCTTTCTTGTCGTGATTTCCTGTCTCAGGTCAATGGCCGCCATGTCGACATCTCCCAGTGCGCTGAAAGTGCTCGTGGTCCTGGTCCTTACGCTCGTGTTCACATGCCTCGCGGTCGCCATACCGATCGGCATATTCGGGCTGCTGGTCAAGCTGTTCGACCACGTCTAGCACAGCGGCGCGGCTGCCAGCGTGCGAACGCGAGCGCCACGGAATGTGTATGCTCGCTGAAAGACCGGGCGCGGCATTGGCAACACGCCGCTCATTCATCGCAAGGAGAGTGCCTTGACCGACCACACCGACAACCCGCCCGCATCGCAACCCGATCCCGAATTGCAGGCGCTCGCGCGCGAAGTCTTCGACCTCGCGCGGCGCGGCGATGCGACGATGCTCGCGGCCGTCATCGAGAAAGGCGTGCCGCCGAATTTGCGCAACGAGCGCGGCGACAGCCTGCTGATGCTCGCGAGCTACCACGGCCACGTCGACGCGGTGCGCACGCTGCTCGACCGGGGCGCCGATGCGAACCTGCGCAACGACGCGGGCCAGACGCCGATCGCGGGCGCCGCGTTCAAGGGCTTCGACAAGGTGATCGAAACCTTGCTCGTGCATGGCGCCGACGTCGAAGGCGCATCGCCCGATGGCCGTACCGCGCTGATGATCGCGGCGATGTTCAACCGCACCGCGATCGTCGATCTGCTGCTTGCGCACGGCGCGGACCCGCATGCGCGCGACGCGAACGGCGTCAGCGCGGCCGATGCCGCCGCACGGATGGGCGCGGCCGATACCCAGGCGCGCCTGAAAGCGCTGGGCGCGTGAGCCCGCGATGTCACCCATGAAACGGCGCCCGCACCACGCGCGCGGCGCCGCCTAGTTGCCCTTCGCGCTACGCAACAGCGTTTGCACGTCGATCTCCGCCAACTCGCCGATCCGCCCGACCGTCACGTCCGCGGGCGGATTGCTCGCGATCTCCTTCGCATCGAACGCATAGTGTCCCTGGCGCGGAAACACGGTGGTCAGCTCCGCGCCCCATGCCTTCTTCATCGCGCTCAGAATTCGCAGCTTGTCGTCGACCATCACGTAATGGCGCGCCGGATAGCATTCCATCACCTGGTCGAGCATCAACTCCTTGTGGATGTAGATCAGCACGCGCCCGTCGACTTCGTCCCACAAGCCCGAGCGCGAAATCTTGCGCGGCTGGAACACGACGTCGCCATCCGACAGGATCACCGTCGGCCCGTGCTTGCCGAGATGCCGCAGCGCGTCGAGCGCACCCGGATAGAGCCGGTTCGCAAACGGATACTCGATCAGGAACGACGACATCAACAGCAGGCGAGTGTCGCGTGGATGCTCGGTCCGGTAGCGCTGCAGCGCGCCGAGGTAGTCGGCGTAACCGAGTTCGGTGCGCAGGTTCTCGAAGATTTCCCAATAGCGCGCACTGTTCTCTTCGCCGAACTGGCCCATCATGTGCGCGCGCAGATCCTGCAGCACGTGATCGTTGTCGAGCAGCGTGTTGTCGCAATCGAACAGAAACACGACGTCGTGCGGCGTGGCGGAGGTGACTGGCATCGCGGTTCCTTGTGGCAAGTTCGGCGGGATGGTTCGGCGAATCGGCGTGATAGCGCACGCGTGGATGGCCTCGGCTACTTCAGCCCGCCGTCCGGCGCAACGGGTTTTTCCGCGTGGCCGCCGAAATCGTGCCGCATCGCCGACAGCACGCGATTCGCGAAATCGGCTTCTCCGCGTGAACTGAAGCGCGCGAACAGCGCCGCGCTGAGCACCGGCGTCGGCACACCTTCGTCGATGGCCGCCGTGACGGTCCAGCGCCCCTCGCCCGAATCCGATACGCGGCCCGCGTAGCCTTTCAGTTCGGTGTCGCCGGCGAGCGAGCCGGCGATCAGGTCGAGCAGCCACGAGCCGATCACGCTGCCGCGCCGCCAGACCTCGGCGATATCCGCGAGATTCAGATCGTACTGATACAGCTCGGGACGGCGCAGCGGCGACGTCTCCGCATCGGCCTCGCGCGCGTGCCGGCCGGCGTCGGCGTGGCGCAGCACGTTCAGACCCTCGGCGTAGGCGGCCATCAGCCCATACTCGATGCCGTTATGAACCATCTTGACGAAATGCCCCGCGCCTTGCGGGCCGCAATGCAGAAAGCCCTGCTCAGCGGTGCTCGCGCCCGCCGCGCGGCCCGGTGTCGCGCTCTGCGTGCCCACGCCGGGCGCCAACGTCGAGAAGATCGGTTCGAGCCGTTTGACGACCTCAGCCTCGCCGCCGATCATCAGGCAGTAGCCGCGCTCGCGCCCCGCGACGCCGCCGCTCGTGCCGACGTCCACGTAATGAAGCTGGCGCGCGCCGAGTTGCTGGCCGCGGCGGATGTCGTCGTGGTAGTAGGAGTTGCCGCCGTCGATCACGACATCGCCCGGCTCGAGCAGCGGCACGAGCTTGTCGAGCGTCGCGTCGACCACGGCGGCGGGCACCATCAGCCACACGGCGCGCGGCTTGTCGAGCTTCGCGACGAGGTCTTCGAGCGAGCTCGCGCCGGCCACGCCTTCCTGCTTCAGCCTGTCGACCGCCGCCGGCTGCACGTCGTAGACGATGCACTGCTGAGCTCCCCTGGTCAGGCGCCGCACCATGTCGGCGCCCATTCGTCCCAATCCAATCATGCCTAGCTGCATGGCTCGCTCCGAAAGATGCTGCGTTGCGCTGCCCGATTTTCCGGTCGTCGTGTCGCGGCGGCGTGGCTGCCCTTAAGCATAGACGCTGTGTCGCGAGCTACGCCGCATGTATCGAAGCAAGCCACACTTTTTTGCAGAGGCGCAGCGCGGCTCAAAGTTCCACGCAACTGGAGGCGCGCCGCATCCGCACGAAAGCGAACGCGGCGGGCTCACGTGTCATTCGCTACGCTCGGGCACGCGCGTGCCGCGGCGGGCGGCCAGCTTCGCGTATTGCTCGGCCGCGACGCGCTTGACCGCGCGCCACATCAGCGGATAGCGATAGCCGGGCACCGCGAACAGCACCAGCGCGCACAGCCCCAGCAGTCCGCAGAACAGGAACGTGCCGCGATAGCTGAAAGCCTGCACGAGCAGCCCCGACAGCACGCCCGACAGGATCGAGCCGACCCGCGCCGCATTGAAGAACAGCGCGGTCGCGCGCCCGGGCGAATGCGGCATCAGATCCTGCACGTAGGTCATGCCGAGGCACGAGGTCACGGCGACCACGAACGCGTTCAGCATCTGCATCGGGATCAGCACGCTGACGTTGCCGGCCAGCGACATCGCGACGAAGTACACCGCATGCACGGCCGCGCAAGCGGCAAGCCAGTTCGGCTTGTGCAGCGACGACGACTTCGCGCCGAGCGCGAGCATCATCGGGATCTCGGTCAGCGCGCCGAGACCGAGCATCACGGACACGTCGAGATGCGTGCCGTTGAGCCCATGCACGATGTACAGCGGCAGTACGATCATCGTCGCGTTCGCGGCGAGGCCGAGCAAGGTCAGCGCGGTCACCGAGCGCAGGATGTCGTTCGCCGACGCGACCGGCAGCGTTTCGTGCGCGTCCTCGCCGGGCTGCCTCAGCGGCGGCACCGTGATCGACGCGGACGGCTCCGACGCGGTGTCCTCGACCGTGTGATCGCCGAGATGGCTCTGCGGCTCCTGCATGCGCCAGACGATGAAGCCGCAGGTCGCGAAGCTGGCGGCCGCGAACAGGAAGAGTCCGGTGAAGCTCGTCGCGGCGAGCACCAGCGCGCCGACCGCCGGCCCGAACACCCATGCGGCCGAGAGGATCGTACGCAGCGTCGCGCTCGCGAACACGCGCTCGGCAGGGTCGGGCACCGGCAGCGCCGCGCGGCTGAACGAGAACACCATCGAAATCGCCGAACCGCCCGCGCCGATGAACACGATGCCGACCACGAGCAGCAGCCGGTAATCGCGCACCACGCACAGACACAGGTAGCCGAGCGCGGCTGCGATGAGCGCCGCCAGCAATAACGGTCGATGCCGCCCGCTCCGGTCGCTCCAGCGCCCCGCCACCGTGCTCGCGAGCACGCCGCTCGCGGCGATCAGCGTCATGAATACGCCGAGCCGGAACGGCGTCATGCCGGCGCGTTCGATGCCGAACAGAGACAGATACGGTGCGGTGAAGGACATCGCCACACCGAGCATCAGGGTGGCGGCGGCGAGCGGCTTGAAGCCAGGAATGCGAAGCAGGTCGAAAAAACGCGCAGTTTTCAACACGGGGCGGTGGGTCAGGTGGAGCGGGCCTCGATATGCAGCGAAGCGCTCGAAGGCACGTTAGGCGTCGCAGGCAGGGGGCCGGAACGACCGGGGCATTATCGACCCGGAGCGCGGCTCGCGTAAACCCGCTAAGAGCTGTCCCAAATCCGTGAGGCGTGCGCGGATGCATCCGGCGACTCGCGCCGCGCCGTGCCGATGCGTGCCGATGCGTGCCGATGCGTGCCGATGCGTGCCGATGCGTGCCGTTAGCGGCAAGCTGCTGGCACGCTCAACGCTACTTGCCCTCAGTTGCGCGCATTTGCTGCGCCTGCGCCTTGTAGTCGTAGGTCGGATAGAACTCGGTGTGATAGCCGCCCCACGCGGTCGATTCGATCGCGCGGTTCACTTCGCGCAACCGGCTCGCGGGCACGCGCAGCGTCACGACCTGCCCGATGCCCATCATCACGTACCACGACACGACTTCGATGCCTGGCGGCGGGAAGGTCTTGAAGAAGCCCTGCTCGCGCAGTTGAGCGTTGATTTTCGGCAGCGGCTTCGATTCGTCGTGGCGCAGGAAGATCGTCAGCAGGAAGGTGTCGTCGGCGGGGGCGGAGGCTGCCGTGGCTGGGGTGGCCGCAATCGTGGCGGGGGGCGCCGCGTCGGCGCCGTGCGCGAGCGGCGCGATGGCCAACATGACCAACGATGCAGCCAGCGCGGCCGCCCGCGCGCCGCGCGTCGAAAGCCGAGCAGCGGAAAGACCAGCGACTGCCGATGCAATGAACATGAAACGCCTCCATGACGGATTGAACTCAGCTTCGATCACATTCCTGCGCGCAGCAATCCCCGCTCCAGCGCGAACGCATCACACCACGACGTAGCCGCGCTGTTCGAGCGTCCAGCGGTGCCACCGGTTGCCATACGCGCCGCATGCGAACGCGAACACGATCGACAGCACGAAGCCGATCAGATCGGCCGTCTCGCCCCACAGACCGATGCCGAGCAGGATCACGTTGATGCCTAGCATCACGAACGCGGCGAACCACATTCTCTTCGACAGCGCCCAGATGAAGCCGAGCAGGCACGCGCCCCAGCTGAAGCCGGTCGCGACCGCGATAGCGTCTTGGTGTTGCGGATGTTGCAGATAGATTCGTGTGTTCATGTTTTGCGAGGTTCCGTGCGATGACGCGGCGCGTCGATCGGTCGAGCACGCGCGCACCGCTTTTTAACATGCCGCGGCGACACCGCGCGCATCGGCAGCATACGGCCGGCTGCGCTGACGATCCGCGACATAGCTGCTACCCTTGGCAGATCACGATCAGCAGCGGAGCACGCATGACCTCGCCGACAGCTTATTCCCCGAAAGGACCGACCCGCGCCGAGCTGGACTCGCTGCCCGGCGTCACCGTCGTCGAATTCGGCACCGACTGGTGCGGCTATTGCCAGGGCGCGCAGGCATCGATCCGCCAGGCGCTCGCGCCGCACGCGGGCCTGCGGCATCTGAAGATCGAGGACGGCCCGGGCCGCCCGCTCGGCCGCTCGTTCAAGGTCAAACTGTGGCCGACGCTCGTGCTGATGCGCGACGGCGCCGAGGTCGCGCGCGTGGTGCGGCCACGCAGCGCCGAGGATATCGACGACGCGTTCGCGTCGCTCTGAGATTCGAGCTCCGTCATGCGCCAGGTCATCCATCATCTGAGTGTCCAGGCCCGCGGCCGCGGCCTCGTCGAAGTTACCGACGACGCGCGCCGCTTCGTCGACGAGACGGACATCCGTACCGGTCTGCTGACGCTGTTTTGCCGGCACACGTCGGCGTCGCTGCTGATTCAGGAGAATGCCGATCCGTCCGTGCGGCGAGATCTGCAGCGCTACTTCGAGACCCTCGCGCCCGAGGACGACACGCGCTACGAGCACGACACCGAAGGCCCCGACGACATGCCCGCGCATCTGCGCACGGCGCTCACCCAGGTGCAGCTGTCCGTGCCCGTCGAGCATGGAAGGATGGTGCTCGGCACATGGCAGGGGCTGTATCTGTTCGAACATCGGCGTCACCCGCAGCCGCGCGATATCGTGTTGCATCTGCTCGGCGAATGAAGTCCGCCTTCGCACCCACTCGTCACGCAAAGGAAACTGTCACCGGCACTTCTCCGCACACCGCATCGAACGGAGCCTACCCAAGGGAGCACACCTCATGGACACCCGTAGCGAGCTGCAAGCCACCGTCAAGGCGATGGTTCAACCGGGCAAGGGTCTTCTCGCCGCCGACGAAAGCGGCCCGACCATCGCCAAACGCTTCAAGACGATCGGCCTCGAATCGACCGAGGAAAACCGTCGCGCGTATCGCAACCTGCTCCTGACGACGCCCGGCCTCGGCGAGTTCGTGAGCGGCGTGATCCTCTACGAAGAAACGCTCGGCCAGAAAGCCGACGACGGCACGCCGTTCCCGCAGGCGGCCGCGGCAAACGGCATCGTGCCCGGCATCAAGGTCGACCTCGGCAAGGTGCCGCTCGCGCTCGCTCCCGGCGACGAGATCACCGAGGGCCTCGACGGTCTCGCCAAACGCTTCGCCGATTACAAGCGGCAAGGCGCGCGCTTCGCGAAGTGGCGCGCGGTCTACAACATCACGGCGAGCCTGCCGAGCCGGCTCGCGATCGAGGCGAACGCCGATTCGCTCGCGCGCTACGCGGCGATCAGCCAGGAAGCCGGCATCGTGCCGATCGTCGAACCCGAGGTGTTGATGGACGGCGATCACACGATCGAGCGTTGCGCCGAAGTCACCGAGGCCGTATTGCACGAGGTGTTTCATGCGCTGCATCGGCATCGCGTGGTGCTCGAACATATCGTGCTGAAGCCGAGCATGGTGCTGGCCGGCTCCGAGCATCAGCAGCAGTCGAGCACGGCGCATATCGCGGCGGCAACCGTGCGCGTGCTGATGCGTACGGTGCCCTCTTCGGTTCCCGGTCTCGTGTTCCTGTCGGGCGGACAGTCGCCCGAGGAGGCTACCGCCAATCTCAGTGCGATGAACCGGCTCGGCGCGCTGCCGTGGAATCTGAGCTTTTCGTACGGGCGCGCGTTGCAGGAGCCGCCGTTGAATGCGTGGCGCGGACAGCCGGCCAACGTGAAGGAAGCGCAGCAGGCGTTGCTCAAGCGCGCGCGTCTGAACGGCGCGGCCGCGCTCGGCAAGTACGACGCGGAGATGGAAAAGGATTGACCGCTGGCGAGCGATTGCGAATCGCCAGTAATCACGTTTATGAACAAAACGGTGGGAGCCGACACGCCGGGTCACACCCGACGCGCGACTCCAGCCGCCCTTCTGCCTTGACACGCTGCGCTTACTGCCCCTTCGTATCGCTGCTCGCGTCGGCGCCCGGCGTATTCGTCGAGTCGGTCATGGGCTTCTTCGACTTCGAATGCTTCTTCATGTGATGGTGAGTCGAAGGCGTGGTCTCCCCGGTCGCGCCCGCATCGCCGCCCTCGCGTGTCGAGGTCGCGGCGTTGGTGTTCGGGTCGTTGCCGGCCGGCCCCCCGCCGCCTGCGCCACCGCCGGCGCCTTGGGCCATTGCGAGCGACGAAGCCGTGAGCAAGATGGAAACGAGCACTGCGTGTCTGATCTTCATGGCGATTCTCCTCGGTGTCGAGAGTGTCGAAAGGAAGTGGGCGCGCGGTGACCGGACGCGCAAACCTCGCGCTCTTTTCAGCAAGGGCTGTGCCGCAGCACAGCACGCCAGGAAAAGCCCATGGACGCGATAGACGAACGGTGCCGCGGCTTCAGGTGCCGCAAGCCACCAGCGCATGCAGTTCGTCGATATTGAACGGCTTCGCGAGTATCGCAATGCCGAGCCGACGCGCGCGGTCGAGCTCGTCGGCGTAACCGGTCATCAGCGCGATCTTCTGCGACGGCCACGCGCTGCGGATCTTCTCCGCCAGGTCGATACCGTTCAGCTTGCCCGGCATCTGGATGTCCGACAGCACGAGCTCGAAGCGCTCGCCGGCGCTCAGCACGTCGAACGCCTGGTCGGCGGTCGGCTCGTGATGCACTTCGCAGCCGAAGGTTTCGAGCACCGCGGTCACGCCGGCCGCGACGTCCTCGTTGTCCTCGACGAGCAGCACGGCCCCGGCCGCGGTCGGCAGCGGCTGGCGCGCATCGGCGCCGGCCAGCGCGGCGCCCTCACGATAGCGCGGCAAAAACATCCGCACCGTCGTGCCGCTGCCCAGCACGCTGTCGATCTTCGCGGTGCCGCCGGCCTGCTCGGACATCGACAGCACCTGGGCGAGCCCGAGGCCGGTGCCCGAGCCGCGCAGCTTGGTCGTGAACAGCGGCTCGAACGCGCGTCGCGCGACCGATTCGGGCATCCCTTCGCCGTCGTCGGAACAGGCGATCAGCACGTACTCGCCGTCCGGCAGCAGCGTATCGCTGCTGACCAGCCGATTGTTCTGGCAGCGGATCACGAAGCGTCCGCCACGCGGCATCGCATCGCGCGCGTTCATCGCGATGTTCACGATCGCGAACTCGAGATCGGTCGGATCGACGAGCACCTGCCACAGGTTCTCCGGGATGCGCAACGCCAGTTCGATCGTGTCGCCGAGCGCCGCGTTGATCAGCGGCACGGCGGCCGGCAGCCAGCGCGCAAGCTCGACGGGCTCCTGCTTCAGCGGCTGCTTGCGCGCGACGCTCAACAGACGCCGCGTCAGCGCTTCGGCCGTGGCGGTGGCACGCTCGACCGCATGCACTTCCTTCTCGAGATCGTTGTAATGCTTGAGGCGCGCGAGCTCGATGTTCGCCGACACCACCATCAGCAGGTTGTTGAAATCGTGCGCGACATTCGCGACCAGATTGCCGAGCGCGCCCATGCGCTGCAGTTGCCGGCTCGACGCCTCGGCCGACAGACGCATCGCGACCTCGCCCTGCCACCGCTCCCACGCGCGCCGCTCCGCCTCGAGCTGACGCAGCGAATACAGCACGAGCCCCCAGATCGCGATGCAGGGCACCGCCGTCAGCGCCGCAATCAACAGAAAGTGCGTGCGCCACGCCGCCACGATCGACGACGTCGCGTACGCGCTCATCACATACAACGGATAGTCGCCGACACGGCGAAACGCGAGCAGCCGCTCGACACCGTCGACGGTCGAATTCAGACGCACGTGCCCGAACAGCTGTTTGTCGCGCAACGCGGACATGAACGCGCTGTGTATCGACGGCCGCGCGCCGGCCGGCCACGGCGGATAGCGCACCAGCAGATTGCCGTCCTGCCGGTACAGCGCGAGCGCGAGCGACGGATCGCCGTTGGTCAGCTCGCGATAGAAGCGCGAAAAATATTCGTTGCGCAGCGCCACCGTGACCGCGCCGAGAAACTGACCGTCCGTACCCATGCGGGCGATCGCGGTCGTGAACACGTCGACCTTCGACAGCGTGCCGAACATCGGCAGCGAGAAATACGGCTGCGGACGCATCGCCTTCGCGGCGAGAAAGTCGTCGCGCAAGCCGATCGTCACTGCCGGCGCCGGATACGCGAGGCTCGACGCAAGTAACTGGCCGTTCACGCCGAGCAGTGAGATCGACGCCACCTGCGGATAGTCGCCGCCGATGCTCTGCAGACGCTCGTGCAATTCGCGCTCGCGCGCGCGGATCTGCGCGTCGTCGGAATTGCCGAGCAGCTCGATCACGCGCGAGGCCATCTGCCGGTTCAAATCCAGCACCTTGATGGCCTGCTCCTGCGCCACGCGCGCGATGCGGTCGATCATATCGTTCGCATCGGAGATGCGGCGCTGGTAGTCGAAGTAGCCATAGCCCACGAGGCAGGCCAACGGAAACACGATCGACACGGCCAGCAAGATCAGCAGCATGCGCCGCGTCGCCGCGAAGTTGCGTGACGGCATCGGCACATCGACTGCGACACGTTCTGCACGCTGCACGGTCACCTGCTCCATGAAAGTTGCATACGGTCAGGGAAGGCATTGCCTGTGAATTCGCACGCCGCTGTTCGCGCGCTAATTCCCCTGTCTCGAAATTTACCGCAACTCGGCCTATCTTCCCAAGCAGCTTCACGGCATCACTCCGCCGACGCGTCCGGGCACGACGATTGCTGCCTTATCGCTGCTTGATGGCAAGCGTACTTCCGTCACCGCTCGCGACGCGTTTGCGTGCGCTGCGCGAGCTCTTTCTTGCGC
The DNA here is from genome assembly GCF_014201055.1 of Paraburkholderia sp. CI2. Classification (NCBI taxonomy): domain Bacteria; kingdom Pseudomonadati; phylum Pseudomonadota; class Betaproteobacteria; order Burkholderiales; family Burkholderiaceae; genus Paraburkholderia; species Paraburkholderia sp. CI2. Next base: position 31,614 of record NZ_JACHDL010000001.1, read on the forward strand.
GAGGCCTCACCATGTCCACGACTGCCCGCCGCGTCGCGCGGCTCTCGGAATTGCCAGCGGACCGCGCGGTGCGCGTGATCGTGGACGGCACGCCGATTCTGCTGGTGCGCGATGGCGACACCGTGCGGGCGTACTCGCCTGATTGCCCGCATGCCGGGGGCCCGCTCGAAGAGGGCGCGCTGTGCCACGGCCGCATCATCTGCCCATGGCACAAGGGTACGTTCGACGTCGCCACCGGCAACGTGCTCGAGCCGCCCGCGCTGCTGCCGCTCGATCGCTACCCGGTCACGCTCGATGGCGACGACGTGCTCGTGTCGGCGGAAAAAATCGCAGCGGCGGCACCGGCAGCGCACACATCCCCGCCCGATGCCACCGCGCAAGACAAGCACTACGTGGTAATCGGCGCGGGCGCGGCCGGCGCCGCTGCCTGTGCCGCGTTACGCGAGTTCGGCTTCGAGGGCCGCATCACGCTGATCGGCGACGAAGCGCACGCACCCTATGACCGCACCTCGCTGAGCAAATTCGTCCCCTCGTTTGAAATGACGCCCGCCGACGTGCCGCCGCTGCTGCCGCCCGACTGGCTGCACACGCACGGCATCGAGCGCATCGTCGCGAAGGTCGCGCGGCTCGACGTGCCTGCGCACACGATCCATTTCGAAGCCGGCGCGGGTGGTAGCGAGCAGAGCATCGAGCCGCTGAAATACGACACCGCGCTGCTCGCGACCGGCAGCGTGCCGAAAGTGCCCGACATGCCCGGCTGCGAACTCGGCGGCGTGCATGTGCTTCGACACCTCGACGATGCTGCCGCGTTGATCGACGCGCTCGGCGACGATGCATCGCAAACCCGCGTCGCGATTCTCGGCAGCAGCTTCATCGGCCTCGAAGTCGCGTCCGCGTTGCGCAAGCACGGCGTGCCCGTCACCGTGATTTCGCGCGACAAGGTGCCGTTCGCGAAGCAGTTCGGCGAGCGCGCGGGCCAGATGTTTCGCGCGCTGCACGAAAGCAATGGCGTGAAGTTTTATCTCGACGCCAAGGTCGCCTCGCTCGAGGGCGAGGAAGGCAATGTGCATACGGTGATGCTCGCCGGCGGCGAGGCCATCGCGGCCGATGTCGTGCTGCTGGGCACGGGGGTTGCGCCGGCTACGGGGTTTGTCGAAGGACTGCCATTGCAGAAGGACGGCGGCGTGGTCGTCAATGCCGGCATGAACGCCGCGTGCGGTCTGTATGCGGCCGGCGATATCGCCGTGTTCACGCTGCATGAGAACCAGGAGCCGGTGCGTATCGAGCATTGGCGCGTCGCGCAGCAGCATGCGCGCATCGCCGCGCAGAACATGTGCGGTTTGCGCAATCGCTATGCCGACGTGCCGTTCTTCTGGACCTATCACTACGGCAAGAACTTCGAATACCTCGGCTACGCGAGCGAGTGGGATGAGATCGTCGTCGATGGCGACTTCGATCGTCACCAGTTCATCGCGCTGTACGTGCGCGACGGCCACGTCGACGCGGTGTTCGCCTGCGAGCGCGAAGCGCTGACCGCGCGGCTTTCCGACGCGATGCGCGGCGGGCTGTCGCGGGCCGACGCGCTCGCGATCATCGGCGCGCCGGAAGCGGCGGCGTCGTGACGATGCGCACGTGGACCCGCGCGATCCGATGTCTTGACGTTCAACCTGGAGCAAGGAGCCACCATGACGACAAACAAGGAAAAGCATCCGCACTCGGAAAAGAGCGAGCAGCAGATCGACACGCAGGTCGAAGACAGCTTCCCGGCTAGCGACCCGCCTTCGACGGGCGGCACCACGAAGATCGAGCCGGAGCAGGACAAGTCGAAGGGCGGGCACGACAAGCCCGCCGGTCAATAGGCGGATAACAAGCCGCGATGCCGGGACGCATCAGCAACGATCGCTCAGGAATACCACCTATCGGCCATCCTCGAACTGGGGCTGCGCGATCACCGTTCGCGTCGCATCGATGCGACGGCACGCGGCGCGAGGCGGCACTCGTGCCGCGCGGCTCGGGTGTGTCGTTCATGTTGCGGAGCGAAGATCGGGCATGGAAAAACGGTCCCTGAGCCGCACGCGGTTCGCCGGCTCGGAGTCCTATTACTCAATCCTGTTGAGCAATACCTATTTCATCGAATCGCCCGACACCGGCCCGCTCTCGACCGGTGGTGCCTCCTTCTCGATCTCACTGCGGGCCTGCTCCCAGTATTGCTCGGGCGTGCCCTTCGGCTCGGCCGCCTGCTCCCACAGATAGTAGGCGCGCGTGCGGATCTGCTCCTCGACGCTCGGTTCCTGTTCCATTTGTTCACTCCAGCTTGGCCGTTTGCGTGCGCGCGCCTGCCGTGGCGAAGATCGCAGACGCGTGCGTATCGTCAACAACAGCGGGAGCAAACCTTGTACCTGTGCTGCGGCCCGCTTTTGCGACGGGGCTGGCGTCGCTCGCCAGCCTGCACTAGCCTGGCGCGGAGTCGCCTTCGTCGGAAGTCAACTGCTCTTCGAGGCGGTCGAACACGCGCTGCGTCGCGCGGCTCGGCGCTTCGAGCGCGAACAGCAGCAGCGAGCGGCCGGTCACCTGGTAGGCATCGCCCGCGCTGAATTGCGGCAGCTCGGCGCGCACCGGCATGTTGGTGTCGACGAGGCAGGTCCACAGATCGCCCTCGGGAATGTCGGGCAGCGTGAAGTTGACGACGTCGTGATACGCGTTCAGCACCAGCAGCAAGGTCGCGTCGGACGCGAGACGGCGAATGCCGCTCGCCTGCGCACGGCCGTCGATCACGAGGCCGAAGCAGCGCATCGCCGGATCGGCCCACTGCTCGCCCGTGATGTCGGTGCCGTCCGGCGATAGCCAGCGCGTGTCGGTCACGTCGAGCGTCTCGTTGTATTCGCCAGTCAGAAAACGGCCGCGCCTCAGCACCGGCAAACGGTGGCGCAGCGTGGTCAGATTGCGCACGAACTCGGTCAGCGCGCGGCCGTCGTCGTCGATCGCATCCCAATCGACCCAGCTGATCTCGTTGTCCTGGCAATATGCGTTGTTGTTGCCCTGCTGCGTGCGGCCGAATTCGTCGCCGGCGAGGATCATCGGCGTGCCCTGCGACAGCAGCAGCGTCGCGAGGAGATTGCGCTTCTGGCGCTCGCGTTGCTGGCGGAGGTCGGCGTCGTCGGTCGGTCCTTCGACGCCCATGTTCCACGACTTGTTGTCCGAATGGCCGTCGCGGTTGTCCTCGCCGTTTGCCTCGTTGTGCTTGTCGTTGTACGAGACCAGATCGTTCAGCGTGAAGCCGTCGTGCGCGGCGATGAAGTTCACGCTTGCCCACGGCCGCCGGCCGCGATGATTGAACTTGTCGCCCGACGCGGTGACGCGCGTCGCGAGATCGGCGGCGGTGCCCTCGTCGCCCTTCCAGTACGCCCGCGCGGTGTCGCGGAAGCGATCGTTCCATTCGGCCCAGCCCGGCGGAAAACCGCCCACCTGATAGCCGCCGGGGCCGCAATCCCACGGCTCGGCGATCAGCCGGATGCTGGAGAGGACCGGGTCCTGGCGGCAGCTGTCGAGAAAGCCGCCGCCCTCGTCGAAACCGTGATCTTCGCGGCCGAGGATCGTCGCGAGATCGAAGCGGAAGCCGTCCACTTTCATTTCGGTGACCCAGTAGCGCAGGCTGTCGGTCACCATCTGCAGCACGCGCGGATGTGACAGGTTCAGCGTATTGCCGGTGCCGGTGTCGTTGATGTAGTAGCGCGGCTCGTCGGGCATCAGCCGGTAGTACGACGCGTTGTCGATGCCCTTGAACGAGACCGTCGGGCCGCGTTCGTTGCCTTCGGCCGTGTGGTTGTACACGACGTCGAGTATCACTTCGAGATCGGCCTGGTGAAAGCGGTCGACCATCTCCTTGAATTCGCCGACCGACTCGGTCGATGACGCGAAAAAGCGCGGATCGGCCGCGAAAAAGCCGATCGTGTTGTAACCCCAGTAGTTCGTGAGACCCTTGTCGAGCAGATGGCTGTCGTTGACGAAAGTCTGGATCGGCATCAGCTCGACCGAGGTCACGCCAAGGCTGCGGATATGATCGAGCACCGGCTGCTGCGCCAGACCCGCGAACGTGCCGCGCAAACGCTCGGGCACCCGCGGATGACGTTTCGTGTAGCCGCGCACGTGCGTCTCGTAGAGAATCACGCGCTCCCACGGCAGCGCGTTGCGCTCCGGATGGCTCCACGAAAAATTCGCGTCGACCACCTTGCACTTCGGCACGAAAGGCGCGCTATCGCGTTCATCGAATGACAGGTCGAGCTCTTCCGAGCCGAGCGTATAGCCGAAGATTTCCGGCGCCCATATAAGCTCGCCGATGTGCGCCTTCGCATATGGATCGAGCAGCAGCTTGTTCGGATTGAAGCGATGCCCGTTTTCGGGCTCGTAGGGACCATGCACGCGATATCCATAGACGGCACCCGGTTTCAGATTCGGTACGAACACATGCCATACCTCGTCGGTGTATTCGGGCAGCTCGATCCGTTCGAGTTCGTGTTGGCCAGTTTCATCGAACAGACACAGTTCGACTTTGGTTGCGTGCGCGGAGAACAACGCGAAGTTGACGCCACTGCCGTTCCATGTCGCGCCGAGCGGAAAAGGCGTGCCTTCGGCAATGCGCGTCGAGTAGCTGGCTGGGGATGACATAGGTGTTCTCAGTGGCTGCAAGGAGGTTGGTATCTCAGGGTCATGCATGTGTTTTTTTCAACTGCCTTTCCACGTGTTCTTTGCTGCTGATTGTTCCAGTGTAGGCATTCGAGGCCCGCGCGCGGACATTGCACCGCGCGCAAGCAGCGCGCCGGTGCGTGTAGCAACTTATGGGCCTGATCCCCTCGCTTTCCCTCAGCCCAAAGTCGCGGCATGAGATTTGCAGCATACCGGCAAGGCGCACGCATTGCGCGCCGTCGAAACGCACGACACCAAACCGGGAGAACACAGATGATGCGCAACACGAAGATCACACCGCTGGCCGCTTCCGCATCGCTTCTCGCCGCCATTACGCTGATTTCCGCGTTGGGCACGTGCGGCAGCGCGTTCGCGCAAGGCGCGCCGCAGGCGATCACCGAAAAACGCACGGACGTCGTGCAGCTCGCGAGCGGCTATCGCGCGTCGAAGCTGTCGGGCGCGGACGTGTACAACCGCAACAAGGACAACATCGGCACGCTCGATGATCTGATCGTGTCGCCGGGCACCGAGCGCACCACGTATGCGATCCTGTCGGTCGGCGGCTTTCTCGGCATGGGCAAGCATCTGGTCGCCGTGCCGTTCAACGATCTGCAGATCGACAACCGGCGCGTCGTGCTGCCCGAGGCGACGAAGAAATCGCTCGAGGCGTTGCCGGAGTTCAAGTACGCGAATTGAGCGCGGCGTTGCCGCGTCGAATCGATCGACGCGGCAACGGGCCATCCATGCACAGGCGTTCAGGGGCGTAGTCAGCCGAGCAGCTTGTCGGGCGTAATGGGCAAATCGCGGATGCGTTTGCCGGTCGCATGCCAGATAGCGTTGCACACTGCCGCGGCCACGCCCACCACGCCGATTTCGCCGACACCTTTGACGCCGAGCGGATTGACGATGTCATCGCGCTCGTCGACGAACAGCACGTCGATCTCGTGAATGTCGGCATTCACCGGCATATGATATTCGGCGAGGTTGTGATTCATCTGGCGTCCTAGCGCGTGATCGAACTGCCCGTGCTCGTGCAGCGCCATGCTGATGCCCCACACGACGCCGCCCGCGACCTGATTGCCCGCCGTCTTCGGATTGACGATGCGTCCCGCCGCGACCGCGCTGACCACGCGCGTCACCCGCACAGTGCCGAGCGCGTCGTCGACGCGCACTTCGGCGAACACCGCCGAATGCGTGCCCATCGAATACGCCTGCTGCTTTTCGTGCGGCTTCACGCTGGCCTGCTCTTCGAGTTCGTCCAGCCCGGCGCGCTGCAACAGCGTCGCAATCGCGATCGAGTCGTCCTCGTGTGGGCCGCACACGAGCCGGTTGCGCTCGCGCCGCACGTGTTCGCGGGTCGCCGACGCGAACCGTGTGCCACCATGTTCGCGCGCCAGTTCAACCAGACGGTTGTGCAGGCGCGTACACGCGGCATCGACTGCGCTGCCCACCGACGACACCGTCCACGATCCGCCCTCGATCGGCGCCTTCGGCAGCCGGGTGTCGCCGAGTTCGAAGCTGACGTCGCCGAGCGGCACGCCGAGCGCATCGGCGGCGATCTGCGTCATCGCGGTGTAGGTTCCGGTGCCGATATCGGCGGTCGAACTCGACACGCTGACGCGGCCATCGGGCGTCAACACCGCGCGTGCGGCCGCTTCGTTCTGCATCGCGTCCCACACACCGGTCGCCATGCCCCAGCCGACCGACTCGTTGCCGTCGCGGCGTGCGCGCGCCTCGAGCGGCCGCCCCGCCCAGCCGAAGCGGGCCGCGCCTTCCCGATAGCAGTCGCGCAGCGCCTTGCTCGAAAACGGCAGATTCCTGTTCGCGTCGCGCTCCGCATAGTTGACGAGCCTCAATTCGAGCGGGTCCATCCGCAATGCCTCGGCCAGTTCGTCCATCGCGACTTCGAGCGCAAAGAGCCCTTGTGTCGCGCCGGGCGCGCGCATGTCGGCCGGTGTCGGCACGTCGAGCTTCGCGACCCTGTAGCCCATCGACACGTTGTCGCATCGATACAGCTGCCCCGCCCAGTTGACCACCACGTCGCAGTAGTCCTCGTAGCGCGAGGTTTCCGACACCGCCTCGTGGATCACCGCCTGCAGGCGGCCATCCGCCGACGCGCCGAGCGCGACGCGCTGCACCGTTTGCGGACGATGCGCGAAGGTGAACATCTGCTGCCGGGTCAGCGTGACGCGCACGGGTTTCTTCAGTTCGCGCGCGGCCATTACCGCGAGCGCCAGATGATATTGCGGCCTCAAGCCGGAGCCGAACGCGCCGCCGACGAACGGCGACACCACCTGCACTTCGTCGTCTTTCAAACCGAACACACGCGTCAGATAGCCCTTCGTATTGACGACGCCCTGAGTCTTTTCATAGACGGTCAAGCGTCCTTGCGCATCGGGCACCACGGTGCATCCGTGCATTTCCATCGGATTGTGATACTCCGGTGGTGTCGTGTAGAACGCGTCCACGCGCGCCTTTGCATCGGCCAAGGCCTTGCGTGGGTCGCCACGCTCGGGCGGAGGCGGATCGAAGCCGCCCTTCTCGGCCGACGGCGGCACGGCGCTCGTCAACGCTGCTTCGATATCGGTCTGGTGCGAGCCGGCCTCGTAACGCACCTGCACCAGCGACGCCGCGTAGCGCGCCAGTTCCAGCGATTGCGCGACCACCAGCGCAACCGGCTGCCCGCTGTACCACACGCGCTCGTCCCACAGCGGCCTCAATGGCGTGCCGCCGGGCGCGACCATGTCCTTGAACGCGTCGACGTCCGACGGCAGCGCCGGACGCTTGCGATGCGTGAGCACGAGCAGCACGCCGGACAGCGCCTCGGCGGCCGAGGTATCGATCGACACGATCTTGCCTGCCGCGATCGTGCCCGACACGACGACGCCATGCACAAGCCCTTCGACGCAGAACTCGGCGGCATATTGCGCGGCGCCGGTCACTTTGACGGGCCCGTCCACACGCGAATGCGGCACGCCGGTGGCAGGCTTCGGGCTGCCTGTCGACGGCAAGGGTTCGGCACGGTTCATCGCGCGGCCTCCTCGAACGAACGTTGTGTGGCCTCGCCGAAGGCGCGCACGATCACGCGCGCCGCGAGTTCGATCTTGAACGCGTTGTCGCGCTGAGCGCGCGCACCGCGCAGCAGCGTCGCCGCGAAATCGCGCAAGGTTCGCGCGTTCAGCGTCTCGCCGCGCAGTGCGGCTTCGGCGGCGGGATCGCGCCACGGCTTGTGCGCGACCCCGCCGAGCGCGCAACGCGCGTCGACGATCCGCGCCTCGTCATCGAGTTCGACACCGACCGCGGCCGACACCAGCGCGAACGCATACGATGCGCGGTCGCGCACCTTCACGTACGCGTGATGCGCGGCAAAACCTTGCGGCGGCAGTTCGATCGCGGTCACGAGTTCGTCGTCGCGCAGGTTGGTGTCGATCTGCGGCGTATCGCCGGGCAGCCGGTGAAAATCCGCGAACGGCAGCGTGCGTGCGCCGTCGGTGCCGATCAGATGCACGGTGGCGCCGAGCGCCGCCAACGCGACGCACATATCGGACGGATGCACGGCGATGCAGTGCTCGCTCGCACCGAGGATCGCGTGAATGCGGTTCACGCCATGCAGCGCCGGACAGCCGCTGCCGGGTTCGCGCTTGTTGCACGGCGTGCCAATGTCGTAGAAGTAGTAGCAGCGCGTACGTTGCAGCAGATTGCCGCCGACCGTCGCGACGTTGCGAATCTGCGGCGACGCGCCCGCCAGGATCGCTTTCGCGAGCAGCGGGTAGCGTGTCGCGACGGTATCGTCATACGCGAGCGCGCTATTGGTTACGAGCGCGCCGATCTTCAGGCCGCCTTGCGCCGACGCTTCGATCTGCCTGAGCGGCAAACGGTTGATGTCGACGAGCAAAGCCGGGCGCGCGACGTCTTCGCGCAGCAGGTCGACGAGATTCGTGCCGCCCGCGAGGAACGCGGCGCCCCTGTCCGAACGATGCCGTTCGAGCGCATCCTGCACCGCATCGGCGCGCGTGTACGAGAAGCAGTTCATGGCCGCGCTCCAGATTTATTCGCGACCGCACTGTCTTGCCTTGCGTCATCGTCACCGAAATGCGCAGCGTCGAGAATCGCCGCGACGATGTTCGGATACGCGCCGCAGCGGCACAGATTGCCGCTCATCTGCTCGCGCACATCGTCCGCGCAGCGCGCATGTCCTTCTTCGAGCATCGCGTGCGCCGAGCAGATTTGTCCGGGCGTACAGTAGCCGCACTGGAACGCGTCGTGATCGATGAACGCCTGCTGCAGCGGATGCAACGTGTCGCCGTTCGCGAGACCTTCGATCGTCGTGATCGATGCGCCGTCGTACACGACCGCGAGCGCGAGGCAGGTATTGATCCGCTGGCCATTGACGATCGCCGTACAAGCGCCGCATTGACCGTGATCGCAGCCCTTCTTGGTGCCGCTCAGGTGCGCATGCTCGCGCAGCAGATCGAGCAGCGAGGTCCACGCTTCGACGTCGAAGCGCCGCGTCTCGCCGTTGATCTCGAACGTCAATGCATGCGACGCGGGCGCGTCGGCCCGGGCGGTTTCAGCATCGGGGGTAGCCATCGGATTTCCTCCTCACAAGGCATCGCGCAAGCAATGCGACACGCGACGGAACTCAACGCAACTCAAACCAATGCAAAGCGGCGACAGCGCGCGAGCGCGATGCCGCCGCGGCGTCCGGCGCGTCGCGAGACAGGCCGACGCGCTCGACGGATCGCTTATTGCCCCGCCCCACTACCCGCGTGCGGCGGCGTCGCGCCTTTGAAGCGCTTGTGGGTGGTGGTGCGGCCATTGCCGCTGCCGGCGACGCCATTGGTGGCGCCCCCCGATTCGCCGACATTGCCGTTCGCGTTGTTCGCGCTGGTCGTATCCGGCGTGCGCGACTCTTCCTGGCTTGCGCCGGGTTGCGCGGCAGACTTGCTGTTTTGCACGGACGGATTGGTACCGGTCTGCGCGAAGCCCGCCTGCGCAAAGCCTAGCGCGAGGCAGCCTGAAACGAGCGTGGCAGCCAGTTTGACGGATACATCGATCTTCATGGAACTCTCCCTTATGACGTTATGAAAACCACTGCGCGAACCTCGTACGTGAGCGCAGGCGGCCATGCCGCCATTAGTTCGACAACCTAAATAATCGGCGCGCCGCCCGTTACCGCAATCGTCGCGCCCGAGATGTAGCTCGCTTCATCCGACGCGAGCATCACGTACGCGGCGGCCAGTTCGGCCGGTTGGCCGGGCCGCTTCATCGGCACCTGCTTGCCGAACTGCTCGACCTTGTCTGCCGGCATCGTCGATGGAATCAACGGCGTCCAGATCGGTCCCGGGGCCACGCAGTTCGCGCGAATGCCCTTTTCCGCGAGCAATTGCGCGAGGCCACCGGTGAAGTTCTGGATCGCGCCCTTGGTGGTCGCATACGCGATCAGGCCAGGATTCGGATGATCGGCATTGATCGACGAAGTATTGATGATCGCGCCGCCCGGCTTCATGTGGCGCACCGCCGCGCGCGTGATCCTGAACATCGCGCCGATGTTGGTATCGAAGGTCTTGTCCCATTCTTCGTCGCTGATCGCGTCGAGCGACGGATAGCTCATCTGATACGCGGCGTTGTTGACCACCACGTCGAGCCGGCCGAATGCCTCGATCGCCTTGTCGACGATCGCATCGCAATGCGTGCGATCGCGGATATCGCCGCCGACCAGCACCGCCTTGCGACCCGCGTCCTCGACCCAGCGTGCGGTCTCGCGCGCATCGTCGTCTTCGTCGAGATAGGCGATCAGCACATCCGCGCCTTCGCGCGCGAACGCGATCGCGACCGCGCGGCCGATGCCGCTGTCGCCGCCGGTCACGATCGCCGCCTTGCCTGCGAGACGCCCCGATCCTTCATAGGTTTTCTCGCCGTGATCCGGTTGCGGGTTCATGTCGGCCGTGCGGCCGGGCCTCTGGTCCTGCTGCTGTTCAGGAAACGGCGGTGCCGGACGTTGCGTGTCGCTCATGTCGGATCTCCCTCGGTGCGAATGACCATGGGCGGCGCGCACGAGCGCGCCGCATCATCGGTTTTTCAGCAACGAGTGGGCCTGCATGCAATAGCGAGAGGAAACTCCTGCGCGCAGGACACGCATGGCTAAAGAAACTGCGTCGGACAGAACGGTGGCGAATAGATGGCAGATTGATGACAAACGGATTCGCAGAGCGACGAGTGCGATTTTCTGGCGACGACCGCGCAGAAGTAACAGAACTGTCAGTAAGTTTTCGCTAACAACGTGATTCAGATGATGGCTCCGCCGCATGCAACGCCGCCGCCGATTCGAGCACGCGCAGCAGACGCTCGGGTGTCAACGGTTTGGCGCAATGCGCGTCGAAGCCGGCCGCCTTCGCGAGCGCGCGATCGTCGCGCGACGCAAACGCGGTACACGCGACCAGCAGCATGTGTGAAGTCTGCGGATGCGCGCGCAGCCGCCGCGCGAGTTCGAGCCCGTCGAGTCCAGGCATCTTGATGTCGAGCACCACCGCGAACGGCTGCCATTCGCGCGCGGTCTCGCACACGGCAAACGGATCGTCGAGCGCGCGGCATTCGAAGCCGTCGGCCATCAATAGCATTTGCAGCGCATCGGCCGCTTCCCGGTAATCGTCGACTACCAGCACACGACGATGCGCGGCCATCGCATAGCGGATCGGCCGCCATACGAGCACGTCGTCGCTGCTGTCCACGTTGTCGTTGAACACTGTCATTATTTCTCGCCCTTTTACATTGGCCCTGAAGGGCATCCGCGCCACACGTGCAAGATTCGATCCCATTGCTTTTGCCGGACTACGATCAGCTTTTTGTTATTCCCGCTTCGCATCGGACGATGCCGCGGCCAGCACGCCTCGTCGCGCATTCCAGCATTTCAATCAGCTGGAATGCGGGATTCAGCGTGACCATTCATCACGGCATTTGAATGACGGCGCCTACGATGTGCGCGCTGCGCAACATCGATTGACGCTCTGTCTTTGTGCTATCCGCCTCGTTCCGGGGCGTCGCAGGTTATCGGTAATTTCAACGAATTGGGGGGCCACGCAATGCATGCCGCTTGCGCACTGATGGCGCGAATCGATGACGCGGTCTTAACAAAGAATAAGCGACGATGCCGATAAAAAAATGCTCGACATGTTAGGGGTTTGTGCTCTGCGGGTTATCCCGCACGATTATCGATGAACCCTTTCAACATCGCGAGCGTGTCTGCGTCGTCGATGTGTTTGTCCGTGCGCCAGCGCAGCATGCGTGGAAAACGCACGGCCACGCCGGACTTGTGACGCGAACTCGCCTGTATCCCTTCGAAGCCGATCTCGAACACGAGCGTTGGCGTCACGCTGCGCACGGGGCCGAATTTATCGACGGTGGTCTTGCGCACGATCGCATCGACCCGACGCATCTCTTCATCCGTGAGCCCTGAATAGGCCTTCGCGAACGGCACCAACGTGCGCACGCCGTCGGCCTCGTCCCACACCGCGAACGTGTAGTCCGTGTAAAGACTCGCGCGACGGCCGTGACCGCGCTGCGCGTAAACAAGTACAGCGTCCACCGCATAAGGCTCGATCTTCCATTTCCACCACGTGCCCGACGCCTTGGTACGACCGACGCCGTACATCGACTCGCGCTCCTTGAGCATCAAACCTTCGACGCCGCGCGCGCGGCTCTCGTCGCGCAACGCCGCGAGCGCGGTCCAGTCCGCTGCAAGGACGAGCGGCGATATGCGCAGCAGACCACGCGCCAGCGTGCCATCGACGGAGCTGGCCAGCGCATCGAGGCGTGCGCGCCGTTCAGCGAGCGGGTTCATGCGCTGGTCCTGTCCGTTTGCTTCGAGCAGATCGTATGCGAGCAGCGCGGCGGGCGAATCCGCGAGTATCTTGCGCGTCAGCGTCTTGCGCGCGATGCGCGGTTGCAGCCGCGCGAACGGCAATGGCGCTGCCGCGCCGGGCTCCCACGCGAGAATCTCGCCATCGATCACGTGGCCATCGGGTAATGACTCGCCCAATGCCGCGACTTCGGGAAAACGATCGGTAATCAGATCCTCGCCGCGCGACCACAACCACACGCGGCCGCCGCGTTTGACGAGTTGCGCGCGTATGCCGTCCCACTTCCACTCGATCAGCCAGTGCGCGGGATCGCCGAGCGTCGCCGGATCGGTCTGCAAGGGATGCGCGAGAAAGAACGGATACGGCAGGCCGAGGTCGCTATCGTGTTCAGGCGCGTGCGCTTGCATATCGTCGTCGGTCTGCGGCGCGATCAGACGCAGATAGCGCGCCGCATCGGGCTTCTGTTGCGAATCGGTCCAGCCGACCATTCGTTGCGCGATCCGCTTGTGATCGACGCCGGCCACTTCGGCGAGCGCACGCACCACCAGTTGCCGCGCGACGCCGACACGAAAGCCGCCGCCGATCAGCTTGGTCAGCAGGAAACGACCGCCCCAGTCGAGTTCGTCCCAGTAGCCGAGCAGACGCCTGCGCAACTCGTCGGGCGGCAGGCCGCGCAGCGGCAGCATGCGTTGCTCGATCCATTGCGTGAGACCCAGCTCGGACTTGCGCGACGCCGGCGGCAGGATATGCGCGATGGTCTCGGCCAGATCGCCCACCGCGTGATACGACTCCTCGAACAGCCACTCGGGCAAGCCGGCGCGCTCGCGCGCGATTTCGGTCAGCAAACGCGTCGGCACGAGTTGACGCGGCTTGCCGCCCGCGAGGAAATACGACGCCCATGCCGCGTCTTCGGGGTCGGCCACCGAGAAATAACTGGTCAGCGCCGCGAGCTTGTCGTGCGTCGACGTGGTCGCATCGAGCGCGGTGTAGAGAGCCGCGAAGCGTTTCATACGGTGCCCGTCATGATTCGCTCGCCGCCGGCGCTTGGTCGGCGCCGGCCGCATCGGCTTCGACGGTATCGTCGCCGTATTGCGTTTCGAACGCGCTGGCGTGCAGGCCCTGCTCGTTGAGCCAGCGCACCATCGGTTCGATCGAGCCATGCGTGACGATCACGCGGGAGGCGCCGCTCTCGCGTATCGCCGTTTGCAAACCCGGCCAGTCCGCGTGATCCGACAGCACGAAGCCACGATCGACGCCGCGCCGGCGACGCGCGCCGCGCAGGCGCATCCAGCCCGACGCGAACGCATCGCTGTAGTCGCCGAAGCGCTTGAGCCACGCGCTGTTCTGCGCGGACGGCGGCGCGACGATCAGCGCCTGTTTGAATACGCCCTTGTCTTTCGCGGCAATCTCGCCGACCAGACCGACCGCCGGCAGCCGCACGCCCGCGTCGCGATACGCGCGATTGAGCGGCTCGAGCGCGCCGTGGCAGAAGATCGGCCCGATCGCCGCATCGACACTCGCGAGCACGCGTTGCGCCTTGCCGAATGAATAGCAGAACAGCACCGACGCGCGCCCTTCGGAGGCGTTGTGACGCCACCATGAATCGATCGAATCGAACACGCTTTGCGGCGTATCCCAGCGATAGATCGGCAGACCGAACGTCGATTCGGTGATGAACGTATCGCAGCGCACCGGTTCGAACGCGACGCAGGTCGGATCGGCTTCGAGCTTGTAGTCGCCCGACGCCACCCACACGCGGCCCGCGTGTTCGATGCGCACCTGCGCCGAGCCGAGCACGTGCCCGGCCGGATGCAGCGACACGCGCGCCGCGCCAATCGTCAGCGGCTCGCCGTAGTCGAGCGGGTGCAGCGCGATGCCGGGCAGCCGCGATAGCAGCACGCTCGCGCCCGAGCGCGTGGCCAGGTAGCGCTGATGACCGAAACGCGCGTGGTCGGAATGCGCATGTGTGATCACCGCGCGTTCGACCGGCCGCCACGGATCGATGTAAAAATCGCCGGGCGGGCAATACAGTCCCTCCGGCCGCGCGATCACCAGATCGTTGGCTTGCGGCGCGGTGTCGGTCTGACGCGGCGGCTGATCCATCGGCTGTCCTCGGCAAGGGAACGCGATCTTGCGAACGCGGCCAAGCAAACTATATGCCGCACCATTGATGGCCCCGTTTCTGCTTACGGTATATAAAGCACACAGGCGTGTCGAGAGCGGCTGCCATCCGGCAGTGCCCGGCGCGCACCGCGAGGCCTCATGCCGATCCTGCTCGACCAGCAAGCGCTGTATATCGCCAGACATCCCTGGCGCTTCCTGCTGCAAACGCTGAAAGCGTTTCGCGCGAACCAGGGGCTGCTGCTCGCGGGCGCGGTCGCGTACTACGCGTTGCTGTCCATCGTGCCGCTGCTGATCCTGATCGTCATCGTGTTGTCGCGCGTGGTGCCGCAGCAGCTGGTGCTCGACGCGCTTGCGCATCTGCTGCGCTGGCTCGTGCCCGGACAATCGGCCGCGCTCGTGCGTGAGCTGTCGAACTTCCTGCTGCATCGCGCGGTAATCGGCTGGGTGCTGCTGCTGACGATGATCTTCTTCAGCTCGCTCGCGTTCACCGTGCTCGAAAACGCGATGTCGCTGATCTTCGTGCATCGGGTCGTCGTGAAGCGGCGCCACTTCCTGATCTCGGCGCTGCTGCCGTACTGCTACATCCTGTTTCTCGGCGTGGGACTGCTGATCGTCACGTTCGTGTCGAGCGCGCTCGACACGATCGGCGCAGAAGGACTCAAACTGTTCGGTCTGCACGTGTCGTTGCGGGGCTTCTCGCGAGTGATGCTGTATCTGTTCGGGCTCGCCGGCGAAATCTTCGTGCTGACCTCGGTGTATCTGGTGATGCCGGTGGGACGTCCGTCGCTCAAACACGCGCTGATCGGTGGCGTGGTGGCCGGCGTGTTGTGGGAGATCACGCGGCACGTGCTGGTCTGGTATTTCGCTACGCTGTCGCAGGTCAGCGTCGTCTATGGCTCGTTGACGATGGCGATCGTGATCCTGCTCAGCTTCGAATGGCTCGCCACCTTGCTGCTGTTCGGCGCGCAGGTGATATCGCAATACGAGCGCTTCGGCCACGAACCGCTCGACGCGCCGCAGCCGAGGATCAAGACCGGGTAGCAAGCCATTCGCAAGGAACAAGCCTTGCTCGCCGATACCGACGACGGCCGCCCATTTCGCAGGGCGGCATCGACTGGCTATCGAGGAGCGAGGATCATGGCTGAAACCGTCGGCGATTTCATCATCGGGCGGCTGCACGCATGGGGTGTGCGGCGAATCTACGGCTATCCGGGCGACGGCATCAACGGCGTGTTCGGCGCGTTGAACCGCGCGCAGAGCGAAGCGAAGAAACGCCACAAAAGCACGGATCAGCCGGGCCCGATCGAATTCATTCAGGTCCGTCACGAAGAAATGGCCGCGTTCATGGCCTCCGCGCATGCGAAATTCACCGGCGAGTTGGGCGTGTGCATCGCCACCTCGGGGCCGGGCGCATCGCATCTGCTGACGGGGCTGTACGACGCGCGCATGGATCACATGCCGGTGCTGGCGATTACCGGTCAGCAGGCACGCGCGGCGATCGGCGGACACTATCAGCAGGAGCTCGATCTGCCCGCGATGTTCAAGGACGTGGCCGGCTCGTTCGTCGGCTTTGCGACGCTGCCCGCGCAGGTCCGTCATCTGGTCGATCGCGCGGTGCGCATCGCGCTCGCCGAGCGCGCGGTCACGGCGCTGATACTGCCGAACGATCTGCAGGACATTTCCTACGAGCCGCCGGGGCGCAAGCATGGCACGCTGCATTCGGGCATCGGTTACGCGCGCCCGCGCGTCGTGCCGAGCGACGAGCAATTGCGCCAGGCCGCCGACGTGCTGAACGCGGGCCGCAAGGTCGCGATCCTGGTCGGCGCGGGCGCGCTGCACGCGACCGACGAAGTGATCGCGATCGCCGAGAAACTCGGCGCCGGCGTCGCCAAGGCGCTGCTCGGCAAGGCCGCGCTGCCCGACGATCTGCCGTGGGTGACCGGTTCGATCGGCCTGCTCGGCACGAAGCCGAGCTACGACATGATGACCCATTGCGATACGTTGCTGATGATCGGCTCGGGCTTCCCCTACTCGGAATTTCTGCCGAAGGAAGGCGACGCGCGCGGCGTGCAGATCGACATCAAGGCCGACATGCTGAGCCTGCGTTATCCGATGGAAGTGAACCTCGTCGGCGATAGCGCCGAGACGCTGCGCGCGCTGCTGCCGCTGCTCGAGGAAAAGAAGGATCGGCTGTGGGGCGAGCGCATCGAAGGCTGGGTGTCCGACTGGTGGAAGACGCTGGAAAAACGCGCGCACGAACCCGCGAAAGATGGCCTGAATCCGCAGCTCGCGGTATGGGAGCTGTCGAAGCGCATTCCCTCGAACGCGATCGTCACCAGCGATTCGGGCTCGGTCGCGAACTGGTACGCACGCGATCTGCAAGTGCAGCGCGGCATGATGTGCTCGCTGTCGGGCGGGCTCGCGTCGATGGGCGCGGCCGTGCCCTATGCGATCGCGGCGAAGTTCGCGTACCCCGAGCGGCCCGTGATCGCGCTCGTCGGTGACGGCGCGATGCAGATGAACAACATGGCCGAACTGATCACGGTCGCGAAGTACTGGCAAGGCTGGAGCGATCCGCGCTGGATCTGCATGGTGCTCAACAATGGCGACCTGAATCAGGTCACATGGGAGCAGCGCGTGATGGAAGGCGATCCGAAGTTCGAGGCCTCGCAGAACATTCCGTCCGTGCCGTATCACCGCTTCGCGGAGCTGATCGGTCTGAAGGGCATCTATGTCGACAATCCCGATCAGATGGCCACCGCCTGGGACGACGCGCTCGCGTCGAATCGCCCGGTCGTGATCGAGGTGAAGGCCGATCCGAACGTGCCGCCGCTGCCGCCGCACGTCACGCTCGCGCAGGCAAAGGCGTTCGTCGAGACGTTGATGAAGGGCGATCCCGATCAGGGCAACGTGGTGGTCGAAACGGCGAAGCAGGTGCTCGGTGCCGTGCTGCCGGGGCATCACGACAAATGACGCGGTAGCGGCTCGACGACGCGTGTGCGCGCCAACGTTCGACGCAGAACGTGGCTGGTAAAATGGCGCGCGCTCCGTGCACGCGCTCATTGGGTCTGCTTCGCCGCAGGCCATCACGTCGGCCGTTATCTCATGCTCACACACATCCTCGCCGTTTTCGCGGCGGCCCACACTGCGTCATTCGCGCAAGTCGCATCATTCGCGTCGTTCGCGTCGTTCGCGTCATCAGGCATGGACGCTCTTGCCCATGCTTGACGAAACCCGCATCGCGCGCGCACTGACCGCGCGCGGCATCTCTGCCGATGCGCGGCAGCGCGAGGCCATCGGCGCGCTCGTCGGGTTGGTCGGCGCGCAGCAGCGCGCGCGGCAGGCATGGTCCACCGCCGCGTTCGGGCCGCAAGGCGTCTACTGTCACGGACTGCCGGGCCGCGGCAAGAGCCTCGTCGTCGATACGCTGTTCGAGCTTGCGCCATGCCGCAAACGGCGCCTGCATTTCCACGAGTTCCTGCGCGAGATGAACCGCCGGCTCGTGCACGCGCCGCGCGGCGACGACCGGCTCGGCGACGTGTCGCGGCAATGGCTCGACGGTATCGAGCTGCTGTGCTTCGACGAATTTCATGTGCACGATATCGCCGACGCGTTCCTGATGGGCCGCTTTCTCGACACCGCGATCAACCTGGGCACGCGAATCGTGCTGACGTCGAACTACGCACCGGACGATCTGTTGCCCGACCCCGAGTTTCACGAGCGCTTTCTGCCGACCATCGCGCAGATCAAACGCGGCTTCACGGTGATCCATTTCGACGGCGTGCGCGATTACCGCTTCAGCGGCGAAGCGGCCGAGGTGCCGCGCTTTTTCGCGCCGCTCGACGCATCGAGCGAGGCCGCGTTGCGCGATATCTTCACGAGCCATGAACGCGACGCTGCGATCGAGCCGATCAGGCTGAGCGCGGCGGGCCGGCCGCTCGAAGCGCGGGCAGCCGGCCGCGCGCTGCTGTGGGCGGACTTCGAGCAGTTGTGCGTCGCAAGCCGCTCGCACCTCGACTACCTCGATCTCGCCGAGCAATGGCAAGGCTTGATCGTCGATCGTCTGCATACGGAAGCGCTGAGGCAGCCGCATACGCTGCAGCGCCTCGTCTGGCTGATCGACATCTTCTACGACCGCAAGCGTGCGCTCTTCATCGCCTCCGATCAGCCGATCGAGACCGCGTTGATCGGTCTCGAAGGCGCGCGTGATCTGTCGCGTACGCTGAGCCGGCTTGCCGAGATGCAGTCGCGCGCATATCGCAGCACGCTTGAACGGGGCGGCGAGGACAACGCGCAAGACGGCATCAACGCCGAGGCTTGATGGCCGGGCATCGCACCCGCGCGCATTTCTGCAATTCTTGCAAAGCAACGGTAAAGCGTGCCAACGCCGTTTCGCCTCGACGCACGCGCCACGGCGCCGCGCGATGCATCGCCGGCCACCCGAAACAAGCCTACACTCAACCATGCCATGCCCCGCGGTACCGGAAAACTCGCCGCCAGATCAGTTCGATGGGCGTGGGCGAACCTGTTCGTTCTTCATCGCGCCGCTCTTTCGCGGCAAAGGAGAAGCCATGGAAAAGATCCCAAAAGCCACGGCCTTGTTCATCGCAGGTTTTGGCCCGATTGTGATTGAAGCCCAGGCAAGCCGCGATCTCTACGGTCGGGCCTTCGGTATCCCCTTCAAGGAAGAGAACGGCGGCTATCTCCATACGGAGGGTCTGAACGGCGCAAACTCTTTCGCCTTGTGGCCGCTCTCCCACGCCTCGCAGTCGTGCTTCGGCACGGATTCGTGGCCTCGCGACGTACCCATCCCGCAAGCCTGGATCGAGTTTGATGTCGACGACGTCCAGGCGGCAACGGCGGAACTTGAATCGCAAGGGTATCGGATGCTGGTCAGGAACCGGAATGAGCCGTGGGGCCAGACGGTCAGTCGCTTCATCGGGCCGGAAGGATTGCTGGTCGGAATCACGTTTACGCCGTGGATGCGGGAACAGAAATGATGGGCAACCACAGTGGCAGTCTTGCGCGCGTTGACTGATAGCCTCAGATCGGGGACCAGCGCGCGTCAGGTTACCCGGTTAGCGCCGAAAATCGATATTCACCATTGTGAATAATGCGCGTAACTATCAGCCATCGCTTTCCTAAACTTGGCATTAGGCGAGCACGACGGAAACGGTGCGGATGCATCGTTTGCGTCGAAATCGCAGTCCAACCAAGGAGACGCGTGTCATGAACAAGGCAACCAGCACATTGATCGCGGCCGTCGCCGCACTCACGCTGTCGGGCAGCGTATATGCACAAAGCAACAACACGCTGGCGACTCCGACCACACAGTCGCCGGCCGCTGCAACGAGTGGCTACGGCACGCCTGGCGCCACCAACACGGACAGCGGCGCCGCGTCGTCGACCTCGGGCCAGCCGAATAGCGCGAACAGTCGCTCGACGTCCCGCCCCCCCGCTTACGGGGTTAACAACTCGCTGGCGACCCCAACCACAAAGTCGCCAGCCGGCCAATGACAGCAATCAAGGCTGGCAACCGGGCGCAAATGAGCGCAAAGCGACCAGGCGGTTCAATTTCGTCGGGCGTAGCGTGACCGAATAGCCGCGACTTGCAACACAGATCGCGACGGTAGAAAAAAGTTGGTGTGACTGGCCGGTCATAAACGCGCCAGAAGGCCGAGTTCGCCCCAACGTGTCGGCCCTGATTGCCACGACGTCTCGATTGCAAAGCTACTGAACCAACCGGGGCATCATGATCGTCCCATAGTCGGGCCCGATGCCGTCCGTCTGGTTGTTTTTGCAGTAGTTGGGATCGTTGCCCATCTGAACGGTGATGACTGCGTTGGAGCCGCTGCCCGTCTCGTTCAGGATGTGCAGGCACCCGAATGCGACTATCGGCGGAGTACTCCCCTGTCCCCCCGTGACGTTACTCACTACAGCTACGGTCACCCAGGCACAACTACCCGCCGAACCCGCCGCGATCTGACTACACGTTGCAACACTGTGGAACGCATTGCTATTTAGGCCCGTTTCAAGATAGATCGGTTCGCCGATAGACATCGGACTTGCGTTTCCGCTCGTCATCAACCCGACTATGGCGCTGGAACCAAGCTGGCTGTTCGCCGATGAGAGGGAAGTCCATTGCCCTGCGTTGCAATTGGCGGCCTGGTACGACGCTCTGATCGCGAAGATGTACGGTTGGCCGATCGTCTGCGGAATTGGTGTGCCGTTGTTCGCCGCTTGGGGGTCGGTTGTACTGGTAGCAAGATCGGGTGAATTGGTCGCCGAATTCCAGTAGGTGTCGTAGAGGCATCGCGACATCACAATCGGGAACAGTGCCCCAACTTCAGCGGTTCCCGGGCTAGCCACGACCGCAGTCGCTGTCGCACTCGTCTTCAGCGACGCGATGTTCAGCACTTGTGCCAGATACACCGGAACGCCCCCGTTAGAGTCGGTCCCGTCCTTGTGGACCGTCACCTGGACCGCCGGCACGATGTTTCCGCTTGCTACCGGCACGGTTGCCTGGGATACACCAGCCGCGACATTGCTGACATTCACATAGCCGGTAGTGACATCCGACGGATGCAGTTGGACGGCTGCCCCTTGGACGTTGTTATTCGGTCCGAACGAAACAGCCTCGGTCTGCGAGTCGTTCCAATCCGGATTGGCGGCGTTCGCGTTGTTGCAGCCAGGGTTGTTGGCTTGGGCATATAGGCACTGTGCCCCTGCAAGCGCCGCAGCGTCGGCGGCAGTCTGTGCCTGAGTGCGGGCGAGCATCAGGTTGCCAATGTCGATCGCGAGCGCCGCGAAGCTCAGGAGCATAAGCAGCAGCAGAGCGACCATGATCGCCACCGCACCCTTTTGCTGCTTCATCGATTTTGCGCGGCGCTGAGTACGCATGGTATGGATGTTACGCATGATGTTCTTCTTATTCGTTGTTCATCGTGGCCGTGGAGCTCAAGGTGATCGGCCCAGTCAACGGGTTCATCAGGGGGCCGAGCAGCAACCCCGTGAACGTGTACGAAACCTTGACTGCCAACGCGGTGCCGAACGACCCGCCTGCGTTGGTCACCGAGACCGACGGTGTCGGGTTTTTCGTCGCAAACGAAATCAGGTACGAGGACGTATAGCTGGTCACCACGTTGGTGATGTTTGTCGTCGTGGGCCTGGGACTTGTTAGCACGATGCCCGCCCGCGCGCCCTCCCTGGCGGCGTTGGTGATGACAGCCTGGTCGTACAGCGCCAGGCCGAACTCGACGATCCCAAACACAATCAGCAGCAGGATCGGAAGTACGAGCGCGGTTTCAACGGCCACCACGCCCTTTTGCATTTTTTTCAGGCTCATTATTTGACTCCGTATGCGCTCACGCAACAGTCACCGACAGCACCTCGTTGGCTAAAGCTTGCGCTCTGCTCTGGACGCTGATTCGGTCGACGCGATCTTGAATTTCGCAAAGGCGCGGCTAGCGCCGGGGAATCGAAGTGGGCGTGAACAGTAACGAGCCAGCGCACATCGAGGTAACACCGATGACGTGGCCCGCTTGAAATATGATGGAATCGCGACGGTGCTGTTCGCTTGATTTCTCATGGTGTCCCCCGACGTTGAGTGCCACACTCCGCATGTGATTGCTGAATGCGAAGGGCCTCGAGAAGCCATCTGGTTGTCATTTTGGCTTCGCTTATAGCGCTAAAGCATACGAGGCGTATCGGGGGAATCTGTGCGCTTCCAGACAATTCTTCAGCAATAAAGGCAAAACGGCTATTGAAGACGACACATTGGGTTCGTTTATCTCGCTACGCTTGATCCTGGCCACCCGGTTTATTGCTTCAGATGCCTCATGCTCAATGAGATCGACGTTACTGCATCGCGGTGGATGAGAAAGTGGCTTGACCCGGCCGCAGCGCCTCGACAACTCCGGCCGCGGCTGCTCTCGCGCAGTCAGACATAGCTGAGTTGCATTTATCGCGCAGGCTTCAATTCAAGAAGACTCCGGCGAATGCGAGCGATAGTCATTCCACCAATCGCATCTGCCCGCGAGTTTCGAGTCGTTGCTGCGCAAGAACTTTAGCCTTGCGACGTTTTCGCGAACCCTCACGCAGGCACATGGCCCGAC
Organism: Paraburkholderia sp. CI2; assembly: GCF_014201055.1. Lineage (NCBI taxonomy): Bacteria > Pseudomonadati > Pseudomonadota > Betaproteobacteria > Burkholderiales > Burkholderiaceae > Paraburkholderia > Paraburkholderia sp. CI2. Next base: position 54,394 of record NZ_JACHDL010000001.1, read on the forward strand.
GCGTTCGTGCTTCGTCATCCACACACGCACAGCCATCTGGGCGCGTGACCGCGATTGTGTATTCGTCGTCAAGAGAAGCGGTGTGTTGTTGATCGAGTCCTTCATGCAGTCAGTTGATCCGTTGGCTCGGTGGTTTGCATCGCCGCTTGAAAACGGCCGCCGTCCCAGTATCCCCCTAACTTTCGGACAATCGGCGTGACATCGAACAATCGCGCTCACCGGTGCCGGTTGTGATCCAACGCTGCCCTGATTACGACGCGGGGCCGGCGGTCTGGCAACCCGCGGCCAGCGAAGACGGTTACTCGCGGCGGGTTTCAACCTGCGCTGAAAGCCTCCCTCGTCAAAAGTAACCGTCCTCCATGACGACGTTGCGGGCGCATGATTCTCACCGTCTAGCAGACACTCGTGGATGTCCGATCACTGATCTACGATCGAACCGAACCGCGGCAAATTCAGTGCGACGAGACATAAGCCGTATCAGCGAATACTGCCGGGATCGCGAAGCTCTCGCGCATACGCTTTGCCTCTGCGGCAGGCGTCAAGCCAAACAGACGCCTGAATTCCCTGCTGAACTGGGACGGGCTCGCATAACCCACAGCGTGTCCCGCCGCCTCCGCGGTTAGCTCCTCGCGCACCATTAACAGGCGAGCCTGATGAAGGCGCGTCGACTTCACATATTGCATCGGCGACACCTGCGTAATTGCCTTGAAGTGGCTGTGGAAACTCGGAATGCTCATACCCGCTTCGTCGGCCAGTTGCCTTACGTCGAGGGGCTGCGCATAGCTTGCATGAATCAGGCGGAGTGAGCGGCCTATCTGGCCGAACTGTCCTCGCATCGCCAAAGCCTCGCGCAACGAGCCTCCCTGGGCTCCGGTGAGCACCCGGAAATACAGTTCACGCAGCAGCCCGGCGCCCAACACAGCAGATTCGAGTGGCCGATGCATCGCCTCGAGGAAGCGCAGCACGGACGCTTGCATTGCGTCATCCATCGGCGTCGACATCATGCTTTGAGGTGCTGGTGCGCACTCCCCCACGCCTTCGCGGTCGATCCGCTCCGCAAGTTCGGCGGCCAATCCGAAATCGAGGTGCAGATACAGCGCGAGCAGTGGGCGCTCCTCGGTTGCGTCGGTCTCCATGCTGAACGGCACGGGCACGGACACGGCCAGGTAGTGACGCTCGTCGTACAGGTAGAGCTGGTCGCCGAAATAACCTCGCTTGCGGCCCTGGCAGACGATCACGATACCGGGATCGTACAGAACGGGCGTGCGCGATAGCGCCCGGTTCGACCGCAAGATGCGGACGCTCGGCAGTGCCGTCAGGTTGTAGCCCTCGTCGGGCGCCAATGCGCGTAGCAGGACAATCATGCGTTTCTGGCTTCGAGAGGATAGATCTGGATGCTGGGCCAAAGCGCGTATCGTGTTCATAGTTTTATGCAAGAAAATCAGCGGAATTCGGCTTAATTTGCCTCGCTGGTCAGATTAGTATGCACTCTCCAATCGACATTCGGGAGAAGCTTCAATGGCAAGCAGCAAAACTCTGCTCATCACCGGCGTCAGCAGCGGCTTTGGCCGCGCGCTCGCACAGGAAGCGCTGGCGGTGGGTCACAAGGTCGTCGGTACGGTGAGAAGTGCCCAGGCAAAGCGTGAATTCGAGTCCGTATCCGCGAATGCCGCTTGGGGACGCGTGCTCGACGTGACCGACTTCGACGCGATCGACGGCGTCGTGACGGAAATCGAGGCTGGCATCGGCCCAATCGATGTGCTGGTCAACAATGCCGGCTACGGCCACGAGGGCATCATGGAGGAATCGCCGCTCTCGGATATGCGCCGACAGTTCGATGTGAATGTATTTGGTGCGGTCGCCATGATGAAGGCCGTCCTGCCGTTCATGCGTGAGCGCCGCCGCGGCCACATTCTGAATATCACATCGATGGGCGGCTACATCACGATGCCGGGAATCGCTTATTACTGCGGGAGCAAGTTTGCGTTGGAGGGCATCTCCGAGGCGCTTGGCAAAGAGGTCAAGCCCTTCGGTATTGCCGTGACGGCCGTGGCGCCGGGCTCATTTCGCACTGACTGGGCAGGTCGCTCGATGACGCGGACCCCCCGCTCGATTTCGGATTACGACGATATTTTCAATCCCATCCGCCAGGCCCGCGAGGAAAAAAGCGGCAAGCAATTGGGAGATCCCAGGAAAGCGGCGCGCGCAATGCTGGCCGCCATGGCAGCGGATCATCCGCCCACGCGTCTTTTGCTCGGTAGCGACGCACTCGGGCTCGTTCGAGACAAGTTGTCGGCATTGAACGTGGAAATCGATGCATGGGAGGCTACCACCGTTTCGACGGACGGCTGATGAGCGCCGAGGCTGAGAAGCTGTCGAGAACCGTATCCCGCGGCGTCGGGTGCGAACGAAGCGATGCTTGCCCGATCTGAAAGTCCGTTGGCAGCGAGGATTTGTTGAGCCAGACGCGAAAGCTCATCGAAGGCGGCTCGATGCTCGAATGGATTAAGGGGCGAAGGAGATGTATGACCAACGTCCCGAGGATCAGCAACATCGCGCCTGCAACGCTGTTGTTAGTGCGCAGCAATACATTGGCGACGTAAAGTGTCAACGAGGTCAACACCATGTGGCCGGCGATGCGTATCGACCGCGGGTTCATCATTTCACCTGGAATTCGTTGCGCAGGGTCCGAAGATTCGGACGCCACCGGTGAGGACGCCCCCAGACGATCCAGGCACGTTACCCGGATCGTCGGGGCGGTGTCGGGCGAGCCATCTCGCGGTCAATTACCGAAGAAAAGGTTGCAATAACTTGCGGGGCCGACGCACGACGATGGCGAGGGCTTCGACACATGCTGGACACTGCCGGAAGCTGCGGTGCCGTTGGTCGTCGTACCGCCAACGTCACTGTTGCCCGCCTGCTGGCTGTCCTGTGCAGCGATCTTCGCTTCAGCAGCCTGAATTTGCTCGGGATACTTCGTATGGTCGCCGTCGCCCATGTGATAGCCGGCCTGCTCGAGACGGATCAGTTCCGCGCGCACCTGCGCACGGGTGACGGGCGCGGTGCTCTGAGCGAGGCTGACGACTGGGCTGGCAAGCGCACAGCTGGCGAGGACAAGGCATGCAAGGGTTTTCATCATGGAGCTCCTTGATTCATGGCTAACTTAACAATCGGGAAACCGAATAGCACACTGCAGCCAGTTCTGCAGACAAACTGGAAGTTGTGGTTGATATGGGGTGTGGAGTCGTCCGCGACTCAGCTGGCTTAACTCGGTGGCGTATTGCGGATCATGTCGATCTCCCTGAAAGTGAGGTGGAAAACGTCGCGCATGTACGCACTGCGTTTTCCGCATCGGCCGGTTATAGAGCCGTACTCGTAACAGGCATTCGACAAGAGAAGAACGCGGGCCGTTGTGCGGTGATTGACGCCCTTCTTGTATCGAATTATGTTGCATTATTGCGCCGTGTAATCGCGTCAGTTGTAGTTACGTCGATAATTTGATGTTCGGCATTAAATGTTCCTTTTCGGGAGAATAAATGTTGGGTGTCGCTTTACGATTATTCGCTAGAGTGATTTCTTGAGAGTACGGCGCACGCCTGGTTACGGATGCAGTTCGACGCGGCACACACGGAGCGAGCACCCAATATCGCAATTGGCGAGCCGTGCTTGATCAGGACAACCGCGAGTTACTGGTACCGCGCAGCGCGAGAGATCAGCCTCATACTTACCCTCGTTCAGCAGCTTTGACGGTCTTCCGCGCAACGCTCGGCACAGCGGGCACAAATCTCAGGTAGGGACCACCTGCGTGGATCACGAACTTTTGTTCGGCAAAAAACAGAACACTTGTCCATCGACTTGTTGGCGGACCGCTAGCACAATGGCGTGTAGCTGCACCTGATGCCCGGAGGCCTGTTATGGCGTCCTGTACCCGAACACCACGTGATTCCGACGCGAACGAAAAGCCCGGGGCCAGAACATCACTGTGCGCGGGCGAAACGGCTCACACAATCGAGCGCCGCAGATTCGCTGAATTTATGAATCTGTTTGTGGGACCGGTTGCAGCACTCAGTACTGAGCAGAATCTCCTCGTCAAACGCGAGTTATTGCAATCGCTGTCCCGCCGATCGGTATATTGGATCGCGCTACTGCTGGTCGGAAGCCCGTTCTGGTTCGTATTTGGATCGTGGATCAAAACATCGGATATTTATCCCTTGTTCCGTGTCGTCTGGATCCTGGGACTGTGGGGGATAGCCGCTCCTTTGGCAGCATACTTGCTGAAAAAGACCATGACGCTCCCGAAGCACGCCAGCGTCAACGCGGTCGAGCAGATGCACTGGGCATGGGCTGCATTGGTCATGCTGACATCTTTCTGGTGGGCGGCGGCCAGCTTTGGGCTCATCCCACCCAAATTCGTGGTCCTCCATGGTTATTACTTTAGATTCGGCCGGTATGGCTTTCTGGAACTGACGATGATCTGCCAGGCATTTACGTTGCTGCTGCTCGCACCCAGTCTTCGTGCGGCTTTAGGCGCACTCGTGATTGGCACTATCCCATTCGGAGTTAACATGGCACCACTGTTCTTTATTAACCGGCCAGGAATGTTTGACTGGTATACGGCTCAAATAATTGGCTATTGTGTCGTCGCATGGTTCATTTGCAACGATCAGCAACGCACATGTGTAAAAGAGGTTGTTCTCGAGGAGGCGCGTTCTCAGGCTGTAGCGGCAACGGCGGAGAAGAACCAATTTATCGCCGCAATAAGCCATGACCTGCGTCAACCGCTCACCACGCTCGGCCTGAAGTTAGATTTCATCGAGCGGGGCATTAAATCGACCAATCTGGTTGAAGACGTCTCGATTGCGCAAAGGCAAGTGGATGCAATGGAAGGGATGATTAACGGGGCACTGGATATCTGCCGCCTCGAGTCCGGCACCTGGAATGTAGAAATTCAGGAGGTGGCGCTGCCTTCCCTTTTACGCGGCATAGTCGTGGATATGCAGCCGCTGGCTGAGGCAAAGGGGCTGAAGTTAAGACTCCGTAGTCGCCCCTATCTGGTCCGTACGGATCGACATGCGTTGGACAGGATCGTCCGGAATATGGTGCTCAATGCGGTCCGTTACACGCCTTCCGAACAGGGAGGCAAGAAGGGACATGTTCTGGTGAGTTGCCAGAGGCGAGGCAGCGGCATAAAGATAAGCGTCTGGGACAACGGGATCGGTATCCCTGAAGGTCGACAGGCGGATATCTTCAAAAGCTATGTACAGGTCGATAATCCCGAGAGGAATCGTGAAAAAGGGTTCGGCCTGGGTCTGTCCATTGTCCAGGGGCTCGCGAGCCTTCTTGGTCACAAACTGGACGTGGACTCGACACCAGGACGTGGATCGCGTTTTTCGGTTACGGTCCCGTTCATGGGGCTCATACCGCCGGCGTTGCGCGAGGTTCAAACGGTTGAAGACGGCGACCCGGACCTGACCAATATGGTCGTGGCGATCATCGAGGACAACAGCGACTTAAGAATCGAAATATCGATGCGCCTGATCGAGCATGGCTGCTACGTCGTGGCGGGGGAATCATCATCCGACGTCATCGAGCAGCTGCGCATTGAGGCTTTGGCAAGCGGTCCGCACTTCATCCTCTCCGACTACCGGCTGGAAAACGAGGACGGCATTGCGGCGATTACGGCGGTCCGCGCTGCTACCGACGCTTCGATCCCTGCGATCCTGTGGTCGGGAGACACCTCGTCAGCTGTGCTCAAAAAAGTAGCCGTCGGTGGCATCAAGCTTTTGTCGAAACCGGTTTGGGAACGAACCTTATTGACCGCACTTGCAGAACATAAGCCAAAAACATTGACCGAAGGCGGGTGAAAGAGATGGCAGGGGAACACAAAGCTTGCATAACGGAGCGTAGCTGCACTTGATTCTCGGAGGCCTGCTATGGCGTCCCGTATTCAAACACGACGTGATTCCGACGCGGGCGAAAAGCCCGGGGCCAGAACATCACTGTGCGCGGGCGAAACGGATCACACAATCGAGCGCCGCGTATTCGCTGAACTTGTGAATCCTTTTCTGGGACCGGTTGCGGCACTCAGTACCGAGCAGAATCTCTATGTCAAACGTGAGTTATTGAAATCGCTGTCCCGTCGAGCGGTATGTTGGACCGCGCTAGTGTCGGTCGGAGCCACACTGTTGTGCATATATGGATCGTGGATCAAGACGTCGGATAGCTATCTTTGGTTCCGTGTCGTCTGGGTCCTGGGACTGTGGGGGATAGCCACTCCCATGGCAGCATACTTGCTGAAAAAGACCATGGCGCTCCCGAAGCACTCCAGCGTCGACGCGGTCGAGCAGATGCACTGGACATGGGCTGCAGTCGTCACACTGACATCGTTCTGGTGGGCGGCGGGTAGCTTTGGGCTAACCCCACCCGATTTCTCGGGCCATGCTCCCTACGTCAAATTGGCCAGTTCTGGCTTCCTTGAGTACACGCTAATCAGCCATACATTTACCTTGCTGCTGCTCGCACCGAGTCTTCGTGCGAATTTAGGTTCATTCGTGCTCGGCGCTATCCCGTTCGGATTTAGCTTGGGACCACCTCTATTTATTTACCGGCCAGCAATGCTGGGCTTTTATACGGCTCAACTAATTGGCTATTGTTTCCTCGCGTGGTTTATTTTTTACAGTCAGAAACGCGCATATGTTAAAGAGATTATTCTCGAGGAGGCGCGTTCTCAGGCTGTAGCGGCAACGGCGGAGAAGAACCTGCTTATCGCTGCGATAAGCCATGACCTGCGTCAACCGCTCACCACGCTCGGCCTGAAGTTAAATTTCATCGGGCGGAGCATTAAATCGACCAATCTGGTCGAAGGCGTCTCGATTGCGCAAAGGCAAGTGGACGCGATGGAAGGGATGATTAACGGAGCACTGGATATCTGCCGCCTCGAGTCCGGCACCTGGAATGTAGAGATTCAGGAGGTGGCGCTGCCTTCCCTTTTACGCGGCATAGTCGTGGATATGCAGGCGCTGGCTGAGACGCAGGGGCTGAAGTTAAGACTCCATAGTCGCCCCTATCTGGTCCGTACGGATCGACATGCGTTGGACAGGATCGTCCGGAATATGGTGCTCAATGCGGTCCGTTACACGCCTTCCGAACAGGGAGGCAAGAAGGGACATGTTCTGGTGAGTTGCCAGAGGCGAGGCAGCGGCATAAAGATAAGCGTCTGGGACAACGGGATCGGTATCCCTGAAGGTCGACAGGCGGATATCTTCAAAAGCTATGTACAGGTCGATAATCCCGAGAGGAATCGTGAAAAAGGGTTCGGCCTGGGTCTGTCCATTGTCCAGGGTCTCGCGAACCTTCTTGGTCACAAACTGGACGTGGACTCGACACCAGGACGTGGATCGCGTTTTTCGGTTACGGTCCCGTTCATGGGACTCATACCGCCGGCGTTGCGCGAGGTTCAAACGGTTGAAGACGGCGACCCGGACCTGACCAATATGGTCGTGGCGATCATCGAGGACAACAGCGACTTAAGAATCGAAATATCGATGCGCCTGATCGAGCATGGCTGCTACGTCGTGGCGGGGGAATCGTCATCCGACGTCATCGAGCAGTTGCGCATTGAGGCTTTGGCAAGCGGTCCGCACTTCATCCTCTCTGACTACCGGCTGGAAAACGAGGACGGCATTGCGGCGATTACGGCGGTCCGCGCTGCTACCGACGCCTCGATCCCTGCGATCCTGTGGTCGGGGGACACCTCGTCAGCTGTGCTCAAAAAAGTAGCCGTCAGTGGCATCAAGCTTTTGTCGAAACCGGTTTCGGAACGAACCTTATTGACCACACTTGCAGAACATAAGCCAAAAACGTCGACCGAAGGCGGTTAAAAGTGATGGCAGGGAAACATGAAGAGCGGTGTAGCAGAGATCTTCACGACAGTCGCGTATCTGCTGCCCCACTTCCAAGGGTAAGCTCGGCATTGACTCGAAGTGCAGCTTCAACGCGGTTTCTGACTTGAAGTTTGTCGTAAATAACACAAGAAACCTGTCTGACATGTCCCTCGGAGACGCCAAGCTCTCTTGCGATCTGTTTACCTGAGAGGCCACGTGCAATGCAACGCGCCAAATCCCACTCTCGCGGAGAAAGCCCAAGATGATGCTGATTCTGGCTAGCTGAGGGCGCTTGTGTCGAGCAGGCAAAGCGGAGCAAGACTTCTTCCGGAATCCAGAGTTCACCTCCTAAGATCCTGCTCAGTCCAATGAACATTTTTTTGTACGCGCCTCCTTTCAACAGGATTCCCCGAGCGGCGTAGTCACGCATGCACATTCGCAAAATTTCAACTTCATGATCGTTTCCAGGAGCAAGTCCTGTGCAGATGACCACGGGAACATTGGATGGATTTCCGGCCTGAAAATGCTCAAGTGTCGCGGCGCCACGATTCTCACCATCCAGATTAAGATCCAGGAATACCAGGTCCGGGGGCGGTGTCTTGTTGACTTCTTCAAGCGCGCTGGCAAGCGTAAAGACGGGCGTGATGTCGATTGGGGCTGCGCTCAGCTCCGACGCGTGTGTTTGGACATATTCGGAAAGAGCAACGCAAAGAATTTCGTGGTCATCGACCCATAGGATTTTCATGGTCGCTTCTCCTCTTTATACATCCGAGAAAAGCATCGATCGTGCGCTACGTTTGTGCGGAGCACTGCCTGACAGCTTAGCATATCGAGCGAGGCCGCAGATCCTTGAACTGCAGAGTGTTGCGGACCCGCGGTCTCTAGCGCACAGGGTGTGCCATGTTCGCGCCGTGTGCCGCGCCCCGGGCGGCACACGGCTTTGCGCGATCGAATCGGTTTGCGCGGCAGCCGCGGGCATGAAGGCGATTCGCGAGTGGTGGTGGCGCACGGACAGCCTCGCGGCGAAATGTCTGCGGCGTGCCGACAGTTCGATGCTCCGAACATGTGCGAAGTGCGTCGACGTATGCCCCTATCATTTCGTCCAGGCGGTGTTGAACGACCGATGTACCTTGCCGCGATAGTCGAGCCGCGTGTCGGTGACGACCAGGTTCACCGCTGCCGCGCCGAACGGCGAATTTCGTCCGTCACCCCAGCGATGGTCTGTAAACTGTCCCTTCTGCTGCGCACAAGAGGTTGGAGTGGTGAGATCAGGATACGGCGCGATATTCACCGCCTTAATCGCCGCGGCGCTGTTCGGCGCCGCGACACCGTTGGCCAAGGCGCTGCTCGGCTCAGTCAGCCCCTTCATGCTCGCAGGACTGTTTTATCTCGGTAGCGGCCTGGGGCTTGGGGTCGGCATCGCGTGGCGTGCCTTCCGATCGCGCGGACTTCACTCCGCCGCGGACCACCGCATCACCAAAGGCGAGTTGCCTTGGCTGATCGGGGCGATAGCGATGGGTGGCGTCGCCGGCCCCGCATTGCTGATGCTGGGCCTGTCCACCACACCAGCGGCAACGAGTTCGTTATTGCTCAACCTTGAGGGTGTGTTGACCGCAGTGATTGCCTGGGTGGTCTTCCGGGAAAATGTCGACATTCAGGTTTTTCTCGGGATGGTGGCGATCGTTGCGGGCGGCGTGCTGCTGTCGTGGCATCCGGGACAGTCAGGCGTGCCGGTGGGTGCGTTACTGATCGTCGGCGCGTGTCTGTGCTGGGCAATCGACAACAACCTGACGCGCAAGGTCTCGGCGAACGACGCGATGGTGATCGCGTGTCTCAAAGGGATGGTGGCCGGTCCCGTGAATCTCGGCATTGCGATCGCGGCGGGCGCTTCGCTTCCGTCAGCAGGAACCATGGCGGCAGCGATGCTGACCGGGCTTGGCGGTTACGGCATCAGCCTCGTGCTGTTCGTTGTTGCACTTCGCCATCTCGGTACGGCGCGTACAGGCGCGTACTTTTCCGTTGCGCCGCTGTTCGGTGTCATGCTTTCGCTGATCATATGGCCCGCGCTACCCAATCTGTCTTTCTGGATTGCCGCCGCCCTGATGGCGCTGGGTATCTGGCTACATGTGCGCGAGCGGCATGAGCATGAGCACAGCCATGAGTTTCTTGAACACACGCACCGGCATCGCCATGACGAGCACCATCAGCACGCGCATGATTTTCCTTATGCCGGTGAAGAGCCGCACACGCACCTTCACGTGCATCTGCCTATTGCACATTCGCACGCGCATTTCCCCGATATCCATCATCGGCATCAGCACTAGCTGTCCTCCGACGTCGTCATTTCCCCAGGGCGGCGCAGCATCTTGTCGACTTCGCCCGCGTGCATCTCCTCGACGTGGATCATCTGACGGGCGAACTCCTCGAGTGCAACCGAGCGGTCCTCGACGAGCGCCAGCAGGTCGCGATACAACTGCAACGCAAGATTCTCGGCTTGCAACGACTCGCGGAGGATCGAAGAGATATCGAAGGTGTGCGAGTCGAGCAGAGGACCGATCGCAAGCGACGGATAGGCACCCAGAGTCGTGATCCATTCGCCGGCCTGCTGTGCGTGCAACAACGATTCATCGGCCTGCGCGCGCAACCACGACCTGATTGGAATGCGTCCGAATCCGAACACAAGGAACGAATAGTGCGTATATCGGACGACGCCGGCCAACTCGGATTCGAGAATCCGGTTCAGCACCGCAACAACGTCTTCCTTATTGATCTCGGCCATTTGAAGTCTCCTTTCATGGCGCGGCGAGGCGTCCGGCCTCGCGACCGAGTAGGCCGGCAAGCGGCCGCAAACCGTGGCCGCATGCCTGATCGAAACGGATAGATCCCGCCGGCCCACCCCTTTTCGCATCAAGCGTTCACGACGTCGTCGAGCGCCGCACGCTCAAGTGCCCTTCCCCTTCTTCACCCGCTCGATCTGCTGCTTCGCCGCCTGATACACGGCTTCCGGCGTGAAACCGAATTTCTTCTTCAGATCCGCGATCGGCGCCGACGCGCCGAACGTATGCATGACGACCTGCGCACCGAGCCGTCCTGTATACCGATCCCAGCCGAGCGACGCAGCCTGCTCGACCGCGACGCGCGCCTCGACGTCCACAGGCAGCACCGACTCCTGATACGCGCTGTCCTCGCGCTCGAAGATGTCCCACGACGGCATCGACACGACGCGCGCCGCGATGCCCTCGCTCTTCAGCTTCTCGTACACGTCGGCGCAGATCGATAGCTCGCTGCCGGTCGCCATCAGGATCACCTCGGGCTTCTTGCCAGCGGGCGCATCGGCGAGCACATACGCACCGTGCCTGACGCCGCTCGCGGGCGCATAGCGGCTCCGGTCGAGCGTCGGCAGCGGCTGGCGCGACAAGACGATGCACGCCGGCCGATGCGGCTGTGTCAGCGCGACACGCCATGCCTCGGCCGCTTCGTTCGCGTCGCCGGGACGCAGCACGGTCAGGCCGGGCACGCCGCGCAGCGACGCGAGCTGCTCGATCGGCTGATGCGTCGGACCGTCTTCGCCGAGCCCGATCGAATCGTGCGTGAACACATAGATAGCCGGCACTTCCATGATCGCGGACAGGCGGATCGGCGGCTTCATGTAGTCGCTGAAGATCAGGAACGTCGAGCCGTACGCGCGCAGATTCGATAGCGCAAGACCGTTGACCACCGCGCCCATCGCATGCTCGCGAATGCCGAAGTGCAGATTGCGGCCGGCATAGTGATCCGCCTGGAAGCTGCCGGCGCCTTCGAACTTCAGGTTGGTTTTAGTCGACGGCGACAGGTCCGCCGCGCCGCCGATCATCCACGGCACACGCGCGGCAATCGCATTGAGCACCTTGCCCGACGATTCGCGTGTCGCGATGCCCTTCGGGTCCGCGTTGAAACTCGGGATGTCGCTGTCCCAGCCCTGCGGCAATTCGTGCGCCTCGATCTGCGCGAATTCGCGCGCGAGCTCCGCATACTGCTTTTTGTAGCTGTCGAACTTCGCCTGCCATTGTTCGCGCGCCGCCTTGCCGCGCGCGCCGATGCCCTGCGCGAAGCGCTCGTGCACGCCCTCGGGCACGTAGAAGAACCTGTCCTCGGGCCAGCCGTAGAATTTCTTGGCGAGCGCGACTTCCTCGACGCCGAGCGCTTCGCCATGCGCGGACGCAGTGTCCTGCTTGTTCGGCGCCCCCCAACCGATGATGCTGTGGACCACGATCAGCGTCGGCCGGTCGGTCACGCTCTTTGCTTCGACCAGCGCCTTTTCCAGCGCGGCGGTGTCGTTCGCATCGCCGACGTGCAGCGTGTGCCAGTTGTAGCCGTGAAAGCGGCTTGCCACATCGTCGCTGTACGCGAGGTCCGTATGGCCTTCGATCGTCACGCGGTTGCTGTCGTAAATCCAGATCAGGTTCGACAGCTTCAGATGCCCCGCGAGCGAGGCCGCTTCGTGCGAGATGCCTTCCATCATGTCGCCGTCGCCGCAAATCGCGTACACGCGGTAGTCGAACAGCGGCGCGTCCGCGCGATTGAAGTGGCTCTCGTACCAGCGCGCGGCCATCGCCATGCCGACGCTATTGCCGAGCCCTTGCCCAAGCGGTCCCGTGGTGGTCTCGACGCCGGTCGTCATCCGGTACTCGGGGTGGCCCGGCGTATTGCTGTCGATCTGGCGGAAATGCTCGATGTCGTCGAGCGACACGGCCGGCGCGCCGGTCGGCTTGCCGTGTTCGTCGACGGCTTTCACGTTGGCCAGATGCAGCAGCGAATACAGCAGCATCGACGCATGCCCGGCCGACAGCACGAAGCGGTCGCGATTCGGCCACAGCGGCTCGTCAGGGTCGTAACGCAGGTGGTGTTGCCACAGGTGATAGGCGACCGGCGCGAGCGCCATCGGCGTGCCGGGGTGGCCGGAATTGGCTTTCTGCACGGCGTCCATCGACAGCGTGCGGATCGTGTTGATGCACAACTGATCGAGGGCGGAATCGTTTTGCATGGGACGCTCCTTGTTCGGCAATTCGGAAGACGGCCGACGCGCGCCGCGGAGCGCGCGGACGGATCGGCGCATCGTGTCGACATGGAATCGCGCGCGTCCGGGCATGTCGATAAGGACGCCAAGCCGCACGTGGAACCGCCCACGTGCCAGCGTCAGCGCCGAAAGCGCGCGGGAAAATCGCGGCAAAGCCCACAGATGATGCGCCTAACCGCGCAAATCTGCACGCCACGCCGCGGCAGGTCGGTTGCTTCGCGAACGACGAAGTTCAGGCCGACTGCAGCCAAAACTCGATGACGGGACCATGCTTGCCGTCGATCGGATCGAGCGGCGGAAACGGCAACGCCAGCATCTCGGTGAGTTCCTGCGGCGTCAGCGCTTCGCGGCGAATGTCCCATTGCTGCCCTAACGGATAGCCCCCCACCACCTGAAAATGCCGCTCGAACGATTGCAGACAATGGCCGGTGCCGGCCGGCAGCAGCAGCACGTCGCCCGCGTGCACCGTCACCACGCGTCCGCCCGGCCCGCCGACGATCACCTCGGCGCTCGCGTCGGTCACGCCGAGCACCTCGTGCGCGGTCGCGTGAAAGTGATGGAAGTCGAAGATGCTGTTGCGCCACTGCGCGGGCCATGCATTGCGCTCGAAGAGGATTTCGAACGCGGCGGGCAGATTGCCGCTGCCGGGCGACAGCGCGCGCCGGTACAGCACGACCGGCAGCTTGCTGTTGTTCGGCACCCAGTCGTGCGGCTCCAGCATGAACGCTTCGTATTCGGTCTGCGCGGCGTCGAAGCCGTGCCTGGACTCGTTGAACATGGTTGCTCCTGGCTTGTGATGCGGTTGCCGCGAACCTGCGCACGAGCAGCCGGCTAGCCTCCGCCGATGCCCTGCAGCACCTTGCCGGTGCCGCCGCACACCGCGCAGCGAGCGCCCTCGACCTTGCCCGTGCCGTGGCAGGCGGCGCACAGGTCTTCGCCAGCGCCCGGCGTGTTGGGCGGCGCTTCGTCGCCGGGGTTCATCGATTGGGTTGGATTGTCCGGTTGCATGCGCTTTCTCCGGTTGGGTGTTGACGGATTGGATGCACGGCTGGCACGCAACGCGCAGCGTCATTGCTCGCCCGGCTGCTTGTGATGCGATTCGCGCCCGCCGCCGCCCGGCGGCTCGGCGTGCTCGCCGCTGCCGAGCGGCACTTCGGCGCCCTGGCGCGGCCGCTCGCTCGACCGTGGCGGATTGGTCGCTTTGTCCACGCCGGTCTGCACGACCGGTTCGATGCCGAGCGGACTCGGCTCGACGTAGTGCGTGCCGCTCGGCTTGTTGCGGGCTTTGACTTCGTCGGACAGCGTGGGTGCGGCGCGGTTATCTGGCCTCGCGGACTGCTCGCCGCCTGGCGTCGCGCTCTGCTGCGGGGTGTCGGTCGATTGGGGATCTTGCATCGCGCCCTCCTCGTTTGTTCTGCCGTCGATTCGCGTCATCACGCGCCATCTCGAACGGGCATCTGGTTCACGCAGCAACATTCGAGCCTTGCCGGAGAAGTCCGCGCGCAGCGCAACAGGCACGGCCATTGCGGCCTCGAAGGCGGTAGCGCGGCACGTTCGCTTTGTAAAAAAGGCGCCCCCGAAGGAGAACCTCATGAGCATTACGACAATTCGCGTATCCGATACCGAGGTGCAGGTCGAGCGCACGCTGTACACGTTCGCGCAAAAGAGCGAGCCGATGCGTTCCAGAACTGCCTGGTCGACGGTTCGGTCGACACCTGCTATCGCGATCATCCGCCGCTGTCGGCGCGCCCTACCGTGCCCGACGAACATCCGGACGATCCCGCGCGCGGCAGCACGATTTCGCCGTCGCTCGGCGGTCTGCCCTGATGGCTCTGCGCCTCTCACGGAAGCACTGCCAAACCGGCTGCGCCCGCTCAGCCTTCGGGCGCGGCACGATCGGCCGCGACGAGCTTGCGGCCGTACGCAATCGCGGCGCGGCGTGCTTCGTCGGCGGTCGCATAAGGGCCGATCTGCGGTGCGCCCTCGAACGGGAACAGAATCCGCCTGTCCGCTTTCCTCACAACCTTCAGCCCACCTATGTATCGGCCGTCACCTGTTCCGTGATAGCTGGCGAAAATCTCGAAGTCGTCGTCGGCAACGTCGGCCTTGTGTCGCGCCATATGCGCTCCTCGTCCAGTGCTTTGCGTGGGCGATGTCCAATGTGAGCCGGGCGCGCGCAGTCATCGCGATGCGGCGCGCGTGCCGGGTTCCAGCAATTGGCGTTCCACGCGAACGACATCCGTCGGCATGCGGCACGAGCATTGCGCGTCTGAACGAAGACTAGGGTCTGTTTACATATGGAAACAGACCCTAGGAGAGGACTGATGGATTTACCTGATACGAGCCGGCAAGCGCCCAGTGCAATCGGCACATTCGACCTGAACGCGCCAACCCACGCGCAAATTTCGTTGCAGCCGCTGCCGCTGCCGCTGCATCCGCATGCGCCGATGCCGCCCGAAGTCGACCCCGACATCGCGCCGAACACGCCGCCGCCGAAGATCGACCCCGATCCGATCCCGGACGATCCGGTCGACGTTCCGCACGAACCACCCGAAGGCGATCCACCGGCGGCGCCGCCGCCACAGCATGCATGGCGCCGGCATGCGGCGCTAGCCCGCCGGCGGGCGCATCGTCGCGATCGGAATCAGGAATTCGGACACGCCGGTCAGAATGATCTGCACGCCGATGCATAGCAGCAGGAACGCCGACACCCGCAACGCGACCTTGGTGCCCTCGACGCCGAGATAGCGCGCGAGGATCGTCGCGCGGCTGTAGATCAGATACACGCAGACGGCCACCGCGAACGTGATGGCGACCGACGCGATGCCCCCCATCACGAACGCCGACAGCTTGTGCGTGCGATTCGCCGACAGCGCGATCGCGGTCGCGATCGAGCCGGGGCCAGTGGTCAGCGGCACGGTCAGAGGAAAGAACGCGCGCGATTTCGCGGTTTCGGCGTCGACGCGCTTGACTTCCGTCTGCTCGACCGCCGGCGTGTCCGGCGCATTGAGCATTTGCCAGCCGCCCACGGCAAGCGCGAGCCCGCCGCCGATGCGCAGCGCCTCCATCGAGATACCAAAGAAATGCAGGATCGGCGTGCCGATGAAGAATGCCACCAGCAGCACAACGGCGGCGTTGATCGCGATCTTGCGGGCGAGTACGGTGCGCTCGTCGAGGGTCAACGACGCGGTCCGGTCCAGAAACACAAACGCGCCGCTGAACGGATTGATGATGCTGATTAAGCCGATAAAGCCAAACATGATGTCCGAGATCAGACTTTCGACCATGTGCGTGTCCGTGTGCCTGCTTGTCTGCGTGTGCTCGCGCGAGTTCGCGCCTGGGCGCGCCGCCGGTCATAACCCGGCTGGAATCGCGCGGTCCGGAAAATGCTGCAATGCTCGCAGATCATATCGCGGCGCGCCAGTCGGCCTGCAGAAAAGCCGCGCGACACCTTGCGCGCCACGGCGCGTCCCGCTTTGCACTGCAGCAATCCGGGCTGGAAAGATGCAATTGCAGCGGTCGAAACTCCGACATTTATTTTGACCTGCTTTACGGGACCGAAGTATCCGGCATACAGTCCTCAGCGAAGCCGGAATTTCAACGACGCATACCTACTGGTTCGAGGAGTTGTCAACATGCTGCTTCGTGTACTTGCCGCGTTGCCGTTCGTCGGCATCCTGGTCGGCGTTTCGTTTGTCAATCGCGTCGAGCCGATCGTGCTCGGCATGCCGTTCGTGCTGGCCTGGATCGTCATGTGGGTGGTGTTGAGCGCGATCATCATGGCGATCATCTACAACCTCGATCCGTCCAACCGACACGTCGCCGCCGATGGCGAGGAGGTTCGCCCATGAGCGCACTCGTCATCATCGCCGCCGTTACGCTATTCGCGCTGTTCCTCGGCGTGCGCGCAAGGCGCGGCCACGACATGAGCCTCGAGCAGTGGAGCGTGGGCGGCCGCAGCTTCGGCACCGCGTTCGTGTTCCTGCTGATGGCCGGCGAAATCTATACGACCTTCACGTTCCTCGGCGGCAGCGGCTTCGCGTACGGCAAGGGGGCGCCGGTCTACTACATCCTCGCGTACGGCACGCTCGCGTACATCCTGTCGTACTGGATGCTGCCGCCGATCTGGCGCTACGCGAAGACGCACCGCCTGGTCTCGCAGCCGCACTTCTTGACGCGCAAATACGAGAGCCCGGCGCTCGGCACGCTGGTCGCGCTGGTCGGCGTGGCCGCGCTGATCCCGTACCTGGTGCTGCAATTGAAGGGCCTCGGCATCATCGTCTCGACCGCGTCGTACGGTGCGATCTCGTCGACGGCGGCGATCTGGATCGGCGCGATCGTCGTGACCTCTTACGTGATCGTGTCGGGCGTGCGCGGCTCCGCCTGGAACTCGGTGGCCAAGGATCTGCTGATTCTCGCGATCGTGCTGTTCCTCGGCATCTATCTGCCGCTGCATTACTACGGCGGCATCGGCGCGATGTTCCGCACGATCGACGCCGCCCGTCCCGGCTTCCTGACCTTCCCGGCGCGCGGTTCGAGCGTCGTGTGGTTCCAGTCGACGGTGCTGCTGACCGCGCTCGGCTTCTTCATGTGGCCGCACACGTTCGGTTCGATCTTCACGGCGAAGGACGAGCGAATCTTCCGCCGCAATGCCGCGATTCTGCCGCTCTATCAGCTGATCCTGCTGTTCGTGTTCTTCGTCGGCTTCGCGGCGACGCTACGCGTGCCGGGCCTGAAGGGCGCCGACATCGACCTGTCGTTGTTCCGCCTGTCGCTGCAGACGTTCGATCCGTGGTTCGTCGGCGTGATCGGCGCGGCCGGTATCCTGACCGCGCTGGTGCCGGGCTCGATGATCCTGACCTCGGCGTCGACGCTGCTCGCCAACGACGTGTATCGCGGCATGGTGAACCGCAACGCGTCGGATGCGTCGGTCGCGGTGATCGCGCGCTTCCTCGTACCGGTCGTGGCGCTGGTCGCGGTCACCTTCACGCTGAACGGCGGCGAAACCATCGTCGCGCTGCTGCTGATGGGCTACAGCTTCGTCACGCAATTGTTCCCGGCCGTGCTCTGCAGCCTGTTCCCGCACAACCGCGCGACGAGGCAAGGCGCGTTCTGCGGCATCGTCGCGGGTGTCGCG
Source organism: Paraburkholderia sp. CI2 (assembly GCF_014201055.1). NCBI lineage: Bacteria > Pseudomonadati > Pseudomonadota > Betaproteobacteria > Burkholderiales > Burkholderiaceae > Paraburkholderia > Paraburkholderia sp. CI2. The sequence goes on from NZ_JACHDL010000001.1 coordinate 72,470, forward strand.
GTGGTCACACTGACCACGACGCTGCACTGGAGCGTCGGTCAACTGATGCCGTTCCTGCCCGATGCGCTGAAGGACGTCAACATCGGCTTCCTTGCGCTCGCGGTCAACGTGATCGTGTTCGTGATCGTCAGCGCGGTGACGCAGCCGAGCGCAGCCGAGCAGGAAAAGCACGCGTCGGCGCATTGAAAGAGACCTGGCCGCGGGCGTGATTCGAGGCTTGCTGTTTCGAAGCGCCCGCATTTGCGTACGCTGGCGCCTGACGCATCTGAAGGGGCTGTTCGTTTCGGCGACAGCCCCTTATTCTTTCTGTTCACGGCTCGACCGCGCTCTCGACGATCCACGGAGCCCCGAATGTCCTGCGTTCTCTACTACTCGCCCGGCGCGGCCAGCATGCCCGTGCACTGGATGCTGCTCGAAATGGGCGTGCCGTTCGAAGCGCGCCTCGTCGATATCGACGCGGGCCAGCAGCACGATCCCGAGTATCTGCGTCTGAATCCGGCCGGGCGCGTGCCCACGCTGGTCGTCGATGGCGTGCCGCGGCATGAATCGGCCGCGCTGCTGATGCTGCTCGCCGAGCGCCACGCCGAGGCCGACCTCGCGCCCGCGCCCGGCTCGGCCGCACGCGCAGAATGGCTCGAATGGATGATCTACCTCGCGAATACGCTGCTGCCCGCGATGCGCGACTGGTTCTACGCCGGCAGCGACGGCGACCCCGCGGGCGCCGAGGCGGTGCGCGCGCTCGCGCAACGCCGCATCGAACAAGCGTGTGCGCGACTCGACAGGCATTTCGCCGACGGCCACGCATACCTCGCGGGCGGCAAGCTCAGCACCGCCGATCTGCTCGCGCTCGTGCTGATGCGCTGGACCCGCAACATGCCTAACCCCGCGACGGTGGGCTGGCCGCATCTCGCGAGCTATATCCGCAGGCTGCGCGCACGGCCGGCGTTCATCGAACTCAACGAGCGCGAAAAGCTGACGGAGTGGCGCAACGAAGGCCAGTGACGTTCAGGCGGTTCACAACGTCGCTTCCCTGCCCGTCTGCGCCGCGAACGCGAAGCCGTTCTTGCCGTCGCGCTTGACCTGATACATCGCGGCATCGGCGGCGGCGACCAGACGGCGGTGATCGTCGACGTCGTCGGGATAACTCGCGATGCCCACGCTCGCGCGCACGCCGCCGATTCCCATCTGTGCGTCGGTGTCGACCACGCAGGCCATCAGCCGGCGCGCGATCTCGGCGAGCTCGTCATCGCCCGCAAAGGTGCGCACCAGCACCGCGAACTCGTCGCCGCCGATGCGCGCGACCAGATCGCCTTTGCGCACCGACGCGCGAAACCGGGCGGATACCGCGGCGAGAAATTCGTCGCCGGTGCGATGCCCGAACGAATCGTTGACCTGCTTGAAGCCATCGAGGTCGATATACAGCACGGCGAGGCGCTGCTCGACGGCCGCGGTCCGCGCGTGCCTGGCGGCAGAGTCGAGCGCGGCCAGCAGCTTGCGGCGGTTCGACAGGCCCGTCAGCGAATCGTGCAGCGACGCCAGCTCGAACTCGTGCGACTGCCCCGCGAGCTGGCGGTTGCGCTTCGCGTACATGCCGAGCGCCGTGATCAGCATGCAGAACAGCAGCGCGGCGAGCGCGATCAGCGCGCGCGCGACGTGCGCGACGCGCAGCCGCACGTCGGCGCTCGACGCGTCGCGCTGCGCGCGCCAATAGGCCGATACGCTGCCGAGCACCACCGCGACGGCTTCGGGCGTCGCCTGTGTCGGCGACACCGACGGAATGGGCGGCGCCGGCGACGGACTCGCGTTGACGAGCGCCGCGAGCGCCGCGAAACGCCGCGCGAGTTCGGCGCGCGCCGCGTCATAGGCCGGCACGAACGACGCGTCGTGACTCGCCGGGGTGTCGGCCATACGCTGCCACGCGGCCAACTGTTCGCGCGCGCTGTCGACGCGCCCGGCGGCTTCGAGCACGAGGCCCGCGTACTCCTGCTTCAACTGATCGGAAAACACCGTGCGGATCTGCATCGCTACATACAGCAGGCCGAACAGCAGACACAACAGCGCGGCCACGGCGACGCTCGCGGGCCCCGGCCGGAAGCGCCACACCGGCACGCGCGCGCGTGCGGCGCCGCGCAGCCCCGCTCGCCCCGCTGGCCCGACGATCGCGTGCTCAGGGATGGGAGTAGGTATCTTGTTGCCGTCGGCCGTTGTCATGTTGACGATAGCTCACGCGTCGAAAGAACTGTCCGATCCGCGCAAACAGACTGCCCTTGTGCTGCGACGTCGCGCGCCGCTCCTGCTGTGCGAGCCGCGTTTCTTTCGCGTCGTGACCGGCCGCGGGTTTCGCGGTGGAATTGGCGGCATTGGCGACGTGCCGCGTGTAGCCCGGCGGTGGCGTGGGAACAATGGGGGCTGTGGGTGGGTTGGCCGACATATCCGCCGACATATCCGCCGAGGTATCGACCGGCGTATCGGCCAGCGTGGCGGTGAGATTCGGGTCAGGCGTACTCGCGTGGATCTGCCCGGACCACACGGCCGGGTTGGTGTCCTCGAAGCCGCCGTTCGCGCCGGCCGCTTCGAGCGCGGCGTCTGGCGCGGCGGGCTGCCTGGCTGACGGCATGGCGACGGGCGCGGCGGCCTCCTCCGGCGCGTGCGCGACGGCCACCGTCGGCACCCGGGCCGATGCCGATGAGCCGAGCGCCCGGCGCGCGCCCGCAATGGCATCCGCGTACGTCTGCTGATCCTGGTTGAACCAGACGCCGTAGGCGACGGTGCCGATCACACCGAAGGTCAGCGCGCCGGCCGCCGCGAGGCACAGGGCGAGGCGGCCGAAGCGCGGGGGCGGCACGCCCGATTCGTCAGGGCCGTCGGGTTCGAAGGAGGACCGGCCGTCCGTTGTGGAATGACGCAAGTCGATATCGTCGGGATCGGTAGCCATCGCAATACGCTCCGGGTATGCCACTTCTTGCAGACAAACTGGCGCGCTGACGAGCCGGCGCGTAAACCGAACTCGCAGGCTGCCGCTGCACGCAATGCTCAATGAATGTAATCCTGTCGCGAACGGCCGACAACATAGCAGCGTTGCGTTTCCGCCTCGCTTCGGCGGTGCTTCAAACGACGCCGCCAGATGCCGTGTGAGTTGGCAAAAAAGCGTGCAAAGCCGGTAAAAACTCCAACCCGGCACAGAGCCCGACAGCCAGCCGTGCGCCTGCCGTGGGCCGCTACGCCCGATGCGACGCGGATTCTGCGAAACGCGCCAACGCGGTCGCCGTTTCGCATGCAACAAGCGGGCCTGGCGGCGAACGCGCGCGCGACGCCGAAACCGCCGCTCGAAACCCGCGTTGGACTGCGCGCGCCGCGCGCCTCGAGCAGCATTCCGCGAACCTGCTGCCGTGCGAATTCCCAAAGCCGTCCGCGCCGGATGATAAGGTCACGTGCGCGCATGTCGCGAACGCCGCGCCGTGCCGGGCCCAACGGTGCCCGGCCCAACGGTGCCCGGCCCAACGTCATCGGTCAGCATAAAAATCATGTCGAACAGGTATCAGCACCAGCCACTCACACCGTTGCACCGCGCGCTCGCGCGCTTTTCTCTGTCGGAAACCGCCAAGTGCACGAAGCTGACGCTCGGCCTGTGGATCGGTTTCGGCATCCCATACCTGCTCGGCTTTCCCGACGCGGCCGTGCCGCTCGCCGGTTCGACGATGCTGACGCTGGCGCTCGGTAGCTCGATTTCGGCGGCCCGAAGCTACTTCTACAAGCGGGTGTTTTCGAACGTGGTGGCGATGCCGATCGGCACGCTGCTGATCTGGCTGACCGCGCCGCACCTGTGGATGGGCGCGGCGCTGCTGCCGGTCGTGATCTTCGGCATCGTCGCGCTGCGGCCGTCGCTGTTCCAGATGACCAGCATCACGGTGCCGATCACGCTCGTGCTCTATACCGGCGAACATCTTCCGCTGCTCGAACAGCGCCTGATTGGCGTGGTACTCGGCATGTTGCTCGGCTTCGTCATCCAGCAGATCGCGTTTCCGCCCGATCACGGCTACTGGGCGAACACGCTCGTCAACGACGGCAACGAACAGGCCACCGATGTCGTCGCGCAACTGGCCGCGGGACAGCTCGACAAAGCGCAGATCAAGCCGGCGGCCTCCAGGCTGCGCACGCTGAGCACGAACCTGAAGCAGGCGCACCTGCTGCTGAAGACCGACCTCGAGCAGGCGTGGGTGTCGCCACATCTGAAGCGCAACGCGGCACGGCTGCCGGTGTTCGCGAGCTATCAGGAGACCTTCGATTCGCTGGTCAATTTTCTTGAAACGATGGACACGTTTCACGATCAGTTCGCCGCGCTCGACGCCGCGTGGCGCGAAATGTTTCTCGCGCGGCTCGCGCGGCTCGTCAACGCGCACCGGCAACTGGCCGAGGCGGCGGACCTGCGCGTCGAGCGCCCGCCGCTCGACGCGCCGCCGCTGCATTTGGAGGACCTGCGTCAGCTGACCGAGGACCTGCCCGCGTCGGACGTGTTTACGAGCGTGTACCTCGGGCATCTGACCGGCTATGGGATTCTGCTGTGCCGGTTGAGCGAGCTGCATACCGCGTGAGCGGCGTTCCGCACAGTCAGAACTACCAGGACCGCAACACGATGCACGATGGACAACTTCCAGTCGCGCACTACCTGTGTTGACAGTTTTCCACCATGTTCCAGGGTGCAGGAATTCGTCGAGCGGTGCCTTCCCGTACCGGCCAAGGCTTGCTCTCGCATTCGCGGCGGCCTCAGCGACTCATTCTTCTTGCGGTACGCAATTCGACGCCATGATAGGTTCGCTGGCGGATCTGACATGTACATGGAAGACAGATGGCGATCGATTTCAAAGTCGGAAACCACCGGAGCTGCACGCTCCATACTCGGCAGGAATATCGCGGCAACGTCTTTAGCGACGAGGTGGATACCGGGCGCCGTCTCATTATCTCGGCAAGTTCATGGGAGCTTACACACAACACGCGCCAGCTAGCGCAGCTCGCCGAGTTCATGCGCAATTCGCCGGGCCGCGCATATGCGAGCGGCGCTGTTCCGGAGCAGATCGCCCGCACGCTACAGACCGCCGTCGAGCGCGGCGATGTGATTGCGGTCGCGCCCACGCTCCGGACCTCGCGCGGAGGGAGCGCACCCATCCAGCAGCAGATCCGGCCGTACTACCCAACCATCACGCCGTCACAGCTCGTGCGAGGCGCACTGCCCGTAGTGCGTGCCGCGCGCTCGTTCGAGCGCCCCAAATTGCCGCGGCTGCCAGCCGAAGATGGCCTGGCGATCTGGTATGCCCGCCCCGGCGACGTGCTGCCGGACGGAACCATCGCTACGCCAGTATCAACGCCACTCGGCAATGAGCGGCCGTTTGAGTACACTGAAGATCCGCAGTTCGGCGATGTGCAGGAACTGGCCGCGCGTGGCGTCAGTGAAGTGCATGAGGCAAATTGTTTTGCCGAGTACGAATTTGATTTGGAGCAATGCAACTTCGTACGAGCGATGACCCAAGACCCCCGTGCTTATGCCATGTGCAAACAGACGGCATTTCAAAATTACCAGAGCTGCAGAGGTTTCTGAGATGACAAAGCGCCAGCGTGCCACCGTGATTTTTTATAACGAGGATGCCTGTGAAATCCAGGTATGTACCGTGTCGCGCGAGGAAGTCGAGGGGGCAATAGATCGGCAGATCGCGCGCGGAATGGCAATGACTGTGCCTCTGGGTTCGGACGATTGCCGCGCGCCGATCACGGACGAAACCTTGCGTCAAATCGGAGGCATGGCTGTTCTCAACCAGGCGTCTGTCCATCCCGAATTGCGCGATCGTCTGCAGATTTCGCTGCACCACCCCGTCGACTGGGGGCAGGCCAAGCCGCCGACGGAATGACAGTGCTCGCGATCCAGGGTTGAGTTCGGAGCAAAATCCGAACTGCCCTTGCTGAGCAAGGGCTTGGCGGCAATCGGATCATTGCACGGTAATGGTCGCCTTCATGTTCGGATGGATGCCGCAAAAGATCTTGTACACGCCCGGTTTATCGAATTTGAACTGATAGGTGTCGTCCTGATCGAGCGCGGCAGAGCGGAACAGGCCCGCGTCGTTGACCACGCTGTGCGGCTCGCCGTCGAGATTCTTCCATGTGACCGTCGTGCCCGCCTTGATGGTCAGTTCCATCGGCGAGAACATGAAGTTCTTGATGACGATCGCGTTAGGCGTCGACGCGACGGTCTGTTTCTGCACCTGCATCGGCATCGTCGTTTGCGCAAAACCGGGCCCCCCCGACACCGCCAGAATCGCGACACTGCCGAGCAGAATCGCGAGCGCGCGGCCCATCATCCTGGTTAGCATCATTGATCTCCTCGAGCGTAAAAGTAGCGCGTGTCGTCAGGCGAGCGTCGTGTCGTCGAGCGTCGCCTTCAGCGGATGACGCGCGATGCTGACGCTCGTCACGCCGAGCATCTTCGGCAACTGGTCGCTCGCTACCTTCAGCGGCCCAGGGCCATCGCCCTGGCCGGCGATCGGCTGCGGATAGGCGGTCGAGCGCGCGGTATGGAACGTCACGTTGCCCTCGACCTTTGTCACGATCTGATGAATGTGGCCGTTCAACACCGTCACGGAACCGAAGCGCTTCAGATAGCTCATCGCCTGTCCCGCGTCGCCCGTGCCCCAGCCCCACGGCTCGTAGATGGTCCACATCGGCATGTGCGCGAACACCACGACCGGGGTGCTCGACGAGCGGCCTTTCAGATCGTTTTCGAGCCATTCGAGCTGCTCGTCGCCGAGACCGCCGAGGCCGTTCGGCTTGAAATGCATCACGTTGACGAGCCCGACGAAATGCACGCCCTGGTGATCGAAGCTGTAATAGCCGCGGTTGTCCGAAGCCTTGCCGAAGCGGCTGAAGTACTCCGTGCCGGGGCCGTCGGTGACGTCATGCTCGCCGGGGACCGTGTGCAGCTCGGTGATCTTCAGTCCCGACATCAGCTGCGCGGCCAGATCGAATTCCGCGGGCTTCGACAGATGCGTGATGTCGCCGGTGTGAATCGCGAGCGGCGGACGCGCCGGCATCGCGTTGACGTAATCGATCGTCTGTTTCAGCGTGCCCGCGACGTCGGGATTCGCCTCCTTGTTGAAGCCGATATGCGTGTCGCTGATCTGCAGGAAAAGCGGCGTGCCAGCCGCTGGCGTCGCGGTGTTCGCGTCGGCCGCGAGCGCGAGTTCGACCGGCGTCAGCACGCCGCCCGACAGCATGAACACGGTGCCGAGGCCACCGAACGCAAGGCACTTCAGCGCGCCGCGACGCGCCGGATCGAATGAATGATGTGACGACATGATGACCTCACGATAAGGATTCGCCGAACCGAACCCGGTTCGTGAGGCATGACTGGCGTGGGGCGGGTTTTATTCCCGTGTCGTGCGGCGTTGGTGGGAGGCGGCACCTGTATGCGAATAGCAAGCGGCAAGTAATCGCCGTGGCGGATTGCGCCCTGGATTGCGCATCAAGTCAGCCGCCGACCGCCGCGATGATCCGCGCGCGCATCGCGTCGTCGGGTAGCGGTCCCGATCCCGCGCGCACGTTGTCCGCCATGTATTGCGGCCGCCCGGTGCCCGGAATCACGACCGTCACCGACGGTTGCGCGAGCACGAATTTCAACAGAATCTGCGCCCAGCTCGTGCGGCCGATTTCGCCGGCCCATGCGGGCAACGGCATTTTCATCACGCGCGCGAGCAAACCGCCGCCGCCGAACGGCTGATTGATCACGACGCCGATGCCGAGATCGGCCGCGAGCGGCAGGATGCGCTGCTCGGCCGCGCGATCGTCGGCGGCGTAGTTGATCTGCACGAAGTCGGGCTTCTCGCTGCGCATCACCGCCGCGACTTCGTCGAACGCGCTCGATGTGTAATGCGTGATGCCGAGATAGCGAATCCGGCCGCGCGCTTTCCAGTCGCGCAAGGTCGCGAGCTGCGTGCGCCAGTCGAGCAGATTGTGGATCTGCATCAGATCGACATGCGGCTGCTGAAAACGCCGCAGCGATTCCTCCATCTGCGCGATGCCGGCTTCGCGTCCCTCGGTCCAGACCTTGGTGGCGACGAACGCCTTGCGATGCGCGTCGAGCTGCGTGAGCAGCGCGCCCGCGACCGCTTCCGACGAACCGTACATCGGCGAAGAATCGATCACCGAGCCGCCCGCTTCGAACAGGATGCGCAGCACCTCGGCGAGTTGGGCGCGCGCGGCGGCATCGTCGCCGACGTCGAAGGTGCGCCACGTGCCGCAGCCGATCACCGGCAGCGCTTCGCCGGTGGACGGGATCGCGCGGCGGCTCATGCCGGGTAAGGTGGTGCCGGATTGCGCGTGCGCCTCGGTTTGCGCGGACGTGACGCGCGACAGCGCAAGCGCTGCCGGCAGCCCGAGCGCCGTGCGCAGAAAACGGCGGCGGTGATCGTGGTTCGACGAATGTGCCATAGCGCGTATGGTGCCCTCGTGCATGAAAGTTCGACCATCATCGCAACTGCTATAACACACCGCGCCGCGCGAGTTCGATCGACAAGCTCGCCGCGTCGACGAACCGGAAGCCCTGAAAACCGGCCACGAGCGCGCCGTCCACGCTAGCCTGGCTGTCGTCGATGAATAGCGTGTCCGTTGCGGCCGCGCCGAGGCGTTCGACGCGCGCCGAATGAATAAAAAAGGTGGCATGAGCCGCCTTCGCCGTTAGTGATCGACGCGGCCTAGCGCGCTTTCTGCCGCAACGGCCTGAAGAACTTTCGAATCTCGGCCGCGAGCAACGCGGGCTTTTCCATCGCCGCGAAGTGCCCGCCGGCTGGCATTTCGCTCCACTGCGCGACGTTGAAGGTTCGTTCGAGCCAGCTTCGCGGCGGATGATTGATCTCCTTCGGAAACAGCGCGAAGCCGACTGGTGTGTCGATGCGCTCGCCGTCGGAGAAACGCATCGGCTGCAGGCGGTTTTCCCAATACATCTGCATCGCCGGGCCGATGCACTGCGTGAACCAGTACAGCGAGATATTGGTCAGCAGATCGTCTTTCGAGAACACGCTTTCCACCTCGCCGCCGCAATCGCTCCACGCGCGAAACTTCTCGCCGATCCATGCGGCGAGTCCCACCGGCGAATCGTTCAGCGACGCGGCGACCGTCAGCGGTTTGGTGCCGTGCTGATGCGCGTAACCGCCTTCGAGTGCGGCCCAGTCGTTCTTCTCGCGCAGATAGTCCTGCTCGGCCGGCGTCAGCTCCCGCTGCGCCGCCCCGATCGCGGGCTCATAGGAACTCGGCAGGAAGTTCAGATGGATGCCGTCGACCACCCGCGGATGATGCGCGGCCAACGCGATCGACACGCCCGCGCCGAGATCGCCGCCCTGCGCGCCGAAGCGCTCGTAGCCGAGCCCGCGCATCAGTAACACCCACAGGTCCGCGACCTGGAACGCGGACATGCCGGCCTGCGCGGGCGCAGGCGAAAACGCGAAGCCCGGCAGCGACGGCGCGACGACGTCGAAGGCGTCGGCGGGATCGGCGCCGAACGCGACCGGATCGCACAACTGATCGAGCAGCGCGTGAAACTCGAAGAAGGAACCGGGCCAGCCGTGCGTGATCAACAGCGGATAAGCCCGAAAGCCGGGCGCGACACTGGCGGCGCGCCGATGCGCGAAGTGCACGGTCTGGCCGTTCACGTCGGCGAGAAATTGCGGCAGCTGGTTCAACCTGCGTTCGGCCGCGCGCCAGTCGAATTGCCCGGCCCAATAGGTCGCGAGTTCGCGCAGCCAGGCCTGGTCGGCGCCCTGCTGCCAGGCGGGCGCGGGCGTCGCGGGCGCCCAGCGGGTGGCGTGGATGCGGCGGCGCAAATCGTCGATGTCCTGATCGGCGATCGCAATCTCAAACGGGTCGATCTGCATGGGGGTCGTCCTGAGTCGTTGGCGGCTCACCGTCATCGTACGCGCGTCCGACGAAAGCCCGATAATGGGCGTCCCTTCCCTACGATTCATTCACCGAGCCACAGGAGATTGACGCGATGTCCGCTTACGAATCCAAGCTGCCGCGAGTGCTGCTGACGAACGACGACGGTATCGACGCGCCCGGCCTCGCCGTGCTCGAAGCCGTGGCCGCCGAGCTCGCGCACGAAGTCTGGGTGGTCGCGCCCGAGCACGACCAGAGCGGTACGTCGCATTCCATCAGCCTGCATTCGCCGCTGCGCGTGAGCCGCCAGGGCGAACGCCGTTTCGGCGTGACCGGCACGCCCGGCGATTGCGTCGTGATGGGCGTGCGTCATCTGATGCGCGAGGCGCCGCCGTCGCTGGTGCTGTCCGGCGTCAATCGCGGCGGCAACCTCGGCATCGAAACGATGTTCTCGGGCACGGTCGGCGCGGCGATGACGGGTCTGCTGCTCGGGCTGCCGTCGTTCGCGCTGAGCCAGGCGTTCAGCGATCGCGAGCGCGTGCGCTGGGACACCGCGCGCACGCTCGCACCCGGCGTGATCCGTCAATTGCTCGCGATCGAGCATGCGGCGCCGACCTGCCTGAACATCAACTTTCCCGACGTCGATGCCGCCGACGCAGGTCCGCTGACGCCGACGCGCCAGGGCGTCGGGCTCGTCAGGGACATCGAGGTGCTGCCGGAAGTCGACCCGCGCGGCATCGCGTATCACTGGCTGCGCTTCGATCGTGGCCCGCGCGAGAACGATGCCGACAGCGAAACGGCAACCGTCGCGGCGGGGCGCGTATCGGTCACGCCGCTTGCGTTCGATCGCACCGACGAAGCCACCTTCGCGCGGCTCGCCGCGTCGTTGATCTAACGGTTGCCGGGGACGCGGCGCGAGGCCCGCTTCAGTGTGCCCCAGGTCCCGATGGCTCGGGTCTGCCGAACGCGGGCATCGTACCGTTCTCACGCGCGCGCACGAGTTCGGCCTCTACCTCGGCGCGGGTTTTGGGGCCGTTGCTGGCGACCGCTTGATTTGCGGACTGGCTGGTCAGCCCCGCGCGCGGCATCGACCATGGCGACTCGACGCCTTGCGTTGCATATTGCGGCAACGGCCGCATCTCTGGCACGACGCTGGCCGCTTTCTTCCCAGACCGCTCGGCAGTAGAACTTTTCCGGTGGCTGCCGCCCCGCGCATGACTACCCGATGTCGTCGCAACACTTTGCGCTGAGCGAGGTTTCGTCGTGGTACCCGACGCAACGCGGCTATGGTGTGCGTGCCCGGTCTTTGCCGTGGGTGGCGCCTGGGTCCGGTTCGAAGTCACCGCAGGCTGCGGCGGCAAACTCGTCTGCTGAGGCTGCGGCTGCGGGTGCGGCTGCTGCTGTTGCTGCGCCTTGTTCGACTCCCGCGCGAACTGTAGCGCCGCGATGGCCAGAGCATCGCCCGCCTGCGCTCCAATCGACGCGGCCCGCTGAGCCCGCAAGGCGGCCACGTCGTCGCGCAGCGCATGGCGGCGCGTTGCCGGCGCGACCGTCGCCGCGCCGGGCCGGCCTTCGCTCTGCCCCGCCGCCGCCGTCGCGCTGACACCCCGTTCGCCGTCGGCGACGAGACTCACGTCCCGACCGGACGACCAGTCGTTGTCCAGCTGTGACACATAGGCCCCAATCGTCACCGCGCCGAAGACGAGGCCCATCAACACGATCATTCTCGGTTCGCTATACAAGGCACGCTCCCCATTCCAACCGATCGACCGACCCATTGGTCAAAGTTTGGTCCATACGAATGACAGTGTTTTCCCTTTTAGACCCAACAACCGACGAATCGGCGGATCTGGTCGGGGATGTGTCCGAAATCGACGGGTATTCTTCCGTTCAAACGCGCGCCTTAATCGGAGTCCCAAGCGGTTCTTCCGGCGCCGCCTTCGACCCTGTTTTCAGCGACGCAAGCGCAGCTCAGACGAGCGGCCTTTCCTCCGGCTTGCGGCGCATCGCGACGGCGATCGAACTGCCGACGATCAACAGCGACAACGTCGCGCGTCTGTGGATCGACGGCGTGAAGGTGATCGACAAGACGAGCACGACGCCAGGCAGCGCGACCGGGAAGGTCCAGCTCGCCGCCCACCAGAGCGCGTCGATCAAGGTCGAGTACTTGCACGGCACGGGCGCGGCGAGCATGCATCTGCTGTGGTCGAACCCGGCTGCGAAGAGCCCTGGTGTGTTGAAGATCGTGCCGTCGGATTCGCTGGTGACGTCGATCTGATAGAGGTGGTTGTGGCGGGCGGCGCGGTGGGGTTGAAACCGTGCCGCCGCGCCGGCTTTTAGCAAGCCGAGTGTTAATCCTTCAAACTAAAAACCCGTTTTAATGCCGCTTTAACCCGCACAAATTTCCCGATTATCCGCAAGCGGCAAGAAGTTACCGGTCTTGCCATCGAGCGCAAGCATTTCACCGCTTTCGATATTGAAGATCCAGCCATGCAGCCGCAGCGTCTTGTTCACGAGTCCGACCGCCACCGACGGATGCGTGCGGATGTTGCTGAGCTGCGCGATCACGTTGTCCTTGACCAGCGCCTCGAGACGCTCCGCATCCGAGCCGTAGTGGCGCGACGCGTTGATCGCCTTCGCCGCATCCGCGTGACGCAGCCAGCTCGCGACCGCCGGCATGTGCTCCAGATTCGTGCAGCACGAGATCGCCGTCATCGCGCCGCAGTTCGAATGGCCGCAGATCACGATGTCGGTCACGCCGAGCACGGCAATCGCATATTCGACGGTCGCCGACACGCCGCCCGGCTCCGGACCGTACGACGGCACGATGTTGCCCGCATTGCGGATCACGAACAGCGACCCCGGTTCGGTCTGCGTCAGCAATTCCGGCACCACGCGGCTGTCCGAACACGTCACGAAGAGCGTGCTGGGATTCTGCGCGGTCGACAAACGCTTGAAGAGCGCGCTTTGCTGTGGAAAGACCTCGCGTTGAAAGCGGATCAGACCTTCGATGATTTCCTGCACGATATTCTCCAGAGAATCGAAGAGACGGATTTAAAGTTGCCGCGACTATACCGCAGCCTTTCAATCGTCGCGCGAATCACCGTGCTAATCGTCGCACGCTCCTGCGGCGAATTGCCAGCGAAATAATGGCGTGCTCGCACGCGCCATAAAAAAAGACCCGGCTGCCGGCAGCCGGGTCCAACTCTCTCGCTCACACGCGTTAAGCGGTGTGTGCGTCGATACGGTAGCCGCGCCGACATCGCGGATATAGTCGCCGCGATGGAAGAGTCCTTTCCACCGCGGCACGAATCGCTTGACCCGATACAAGCAAGCGGGTCGCTCAATCGAAGTCGCGCGTCTCGAGCTCCACGGACCGTCCCCCGTTGCGTTCGAGCACCCGCCGCGTAGCATTTTCAATGCGGGCGCGGTTCGCCTCGAACGCTCCCACCAGATCGTGAGCAGACGGGGCGCCGTTGCCGAGGCTGCCATTGCCGAAATGGTCATTGAGCGCGTCGAGCGACACGCTGCACCATACGTCCTTCCCGTCCACATTGGCCTCGTAGGCGACGCGCGCAGCAGCCACCACTTCCCGGCGTCCGGTGAATTCGATCCTCATGATTGTCCTCCGTGTGTCAAAGGGAAATCCGAATACGCAACGGTCGTGCCCAATCCGGCCGGCTCGCCGGCTGCCCGGGCGCGAGCACGCATTCTGCGCAAGGTGCATACTCCTGAGCGGCCGCCGCGCGCGGCCGCGCCGATGCGTCGCAGCAAGGCCTCCTCCGGGCCGTCGACGCATTCAACATATCGATACTACGCCCTTCATGTCCCGCAATATTCAATCTTCGCGCCCGCTCGTGATCGCCGCCGTGATGGCCTCGATGGCGATGGTCGCGATCGAAGCGACCATCGTGTCGACCGCGATGCCGCAGATCGTCTCGCAACTCGGCGACCTGCATTTATACAGTTGGGTGTTCTCGTCGTTCCTGCTCACGCAGACCGCGATGACCGTGGTGTTCGGCAAGCTCGCCGACCTCTATGGGCGCAAGCCCGTGATCCTCGCGGGCATCGCGATCTTCCTCGTCGGCTCGGTGCTCTCCGGCTTCGCGTGGTCGATGCCGGCGATGATCGTGTTCCGCCTGGTCCAGGGGATCGGCGCGGGCGCGATCCAGCCGGTCACGCTGACCGTCGTCGCCGATCTGTACCCGGCGCGCGAACGCGGCAAGGTGCAGGGTTATCTCGCGAGCGTGTGGGCGATTTCGGCGGTCGTGGGTCCGATGGTCGGCGGCTTCATCATTCACAACCTGTCGTGGGCGTGGATCTTCTGGATGAACGTGCCGATCGGGCTCGCGTCGGCGGCGGGCTTCATCGCGTTCCTGCGCGAATCGGAACGGCACGCGCGGCCGTCCATCGACTTCGCCGGCGCCGCGCTGTTCATGGCCGCGATCGCAGCGCTGATGATGGCGCTGACCTACGCCGGCGACGACGCGTTGGCGCCAGCCTCGTTCGCAGGCGGCGTCTTCGTGCTGTGCGTGCTGCTGTTCGTGCGGCAGGAGCGTCGCGCGGCCGAACCGATGATCTCGTTCGCGCTATGGAGCCGCCGCCCGATCGCCGCATGCAACAGCGCGACGGTGCTGGCCGGCATGATCCTGATGGGCGCGACCACGTTCCTGCCGATGTACGTGCAGGGCGTGCTGCATCGTTCGCCCGTGGTGGCCGGCCTCGCACTGACGATGATGATGGTCGGCTGGCCCACCGGCGCGACGTTCGCGGCGAAGTCGTTTCACCGGCTCGGCTTGCGGCGCATCCTGATCTGCGGCAGCGCGTTCGTGCCGCTCGGCGCGGTGCTGCTGCTGTTGCTGTCGCCGGGCGCGTCGCCGCTCGTCGCCGGGTTCGCGTCGCTGATCATGGGCTTTGGCATGGGGACGTCGAGCGTCAGTTCGCTCGTGCTGATCCAGGAGATCGTCAGGATGGACGAACGCGGCAGCGCGACCGCGTCGAACCTGTTTTCGCGCAATCTCGGCAGCACGCTCGGCGCGACGCTGTTCGGCGCGGTGCTGAACTTCGGGCTCAGTCATTCGCAGGGCGTCGCGACGGTCACGTCGGATCAGCTGAAGGCGCTGCTGCAGAACCGCGCCGCCGATCTCGGCGACAGCGATCTGGTCCGGCTCGTGCTGCACCAGTCGCTGCATCTGACCTTCGTGTCGATGTTCGTGATCGCGCTATTCGTGGTCGCGCTGCTCGCGCTGGTCCCAACGATCCGATTCGGCGACGACAAGCCGGCACCACTCAAGGCCTTGTCGCCGCTCGAGGACTGAGTGGCGCGGCGTCGCGAACCACTTGCGTTCGCGAGCGCTATGAGCCGCCCGCCGGCAGCGTCGCCGCGAAGAAATCACGCACCTGTGCCGCGGTTCGCGCATGAATCGCGGCGCGATCGACACTTCCTGACGCCAGAAAGGCTTTCACGGCCCCGTCAACTGCCCTTCGCATACAGCGTCGAATCGGCGAACCCTTCGGCGGCCAGCACCTGGCCGACCAGAATCAGCGCGGTGCGCTCGATCGCGCTGCCCTGCACCTTCGCGACGATATCGTCGAGCGTGCCAGTGATCTTTTCCTCGTCGGGCCAGCTCGCGCGATAGATCACGGCGATCGGACACGCGCCGCCGTAATGCGGCCGCAACTCATCGACGATGCGCGCGAGATGCCGCACGCCGAGGTGAATCGCCAGCGTCGCGCGATGCCGCGCGAGATCGCCCAGTTGCTCGCCTTCGGGCATCGACGTCTTGCTCGCGTAGCGCGTGAGGATCAGCGTCTGCGACACGCCGGGCAGCGTCAACTCGCAGCCGAGCGCCGCCGCGCATGCGGCCGTCGCGGTCACGCCGGGCACGATTTCGTAAGGAATGGCCAGCTCGCGCAAACGGCGGATCTGCTCGCCGATCGCACCGTACAGCGACGGATCGCCCGAATGCACGCGCGCGACATGCTGGCCCTTCGCGTGCGCCGCCGCGAGCAGCGCGACGATCTGGTCGAGATCGAGCTCCGCGGTGTTGATCACCTGTTGCGCGCTATGACCTTCGAGCACCGCGGCCGGCACCAGCGACCCCGCATACAGGATCACCGGACAACTGCGCACGAGACGCTGCCCTTTGACCGTGATCAGTTCCGGGTCGCCCGGACCCGCGCCGATAAAAAACACTGTCATTCAGTACTCCAATTATTTGCTCACTTACCCGAATCCGCATTCGCCTGCGCGGGCAACGCATCGAGAAGATCGGCAACGCTGGCGAACTCGCGATCGACCTCGGGCAACACCGGCCGTCGCAGCATGATCACCGGCAAGCCGCGTTCGCGCGCGACCTCGAGCTTCGCCTCGGTCGCGCCGCCGCCGCTGTTCTTGCTGACGACGACGTCGAACGCCTGCAGCGCGAACAGCGCGCGTTCGCCGTCGAGCGTGAACGGTCCGCGCGCCGCGAGGACGCGCGAGCGCGCGGTGTCCGGATGCGAATCGAGCACGCGCACGGTCCAGAATTGATGCGGCGCAATCTCGTCGAGATGCGCGAGCGGTTCGCGCCCGAGCGTGAAAAGCGGCCGCCTGAACGGCGCGAGCGTGTCGATCAGTTCGTTCCAGTCATCGACCATGCGCCAGTCGTCGCCGGCTTGCGGCTGCCACGCTGGACGCCGCAGCGCCCAGCACGGCAGCTTCGCCGCGCGGCACGCGTCTACGGCATTCGCGCTGATCCGCGCCGCGTACGGATGCGTCGCGTCGATCACGAGGCCGATCGCTTCGCTCGCGAGGTAACGCGCCAGACCCGCGCTGCCGCCGAAACCGCCGACGCGCACCGCGCACTTCAAGTCGTCGGGGACCTTGCCGAGTCCCGCGAGACTGTACACATGCGCGGGACCGAGTTGGCGCGCGATCTTCAGCGCGTCGCCGGTGCCGCCGAGCAGCAGGATGCGCGTCACCGCGCGACTCCGACGATGTTGCCCTGCCGGTCGATCGCGAAGATTTCGACGTTGACCTGCGGCGGCACGATATCGCGAGCAACGGCCAACGCGTGCTGACAGACGATATCGCCGAGCGGCACCTGCCGCGCGTGAGCGAGCGCGAGCGCCTGCTGGCTCGTGTTGGCCGCGCGCATCGCCGCTTGCAGCGCGGCGTCGGCGCCATGTGCGGCAGCCCAGGCGGCGAGTTGTTCGAGATCGATGCTGGAGTTGCGGCTATGCAGATCGAGATGGCCGGCCGCGAGCTTGCTGAGCTTGCCGAAGCCGCCGCAAATGCTCAGTCGCTCGACCGGCGCGCGCTTCACATGCTTGAGCACCGCGCCGACAAAATCGCCCATTTCGATCAGCGCGATATCGGGCAGGCCGTAGTGCGCGCGCATCGCGTCCTCGCTCGCGTTGCCGGTGCAGGCGGCCACGTGCGTATAGCCGTTCGCGAGCGCGACGTCGATGCCCTGGTGGATCGACGCGATATACGCGGAGCACGAAAACGGCCGCACGATGCCGGTGGTGCCGAGTATCGACAGCCCACCGACGATCCCGAGTCGCGGGTTCATCGTTTTCAGCGCGAGCGCTTCGCCGCCTTCGACGCCGAGCGTCACTTCGAAGCCGCCGCGATACGCGTGGCGCGCGGCGAGTTCGACGAGGTGCTGCGTGATCATCTGGCGCGGGACCGGATTGATCGCCGGTTCGCCGACCGGCAGCGTGAGCCCCGCGCGCGTGACCGTGCCGACGCCCGGCCCCGCGCGAAAGATCACACCGGGCCCGGGCACGAGGCGCACGCGTGCGAACACGAGCGCGCCGTGGGTCACGTCGGGATCGTCGCCGGCATCCTTGATCGTGCCGGCTTCGGCGATCCGCTCGCCGTCCAGCGCGGCAAGCCGGCAGAACGTGAGCCGCATCGGCACATGCTGGCCCTTCGGCAACACGATCTCCGCGACCTCACTGACCTCGCCCGCCAGCAGTAGACGAGCGGCCGCGAGCGACGTCGCGGTCGCGCAACTGCCGGTCGTATAGCCGCTGCGCAGCGGCGCCGGCTGCTCGGGAGTCTCGTCGCGCATCACGAATCGGCCGATGGTTTGGCGGGTTTGGTCACGTCGAGCAGTGTGATCGGCAACGCCTGGCGCCACGTATCGAAGCCGCCGAGCGGTTGCGCGTGAGCGAGCCCGATGCGCGTCAGCGTACCGCCATGCCGCTCGCGCCATGCGGCGAGCACCGCCTCGCCTTGCAGCGTCACCGCGTTCGCGACGAGCCGGCCGCCGTCGCGCAGTTGTGTCCAACAGGTGTCGAGCACGTCAGGCTCGGTCACCCCACCGCCGATGAACACCGCGTGCGGCGCCGGCAGTCCCCGCAACGCGTCGGGCGCGCGGCCGGCCACGAGTTGCAGCCCGGGCACGCCCAAAGCATCGCGATTCTGTTCGATGAAGCGCTGCCGCGCTTCGTTCGCTTCGATCGCGATCGCGCGACACGTGGGATGCGCGCGCATCCATTCGATTCCGATCGAACCGCTGCCCGCGCCGACGTCCCACAGCAACTCGCCGGGCGCGGGCGCGAGGCGCGCGAGCGTGATGACGCGCACGTCGCGCTTGGTCAACTGGCCGTCGTGGATAAAGGCGTCGTCGGGCAAACCGCAGGTCAGCGGCAGACGCGGCGCATGCGCCGACGCGCGGCACTCGAGCGCGATCAGATTGAGCGCGGCCATCTCGCCGGCCGGCCATTGATCCGCGCGGCCATCGACACGCCGTTCGCGTGCACCGCCCAGATGTTCGAGCACGGTCATGGCAGTCGCGCCGAAACCGCGCGCATCGAGCGAGGCCGCGAGTGCCGCGGGCGTGCGCCCGTCCGCGCTCAGCACGAACAGGCGCGCGCCGTCACGCAGATGCGCATTCAGCACGGCAAGCGGTCGGCCGACCAGCGAGACGGTCGCGACATCCTGCAACGGCCAGCCGAGCCGCGCGGCCGCGAGCGACAACGACGACGGCGCCGGCAGCACGCGCAGCTCGCCGGCCGGCAACTGCCGCGCGAGCGTCGCGCCGACGCCGAACAGCATCGGGTCGCCGCTCGCGAGCACGCACACCGCGTGCGGACGCTCGGCGAGCAACGGCGCGAGATCGAACGGACGCGACCACGCGGCACGGCGCGCGGCGAGCCGCGCGGGCAGCATCGCCAGATGGCGCTCGCCGCCGTACACGACCGACGCGCCCAGCAACGCACGCCGCGCGGGCCGCCCCAAACCGGCGAAGCCGTCGTCGCCAATGCCCACTACGGTCAGCCATGCCGGCATGCATCCATCCTCATCAGTTGCGTCGATTCTTTAGCGATTGCACCGGCTCACGCATGCGGCTTTGCGCAGGCTCGGAGCGCGGGTTGCGAAAGTCGGCATGATACCGCCGCCATGCGGCCCGCGGCTTCGCGGCGGAGCGCCATGCTGCCGGGATCACCGGCATCGCGCGATGGCCGGCAAACAGGCGCTGCGGCCACAGCGTAAAGATATAATGGCCGCTTTCATTGCCCACGGTCAGCCCGAAGCGCCTTTCGGCCGCACAGTTCACGCCGGCCCTCGTCGGGCAGCATGCAGCGAGGCCGCAGCCATGCCGTCGCGCGACGCTAAACCCGGTGCCCCTTTGAATCGAGCTTCGCCTCCCACCGTTTCGTCCCACGCGGTCACGACACCGCGGTCCTCGGCATGTCCGGGATTGCTGCGCATCGTCCCCGCGCGCGACGGCGGCATCTGCCGCATCAAACTGCCCGGCGGCGTGCTGAGCGCGGCGCAGGCACGCGCGATCGCCGATGCGAGCACGCGGCACGCGAACGGCGTCGCCGAGCTGACCAATCGCGCGAATCTGCAACTGCGCGGCGTGCGTAACGGACACGAAGCGGCATTGAGCGCGGCGCTGATCGGCGCGGGGCTTGGACCGGCCGGCGCGCTCAGTTCCGCCGACGACGTCCGCAACGTGATGATCAGCCCCGCCGCCGGCCGCGATCCGCACGCGCTGATCGACACGACGCCGCTGTGCGCAGAACTGCTGACGCTGCTGCAAGGCGATGCGCGTTTCGTAGCGTTGTCGCCGAAATTCGCGCTGCTGCTCGACGGCGGCGAACAGCTTGCGCGGGTCGATCATCCGCATGACGTGTGGCTCGCGGCGTCGGCTGACGAAGAAGGCGTGCGCTTCGTGTTCGGCCTCGCGGGGTGCCCGGCTCCGGCAGGCGAAAACTCTAACCCACGCGACCATCGCGATTCCAACGGCACGGGCGCGCTCGCGGCGGTGCCGCCGTCGCGCGTGCCTGCGCTCCTGCGCGCGTTGCTGCACACGTTCCTCGACCTCGCCGCAGCCGACGCGACCCGCATGCGCGACCTGCTCGCCACGCATTGCGCCGACGCGCTGCTGCAGCACGCGCAGCGCTACGTCGATTTCCCGCTCGCGCGCAACGCATCGCTGAGCCACTGGCAACGACACATCGTCGCCGACCCATCGCTGCGGCTCGGCGCGCACGCGCAGCGCGGCGACGGCACGTCGCATGTCGGCGGCCAACCACCGCTCGGCCGGGTCGATGCGGCCACGCTGCGCGCCCTGGCTGCGCTCGCGCAAAAACACGGCAACGGCAGGTTGCACGCGACGCCATGGCAAAGCGTGCTGCTGCCCGACATCGCGACGACGGCGGTGCCCGCCGTGCTCGCGAAGCTGATCGCACTCGGTCTCGCGTGCGATCCCGCGCAGGCCATCACGCACGTGATCGCCTGCGCCGGTTCGGCCGGCTGCGCGAAGGGCCTCGCCGACACCAAGACCGACGCGCTGCAACTCGCCGAGCGCTTACCCGCCGGCGTCGACGTGCATCTGACGGGCTGTCCGCGCTCCTGCGCGGCCGCCCATCGCGCGCCCTACACGCTGCTCGCCGCCGCGCCCGGCCTCTACGACCTTTATCGACGCGACGGCCGCCCCGGCTTCGGCCAATGCGTCGCGCCCCAACTGACGATCGACGAGGCCGCCGCGCTGCTCGCGCGCCTCGCCCGGAGTACTCCACATGCTTGATTACATTCGCGACGGTCAGGAGATCTATCGCCAATCGTTCGCGACGATCCGCGCGGAGGCGGACCTCGCGCGCATCCCCGCCGACCTCGAAAAGCTCGCGGTGCGCGTGATCCACGCGTGCGGCATGGTCGACGTGATCGACGACCTCGCGTTCTCCGACGGCGCCGGCAGCGCGGGCCGCCGCGCGCTCGCGCAAGGCGCGCCGATCCTGTGCGATGCGGGCATGGTCGCGCAAGGCATCACGCGCGCGCGGCTGGCCGCGAACAACGAAGTGATCTGCACGCTCACGCACCCGGACGTGCCCGCGCTCGCGCGCGAAATCGGCAACACGCGCTCGGCCGCCGCGCTCGAATTGTGGCGCCCGCATCTGGCGGGCAGCGTCGTCGTGATCGGCAATGCGCCGACCGCGCTGTTTCATCTGCTCGACATGCTCGATGCCGGCGCGCAGAAGCCGGCGCTGATTCTCGGCTTTCCGGTCGGCTTCGTCGGCGCGGCGGAATCGAAAGCGACCCTCGCGCAAAACAGCCGCGGCGTCCCCTATGTGGTCGTGCACGGACGGCGCGGCGGCAGCGCGATGGCCGCCGCCGCGGTCAACGCGCTTGCGACGGAGGTCGAATAAATGGCGAGCCAGCTAACGAGTCGCGGACGGCTGTACGGCATCGGCGTCGGTCCCGGTGACCCGGAATTGCTGACGTTGAAGGCGCTGCGGCTGCTCAAAGCGGCGCCCGTGGTCGCATATTTCGTCGCGAAGGGTAAGAAGGGCAACGCGTTCGGCATCATCGAGGCGTATCTGCACGACGCGCAGCAGCATCTGCCGCTCGTCTATCCGGTCACCACCGAAGCACTCGAACCACCGCTGTCGTACGAAGCGATCATCGCGGACTTCTATGACACCGCCGCCGAAATCGTCGCAGGCCATCTCGACGCGGGCCGCGACGTCGCGGTGATCTGCGAAGGCGATCCGTTCTTCTATGGCTCGTACATGTATCTGCACGACCGGCTCGCGGCGCGCTACGACAGTGAGGTGGTGCCCGGCGTGTGCTCGATGCTCGGCGGCGCGGCGGTGCTCGGCGCGCCGCTCGTCTATCGCAACCAGAGCTTGTCGGTGCTGTCGGGCGTGCTGCCCGAAGATGAATTGCGCCGCCGTCTGGCCGACGCCGACGCGGCGGTCATCATGAAACTCGGCCGCAATTTCGACAAGGTACGGCGCGTGCTCGACGAACTCGGACTCGCGCAGCGCGCGCTGTACGTCGAACGCGCGACGATGCGAAATCAGCGCATCGTGCCGCTCGCGGAAGTCGATCCGATGGCGTCGCCGTATTTCTCACTGCTGGTCGTGCCGGGGCAAAAATGGCAAGGATGAACGCGCCCGCCATCGTGATTCTCGGCACGGGCGCGCTTGCGACCGCGCGGCGGATTCAGGCGTCGTATGTCGAGCGCGGCGCGCATGCCGCGGCCGGCGTTGCCGCGGACTGCCAGGTCCATGCGCTGCAGGGGCGCGCCGACGCCGACGTCTCGTACAGCGAACTCGGCGCGCATCTGCGCGAGCTGTATGCGCGCGGCACGCCGATCGTCGCGCTGTGCGCGGCCGGCATCGTGATTCGCTGCCTCGCGCCGCTGCTGTCGAACAAAGGCGCCGAGCCGCCGGTGCTCGCGGTCGCCGAGGACGGCAGCGCGGTCGTGCCGCTGCTCGGCGGCCTCGCGGGCGTCAACGTGATGGCGCGCGACATCGCCGCGGCGTTGGCCGTACAGCCCGCGATCACGACGAGCGGCGAGCTGCGCTTCGGCACCTGCGTGCTCAATCCGCCCGATGGCTATGCGCTCGCCGACCTGGGTCAGGGCAAGCGCTTCGTGTCGGATCTGCTCGCGGGCGAAAGCACGCGCATCGAAGGCGACGCGCCGTGGCTCGACGACGCGCAACTGCCGCGCTCGGCGTCGGCGCGTCTCGCGATTCGCGTGACGCCGCGCGCGTGGGATGGGCGTGAAGACGAACTCGTGATTCATCCGCGCAGTGTGGTGGCGGCTGTCGCCAGCGACGATGCCGATGCCGCCGACGCGATCGTCGCGCACGTGCGCGCGGCACTGAACGCGCAGGGTCTCGCAATGCTTTCGCTTGCGGCCTTGCTCGCGCCATCGACGAGCATGGCCGACCCGGCGCTTGCGCAAGCGGCAAGGCTTCTCGAGGTGCCGCTGCGCTTCGCCGATGCCAGCGCCGAACCGGGCGAATCGAGTGCCGCAAGGTTGCTGCATACAGCGCTACGCGTCCCCCACGAAACGTTGCACGACGGCGCACACCCCAACGTCGCGCTCGCCCTCTCCCCGCTCGCCATCGACCCCGCGACGCTCGGCCGTGCCCGCGGCCGTCTGACCGTGATCGGCCTCGGCCCCGGCCGGGCCGATCTGATGGTCCCGGCCGCGCGCACCGCGTTGAACGAAGCGACCGACATCCTCGGCTACGACACCTACGTGAAAATGGCCGGCCCGCTGCGCGCCGGTCAGCGCGTGCACGGCACCGACAATCGCGAGGAAATGCAGCGCGCGCGGCACGCGTTCGAGCTCGCGAGCGAAGGCCGCTCGGTCGTGATGGTGTCGTCGGGCGACCCCGGCGTGTTCGCGATGGCAGCCGCCGTGCTCGAAGCGCTCGAAGCTTCCCGGAACGACGCATGGGCGGCCGTCGAACTATCGATCGTGCCGGGCGTGTCGGCCGCGCTCGCGACCGCCGCGCAGGCCGGCGCGCCGCTCGGCCACGACTTCTGCATGCTGTCGCTGTCGGACAACCTGAAGCCGTGGACGATCATCGAAACCCGCCTGCGCCATGCGGCGCAAGCCGATCTCGTGATGGCGTTCTACAACCCGATTTCGCGCGCGCGTCCGTGGCAACTCGACCAGGCACTCGACATCGTGCGGGAGTATCGCGTGCCATCGACCCAGGTGGTGCTGGGTCGCGATATCGGCCGGCCCGGCGGCACGCTGCGCACGCTGACGCTCGGCGAGCTTCGCTCGGCCGATGTGGATATGCGCACGATGGTGATCGTCGGGTCGTCGCTGACGAGAAGATTCGCTTGCGGTCATCACGGCGCGCAGTGGGTGTACACGCCGCGGTGGTACGAGTAAGCGGACCGTACCGGGTGGTACCGGCCCGCCCCGCTCACGCCACCTTCAGATCCTGCACCGCCCGCTGCCTGACGCCCAGGTCGTCCCACAACTCCGGATGGCACGTGAACACCAGAATCTGATGCCGCGTCGCCGCGTCGATCAACGCGCGTTTGAGCGCGTCGCGGCGCGCGGCATCGGTGTGTACCGCGGCATCGTCGAGCATCAGCAGAGTCGGCCGGCCTGAGGCCTGCAAGAGATCCGCATACGCGAGCCGCGTCAGGATGCCGAGCTGTTCGCGCGTGCCGAAGCTGAGCGCATCGAGCAGTTCCGCGCGGCCGTCGCGATCGAGCATCGCCGGAATCAGATCGTCGCCGAGCGCGAGGCTCGACTGCGGAAAAAGCCGCTTCAGGTAGTGACCGACCCGCTCGGTCAACGGCGCACGCAGTTGGGCGAGCGCGGCGTCGCGTTCGTCGACCAGCACTTCGTCGAGCAGACTCAGCGCGCTCGCGCGCAGGCGCAGTTCGTCCTTGCGACGCGTGGCCTGCTCGACCTGGGCTTCGAGCGCGGCAAGCCGTTCGCCGAGGCCCGATGCGCCCATCGTTTCGAGCTGGCTACGCAGCTCCGCGATCCGCAGTTGACGCTCGTGCTGCTCGTTGCGCGCGAGGTCCGCCGATGCGCGATAGCGCTTCGCCTCCGCCACGGGGTCGTCCAGACGCGCCGCATCGAGTTCGCGCTCGCGCTCGCCGCGCTGGTTCTTCAGCGCATCGACCTTGACGCGTTGCTCGACGATATGCGCCTGCCATTGCGCGCGGTTGCGCCGAAACGCTTCGTCGTGCAGCTGAGCTTCTTTGCGCTGCAACTGCGCCGTGAGCGAATCGGCCTTCGCAACGCCGCTGGATTGCGCGCCCGCCGCCTGCGCGAGCACCTTGCGCGCGGTCTCCAACGCGTCGCGCGCGATGTCGGCGTTGCGGCGCGCGTCGTCGAGCGGTGCCGCCGCGGACACGTCGGGCAGACTGGCAAGGCGCTCGCTCGACGCCTGCAAGCGCGCCGCCGTCGATGCCAGCGCCGCGCGCAACGCATCGATGCCTTGCGGCGCGTGCACCTCGAGAATCCTCGCCTGGCTCTTCTGTTGCGCGACCAGCGTTTTCCATTGCTCGTGACGCGCCTGCGCATCGCCCACCGACGCGACGCCGAGCGACCGCAGCAACTGCGCGTACTTCGCCTCGAGCGACGCCAGCTCAGACAACCGTGCGGACAGATCGGACACGCCCGGAATCACGCGCAATTCGCCGAGCTTCCCGAGACCAATGCGCTTTTCATCGTCGACATGCAGCACGCCCGTGCCGCTGATCGTCTGATCGCCGACGCTCAATTCGCCATTCAAGCTGTACTCGATGCGCGTCATCGCCGCTTCGGTCCGCGCGCGCAGCACGGTCAGTTCGCCGTCGAGCGCGACGAGGCGCTTGAACTGCGCGTCGTCGAGTTCGAGCGCCGCCGCGTCTCGCGCGGCCTGCAACACCGCCGCGTTCGCCTTGTCCGCCTCGCCGATCGACGCTTCGAGCCGCTGGCCCTCCGCCCGATAGAAATCGACCTGGCTGCGCAGATCGGCGGCGGTCACGGCCGCGTTCGCGAGTTCGAGCGCGCGGTTCGCCTCGCCCGCTGCCTGCTCGAACTGCGCCACACGGCTTTGCGCCTGCGCATGCGCGGTTTGCGCGGCCGCGACCTCGGCGCGCGCCGCGTCGAGCTGCTCGCGTTCGCGCGCGATGGCCGCCTCCAGTTCGAGCGCGCCCTGCTCCTGCTGCACCGACAACGCGAGTTCGGCCTCGCCGATCTTCAGCGACTGCGCGAGCCCTTCGAGACCGCGTTCGAGTTGTTCGACCGCCGCGGCACGTTGCTGCGCGAGCGCGGCCTTCTGCTCGTGAAGCTCCCACGGACGCCTGCGCTCGGCGTCGTCGAATGCCTGCTGTTGGGCGGCGAGGCGCGCGATGTTGTCGTCGAACTGCTGGCGCTGCTGTTGCAGCTCGTCGCGGCTCGCGATCAGCGAGGCGAGCTTCTGCTCCGCCTCGGCGAGCGGCCCGGTCGACTTCTGCGTGCGCGCGGTCAGCAGTTGCCGCAGCTCGCGCTGCACGGCCGCGATCAGCGCGTCCTCGCCGCCCGCTTCGCGGCCGCCCGACAGTTGCGTGAGCGCGTCGCGCAGATACTGCGCCGCGTGCCCGGTCGAATCGCGCATCTCCTGCGTGCCGCCTTGCTGCACCCACAACAGACCCGGCACGCCGGCGTTCTCGGCTTTCATCGGACCGCGCGCCGCGCGCGAGAAGCCGAGCAGCGCGGCGAGCTTGTCTTCGGCTTCGTCCTCGCTATACACGGCCTGGCCGATCCTCAGCTCGCAACGCTGACGCGACACGAACTGCTTCGACAGACGGCACGTCACACCATCGAGCTCGAAGCTGACCTCGACCGACGGCTGCCCGCTCGCGAGCCCCCACGGCAACAGGTCTTTCAGATGCGACGCCTTGTAGCGTTCGAGGAACACCGTGCGCACCGCCTCGGCAATCGTGCTTTTGCCGGCCTCGTTCGGGCCGATGAACAGATTGAGACCGGGCTGCAGATCGTCGATCACGATCTGCCCGCCGAACTGCCTGAATTCCTGAATCGCGATACGTTGCAGCTTCATGCGGGGGCTCCTTCACGCGGCGCTTCAGGTTGCTGCCGCTCGCGCGTCTGCGCGGGTGGTGCGGCCTGCGAATCGCGTTGCCGCTGGTCGCGCTGAAAACGCGCCAGCAGCAGCAACGCCTCGGCCGCGCGCCGCGCCTCTTGCGGATCGGCCTGCGCGTCTTCCTGCAGGCCGCGCAGCCGCGCCACCACCTTCGCGAGATAGCCGCTTTGCGCGCCGAGTTCGGCGAGATCGTCGGCGGTCGGCAGCACGTGCAGACTGCCCAGATCGGCACGCAACGCGCGCACGCGGGCGCGCGCCTGTTCGACCGCGACATGCAGCGCCTCGGCATCGGCGAGCGCCGCGGTGCCGCCGACCTCGATGCGCAGCACGTCATTCGCGCCGCGTTCGGCGAGGCGGGTTTTCAATGCATCGACATCGGTCGGCACCGAAATCGTCTCGTCCCAGCGATGCCACCGGTATTGCCCGACCCGCACCGCGTCGACCTGCGGCACCGCGCCGGGATCGCTGACGGTAACGTCGAGCACGAAGCCCGGCTCGTTCGCGCGGAAACGGTCCTGCTCGTGCGTGCCCGCATACCACGTGCGTTCGTCGACGCGCAGATGGCCGTGCCAGTCGCCGAGCGCCAGATAGTCGAGCCGCGCACTGGCGGCGCGCGTCGGCGCGATCGGATTCGACGAGTCGATGCCGTCTTGCAGAATGCCGCCGACGCTGCCATGCGCGAGCCCCACGCGGTGATAGCCGGGCGGAGTATCGGTGGAATCGAAGAACGCGGTGGTGTCGTCGTAGGTGATGCGCTGCGTGAGCGGCGCGCACAGCAGCGCGCAACGGCACGCGTCGAGCAGCACGACGCCGGCTTCGAGCACGAGGCGCACGTTCGGCGGCACGCAATCGAGCCGCTGCGCGCGGGTCCACACGCTTTCGACGAGCGCCGCGTCGTGATTGCCCGGCAGCATGACCCACGCTCCGGAAAACGCTTGCAGCGCGGCGAACAAACGTCGGATCACGGTGTCCGACACCGTCTGCAGATCGAACACGTCGCCCGCGACGAGCACCGCGTCGACGTTGCGCGCGGCCGCTTCTTCGGCGATGCGGCGCACCGTGTCGAAGCGCGCCTGCGCGAGATGCGCGGCCTCGTCCGGTTCGAACTGACCGAATTGCGTGCCGATCTGCCAGTCCGCGGTGTGCAGAAACCTGATCACTGTGCCTCCATTGCGATTGCGTTGCGTCCTCTTGCGTTGATTTCGCCGAGGAGCCCAATCGCGAATGTTACCTTGCCGAAGCGCCGGCGCGTATTGCGCGCGCGTATCCAGGCTGGACGCGCGCGCGGGCCGTACCGCATCATTGCAACCGAACCGGCCGAGCCCGCCGACTTTCCAGCCCCCGCCCGACACGATCAACCGCGCCCGATGGACAAGACCACCGAACTGAAGAAGGCCAAGCGCACGCCTTTACTGCTGCTGCTCGCGGCCGCCTGCGTTTTCGTCGTCGCCGCATTCCTGCCGCGCGGCCTGTGGGTCGACGGCATCAAGGCCGTCGCCGAGGCCGCGATGGTCGGCGCGCTCGCCGACTGGTTCGCGGTCGCGGCGCTGTTTCGCCGCGTGCCGATTCCGCTCGTGTCCGCGCACACCGCGATCATCCCGCGCAACAAGCACAAGATCGCCGACAACCTCGCGCACTTCGTGCAGGACAAGTTTCTCGACGTGCCGTCGCTGGTCGGTCTGATCCGCCGGCATGATCCGGCGCAGACCATCACCGCGTGGCTCAGCGAATCGGCCAACTCCGCGCGCCTCGGCGACTACGTGGTGCGGCTCACCGGCGGCATCCTCGACGTGGCCGACGACGCGCGCATTCAGAACTTCATCAGGGACGGGTTGCGCGACGTGCTCGCGAAGGTCGATCTGTCGCAATCGCTCGGCGCGATTCTCGACACGCTGACGCGCGACGGCCGCCATCAGGAACTGCTCGACACCGCGATCGATCAGGTGATCGCGGTGCTGCGCGAGGCGCCGGCGCGCGAATTCATTGCCGCGCGCATCGTCGATTGGGTGAAAAGCGAGTATCCGACGATGGAGAAGTTTCTGCCGTCGGTATGGCTCGGCGACAAGGGGGCGGAGGCGATCGCGAGCGCCGCGAACCGTATGCTCGAACAGATCGCGCAGAACCCCACGCACGAGCTGCGCGACAAGTTCGACCACGCGGTGCAGAAGCTGATCGTGCGGCTGAAGACCGATCCCGTGTTCCTGCAGCAAGGCGAAGCACTGAAGCGCTATCTGGTCGAAGGCGAGGCTTTCGGCAGCTACGTGAAGGACATGTGGGGCGAGCTGCGCGCGTGGCTCAAGCGCGATCTGCAAAGCGCCGATTCGGCACTGCATGCGCGTGTCGCCGCGATGGGCGCGTGGGTCGGCCGCGAACTCGCGCGCGATCCAGCGCTGCGGCAATCGCTGAACGATCACCTCGAGGAAGCGGCGCGCGCGATGGCGCCGGACTTCGCGCGGTTCCTCACACGCCATATCAGCGATACGGTGAAGAACTGGCCCGCGCACGAGATGTCGCACCAGGTCGAGATGAATATCGGCAAGGATCTGCAGTACATCCGCATCAATGGGACGATCGTCGGCGGATTTATCGGCTTGTTGCTGTATGTGAGTTCGCTGTTGCTGGAGATGCTGCGGGTGCATGTCGGCTGACGACTCGAGCGCGTTGAGCGACTCAACGCGCAGCCACGCGGGAGCCCCCTCCCGCCAAACCACCTACAATTCGGGCATCTGTCTTGCTGACGACCAGTGCTCCGCTCGGTCGTCAACGCGTCCCAACCGGAATTCTGCTTACATGAAAATATCGCTACCGCCGCCGCAAGGGCGGCCCAACCGCGTTTACCCGCCGGGCACGCCGGGCCTGCATGGCCTCGTGTCGCTGATCACCGGCGTGGTGGTCGTGTGCGGGCTGTACTTCGGGCGGGAGATACTGATTCCGATCACGTTGTCGGTGCTGCTGAGCTTCCTGCTCGCGCCGCTCGTGCAGATGCTGCGGCGTCTGCACATGGGCCAGTTGCCGTCGATCTTCATCGCGGTGCTGTTCGCTCTCGCCTCGCTGCTCGCGGTCGGCGCGCTGATCGGCGCGCAGCTCGTGCAGCTCGCGAACGCGCTGCCGCAGTACCAGGAAGCGATCGAGCAGAAGATCGAAACCGTGCAGGAAAAGACCGTGGGCCGCGCCGACGCCCTGATGAGCAGCGCTGCCAGCGCGCTGCAGCGCGTGGCGCCATCGCGCCCCGCGCCGCCGCGCCCGACCGGCCGCGCCGCGCGCAACGCGCCGCAGGTGCCGCAACAGGTCGAGGTGCACGAGCCCGCGCCGACGCCTGTGCAACTCGCGCAGCGCGCGCTGACGCCGGCCATCGCGCCGATCGAGACGACCTTCATCGTGCTCGTCGTGACCATCTTCATCCTGTTGCAGCGCGAGGATTTGCGCGACCGTCTGATCAGCCTGTTCGGTTCGCGCGACCTGCACCGCACGACTACCGCGATCAACGACGCCGCCGGGCGCCTGTCACGCTATTTCGTCGCGCAGCTCGGCGTGAATCTGAGCGCGGGCGGCATCATCGCGATCGGGCTCGCGATCATCGGCGTACCGGGGGCGCTGCTGTTCGGCGTGATCGCCGCGCTGCTGCGCTTCGTGCCGTACATCGGCATCTGGATCGCGGCGATCCTCGCATTCTTTCTCGCGGCCGCGATCCAGCCGCAATGGACGATGGCGGTCCTCACGCTGATCCTGTTCATCGTCGTCGACGTGGTCGCCGGGCAGATCGCCGAGCCGCTGCTGTACGGTCATCGCTCGGGCCTGTCGCCCCTCGCGGTGGTGGTCGCGGCGATTTTCTGGAGCTGGCTGTGGGGGCCGATCGGCCTCGTGCTGTCGACGCCGCTCACGCTGTGCGTCGTCACGCTCGGGCGCTACGCGGACCGGCTGAACTTCCTGACCGTGCTGCTCGGCGATCAGCCCGCGCTGACGCCCGCGCAGAACTTCTATCAGCGCCTGCTCGCCGACGATCCGCACGAGGCGATCGTGCAGGCCGAACGGCTGCTGCGCGAGATGTCGCTGATCGACTACTACGACAAGGTCGCGCTCGAAGGCCTGCGGCTCGCGCGCAACGACGCGCAGCGCGGCGTGCTGATGCCCGACCAGTTGCAGCGGATCAACGACGCGCTCGTCGATATCGTCGAGAACCTCGATATCGCCGAAGGGCTGCGCGATTCGCTGTCGCCTGCCGAACCGGCGGACGCGGGTAGCGCGCTGCTTTCCGGGACGCCGGATCTGGCGTCGCCGTGCGCGGGTGCCACGGAGCGATACCGCAGCGATCTGCTCATGCGCTCGCAACAGCCGGACGGAGCGGGCAAGGCCGCGGTGTTGTGCGTGCCCGGCCGCGGCGCGTTCGACGAAGTGACGACCGCGATCGCCGCGCAACTGCTGAACCGCCAGGGCTTCGCGCCGCTGATGGCGACGCACTCGGGCTATCGCAGCGCACGCGCCGACGAGCCGAGCTTCAAGGACACGTCGATCATCTGCATCGTGTCGCTCGACGCGCCCGAGTCGCCGCTGTACCTGCGCAACATGCTGCGGCGCACGCGCGAATGGCGGCCACGCGCGACGCTGGTGGTCGGCGTCGGTGTCGGCGACGCGCCGGACGGCAGCGTAGAACTCGATGCGGGCGGCGAGCTGCATGCGTCGCCGACGTTCCGCGCGATGATCGAGGCATGTCACGCGGCGACGGCTGGGCAGCCCATGCGGCAGCCGTCGCAGACGGCCAGCGCCGGCTGAGGCTGGGTGGGCTGACGCCCGCGCCGCATTCAGTGAATGCGTGTATGACCGAAGTGGTGAAAATCTGCGTCGTGATCGCCATTTGGCGGTCACTGCGCTCGACGCTGATAACCGCTCTTCAATGCGTCCACTACAAGCTCGACTGCCCGGGATGATTTGCGGCGACCAGGGTAATAGACGTGATGTCCGACGAACGTGGGAAACCAGTCTTCCAGCACCCAATTCAAGCGCCCGGCCCGGACATGCACCTCAGCCAGGTCTTTGGGCACGTACGCGAGCCCAAACCCGCCAAGCGCTGCGTCCATCATCTGGTAGACACTATTGAAGGTGAGCTGCCCTTCGACCCGCACCTGCAGTTCTCGCCGCCCCTTCCGTAGCTCCCACGGGAGCAGTGAATCTCGCGTCGGCAATCGGAGATTGATGCAGTTGTGCAGCGTTAGATCCTGCGGCGTCTTCGCCGGTGCGGTCGATTGCAGGTAGCCTGGAGAGCCCGCGATTGCCATCGTCATGTCAGGCGCGATTCGCACCGCGATCATGTCTTTGGCCACCTGGTCGCCTAGCCGCACGCCGATGTCGTACCGATCCGCGACGATGTCGGCTAACCCGTAGTCATTGACCAATTCAATCTTCAGATCCGGATACTGGCGCAGCAACGGTTGCAGACGCGGCCAAACGTACGAGTTTGCCGCGTAGTCGGTGGTCGTGATCCGGACCGTTCCGCCTGGGCGGCTCGTCATCGCGCGCAAAGAATCGACCTCCGCTTCGATTTCCTGAAAGCGCGGTGCAATCGCCGCCAGTAGCCGTTCGCCTGCCTCCGTCAACGAGACACTCCGGGTAGTGCGCATCAGTAACTGAAGGCCCATCCGCTTTTCAAGGCCGGCAACCGTCCGGCTCAAGGCCGACTGCGAGACTCCCAGTTGCGCGGCCGCCCGCGTGAAGTTGCGCTCACGCGCGACGTTCATGAAGCCGACCAGATCGTTGAAATCCTCTTTCAATTAATGCTCCACAGCATAAGGGCATCCCGATATTGCCATCTAGTCGCATCAATTACCAGGAGTTAGATTAGCTGCAGTGGCATATCGCCCAGACGATACCGACGAGGAACAGTCATGGAATTGAAACGTGCGGGCACCCAGCCCTCGAAGAAAGGCCCTGAAGAATGGTTTACGGGCACGGTGCGGCTCGACCCGCTGAACGCTCCGCCTCCGCCGGCACGCGTTTCGTGCGCGAGCGTCACTTTTGAGCCGGGAGCACGGACTAACTGGCATACCCACGCGCTCGGCCAGACTTTGATCGTTACGGCCGGCTGTGGCTGGACCCAGTGCGAAGGCGAGCCGCGCGTCGAAATCCGGGCTGGTGACGTGATCTGGTGCCCGCCTGGCCACACGCATTGGCATGGCGCAACTTCGACGACCGCGATGACACATATCGCCATTCAGGAAGCGCTCGACGGCAAGAACGTCGAATGGCTGGAGAAGGTCACGGACGAGCAGTACCTCGGCAGCGGCGAGCAGGTGTAATGCGGTTCTTCGCTGCCTGTACCTCAATCGAAAGGACTGGAAACATGCAAGATCCATTGTCACAAGTTGATCTCACTCCCGTTTCTCCGGCATTCGCGCGTTATACGAGCCAGACCGTGCTCGGCGGCCTCTGGAAGAGGCCGCAACTGTCACCGCGAGACAGGAGCATCGTGACGCTGTCGGTGCTCATCGCCCGCAACCAGACCACCGAGATGCCGTTCTATCTCCGGTTGGCGCTGGATAGCGGTGTGAAGCCTGCCGAGATTTCGGAAATGATCACGCACCTCGCCTTCTATTCCGGCTGGGGAAACGCGACCGCAGCGGCTGTCGTCGCGAAGCGTATCTTCGATGAACGTGGCATCGGTATCGATCAGGTCCCTCGGGCCGAGGTCGAGCCGCTACCACTGAACGAAGTCGCAGAGCAACAGCGTGCGCAGGCGGTCGAGCAAAGCTTCGGCTCGGTCGCTCCCGGCGTTGTTCAGTACACGACCGATGTGCTTTTCCACGACCTTTGGCTGCGTCCAGGACTCGCTCCACGCGACCGGAGCCTGGTCACGGTGAGCGCCCTGGTTGCCAGCGGTCAGGTCGCGCAGATTCCGTATCACCTCGGCCGTGCCATGGACAACGGTCTGACGAAGGACGAGGCGTCCGAAATGCTGACGCAGCTCGCCTTTTACGCAGGCTGGCCGAACGTCTTTTCGGCGATGCCCGTGTTCAAGGATGTATTCGCGAAGCGAGCGGCATAAACGTCGATGCCACAGCATCGCGAGCGTCCAGCGGGGCAGTCCGATCGGCGGCTGATGTACGACGCTCAGCATAAAGCGCGTCGAACGCCTTCAGCAGATTGAGATCAAAGCCACCGATATCCATGTTTTCGACGATACCTGAATGACATCATCGTCGACGGCAACCTAGTCGAACCATCGGAAACCACCTCTGCATCGACGGCGCACTCGCTCTAGTCACTCACAGGATTGCCCGCGCCAAACGCGGCCCGAACTTCGCTCACCGTCTGTTCAGGCGCTTGCAGATGCGGAAAATGGCCGAGTTCAGGAAAAATCGAAAGCTTCACACCGTTGCGGTTCGCGTACTCAATGCCCATTTCCTTCTTGATATAGAAATCCTGCTCGCCCCACACCACCTTCACGGGGACCTTCAGCTTTGCCATGTTGGCTTCGAAGGAGTCCTGGTCGCGGGTGAAGTACGAGTAGTAGTGGAAGAAGGCGTCTGCCGACGTGACATCACCGCCCCACCCTTTCGCCATATCGTCCTTGAACTCCTCGGACAATGCGTAGCGCTCCTTCGCCGACATGCCGCGGAAGAACGTGTTTGCCAGGATTTCGTCACGGTTCTGGTTCATCGCGGCACGCACGGCGTCAGACGATGGCTTTGACTTCAGGCCCTGCAAGCTTTCGTACATGTACTGCGGGCGGTTGAACGGGGCAAAATCGCCAACAATGATTTGCCTGGCGATATTCGGCTGCTCCAATGCTGCCAGCAGCGCAGGCAAGGCCCCGATATCGGTCGCATAAATCAACAGCTTCGCACTGTCGATGCCAGAAGTGCGGATATAGTCTTCCAGCACATGCGCATAATCCTTCGGCGCGTAGGAAAAGCGATCGGCGCCTGGACGCGAGGACTGTCCGTAGCCCGGCCAGTCAAACGCATGCACCTCGTAGTCGCTGGACAGGGATTCGGCAATCGGCTTCCACGCATACATCGTCTCCGGGAAACCGTGCAGGAACAGTACCGTACCCTTTGGATGCGCGGGCCGATAGACCATATGACGCAGCTTGATGTCAGGATTGACCTGCACCTCGCCGACTTCAACCTTCGGCGCCGACGAGGATGACGTGGGCACAATGCTGCATGCTGAAATGCCCGCAGTTACTGCGGAGAAGACTGTCGTCTCCGTTACAGGTTTGAACATGATCGTGGTTCCCGTTTTAGTGCGAAATTGCGCCAGGTAAATTGCACTTCATTGCTGGGGGGAAGGCGAATTCAAAAGCTTACTCAACGGCTTCAGTGGGCCAATTGGGAGCAGTGAGAATGTCATCAAGTGCGCTTTCCCTAAAGGAAGGGCCTCAAGCATTTCATGCGCTTGACTTACGTCGGTAACGTTCAGGATGAACGCCACCCCAGCCCGGTCTTGCAGTGAATACCACTGATCAATCTTGCCCTCGAGGTAGAGCTGCGCCGTCTCGCGAGCCTCGCTCGGAAGGAAGTGTTGGACAAGTTGCATGTCCGTGCCCGGCGGAAAGGTGCCAATCGCCAATATCTTCGTGGTTGGCGTGGTTGGCATCTGAGCGGTATGCGCCATGGAAACTCCAGCAGAAGCGACCAGCACGGAGGCTGTTGTCAAATCAGGAAGAAGCCGTTTCATCATTCGGCTCCGAACAGCGGCTGAACATATTCAGCGCCGCTGCTTCCGGTCCCGTCAGATAGCAATCGCGGAAGCGCTCTTCGACGCACTCCCCCATCAGTTTCGAAAACAGCAGCATCGCATTGAGTGGGCGATGATTGATGACCACGGACTCCGTCTCGCCTTGCCCGTTCATATGCGCGACGACCACCGTCTCGATCGGCACCCCCTGGATCTGCGAGCGATAGGATTCCATATATAAACCGTCGCCAATCGTGCCCTTGTAGCTGTGATGCTGGAATTCGTACAGCGAGACCGCGTGTTTGATCACGGAGAGAATATCGGCTCGTCCTTCGATCGGACGCTTCAGCACGGAGGCTTCGAGCGTCGCGTTTTCAGCGAGGCTCGTTAGCCAGAGCGGCGGAGCGCCAGCGGATGCCATGACGGGGGCTGTGTCGTTGAATTTCATGCTGGGCGCTCCGGATTGGATGTGGCCATGATCGGGGTTTACTGGTGCGGCCAGAAGTGGCAGCATCGCCATTATTCAGGGAATTTCAGACACGCAAATGGCCATCATCCGCATCTGGGTCTATGACGGAATCCTCGCGTCCGGCGTCGCGGGCCCTGTTGACGTCTTCAGCGCGGCCAATCAGTTCCATACGCGCAAGGCTGGAGCGGGCACGACATCCGCGCCCGTGTTCGTATGGCGGGTGGAATCACTCGACGGACATCCCGTCACGGCTGCGTCGGGTCAGACCGTTCACGTCGACGGAAAGATCGACCCGCGCAAACGGGCGGATGCCGTTCTGCTGACGGCACCGTTTTTCTCGAACATCGACGAGTTCATAGGGCGCCGCGAGCAGTTGAACGAGCTGTCTTCCGCGCTGCGGCGCCAACGCAAGGCCGGCGCCGTGCTGGCGGCTTATTGCACGGCCAATTATCTGCTCGCCGAAGCCGGCCTGCTGGATGGCCGCGCCGCAACGACGCACTGGGCGAGAGCGTCGGACTTCGGGCGCCGCTATCCGCGTGTCGAAGTTCGCGCACAGGAACTGCTGATCGAGCAGGACGGCATCATCTCTGGCGGGTCCGTGACGTCGTATCTGAATCTCGCCGTACGGCTCGTGGAAACATTCGCCGGCGAAAAACTCGCCGCGATGACCGCGAAGGCGCTGCTGATCGACATGAACCGGACTTCGCAGGCTTCCTTTGCAACGCTTCTCGACGAACATGGGCATACCGACACGCTCGTCGCGCGCGCCCAGCAGCAGATGGAGGCTACGTTGCAGCAGGGATTCCGTTTGAGCGATCTGGCAGCGTCGCTTGCTGTCAGCGAACGCACGCTCAATCGCCGTTTTAAGGAAGCGGTCGGGCTGGCACCGTTGACGTATCTGCAAAATCTG
Source organism: Paraburkholderia sp. CI2 (assembly GCF_014201055.1). NCBI lineage: Bacteria > Pseudomonadati > Pseudomonadota > Betaproteobacteria > Burkholderiales > Burkholderiaceae > Paraburkholderia > Paraburkholderia sp. CI2. The sequence continues at coordinate 109,276 of NZ_JACHDL010000001.1, forward strand.
CGCATCGAGGTCGCAAAACGCTTGCTGGAAACGCGGCCAATTGGGCTAGAGGCGGTGAGTCAACGTGTCGGTTATGGCGATAGCAGCACATTTCGGCAATTGTTCAAGCGCAAGACCGGATTGTCCCCGAGCGAATATCAAATGCGGTTTTCGCGGGGCGCGGCGAAGAATATGGAAGCCGAATCAGCCAGCAAAACCGGCTGAGGCCTCGCCACATCACGCCACCGTCCTCGTCTCCGCCCTGCCTCTCTCCCCGCATCTTCCCTTTGTAACCCAACGTATTTGCAAATAAGATCGGGATACGCAAGCTTACAAATAACCAGCTTTTGGACACGGACGGGATACGTTCATCCTCTCAAATACGCCGATCGCGAGCGGAACGCCGCGCCGCACTTCGTGAAGCTGCACGTCGCAGACTTCGCCCGCAACGCAACAGGCTGATCAACGCAGGAGATGTTTTCCATGTCAAAAGACACGCCCCAATCCTCATCGCGCCGACACTTCGTCGGTATGGCCGCCGCGGCGCTCGCCGCGGGCTCGCTGAGCCGACTCGCCTTCGCAGATACGAACCCGGCAGTCGGCAAAATCACGGAACCCGCGAACGGCGACAAGTCCGCGATTCGCCCGTTCCACGTTCACGTTCCCGACTCGCAGCTCGTCGACATGCGGCATCGCATCAAGACCACGCGCTGGCCGGATCGTGAGACGGTTGCGGACGAATCGCAGGGTATTCAGCTCGCCACCATTCAGGGGCTCGCGCAATACTGGGCGACCGGCTACGACTGGCGCAAATGCGAGGCGCGGCTGAACTCGTATCCGCAGTTCGTCACCGAGATCGACGGACTCGATATCCATTTCCTCCATGTGCGCTCGAAGCACGACAACGCGATGCCGTTGATCGTGACGCACGGCTGGCCCGGCTCGGTGATCGAGCAGTTCAAGATCATCGACCCGCTCGTCGATCCTACTGCGTATGGCGTGCCGGCTTCGGATGCCTTTCATCTCGTGATTCCATCATTGCCTGGTTATGGCTTTTCGGCGCGACCTGCCACCACGGGCTGGGGTCCGGAGCGCACCGCCCGCGCCTGGGTCACGTTGATGAAGCGGCTCGGCTATGAGCGCTTCGCATCACAGGGCGGCGATCTCGGCGGCATCGTGACGAACGTCATGGCCAAACAGGCGCCGCCCGAACTGATGGGCATCCACGTGAACTTCCCTGCTTCCGTTCCCGCAGAAATTCTGAAGTCGCTGGCCGCGGGCGACGCGATGCCTGCCGGCTTATCGGACGAGGAGCAGCACGCCTATGTACAGTTGAGCGCCAACTTCAAGAAGAAGCGCGGCTACGCGTTCGAAATGGGTACACGCCCGCAGACGCTGTACGGCCTCGCCGACTCGCCCGTCGCGCTGGCGTCGTGGCTGCTCGACCACGGCGATGGCTACGGGCAGCCTGCTGCGGCATTGAGCGCGGCCGTGCTCGGACATCCCGTCAACGGTCATTCGGCAGGCGCGCTAACCCGCGATGACGTACTCGACGACATCACACTCTATTGGCTCACCAATACGGGGGTTTCGGCGGCGCGCTTCTATTGGGAATCGCACGCGAACTTCTTCCTCGCGGCCGACGTCAATGTGCCTGCCGCCGTGAGCGCGTTTCCGGGAGAAAATTACCAGGCGCCGCAGAGCTGGACCGAAAAGGCCTATCACAACCTGATTTACTTCAACAAGCCCGAAACGGGCGGGCACTTCGCGGCATGGGAAGAACCGATGATCTTCGCGAATGAAGTGCGCACGGGATTAAGGCCTTTGCGCGCCTGAAGTGCGAAGGTGCAAGGCACGATCCCGGGACCTCGCGAATGCTGTATTCGCTATCGGGATACGAAAGGGCACCCGCTCACGGTGCCCGGGGAAGGCTAGCGACCGGCGCTCTGCCCGCCGTCGACGTGCAGAATTGCTCCCGTGATGAACGGTGCCGAATCAAGGAAGAGAATCGCGTCGGCGATATCGCTCATCTCGCCCATGCGCCCCAGCGGATGAAAGGCGCCCAGCGCCTCATGTGTTTCCGGCGCGTGCATCGGCGACTTGATGATCCCCGGTGCGACCGCATTCACGCGAATCCCTTTCCTCGCGTACTCGATCGCCAGGGCCTCTTCACGCTAATAACGGGCTTGCGCTGGCCGCCAGAAGGGCCGAGCGCAATATCAAGCAAAACGCGGACATGCTGATTCTGCTTTCGCATCGACCTGACATCACCCCTTTTCAGTTTGCGCCAGCCACTCGTCCAGGCTCACGCGGCCGATCCGCGCGTCGCCGAGCGGTACGAGCGACTGTTCCTCGACGCGGCCGCCGTAATAGCGCGCACCCTGATCCGTCACAACAGGGCGCGGGTCGCCGACAGACTTCAGATAACGTCTGATGATGGCGGCAAACGGTTCACGGTCCGGGCCCGCGATATCGACTGTGCCGTTCAGTGGCGTGGCGAGAGCGACCTGCGCGAGGATCGCTGCGACGTCGTCCGCGGCTATCGGCTGGAACAGTCCGTCCCCAACGCGCACCGTCCCGCCTTCTGTGCCGGAATCAGCAATCGCGCCGATGAATTCCATGAACTGGGTCGCGCGCACGATCGTATAGGGCACGCCCGCCGCTTCAATCGCCTCTTCCTGCGCGACCTTGGCAACGAAATACGCATTTTCCGGCGTGCGGTCGCAGCCGACGATGGAAAGCGCGACGTGATGGCGTACCCCTGCAGCCACTTCGGCTTTGCCGAGGTTGCGCGTCGAGGTGCGGAAAAAGTCGAGCACCGCCTGAGGCTCCCAGGAAGGCGCGTTCGCCACATCCACTACGACGTCCGCGCCCGCTAGCGCGTTGCTCAGACCTTCCCCCGTCACGGCGTTCACACCGGTACGCGGCGACGCAGCAAGTGCCTCATGACCCGCCTCGCCGAGCAGCGTGACGAGGCGCGAGCCGATCAGGCCGGAACCACCGATTACGACGATCTTCATGGCACATTCTCCGGATCAGAGTCAGTTGACACGGGCAGGCGACTGGCGGCCGTTGCATCGCGGCAAAGAACTCGCCGCCGTCGCATCGTGTGAGGCTATTGTGAGAAGATCATGAACTATCGAAAAGTGCCAAGAATTGTCGATCGGACCAGGACATCCTGATTCCGGTCTGCTTGCCGGCAAGACCGTGATGACCGTATCGCCTACCGCATTCACCGTCGATATCGATCGGCAGCTCCAGTTGCCGATCTACCTGCAGATCTGCGCGCGCTTCAGAACCGCGATCGCCGCAGGGCATCTGCGTCCAGGCGATCGCGTGCCCGCGCTGCGCAGCCTCGCTACGCAACTGAACACGGCGCGCGGCACGGTTGAACTGGCGTATACGGTCCTCGTCGACGAAGGCTACCTCCAGATGCGCGGTGCGGCTGGCACGTTCGTGTCGCCCTCGCTGCCCGCTTCAGTGACGCGCTCGCGTACGCAAAGCACAAAGAGTTCGAACGGCACGCAGAGCGTTAAAGCGGCTACCGCAGCTCAGACGCCAGGCGAATCGCACGGCGCTCAACCGGCGCCGCGCCAGCTTGCCATTGCCGCCGCCATGAGCGGCGAGCCCCGGCCGTTGCAACCCGGGCTGCCCGCGCTTGACGCGTTTCCGCTCAAGGTTTGGAATCGTCTCGTTTCGCATCGCGCGCGCAGCGGCGAGCGCGCGATGCTCGCGTACCCGGATCCTGTCGGCTACCGGCCGCTTCGCGAACACATCGCCACGTACCTTGGGCTGTCGCGCGGGGTGACCTGCCTGCCGGACCAGGTGTTCGTGACGGGCGGCTACCGTGCGACGCTCGAGCTCGTGTTGCGCAGCCTCGCCCGCCCGAACGACAGCGTGTGGTACGAAGATCCGGGCTATCTGCTCGCGCGCGGTTTTCTCGCCGAAACCGGCGTGCAGCTCGTCGCAGTGCCGGTGGACAAAGATGGGATCGACGTCGAACACGGCACACGGCTGGATCCGCAGGCGCGCTTCGCGCTGGTCACGCCGTCGCACCAGAGCCCGCTCGGGCACACGTTATCGCTCCCCCGACGCATGGCGTTGCTGGACTGGGCAGAGCAAGCGTCCAGCTGGATCGTCGAAGACGATTACGACAGCGAGTTCCGCTATCTGGGCCGGCCATTGCCGGCATTGAAGAGCCTCGATCGTCGCGATCACGTGATCTACTGCGGCACATTCAGCAAGGTGATGTTTCCCGGCTTGCGGCTCGCGTATGCGGTGGTGCCGGAGCGGGCCGTCGAGCGCGTCGGGCGGGTGGCGCGCAGCATGAACGCCGGATCGCCAACCCTGTTGCAGGCCGCTTTGGCCGACTTCATCGAGCGGGGGCATTTTGCGCGACATCTGAAGCGCATGCGTGCGTTATACGCCGAGCGGCGCGTGCTGATCGTGCGCGCGTTGGAGCAGGCGTTCGGCGAACGGCTGATCGTCGAACTGCCGCCAGGGGGAATCCAGTTCGCGGCACAGTTCGTCGAGGGCCCTGATGGCCCGGTCGACGACGTCGCGGTTGCGGCGCGCGCCCGCGACGCGGGGCTCGCCGTTCTGCCGCTCTCGGTCTGGTACGCGAATGCTCGCACGCGTAGCACGCCGCGTGGCGTTGTGATGGGCTTCGCAAACATCGCCGATGCAGGTGAAGCGGGCCACCTCGCGCGGAGCTTGCGCGCCTGTCTGGACGGCTAACGAGCGGCGAAGGTCCAGGTCTCTACCACTCATCACGCTCGCGCGCGGCGTTGTACCCAAAATGAGGACAGCCGCGCGCGAACGCCGACGCATACTGCACCGATAACGCAAGCAAACTGGAGACACGCATGACCCGCCCGTTCAAGCCCTATCCGTTCGCCCCGCGCCGCTATCCGGCCGTGGTGCCGCCGCTCATCGACGGACGCGATCCACAAGCGCGCGCCGTCGCGATCGTCGGCGGCGGTCCGGTCGGCATGACGCTCGCGCTTGCGCTCGCGCGCCAGGGCGTGCGCTCGGTGCTGATCGAGGCGGACGACAGCGTGTGCACCGGCAGCCGCGCGATCTGCATCTCGCGACGCAGCCTCGAAATCTTCAAGCGGCTCGGCGTCGTCGACGGTTTTCTGCAAAAGGGGCTGGCGTGGACCGGCGGGCGCAGTTTCTATCGCGACACCGAGGTGTTCCGCTTCGCGATGCATCAGGACGACGAGCAGTCGCTGCCGCCGATGATCAATATCGCGCAGTATCAGATCGAGCAGTTGCTGCTCGACGAGATCGAACGGCACGCCGATCTGATCGACGTGCGCTGGCAAACGCGTGTGACGGGCCTCGAGCAACGGCCGCAGGGCGGCGCGACCTTGACCTTGCGCAGCGCCGATCCTGCCGATCCGCAAGGCAAAAGCTGGCAGATGGACGCTGCGTGGGTCGTCGCCTGCGACGGCGGACGCAGCACGATCCGCGACCTGCTCGGGCTGAAGCTCACAGGCACGACCTACGAAGGCCGCTACGTGATCGTCGATATCGAACTCGACAGCACGCGCGCGACCGAACGGCTCGCGTACTTCGATCCGCCGTCGAATCCGGGCTCGACGGTGCTCGTGCACAAGCAGCCTGACAACGTGTGGCGCATCGACTATCAGTTACGCGACGACGAAGACCCCGACGCCGCCGTGCTGCCCGAGAACGTTATACCGCGCGTGCAAAACTTGCTCGACTCGATGGGCGAAGCCGGCGCTTGGTCGCCGATCTGGATCACGATCTACAAGGCCAATGCGCTGACGCTCGAACGCTATCGGCATGGCAGCGTGCTATTCGCGGGCGACGCCGCGCATCTGGTGCCGATCTTCGGCGTGCGCGGCGCGAACTCCGGCATCGACGACGCCGACAATCTCGGCTGGAAGCTCGGCTGCGTGATCAATGGGAGCGCGTCGCCAGCGCTGCTCGATAGCTATAGCGACGAACGTGTGTACGCGGCGCGCGAGAACCTGAGCTACGGCATGAAAAGTACCGAGTTCATGGCGCCGCCGACCTTCGCGTTCGACTTGCTGCGCACGGCCGTGCTCGGGCTCGCCGAGCGGCATGCGGCGGTGCGGCCGCTGATCAATCCGCGCCAGACGCATGCGATCGCGTATCGGCAATCGCCGCTGAACTTCGCAGGCGACGGAGCCGATGCGTTCGATCGCGGCCCCGCGCCGGGTACCGTGCTGCCCGAGGGCAGGCTGCTCAAACAATCGCAAGATGGCGCACGGCTCGGCATTCATCTAACCGATCTGCTCGGACCGTGCTTCACGGCGCTGCGCTTCGACGCAGACCACGCGAACGATGGTGACGCGTGGCGGCAACTGCAAAGCACGCTAGCCAGCCGGGACATTCCGTTCAACGTGATCGACATCGTCACGGCCGAAGCGCAATCGGCAAACAGCCCGCGAGCGATCGACCCAACCGGCCGCCTGCACGAGATGCTCGGCGCACGGCCCGGCACCGTCTATCTGATCCGCCCCGACGGCCACGTGCTCGCGCGCTGGCGCAACGGCAGCGCGGCGGCCGTTCTGCGCGCGCTCGATGCCACGCTGACACAGCAGAACTAACGCGCAAGGACCTTCGACATCATGACCGATTCCGATCTCGACCTCGTCTATACGACGCTGTGCAACACGCTGACCCACGAAGGCGAGGCGCAGGCGTCGCTGTATCTCGCGCGCCTCGCGCTCTTGTGCCTGACCGAACTCGACGACTCGCGGCGCGCGTTGTCGTTGATCGAAGCGGCGAAGCTGCCGGCTGCCGCCACGGCCTGGCGCGGGTAAAAGAAACCGCCTCCCTGGAGGCGGTTCGCTAGCGGCGGTAACGGCAATGCCGCAGCAGTGCGAGGGAATTACTGCCATCACAACAAAACGGGCGCTGGCAGACCGACCTCACTGCCTCGGATACAAGCCCAACGTACTCGCATGCAGCCGCGCGAGTCCGAGCAACGCATCCGTATAGGGCGTCGGCACGCGCGTCAGTTGCCCGAGTTCGCGCACCGCGCCGACCAGCGCATCGAGTTCGACCGCCTTGCCGGCCTGCACGTCCTGCAACATCGATGTCTTCATCGCGCCGAGTTTCAGCGTGACCGCGTGACGGTCGTCGGGCGCCTGGTCGATCGGGATGCCGAAGCGCGCGCCGATTTCCTTCGCCTCCAGCATGATGTGCGTAACGAAACCGCGCACGAGTTCGTCGCCGAGGATCCGGTCGGTCGTTGCGCCGGTGATCGCGCTGACCGGGTTCATCGTCATGTTGCCCCACAGCTTGAACCACACGTCGCGCTGGATCTGCGCCGAAGCCGTTGCATGGAAGCCCGCCGCCTGCAACAGCGCGGCGAGCAGCTCGACACGCTCGCTCGGCTTGCCCGACGCCTCGCCGACGATCAGCCCGTTGCCCTGGTGATGCCGGATCACGCCGGGCGCGTCGATCAGGCAACTGGCATGCACGACGCAGCCGACCGTCTGCGCGGCCGGGATCGCGGCGGTGATCGCGCCGTCGGGATCGATCGTCTTCAGGCGCTGGCCGGCGAGTTCGCCGCCCAGGCCGTCGCAGAACCACCACGGCACGCCGTTCATCGCCGTCAGCACGATCGTCTCGGGGCCGAGCAGCGGTTTGATATGCGCGGCCACGGTCGCCATCGCCGGGCCCTTCACCGCGATCACGACGAGTTCCTGCACGCCGAGATCGGCCGGCTTGTCGCTCGCCTTCACCTGCTCGGCGTAGATCACGCCGCCTTCAATCAGCCGCAAACCATGCTGGCGCGCCGCGTCGAGCGTCGCGCCGCGCGCGACCACGCTGACCCGATGCCCCGCCTGCGCGAGCTTCACTCCCATCCAGCCGCCGATCGAGCCGGCGCCGTAGATCGCTACTTTCATCGCCTGAATCCTTGCCTGTTGCTGTCATTATTGCAGCGTTGATTGTTGCGCTCTTTTACGCGTGGCTTCAATCACTGCCGGAAACTCGCATCGATCCGGTCGACCCGCCGCACCAGCGCATCGAACACGTCCTGTCCGGCGCCGTGGCGCGGATCGAACTGCAGCGCGTCGCGCGAGCAGCGAATCGCGACCTCCTCCGGCACCGGCCGAGCGCGGCCCATCGAGAACGTCGCCACCTGGACTTCGCACGCGCGATTCAGCGTCCACAGAATCGCGAAGGTCTGCGGCAATGTTCGGCCCCACGATAGCAGACCGTGGTTGCGCAGGATCACCGCCTGTCTGTCGCCGATATGCGCGAGCAGCCGCGGCCCCTCTTCCGCATGAATCGTGATGCCTTCAAAGTCGTGATACGCGATCCGGTCGTGCAACTGCGCGCTATAGAAGTTGGTCTGCTGCAGGCCCTCTTCGAGACAGGCGACCGCCACGCCCGCCGTCGTATGCGTATGCATCACACAGTGCGCGTCGGGCAAGCCCTCGTGAATCGCCGCATGCACCACGAAGCCAGCCGGATTCACCGGATGCGGCGAGCCGTCGAGCACGCGCCCCTGCGCGTCGATCTTCACCAGATTGCTCGCGGTCACTTCGCTGTAGTGCAGCCCGAACGGATTGATCAGGAACTGGCGCTCCGGGCCGCTGACGCTTTCGGGCACGCGCAGCGTGATGTGGTTGTAGATCATCTCGGTCCAACCGAGCAGATCGAAAATCCGGTAGCAGGCGGCGAGTTGCACGCGCGCCTGCCATTCGTCCGGATGCATCGCGGCAGACCTGGGCGGGCTCGCCGGTTGCGCTTCGAGGGTCGTGGCCATCGTCGGTGTCTCCAAAATTGTCGTTGTGACGGCGCGCCCGTGCGCGCCGCCCATCATATTCACGCGTGCCGCAACAGCGGCCCGAGCGCCGGAGCGCTTCAGGCGCCCGACACCACCGCCGCGATCGACGACGCGACATAGTCCGCGTTGCGCGCGTTCAGCCCGGCGACGCACATGCGGCCCGAGCGCAGCACGTACACCGCGTATTCGTTGCGCAGACGCTCGACCTGGCTTTCGGACAGGCCCGTATACGTGAACATGCCGCGCTGCGCGACATAGCGCGCGCGCATCACTTCATCGACGCGTCCGTCGAGCCCGGCGTGGATCACCTTGCGCATCGCCAGAATGCGCTCGCGCATCGCGCCGAGCTCGGCTTCCCACGACGCGCGCAGCGTCGCATCGGCGAGCACGTTGGCGACGAGGCGCGCGCCGTGCGTCGGCGGATTGCTGTAGTTCGCGCGCACCGCCGACATCAGCTGGCCCGCCACGCGCGCCGCTTCGTCGGCGCTCTTGCAGACCACGCTCAACGCGCCGACGCGCTCGCCGTAAAGCGAGAAATTCTTCGAGAACGAGTTCGCGACGATCAGCGGCACGTTCGCGTCGGCGAGCAGGCGCACCGGCGCGGCGTCTTCTTCGAGGCCCGCGCCGAAACCCTGGTAGGCCATGTCGACGAATGCGATCAGCTTGCGGCGCTGCAAAACCGGCACCAGTTCCGCCCATTGCGACGGGCTCAGATCGACGCCCGTCGGGTTATGGCAGCACGCGTGCAGCAGCACGATGCTCTTTTCCGGCAGCGCGTCGATCGCGGCGAGCATTTCGGCAAAGCGCAGGCCGCCCGTTTGCACGTCGTAGTACGGATAGGTGTTGACCGTGAGGCCCGCGCCTTCGAACACCACGCGATGGTTTTCCCAGCTCGGATCGCTGATCCACATTTGCGAGCCGGGGAAATAGCGCTTCAGGAAATCGGCGCCGACCTTCAGCGCGCCCGAGCCGCCGAGCGTTTGCAGCGTCGCGATCCGGCCTTCGGCGCGCGCCGCGCTGTGGGCGCCGAACACGAGCGCCTGCGCGGTGTCGCGATAGAGCGGCAGACCCGCCATCGGCAGATACGAGCGCGGGCCGATCGCGTCGAGCAGCGCGGTTTCGGCGCGGCGCACCGCGTCGATCACCGGCAGCTTGCCGGCGTCGTCGAAATAGATGCCGATGCTGAGATTGACCTTGTTCGGCCGGGGGTCCAGCTGAAAGTCTTCGTTCAGGCTCAGAATCGGGTCGCCCGGATAGGCGGGAATATGGTCGAACATGACGGGTCCTTGAAGACGGCCTCTGCAGGCCTGTTGTAGCGGTCGTCCGCGCGCCGCGGGACGACAGGGCAAACCTTGAGTCTAAGCGGGTTTGCCGGGCCAAGTCGACCCGCACGAGTGTCGGTCGTCGACGCGCCGCGCACAATCAATCGATTTTCATGATTCGTAAGTTTTTCTTTAGAATCGATCGTATGCCTCTTACCCGCGTCACGATCCGTCAATTCGAAGCGTTCCTCGCCATCGTCGATCTGCACAGCATCGGCGCGGCGGCGCAGCGGCTCGGGCTGACCTCGTCGGCGGTCAGCCAGCTGCTTGCCGAACTCGAAACGGAGCTCGGCTTCCGGCTGTTCGATCGCACCACGCGGCGCGTCGCGCTGTCCAGCGCGGGGCAGGACTTTCTGGCGGCGGCCGAATCGGTGCTGCGCCACGTGCGCGCAGCCGCCCAATCCGCCGACGATATCCGCAACCGCGCGGCCGGCATCGTGCGGGTCGGCGCGCCGCTCGTCATCGCGTCGACGGCGCTGCCCGCGGCGATCGCCGAATACGCGCGCGACAAACCGAAGGTGGTCGTGCGCGTCTGCGATACCGTGGTCGAGCAACTGGTGGAGCGCGTCGAGAGCGGCGACATCGATCTCGCGATCGGCCCGGATCGGCAAAGCGGGCCGCGCGTGCGCTCCGAGCCCGCGTTCGCGAGTCCGTGGGTCATGTGGTGCTCGGCCGCGCATCCGCTCGCCGCGCGCCGCCGCGTGCAGTGGCAGCATCTGCGCGACGTGCCGATCGTCGCGACCGGCCGCGACCACGAGCGCGCGGTCGACCAGATGCTCGCCAATCTGCCGGTCGAGGCGCGCATCATTGCCGTCGATGTCGTCGACAACGTGACCACCGCGTTCGGCCTCGCCGCGCAAGGGCTGGCGGTCACGCTCGCGCCAGCCTATGTCGCACCGCTCGCGCGGACCTTCGGGCTCGTGATGAAGCGCATGGTCGATCCTGAAACGATTCGCGAGGTGTGCGTGTATCGGTCGACCGAGCGTGCGCTGTCGCCATCGGCCGACGGCTTCGCGGATTTCGTGATGCCGTGGTTGAAGCGTTGGGATCGGGAGACGCAGGCCGAGGCGCGGGGTAAGCGGAGTTGAAGCGAAGTTGAAGCGGACTCGAAGCGCGATGCGACGCGCGCTGCGGCGCGAGTTTCGACAGATGTGCAGCTAGGGCTGCATACACAACGCGAACAGTTGCCGCTGATTAGAAATCCCGAGCCGCGCGTACGCGCGCTTCTGGTACGTGACGACGCTCGCCGGCTTCACGCCCATCTGCCCGGCGATCTCGGCCGCGCTCGCGCCATCGAGCGTGCCACGCAACACGTCGAGCTCGCGCGGCGTCAGCGTCGGACATGCGCGCCGCACGCGCGCGAGCATCGCCGCACCGGTGCCCTGCTGATGTTGCCCGTTCAGCGCGTATTGGCCCTTCGCCGCATGCGCGAACAGCGGCGCGACGCTTTCGATCCGCTCCAGTTCGCCCGGCGCGAACACGCCGTACGCGCGGTCGCGATACAGGTTGATCGACAGCCACACGCTATCCGCCGGCTGCACGAGCAACGACAGCCGGTCCGATACGTTCGGCTGCGCGTAGCAGGCCGCGCGGTACGCTTCGTTTTCGATTTCGTCGCCGCGCTGCTGATGCAGCACCAGCGCATCGCGCGAAGCGGTGCGCCGGCTGTGGTTCGATTGACCGATGATCGCGCGATTGCCGTCGAGCGCATAGAAATGCGCGGCGTAGCGTTCGGCGACGTCGCGCAGAAAGTGCCCGCCGCGATGGTCGGCCGCCGACACCGTACGGGGTCGCGCGTCGAACTCATACGCGAAGATCGTGCACTGCGAGACGGGCAGCGACAACGATTCGCAAACCGTCAGCAGAATGCTCGCGGCGAGCGCGTCGGCATCCGGATGGGAGATCGCCATGACGAGGTCGGTGGCGCGCGCGGTGCTGATCTGACCGCTGCGCTGCGGTGATGCGAGGCGCCAGGAACGCATGATGGGGATTCGTGCTTGCGCTGCGTGAATTGGGTTGCGGCAAGCGTAGCACAGCGGGCACGCGGCGCTGGCCTAGCGGCGTGATCGCCTGCCTGGCGATGCTTTATCGCCGGGTAAACGACCCCCGCTGCAACGCCACCGTCCTCGGCAATTCGATCGTAAAGGTCGTGCCGGACTCGTCCGTGGATACGACGCTGACGCCGCCGCCATGCATGCGCGCGATCTCCTGCACGATATGCAGACCGAGCCCGAGCCCTTCGCGCGAGCGCGCGCCGTTGCCGTTCGACACGAACGCCTTGAACAGATGCGGAAACACCTCTGCCGGAATCGTGCCGCGATTGGACACCTTCAGGCGCACGCAATCCTCGGCGTCGCCATCGACCTCCACGCCGATATCGCCCTCCGGCGCGCCATGATGGAGCGCGTTGCTGACGAGATTCGACACCGCCTGCCACACGAGATCGGTATCCCACGCGCCGGCCGTCTTGCCGGTGCAGGTGAACACGATCTGCTTGCCGCTCTTCTGCGATGCGAATTCGTCGATGACCGAGCGGCACAGCGTCGCGAGTTCGATCGAGCGCGGCTGCAACGGCAGACGTCCGCCTTGCAGGCGCGCGAGGTTCAGCAACTGATCGACCATCCGCGCCATGCGCAGGGAGCTATTCTTCACGCGCGCGGCGACGGTTGCGGCCTGCTCGTCGGCGGCCGTGCGCATCAGGTATTCCGCCGACGCCAGCACCGCGCCGAGCGGCGTGCGCAAATCGTGGCTGAGCACCGCCATCAGCATCTCGTTCGCTTCGAGCATCTGGCGCGTCGTCACCAGTTGCGCGGCGAGCTCGCGCTTCTGCTGCTCCAGCTGCACGAACACGTCGACCTTCGACTGCAGGATGCGCGGATCGAACGGCTTGTACAGGAAGTCGACCGCGCCCGCCTCATAGCCACGGAACGTGCGCGACGCGTCCTGCGCGGTCGCGCTCAGGAAGATGATCGGCACGTGCGACGTGCGCGGGCTGCCGCGCATCAGCGCGGCCAGCTCGAAGCCGTTCATGCCGGGCATATTGACGTCGAGAATCGCCAGCGCGACTTCGTGCTTGAGCAGCAGATCGAGCGCGGCGGTGCCGCAGTCGGCGACCAGCACCGCGACGTCGGGCCGCGCGAGCAAGGCTTCCAGCGCGGTGATGTTGTGGACGATGTCGTCGACGATCAGGATGTTCACAGGTGAGTTCGTCATGGCACCGGTTCAGAGAAAAGTCGGCAGCGCGGCAAGGCGCTTCGCCAGGGTTTCGGGATTGTAGATGGCGTCGGCCGCGCCGCGCTCGATCGCCGCGCGCGGCATCTCCGGTGCACCGGCGCTGCCGGGGTCCTGCACCCACGCGGCGCCGCCGAGCGCGCGCACGCATTCGAGCCCCTGCGCGCCGTCGTCGTTGGCGCCGGACAGCAGGATCGCAAGCAGCCGCTCGCCGTACACCGCGGCGGCCGATTCGAACAGCACGTCGATCGACGGCCGCGAGAAGCGCACCGCCGCGGCGGTCGACAGCGCGACCGTGCGGTCCACTTCGACGAGCATGTGATAACCGGGCGGCGCGACGTACACCCGGCCCGGCAGGATCAGCTCCCCCGCATCGGGTTCGAGCACCGGCAGCGCGCAGCGATGCGCGATCGCCGGCACCAGATAGCTCGGCGAATCGGGCGGCAGATGCGCGACGATCATCACGGCTGCCGCGAAGCGCGCGGGCAGCGCGGCGAGCAGTACCTTGAGCACCTCGATGCCGCCCGCCGACCCGCCGATCACGACCAGTTGATAGCCGCGCCGCGCGTGTGTCCGCGCGGCGGTGCCGGCGTCGGCGGCCTGGGTGGGCGGGGGTTCACTGGTCGAGCGTGGCATCGCGACCTCGCTAACGCTTCTGATAAATGCGTTCGGCCGCGCGAAACTCGTCGAACGCCGGGTAGTGATGTGAAAACCGCAGGGTTTCCTTGCTGCCCAGGCCGAGAAAGCCGCGCCGCACCAGTGCGTTCTCGAACAGCCCCAACGCGCGATCCTGCAAGCCGCGATCGAAATAGATCAGCACGTTGCGGCACGACACCAGATGCGCTTCGAGGAACACTTCGTCGGTGGACAGGCTGTGATCGGCGAACACCACGCGCTCTTTGAGCGAGCCGGCAAAGCGCGCGCCGCCATACGCTGCATGATAGTAGTCCGACAGCGAACGCGTGCCGCCCGCCGCCAGATAGTTCTGCGTGAAGCCCTGGATGCGTTCGAGCGCGTAGATGCCCGCCTCCGCGCGCGCGAGCGCGTCGGGGTTGATGTCGGTCGCGTAGAACAGCGTGCGCTCGGTGAGACCCTCCTCGTCGAACAGGATCTTCAGCGACCACAGCTCCTCGCCGGTGCTGCATCCGGCGACCCACACCTTGATCGACGGGTAGGTGCGCAAACGCGGCAGCACGTGCTCGCGCAGCGCGAGGAAATACGACGGATCGCGAAACATGTCGCTGACCTGCACGGTCAGGTAGCGGAACAGCCGCGAAAACTCGTAGCCGTCGCGCATGATGCGGTCCTGCAATTGCGACAGCGTCTCCACGTTGAATTCATCGAGCGCCTGCGCGAGGCGGCGGCGCAGCGACGACATCGCGTAGTGGCGAAAGTCGTGCTGATACTTCAGATAGATCGCCTCGAGCAGCAGCCGCAGCTCGATGTCGAAATCGCTGATGCGGTGCGGTGCCTCAGATGCGGACGGTTTCATCGCGTTGCTCGCTTCCGTGCTTACGCTCGCGCCGTCAGCGCTGCCGCAGCCACACGCGGCACAGCGCGACGAGCTTGTCGATGTCGATCGGTTTCGACACGTAGTCGTCGGCGCCCGCTTCGAGGCAGCGCGTGCGATCGTTCGCCATCGCCTTCGCGGTCAGCGCGATGATCGGCAGATGCGCGAAGCGCGGATTGCGGCGAACCTCGCCCATCGCGGTCAGGCCGTCCATCTCGGGCATCATGATGTCCATCAGCACCAGATGCACTTCCGGCCCGTTCTCCAGTTCGTCGAGCGCCTCGCGGCCGTTGCGCGCGATCAGCAGTTTCGCGCCGAGCGGCTCCAGCACGTGCGACAGCGCGAAGATGTTGCGCACGTCGTCTTCGGCGAGCAGGATCGTGCGGCCCTCGAACGCATTGTCGCGTTGCCGCACCGTGCGCAGCATGCGCTGCTGCTCCGGCGCGAGCGACGACTCGACGCTATGCAGAAACAGCGTGACTTCATCGAGCAGACGCTCCGGCGATTTCGCGCCCTTGATGATGATCGACTTCGAGTAGCGGCGCAGCCGGTGCTCCTCTTCGTCGGACAGCATGCGGCCCGTGTAGACGATCACCGGCAGCGATGCATGCGCGCTGTTCGCGGCGAGGCGTTCGAGCAGATCGTAGCCGGTGCCGTCCGGCAGCGCGAGATCGGTGACGACGCAGTCGAACGTCAGCGCCGACAGTTGCTCGAACGCCTCGGCAAGCGTCGCGACCGCGACGATCTCGGTGTTCTCGCTTTGCAGCAGCGCGCGGATGCTTTCGCGCATCGGCGCGTCGTCCTCGATCACCAGCACGCGCTTCAGGCGCTGTTGCAGCCGCGCTTCGAGGCGGCGGATCGCGGCCTCCATCGTCGAGCGCGCGGTCGGCTTCAGCGTGTAGCCGATCGCGCCGAGGTGCAGGGCCTTGTCGGCGTGATCGGTGGCCGACACGATATGGATCGGAATGTGGCGAGTCAGCGGATCGTTCTTCAGCCATTCGAGCACCGTGAGGCCCGAGCGGTCCGGCAGACCGACGTCGAGCAGCACGGCGGCCGGCCGCATGTCGCGCACCAGCGCGAGGCCGCTCGCGGCATCGCTCGCGTGCACGAAGTCGAAGTCGAGTTCGTGCACGAGATCGCGCAGAATCGCGGCGAACGGCGGATCGTCTTCGACCGCGACGATCAGACGGCCCGCGCGGGTGCGATGGTCGCGATCGTCGGCTATCGACGCGGCGGCGGGCTCGGCGCCGCCGGGCAGCAAGGCTTCGCGCGACGCGGTGGGGGGCGCCTGGCTTGCCAGACGATTCGCTGGCGAGATCACCGCAGCGGGTGCGGTGTCGAGCGGCGTGCGCAGCAACGGCGCTTGCGCCGTCGCCTGCGCGCCCATGCTTTCGTTCAGCGCGTTCAGCGTGGCGACGCTCGTCATCGCGCTGTCCGCGCTCACGCGCGCATCGAGCGGCAGCCACAGCGAAAACACGCTGCCCTTGCCGACTTCGCTCGCCACCGTGATGCGCCCGCCCAGCAGCCGCGAGAACTCGCGCGAAATCGACAGCCCGAGGCCGCTGCCCCCATATTGACGGCTCGTCGAGCCATCGGCCTGCTGGAACGCCTCGAAGATCATGTCGAGCTTGTCGGCCGGAATACCGATGCCCGAATCGCGCACGTCGAAGCGCAGCACGTTGTCCTCGACCCTGGCGACCTCGAGCGTGACCTCGCCGCGCTCGGTGAACTTCACCGCGTTCGACAGCAGGTTGCGCAGGATCTGCGTGAGCCGCTGGCCATCGGTGACGAACGTATCGGGCGTGCCCGGCAACGTGTCGAAGGCGAGACGCAAGTGCTTGGTCGCCGCGATCGGACGAACCATTTCTTCGAGCGATTGCAGCGTCGCCTCGATCGACACCGTTTCGTGCTCGACCGTCAATTGACCCGCCTCGACCTTCGACAGGTCGAGAATGTCGTTGATCAGCACGAGCAGATCGCTGTTCGACGCGTGGATCGTCTCCGCGTAGCGCACCTGCTCGTCGGTCAGATTGCCGCTGCGATTCTGCTGCAGCAGCTTCGCGAGAATCAGCGAGCTGTTCAGCGGCGTGCGCAATTCGTGCGACATGTTCGCGAGGAACTCGGACTTGTAGCGGCTCGACTGTTCGAGGCGCTCCGCATTGGCCGCCAGATCGTTCTGCACGCGCAGCAGATCCGATTTTTGCCGCTCCAGCCGCAGCGCGTATTCCTCGAGCCGCACGTTGGTCTGTTCGAGCTCGGCCTGCTGCGCTTCGAGGCGCCGTTGCGATTCCAGCAGCGCGCGGCCGCGTTCCTCGAGCCCTTCGTTGGAGACCCGCAACTCCTCCTGCTGGACCTGCAACTCCTCGTTCAGTTGCTGCGTCTCGGCGAGCGCATCCTGCAGGCGTTCGCGATACAGCGCCGCCTCGAGAAAATTGCCCATGCTGTGGCGGATCAGCTCCATGAACTCTTCGTCGCGCGGCGTCACCTCGCGCAGGAAGCCCATTTCGACGACGCCGTTGACCTGGCCGTCGTTGTCGATCGGCAGGATCAGCAGATTGCGCGGCGCGCCGCTGCCCGTCGCCGACACGACCCGCACGTAATCGGCCGGCACGTCGCGCAGCACCAGCGTGCGGCGCGAGCGCGCGGCCTGGCCGACCAGCGTTTCACCCTCCTCGAAACTCAGAGCGGCCGTCTGCTCGCTGTCACGGCCATAGCCGTACGCGGCGACGCGGCGCAGCGTGCCACTCTGCCTGTCGCGCACGTACAGCGCGGCGACGACCGCATCGAGATATTGGGCGAGAAACTCGAGCATCGCGCGGCCGACGAGCGGCGCGCTCGTCTGGCCGACGACCTTGTCCGCGAGCAGCCGCTGGCCCGAGCGCAACCAGACCTGCTGCTCGAGCAGCGCGGTCTGTTCGGCCCGACGGCGCAGCACGTCGTCATAGATCTCGGACAGGTCCAGCAGTTCGCGACGGCCTCGCCACGCGAGCAGGCCGCTGACGACGAGGCTGAACAGCAGAAACACGCCGACCAGCGTCGCCGTCACGTTGCGCGTCGCTTCGACGCGCTGCTGGCGCAAGCGCAATTCGACGTCGAGAAAATCGCCGAATTCGCGGCGCGTTTCGTCGAATTCGAGCTTGCCGCGCCCCGCTGCGATCGCGCTCTCATAGTCCTGGTTGCGGCGGCGCGCGTCGATGATCTGTTCGGCGAAGCGGCTCCAACGCTCCTGCAAGGCCTCGATCTGCTTGAGCCGCTCGATTTGCGGCGGGTTGTCGGCGACCTGCTGTTTCAACGCTTCGAGCTGTGCCTTGAATTTCGGGCCGCCGTTTTCATACGGTGCGAGGAAACTCTCGTTACCGGTGATCAGAAAGCCGCGCATCGACGATTCGCGAGCCACCGCGAGCCGCAGCATTTCGTTGGCGTCGCCGATCACGCGCTCGGAGTGCTCGGCCCAGTTCATCGTCGACACGAGATACGCGATCAAGCCGACGAACAGCGCCATCGTGACGAGGCCGACGCCCAAAGGCAGCCCGATATTGCGACGAAGGATGCGGCGGAAACGGAGTTGATCGACGGCCTGCGATGCGGTCATTTTTTCTGTAAGTGGCATGGCGAATCGGGTCGATGCAGAATATTTTTCGGGTCTGCGCACGGTGTTGAGTGCCGCGATGCGACCGCTGTCATCATACAAGGACGACCCGCACGCGCGCGACGCCGAATGCAAAACCAACCTGGCCGGCTAACACCGGCCAGATTCCTGCATCGACGCGCATCGACGCGCCGCGTTTCAGCTACGCTCAGCACCGTTCAGCGGCTCACGCGGCAGCGCATCAGCGCAACCGGCTCGGCCCGCTCAGGCCGGCACCGATTCCGCCTGCGCCGCGCGCGACCACACGCGATGCTGTCCGGCGGCCTTGATGAACGCCTTCAACACGTCGGCGGACTGCGAGTCCTCGCCGGTCGCGACGCCGTCCGACTGCGCAGGCAACTGCGCGGCCGCGAGCAGGTCGCGCCCCGCGCCGAGCGCCGCGATCGCCTTCAGATGCTTGAACGCTTCGAGCACGAAGTGCCGCGCATCGCCCGATTGCGACAATGCCTTCGCCCCCTTCTCGCCGCCGACGACGATCACCGCGTCGAATATCACCGATGGCAGCCCGGCGATCGTCGCGTCGGGCGCGAGGCCATCGATCCCGGCGAGCGTCGGCGCGATCAGCATCGGCGTTGCGCCTTCACCCGTGAGCGCCTGCTGCAACTGTTTGATCGCCGCGCCATCGGAGCCGGGTGCGGCGAGCAGCGCGATCTTGCGGGTCTCGATGCCGGGCTTCACGCGATTGAGCAGACTCAACGCCGGCGACGTCTTCGGCCCGACGAGTTTCGCCGTGCCCTGTTTCGGCGCCGGCAAGCCGAGTCCTTCGGCGACCTTCGCGGCGAGATCGGCGTCGAAGTTCGCGAGAATCTCGTTGACCTGACGCGCGCGAATCTCGGGCTTCGTCACCTTGCCGAGCTCGAACTGATAGGCCGCCGCGATATGGTCTTTTTCCGGCTGCGACATGCTGTTGTAGAACAACGCGGCCTGCGAGAAATGATCGGCGAACGAGTCGCTGCGCACGCGAATCTTCGTGCCCTCGACGCGTTCCTGATAGCTGTCGAAGCCGCCATCTTCAGCGGCCGGATCGGTTTCCTTCGGCCAGCCGTCGTTCAGCGAGTTCGGCTCGTACGACGCCTGGCCGACATGGATCGCCTGCCGATGCATCGCATCGCGCTGATTGTTGACGGATGGACAGACCGGCCGGTTGATCGGAATCTCGTGAAAGTTCGGGCCACCGAGGCGGCTGATCTGAGTGTCCGTGTACGAGAACAAACGCCCCTGCAGCAACGGATCGTTGGTGAAATCGATGCCCGGCACGATATGCCCCGGATGGAACGCGGCCTGTTCGGTCTCGGCGAAGAAGTTGTCAGGATTGCGATTGAGCGTCATCTTGCCGATGATTTTCACCGGCACCAGCTCTTCCGGAATCAGCTTGGTCGGATCGAGCAGGTCGAAATCGAACTTGTGCTCGTCGGCTTCCTCGACGATCTGCACCCCCAGTTCGTACTCCGGATAATCGCCCCGCTCGATCGCTTCCCATAGGTCGCGGCGGTGAAAGTCCGGGTCCTTGCCCGCGAGCTTCTGCGCTTCGTCCCACAGCAGCGAATACGAGCCGAGCACGGGACGCCAGTGGAACTTGACGAAACGAGCTTTGCCCTGCGCATTGACGAAGCGGAACGTGTGAACGCCGAAGCCTTCCATCGTCCGTAAGCTGCGCGGAATCGCGCGGTCCGACATCGTCCACAGCACCATGTGCGCCGATTCGGGCACGAGCGAGACGAAGTCCCAGAACGTGTCGTGCGCGGACCCGCCGGTCGGCATTTCGTTCGGTGCTTCCGGTTTCACCGCATGCACGAAGTCAGGAAACTTGATCGCGTCCTGGATGAAGAACACCGGCATGTTGTTGCCGACCAGATCGAAATTGCCTTCCTGCGTGTAGAACTTCGTCGCGAAGCCGCGCACGTCGCGCACGGTGTCGGCAGAGCCGCGCGGACCTTGCACGGTCGAGAAACGCACATAGACCGGCGTTTCGGCGGCCGGGTCCTGCAAAAACGCGGCCTTGGTGTACTCGCGCATCGATTCGTAGACCTTGAAGACACCATGCGCGGCCGAGCCACGCGCATGCACGATCCGTTCGGGAATGCGCTCGTGGTCGAAGTGCGTGATCTTTTCACGCATGATGAAATCTTCCAGCAGCGATGGACCGCGCGGTCCCGCACGCAACGTGTTCTGGTTGTCGGCGATCTTGACGCCCTGATTGGTCCTCAGGGCCTCGCCTTGCGGCTTCACGCGATTGCGTTCGAGATCGTTCGATTTCGCGTCGTTCGACTGCGCTGCCCCGTTTGCCTGGGCCGCGGCCTTCTGGGTATTCGCTTTACCTGCCATGGGGATCGACTCCTTGTGTTCGGGCGCGCGGCGACGGAGGCGTCGCGGCGCGCGATCACAGAGTCAGCAAGGGCTATACCCACCAGGTCACGGCGCAGTGGCTGCGCGGCGGCGGTGCGTCAGAACCGGTAGTTGATCGACACGTCGGCGACGCCGGTCGCGCGGCTGCGCGTGATCGGACTGTTGCCGGCGCTGCCGACGAGCTGCTCGAACGCGCCGTCGGCGGTCGCGAACCAGTGCTTGCTGAACAGCCAGATCGCGCTGACGCCGAAACCCACCGACTTGAAGCCCGCGCTCGCGTGGTACTGCGGATACTGCGAGTGCGCGGCCTGCTCCTGATTGACGCCGAACCAGCTGTTCATGTAATTGGAGTCCGCGAGCACCACGTTCGGGCCGGCGAACCAGAAGAACTGCCTGGTGCTGCCGGGCATCGGCATATAGGCGCCGAGATCGCCGATCCAGCCGTTCGATCCGCCGAAATAGCGGCGGATATCGGCGCGCAGGACGAGCGGAAAATCCTTCGACACGACGTACTCGCCCGAAAGCTTCAGACCGGGCGCCGGGTTGATGTTGCCGAGCCCGTTGAGTTCCTGCGGATCGTCCTGGCCGCGTCGCCCGAGGTCGTAGACCGCGGCGAGACTCATGCGCCAGTTCTCGCCCTGCGCGAAATTCACGCCGAAACCTTCGCCGCTCGACAGAAAGAACAGATCCTTGTAGCGCACGTCGATGCTCGGGCCGGCCACCAGGTGATAGCGGTCCGATCCTTCGAAGCGCGGCTGGAACGATGTGGCCACGCCGAAGCGCAGTTGCCAGTCGGGAATGTTCGGCTGCCACATCTTCTGCAGCGGAACGCCCACCGAATATTGCCATTCGCCGAGCGGCGACGGCGTCTGCGCGAAGACCACACCCGGCACGCAGGCCATTGCGCCCAAGGTCGCGGCGACGAGCGAGCTCGCCGCGATGCCGGTTTGTTTATGGCGAGGCATGGCGCCCCGCTTCTTTCTACGGCTGTTGACCACCGGAAGCCTCCAATTTCGCTCGTCGCGATGAGGTTAGGTTTTCGCCCGGGGTCCTGCGCGGACCCAACAACGCGGACGACCGCCGCGCTGTTACTTACGGCGTGTAATTTTTCCAGTCGATGAAGCGGGCAGCGCGATGCGCACGAGGCGCGGCGAGCCCGCATGACCCCCGCGCTCGTGTGGCCACTGCGCATAGTCCTTGCACGCCGCGGTGACGTGGACAATGGCCAACGGAACATTGCTGCGCAAGATACGCGCCAACTCTGTGGAAGATTGATGACGAGCGCGGCCCAAGGCGTAACCCGAAGACGGTCCGGCGCTGCGGCGGCGCCGCTGGCGCCGCCGTTCGGAGGGGTTATTGCGCTGCTTCGACGAGTACCGGCTTGTCGCGATACAGGTTGGGGAACAGGCGTTTCAGGTTGGCGATTTTCGGCATGTCATTGAACACGATGTAGGCCGAATCGGGATGCAAGGTCAGATAGTTCTGGTGATACGACTCGGCCGGATAGAAGCCCTTGTACGGCTCCGTCTTCGTGACGATCGGCGCGGGGAACACGTGCGACTTGTCGAGCTGCGCAATGTAGCTTTGCGCGACGTGCCGTTGCGCGTCGCTCAGCGGAAAGATCGCGGAGCGGTATTGCGTGCCGCTGTCGGGCCCCTGACGATTCAGCTCGGTCGGGTCCTGAACCACTGAGAAATACACCTGCAGCAACTGGCCGTAGGTGACCTTGCCAGGATCGAACGTGACCTGCACCGATTCCGCGTGCCCCGTCTCGCCGCCGCTGACGGTCTCGTACTGCGCGGTGTCGCGTGAGCCGCCCGAGTAACCGGACACCGCCCGCGTGACACCGCGCACATGCTGGAACACCCCCTGGACGCCCCAGAAGCAGCCACCCGCGAACACCGCGGTTTCCTCGTGTGCGGTGCTGGCCGGGATCGGTTCGTCGAGCGCGGGCGGCGCGATCACGACGGCGCTCTCCGCCGCGAACGCGACGCGCTGCGCGAGCGGCAACGCGAGCGCGGCCGCGCCTAGCAGCAACGACAACACGGCCGCGCGCGTGCGTTTCGAGGTGCCGCCGAACGATGTAAGGAATTGCGGTCTGTTGCGAGTCATGATGGTCGCTCCGGAAAAGTGCCGGCGCCCGCCCGCTTTGGTACGGTGCTGCCACGGCCGCATGCGGGTGCGCCGAAGCTTGGTCGCGCGGGCGCGGCGTTTATGACAGCATGCGCGCTTTCGCGGCCGGCGGCGCGGCCGCGCGGCTCACAGCGGAAATTTCGTGGTCGACAGGATTTCCTTCAGCACCATGAATGAGCGGATCTGCCGTACGCCCGGCAGATACAGCAACTGCTCGGCGTGCAGTCGATTGAAGCTGTCGCTGTCGCGCGTGCGGATCACCATGAAATAGTCGAACTCGCCGGTCACCACGTGGCACTCCATGCAGCCGGCCACTTTCTGCGCGGCCTTCTCGAACTCGGCGAACGACTCGGGCGTCGAGCGATCCAGTACCACGCCGATGATCACGAGCATGCCCGCGCCGGCCGCCTTTGGATCGAGCAGCGCGACCACGCCGCGAATCAGCCCCGATTCCTTCAGGCGTTCGACGCGCCGCAAACACGCCGGCGCGCTCAGCTTCACTTTCGCGGCAAGCGCCACGTTCGAAATCGACGCGTCGGTTTGCAACTGCCGCAGGATCGCGCGATCGATGCGATCGAGCGGGTGGTGGGGATCGGCCGGCGAGGCGGAGGGGATCGCGCCGATGCCCGAAGGTGCCGCTCCAGCACGAACTTTCGTTGCGCTCATGACCATGTGTACGAAGTTTTATTAGGAACCGGACGTTCTTTGATTTCGAAAAATACGTCTACGCGATTTTTTTCGCAAGCTCATTTCTGGCGGTTTTTCCTAACATAAACTCATGGACATCACCCCACCACGGAGCCGCGATGAACCTGCAACGATTCCCCCGCTACCCGCTCACCTTCGGACCGACGCCAATTCAACCGCTCAAGCGTCTGAGCGAGCATCTCGGCGGCAAGGTCGAGCTGTATGCCAAGCGCGAGGACTGCAATAGCGGCCTCGCGTTCGGCGGCAACAAGACCCGCAAGCTCGAGTATCTGATCCCCGACGCGCTCGCGCAGGGCTGCGACACGCTCGTGTCGATCGGCGGCATCCAGTCGAACCAGACGCGCCAGGTCGCGGCGGTTGCCGCGCATCTGGGCCTGAAGTGCGTGCTCGTGCAGGAGAACTGGGTCAACTACTCGGATGCGGTGTACGACCGCGTCGGCAACATCCAGATGTCGCGCATGATGGGTGCCGACGTGCGGCTCGTGCCGGACGGCTTCGACATCGGCTTTCGCAAGAGCTGGGAAGACGCGCTCGACAGCGTGCGCGCGGCCGGCGGCAAGCCGTACGCGATTCCGGCCGGCTGCTCGGACCATCCGCTCGGCGGCCTCGGCTTCGTCGGCTTTGCCGAAGAGGTGCGTCAGCAGGAAGCCGAACTAGGCTTCAAGTTCGACTACGTCGTCGTGTGCTCGGTGACGGGCAGCACGCAGGCTGGCATGGTCGTCGGTTTCGCCGCCGACGGCCGCGCCGATCGGGTTATCGGCATCGACGCATCGGCGAAACCGGCGCAGACACGCGAGCAGATCACGCGCATCGCGAAGCGGACCGCCGAGAGCGTCGAACTGGGCCGCGACATCACCGCGAAGGACATCGTCCTCGACGAGCGCTACGGCGGCCCGGAATACGGTCTGCCGAACGACGGCACGCTCGAGGCGATCCGTCTGTGCGCGCGGCTCGAAGGCATGCTGACCGATCCGGTGTACGAGGGAAAGTCGATGCACGGCATGATCGACAAGGTGCGTAACGGCGAATTTCCGGCCGGCTCGCGAGTACTTTATGCGCACCTAGGCGGCGTGCCGGCGTTGAGCGCGTACAGCTTTATCTTCCGCAACGGTTGATAGGGTTTAGGGGATTAGCCGACGGGCGTCCGCGGTTCGGTCGCGAGCTTCTTCCTCAGATGCCTGCGCAGAAACTCGACGAATGCCCGGATCGTGACCGAGCTTTGCCGATGCTGCGGATACACGGCATAGACGCCCGTCGCCGACGGCAGGAACGCTTCGAGCACGGGCACGAGTTGTCCGCTTGCGAGCGCATCGGCGACGATGAAATCCGGCAGCCGAACGATTCCAAGTCCCGCGACGGCCGCATCGCGAATCAGATCGCCGTTATTGGCGCGTAACGGCCCGCGCACCTCGACGCTCTTCACCACGCCCTCGACGCTGAAGTCCCAGCTCACCGCGCCGCCGTGGCCGTACAGCAGACATTCGTGGTTCGCGAGATCGCCAGGCACGGCCGGGCTGCCACGCCGGCGCAGATAACCGGGGCTGCAGCACGCGACCATCTTCACATCGATCAGCTTTTGCGCGATCAGCGACGAATCCGCCAGCGTGCCGATACGGATCGCCATGTCGAAGCCTTCGCCGACCACATCGACGGCGCGGTCGCTCAGCTCCATGTCGAAGCGCACGTCGCGATGCTCGCGCAGAAACGCCGCGATGAGCGGCGACAGATGCGTCATGCCGAACGACATCGGCGCGCTCACGCGTAGCAGCCCGCGCGGCCCGGCGCGGCGCAGCGACATGGCCTGCTCGGCGTCCTCGACCTCGCCGAGGATGCGCTTCGCGCGCTCGTAGAACTCCTGACCCAGATCGGTCACCGCCAGCTTGCGCGTGTTGCGGATCAGCAGTTGCACACCGAGCGCTTCCTCGAGCGCCATCACACGGCGGCTCACGAACTGTTTCGACAGCGACAGCCGGTTGGCCGCGGCGGTGAAATTGTGGGCGTCGACGGTCGCGACGAAGATGCGCATGTCATCGAGTTGCATCGTATTGTCCACCCCAATGCGACAGTGTTTCCGGTTTTATCATGATTATATCCATCCTGATTGACCTACACTGTCGTTCATGGATCGCAGCCAAACATCTGGCCCGGATCGCACGACAAAACTCAAGGAGAAAGAGCATGCTCGAAATCAGACACGCCAACCAACGTGGCCGCGCGGAACACGGCTGGCTCAGCTCGCGCCATACGTTTTCGTTCGCGAACTATCACGATCCGAAGCAGAACGGCTTCTCCGACCTGCTCGTGATCAACGACGACCGTGTGGCGCCGGCGCAGGGCTTCGGCAAGCATCCGCATCGCGACATGGAGATCTTTTCGTACGTGCTCGAAGGCGCGCTCGAACACAAGGACACGATGGACACGGGCTCGGTGATCGTGCCGGGCGACATCCAATTGATGAGCGCGGGCACCGGTGTGGCGCACAGCGAATACAACCATTCGAAGAGCGAGCCGGTGCACTTCCTGCAGATCTGGATCGCGCCGGCCCAGCAAGGCACGAAGCCGCGCTATCAGCAACAGCACTTCAGCGCGGCCGACAAGCGCGGTGTACTGCGGCTCGTGCTGTCGCCGGACGGTGCGAACGGTTCGCTGCAGTTGCAACAGGATGCGCGCGTGTATGCCGGTCTGTTCAACGGCGAGGAAACCGCACGGCTCGAACTCGCGAAGGACCGCTATGCATATGTTCAGGTGGCGCGCGGCAGCGTTACGGTGAATGGCGTCGAGCTTGGCGAGGGTGACGGCGCGCGGGTGCGGGGTGAAGAAGCGCTGACCTTCACGCAGGGCCGCGATGCGGAAGTGCTCGTGTTCGACCTGCGTAATATCGAAACCTCGGCGTTGTGGGCATAAGCGCTCCGCTTGCGCCGCTATTGACTCAAACCTGAACGCGGCTCGCTGGACGACGATTTCCAGCGAGCTTCATCCCTCTACCCTATCGGGAAAAATCATGCGCTACACACTGTTTGAAAACCAGAAAGACGTCGTCGTTCTCGTCGCTCGAATCCTGCTGATGGTGCTGTTCGTGATGTTCGGCTGGTCGAAGCTGACCGGCTTTGCCGGCACCGTCGCTTATATGACGTCGACCGGCGCGCCCGTGCCGGCGTTGTCGGCTGTTATCGCGGTGGTGATGGAGCTTGTGGTGGGCGTCGCGCTGTTAGTGGGATTTTTCACGCGACCGCTGGCGCTGCTGCTTGCGGTGTATACGCTCGGCACCGCGATCATCGGCCATCACTACTGGAACATGACGGGCGCGATGCAGTACGACAATATGATTCATTTCTACAAGAACATCGGCATCATCGGCGGGTTGCTGCTGTTGTGCGTGACCGGCCCCGGCAAGTATTCGTTCGACCGGCGGTGATACCGATTCCCGTGCTTTAACGAAAAAGGCCCGCACGAATGCGGGCCTTGTTGCATGCGCAAACTGAAACGGCGGCCCGCGGGCCGCGGTTTGCCTCTCTGAGCTACCGAATCAAACCGCTGCTTCGGCTTCCGCTTCCGCTTCGCTGACCGCCGCGACTTCTTCGCTGTTGCGGATCAGGTGATCGAATGCGGACAGCGATGCCTTCGCACCCTCGCCCACCGCGATCACGATCTGCTTGAACGGCACCGTGGTCACGTCGCCGGCGGCGAACACGCCCGGCACCGACGTCGCGCCGCGCGCATCGACGACGATCTCGCCATGCTTCGACAGCTCGACCGTGCCCTTCAGCCATTCGGTGTTCGGCACGAGACCGATCTGCACGAACACGCCTTCGAGTTCGACCGTCTTCACTTCGCCCGAAGCGAGGTCCTTGTAGATCAGACCGTTGACCTTCTTGCCGTCGCCGGTGATTTCCGTGGTCTGCGCCTGCGTGACGACCGTCACGTTCGGCAGGCTGCGCAGCTTGCGTTGCAGCACCTCGTCGGCACGCAGCGTCGCACCGAATTCGAGCAGCGTCACTTCGCGCACGAGACCCGCGAGGTCGATCGCGGCCTCGACGCCCGAGTTGCCGCCGCCGATTACCGCGACGCGCTTGCCCTTGAACAGGGGGCCATCGCAGTGCGGGCAGTACGCGACGCCATGATTGCGATACTCGCGCTCGCCCGGCACGTTGATTTCGCGCCAGCGCGCACCGGTCGCGAGGATGATCGTCTTCGCCTTCAGCACCGCGCCGTTGGCCAGACGTACTTCGATGATGCGCCCCGGAATCAGCGCTTCGGCGCGCTGCACGTCCATGATGTCGACGTCATAGGTCTTCACGTGCTGTTCGAGCGCGGTCGCGAACTTCGGTCCTTCGGTTTCGGTCACGGAGACGAAGTTCTCGATCGCCAGCGTGTCGAGCACCTGGCCACCAAAACGCTCGGCCACGACACCGGTCGCAATGCCCTTGCGCGCCGAGTAGATCGCCGCCGCTGCGCCCGCCGGGCCGCCGCCGACGATCAGCGTGTCGAACACCGGCTTGTTCTCCAGTTCCTTCGCGGCGCGCGCACCGGCGTTGGAATCGAGCTTCGCGAGGATTTCCTTCACGCCGCTGCGGCCCTGGCCGAAGGTTTCGCCGTTCAGGAACATCGTCGGTACCGCCATGATCTGGCGCGCGTCGACTTCGTTCTGGAACAGCGCGCCGTCGATCGCGACGTGACGGATGCGCGGATTGATCAACGCCATCACGTTCAGCGCCTGTACGACTTCCGGGCAGTTCTGGCACGACAGCGAGAAATACGTTTCGAATTGATAGTCGCCGTCGAGGCTGCGGATCTGTTCGATCACCGCGTCGTCGAGTTTGACCGGGTGGCCGCCGACCTGCAGCAGTGCGAGGACGAGCGACGTGAATTCATGCCCCATCGGAATGCCGGCGAAACGGATGCCGGTTTCCTTGCCCGCTTCGCCAATCGAGAACGACGGCTTGCGTTCGTCGTCGCCGCGACGCTCGATCACCGTGACGCGCTCCGACAAGGTCGCGATGTCGTTCAGCAGGGCCAGCAGCTCCTGGGACTTCGCGCTGTCATCGATCGACGCGACGAGCTCGATAGGCCTGCTAACTTTTTCGAGGTACGACTTCAGTTGAGTCTTGAGATTGGCGTCAAGCATGGCGTTGCGATTCCGTGACGAGGGGTGTGGGTGTCCCGGCGCCGCACGCATCCGGATAGGACGTGTTGGGCCCGGGGACGCGCGAAGCGCCGTATCAGGCGATTCGCGCGGTGAAGCGCCGGGAAGATCCCGGCAGATGCAGACTGCGGGTGCAGCGTGAGCTGCGCGGACCTTAGATCTTGCCGATCAGGTCGAGCGACGGGGTCAGCGTTTGCGCGCCCGGCGTCCACTTGGCGGGGCACACTTCGCCCGGGTGCTTGGCGATGTACTGAGCAGCCTGAACCTTGCGCAGCAGTTCGCCAGCGTCACGGCCGATGCCGTTGTCATGAATTTCGCACAGCTTGATCTCGCCTTCCGGGTTGATCACGAACGTGCCACGCAGCGCGAGGCCCTCTTCTTCGATCAGCACGTCGAAGTTGCGCGAGATAGCGAGCGTCGGGTCAGCCAGCATCGGGTACTTGATCTTGCGGATCGTATCCGACGTGTCGTGCCAGGCCTTGTGCGTGAAGTGCGTATCGGTCGACACGCTGTAGATTTCCACGCCCAGCTTCTTGAAATCTTCATAACGATCGGCCAGGTCACCGAGTTCGGTCGGGCACACGAACGTGAAGTCGGCCGGGTAGAACACGAAAACCGACCACTTGCCCTTCAGGCTTTCTTCAGTGACGGTCTGGAAATCGCCGTTGTGAAAAGCCTGTGCTTTGAACGGTTTGACTTGACTGTTGATGATCGGCATTTGCTGAATCCTCTCTTTGAGGGGGTTGGAAAGTTGAGTCAGTATGTCAGACTACGCTTAATAGGTAAAGCGGATTGTGTTAATGAGTTCGATAGTTTCGCACTATTCATTTCGTCGGTCGAAACTATCGGACGATTTGCCGGGCGTTTCAGCCCTTCAGAAGCCGCCACAGCGTGGTTCTGCCGATGCCGAGCGCTCGGCTCGCGGCGGCGCGATTGCCGCCCGATTGTTCGAGGGCGCGCAGCGCAGCCTCACGGCTGGGGGTAGCGCGCGGCGCCGTACTGCCGGGCGCAGGGCCCGGAGGCGCCTGTGTGATCTGCTCGACCTCGACCGCCCTGATCCGGAAGAACTCGGGAAACACCGCCTGCCGGTCTGGCAAGGCGTCGGCAGTCAAGTTCCCGGACATCTCGTTGGTCGGGTCACCGATATAAATCGCCGCGCGGGCCAGGAGATTTTCCAGTTCGCGGACGTTACCGGGCCACGCGTAATCCGCAAAAAGCGGGGCGAGAAACACGAGCACCCGCTCGAGCCCCGCCGCCGACAAGCCGTACTGCAGCGCGCTGCGCTCCAACAGGTGCCGCGCCAGCGGCGCGATATCGGCACGGCGTTCGCGCAGCGGCGGCAATTTTATCTGAAGCAGATTTAATCTGAAATACAGGTCCGCGCGAAACGCGCCCTCCTCGACGAGCGCGTGCAGATCGCGGTGCGTCGCGGCGATCACCCTCACGTCGACCGGCGTCGCGCGGCCCGCGCCGAGCTTCATCACCTCGCGCTCCTGCAGCACGCGCAATAGCCGGCTTTGCAGCGCGGCCGGCATTTCGCCGATCTCATCTAGAAAAATAGTGCCGGTGTGCGCGATTTCAAACAACCCAGGCTTGCCGCCGCGCCGCGCACCCGTGAACGCCCCTTCCTCGTGCCCGAACAGTTCGCTTTCGATCAGCCCCTCGGGCAGCGCCGCGCAGTTGAACGCGACGAACGGATTGCCGCGCCGCCGGCTCGCGTTGTGGATGCCCTGTGCGACCAGTTCCTTGCCGGTGCCGCTTTCACCACTCAGGAGCACGGTCGCGTCGTGCGCGGCGCCGGCGCGCGCGAGCCGGCGCACGCGCTCGAGCGCCGCCGAAGCGCCGATCAGATCGTCGAGCCGGTGCCGCGCAACCAGATGCCTCGGCCGCTGGCTGGTGCGCAGGGAACGGTCGATCCGCTGCGCAACGAGCGCGTCCTGCGCCGTCACGACGAAACCGGCGCGCGCGCCCTGCTCGACGATCGGCACACAGCCGACGATCAGTGCGCGGCCGCCGATCTGTTCGATGCGTTCGTCGACCGGCTGGTCGGCGGCGCGCGTCTCGCGCAGCAGCGGCGCGAGCGCGCGCGCCACTCGTGCGGGGGTGTCCTCGTCGTCGTTTGGGACCGCCTGCGCGGCGCCTAGACCGAGCAGTTCGAGCATTGCCGGGTTGACAGCTTCGAGCTGGGCGGCTTCGTCGAACGCGGCGACGCCGTCGCGCAGATGCGCGACGATCGTGTTCAGGCGCACCCGCTTCGATTCCTTCTGGCGGCTCACCCGCGCCAGTTCGACCGAGCGCTCGAACGCTTCCTCGACCGCGGCAAGCGAATACAGGAACACGCTTTCCATGCCGGCCTGCTGCGCCAGATCGCAGGCCATGCCAGCGCCGACCACCACGCGGCAGCCCTGCGCGGCGAGTTCATCGACTGCGAGCCGCACTTCGTCGATCGACCGATACGCGCGCTGCCGCAGATCGACGTTCAAGAGCGGGCTCAGGTCGGCCAACTCCTGCGCGATTGCTTCGTGCAGCACGAGCCCGATGCGCGCCTGCGGCCATGTGGCGGTCGCGCGCGTGATCGCGCTCAACACGTCGAAGCCATTCACCTTGACCATTACCACCGGCACGCTGAGGTTCTCGCGCAGGTACGCGCCGTTCGAGCCGGCGGACAGTACGACGTCGACCGAACCTGCGTCCACGTAAGCCTGCAGCGCGGCGACGGCCGCGCCGTAGCCCTCCCGCACCGTGAAGAACTTCGCCCGGCCCGCGTAGCGCGGCGCCACCGCCTCGCAAAGCGACTGCAGTCGGCTGATACTGACGAGTGCGACACCGGGCCGCCCGGCATCGACGGCGGGGTTCGGATTCGCAACGAATGGGGTGAATGTGGACACGCGGCCCTCCTTGATTGAAACGTTCCTCGAAACGTTTCATGAAACGTTCCACCGATTGTGCCATGAACGTTCAGGCAGGAGTTCATATCGCGCAAACCCTTGTTCCAGCGGCACGACCGACGAACTGCCGTTCAATGGCACGCTTCCTGCAGAATGTCGGCCGCGTTCCCTTACCGATTTCCCTTCTGGAGACCTGCATCATGACCACCACTTCCGCCACCCGCCGCGCCGCCTTCCGCGCCAAGGTCAATCAGCGTCAGGGCCTGCTCGTGCCCGGCGCGTTCAACGCGATGAGCGCGCGCGTGATCGAGGACGCCGGTTTCGAAGCGGTCTACATCACCGGCGCGGGCGTCACCAACATGTCGCTCGGTCTACCCGACCTCGGCTTCATCGGCCTTGCTGAAGTCGCAGAGCACACCGCGCGCATCCGCGACGCGGTCGCGCTGCCGCTGATCGTCGATGCCGACACCGGCTTCGGCAACGCGCTGAACGTGCGCCAGACCGTGCGCGTGCTGGAGCGCAGCGGCGCCGACGTGATCCAGTTCGAAGATCAGGTGATGCCGAAAAAATGCGGCCACTTCTCGGGCAAGGAAGTCGTCGCGGCGAGCGAGATGGTCGGCAAGATCCGCGCGGCTGTCGACGCGCGCGAAGACGCGAACCTGCAGATCATGGCGCGCACCGACGCGGCCGCAGTCCACGGCATCGAGGACGCGATCGAGCGCGGTCATCGCTTCATCGAGGCGGGCGCCGACATCCTGTTCATCGAGGCGACCGAATCGCTCGCCGACATCGAGCGTCTGCCGGGGCTGTTCAATGTGCCGCAGCTGATCAACATCGTGATCGGCGGCAAGACGCCGGTGCAGTCGCGCGACGCGCTCGCGAAGCTCGGCTACGGCATCGTGCTGTACGCGAATGCGGCGCTGCAGGGCGCGGTGCTCGGCATGCAGCGCGCGCTCGGCATGCTGCAGAGCAACGGCCGCCTCGACGAGGACGCGACGATCGTCGCGCCGTTCAGCGAGCGCCAGCGGCTCGTCAACAAGCCGCTGTATGACCGGCTGGACAAGGAGTACGCGGGGAAGGACTGACGCTCGGGCGGCGGCGCGGCGGTGCGACGCGCTGCATGCCTGCGCGATATGGAACCCTTTATTGCGTTAGGATTCAGGGCTGGCAAACAGGCAAGCTGATGTTCGCGTCAGCCCGCCGCGACCGTTCGCGGCGCCGGCCTCGTCCGCGGGGCCGCTCTCCCGGCTGCCGGCAGAAGCACAAAAACGCAAACGAAAGGTCGTCGCAAGCACCATGAAGTCAAACTCTTCACGCGCCCCGCGCGGGCTCGTCAATTGTCTTTCAGCGCGCACGCGCGCAGCACGGGAGCTCGCCCGATGAGCTGCAGCGGCACCCGCACCGCGCACGTCGGCTGGCTGCCGTACATCGTCGCGGCTACCTTCTTCATGGAGTACCTCGACACCACGGTGATCGCCACCGCGCTGCCGCAGATGGCGCGTTCGTTCGGCGTCGGCCCGAACAGCCTGAGTCTCGGCATGACCGCCTACATGCTCGCGCTCGCGATCTTCATCCCGGCGAGCGGCTGGGTCGCCGACCGCTGCGGCGCGCGCACCGTGTTCGTCAGCGCGATCGGCGTGTTCACGGTCGCGTCGGTGCTGTGCGGACTGTCGCAGAACGTGCCCGAGTTCACGGCCGCGCGGCTGCTGCAAGGCATCGGCGGCGCGATGATGGTGCCGGTCGGCCGTCTCATCGTGGTCCGCAGCACCGAGAAAGCTCGCATGATGCAGGCGATCTCGACGATCACATGGCCGGCCATCGCGGCGCCAGTGGTCGGCCCGCCGATCGGCGGCTTCATCACGACCTACGCGTCGTGGCGCTGGATCTTCCTGCTGAACGTGCCGTTCGGCCTCGCGGCGATTGCCGTCGCGCTCGCCATCGTGCCGAACCTGCGCGGCACCGAACGCAAGCCGCTCGACGTCGTCGGCCTGCTGCTGAGCGGCGTCGCGCTGACCGCGATTCTGTACGGCGCAGAACTCGCGAGCCAGCCGGCCACCGATCCGTGGCTCGCGGTCTCGATCGTGGCGGGCGGTCTGCTGGTCGGCGCGCTCGCGTTCCAGCATGCGAAGCGTCATCCGTATCCGCTCGTCGACGTGTCGACGCTGAAGGTGCCGACGTTTTCCGTGACGGTCATCACCGGCTCGTTCACGCGCATTGGCATCGGCGCGGTGCCCTATCTGATGCCGCTGCTGTTCCAGGTCGGTTTCGGGCTGTCGGCGTTCCGCTCGGGGCTGCTGCTGCTCGCGAGCGCGCTCGGCAATCTCGGCATGAAGGCGCTGACCACGCGCATCCTGCAGCGCTACGGCTTCCGGATGGTGTCGATCGTCGATGTGGCGGTGGCCGGCATTTTCATCATCGCGTGCGGACTGCTGACGCCGGACGTGCCGCTCGTGTTCGTGCTGATCGTCGTGTTCGTGTACGGCGTCGCGCGCTCGATGCAGTTCTCGACGCTCGCGACGCTCGCCTATGCCGACATCCCGCAGCCGCAGATGAGCGCGGCGAGTACGCTGTGGAGCGCGGCCGCGCAGATGACGATCGGTCTCGGCATCGCATTCGGCGCGGTGTCGCTGCGCGTCGCGGCGCTGTTCAATGGCGAGACGACCGGCCACGTGTTCACGCTCGACGATTTCCGCCTCGCGTTCCTGTTCGCCGGTGTGCTGACGCTGCTGTCCGTGCTTGGATATATGGGGCTCGCCCGCAATGCTGGGCAGAGTATCGGTGGGGGTTCGCGCGGCGGTGAAACTCCGGCGAAGAGCTAGGGGACGCGCAAGCGCTGCGCGATCAAAAGGAGACGTGCCGTGCAAGCAGGCGAACTGACGATTTCCAGCCGCATCGACGATCTCGACCTCGACCTCGTCTACACATTCCTGTCGCAGGAAACGCCGTGGGCGCGAGGCATGCCACGCGTGACCTTCGAGCGCGCCGTCGCCGGGTCGCTGTGCTTCGGCGGCTTTGTCGACGGCAAGCAGATGGCGTTCGCGCGCCTCGTCACCGACGAGGCGACCTTCGCCTACCTATGCGACGTGTTCGTGCTGCCCGCGTATCGCGGCCAGGGCTATGCGTCGGCGTTGATGAAACATATCTTTGCGAGCCCTTCGCTCGTCAGTCTGCGTAGAGTCGTGCTGGTCACGACCGACGCGCATCACGTCTATGCGCCGCATGGGTTCACGTCGCTCGAGAACCCCGAGCGGTATATGGAGCTGCATCGACCGGATGTTTACAAAGCGGCCGAATAGGCCCCGCCTCGGCACGCCTCCCACTGATGTGACCCAGCCTCAGCCGTACGCGCGCTCGCGCATCCACTTCGTCATGATCCACTTATCGCCGGCAAGCACCGGCGCGCCGCCGTGCAGAGTCGACGGATCGAGCTGGCGCTGGCCGTTCATGTAGCGGAAATACACCGCGCCGCCCGCGCGCACCTAGTCGCGCTTCAACTGCCCGCGATAGTGCAGCAGCCCTCGGCGCGCCTGCTGCCTGAGCATCCGCTGCACGAACGGCGACCAGCCGAACAGCGCGCCGCGCACGCCCATCGCCTGGCGCATCCACAGCCACAGATCGAAGCGGTCGCGATGCTCGACGATGAGCCCATCGCGGAACACGAAACGCGCCTCGATCCGGTTCACGACGTCGCGCCCCGTCTGGACGAAACGGTAGCGCGCCACCCACTGCGCGCGGCCGGTATGGTCGTCCGCCTCGATGTCCCTGAAGGTCAGCGTGAAGTCTTGCGCATGCTTGACGAGCATGCGCCACATGTCGCGCGCTTCGTCGCCGACCAGCTCGCCGAAAGCGGGGTCGCTGAAGACGACGTCGTCGGCATAACAGGCGACCATGGTCTCGGCGTCGCGTTGCTGGAAGGCGGTGTAGAAACGTTCGATCAGCTCGGTGTTGGGATGGCTCATTGATGTCGTATCGTGTATTGCGGGAGCGCGTCATGCACGCGCAGAGTCGTGCCGCATACGCTCGCCGATTGCATCGCGCTGCCGGGCGTCGTCTACCATGACATCGCCGGCCGGGCGATTGGGTCCGAAATCGCGCTCGCGTTTCGTCGGCACGAGCGAGCGCCCGCCGTCAAGGCGTTCCTGCGCTTCGCGCGCGATGGTAAAGATTCACGCTGACGGCAGCGTCGCTACGTTGATCGGGGTCGGCATCCTGTCGGATATTGCCGTAGGTCTGCCCTTCATGCAGCACTGGGCGCTGATGACCCGCCCGCTCGTGACCATGCCGATGCGTCAGAAAGCTGGATCAACCTTCGTCCGCATATGCGCGGCCTCGAATCTCGGCCAGCGACGTATCGACCAGCAGGCGGCCCGCATCGAACACCGTCTCGAGCGCTTCATCCCACTCGCCCTCCACCGTGCTCCCGTCCCACGCGATCGGCAACGTGACCGTCCGGTACTCGCCGGTGCGGCGATGGCGCAGCAAGGTGAGCCGGCCTTTCATCGAGCGCTTGCCGTGATCCGTGACTGGATCCTTCGACACATCGAGCCACGTGTCGCCTAGCCGGATCGCCGAGCACTTCATCGCGAAGCGCTGCGTATCGCGGTTGATCTGCTGCAACAGCGCACCGCCCATGCCGAACACGATGTTGTCGGTGGCGAAGCCGGCCTCGTCCATCGCGGCGAGGATCGCGACGATCGAATCCGGGTTCACGCCGTCACCCTGAATCACGCGCACATGGTCGAGCACGCGCCGCCCCTTGCTGTTGGTCTGCGACCCGAACGAAGCCTCCAGCGAGCGCAGCGTGTGCAGGACGATCGTGCACGGATCGCCGGAGTCCGGGCGAATCACGAGCATGCCGCCGGAATCGAGCACGGCCTGCTTCAGCTCGCCGCCCCATGCGTTCAGCGCGGCGAACAGGTCGTAAGAGTCGGACACCACCGAAACGATCGCGCCCGGCTTGCCGAAGCGGGCGATCATGTTGCGATACGCGTCGACTTCGCGCTCGCGGCCCCACGACGTGATCGTGCTGTGCTCGGCCGCCGGCACCGAGAACGCGGCCATGCGGTCGCGGTAGTAGTGATTCGCCGCAACCACGCCGAGCACCGTATCCGAGCCCATGAAGCTGACGAGATGTGCCGCGCCGCCGATCGCCGCCGACTCCGCGCTCGACACGCCGCGCGCGCCGAAATCATGCAGCTTGAACGGTAGCTGCGAGAGATCGTCGCTGCTTTTCAGCAGATACGCGCGGATCGTCTGGCGCAGATGCCAGCTTTGCGTCGCGACCGTGATCGGATACCACACGCGCATCAGCATCGTCTCCAGATACGACGTGAGCCAGAACACCTGCGGATCGTCGCATTCGACGGTGACGAGCACGTTGTGCGTGGGCACGACCGAGCCTTCGGGCGCCGCGCGAATCCGCACCGGCAGATGGCCGCCGTATCGCTGCACGACGTAGCGCCAGCCCGCCTCGTTGAACGGCTCGCCGTGCGCGCTGAAGAAGGTCCGCGCCTGGTCGATCATCGCGCCGGTAACCGGCCGGCACAGGTACTCCTTCAGCAGCATCTGCAAGCCGAAGAACAGCGTGCGGCCGTAACGTCCGCCGCGCGATTCGATGTACGAGAACATCGCCGTCGCGTCGGGCGGATATTGCAGATAGTGCGACGCCTTGTACGAATCCGTATTCAGAATCGGATTGGAGAGGATCGACGCGAGGTCGCTGAAACCCTGCGCGTTTTGCATGGACGGTGCTGCCCTCACGTGATTTTCTCGCTGGAGTGACCGGACGGCGCGAGCCTGCCCGACGCTTTCGAAACTCTGAGGCCGCGGCTTTACGCCTACAGACTATGCCGGCGATGACCCTGTATCTCACCTTACTACGGTATGCGCGATAGCGCTCGTCGTCGGACTGTAGCTTCTCTTCGCGCAGGATGAGTCTGGCCCGCAGCGCCAACCGCAGCCGCAGACGATCATCCTCCGGATCTCGAGGTTCACCAGCAGAAGACCGGGCTAGAGCAGCGAGTAGACGTCGTCCTAGCCCCCCGGCTTCAATTGCGGCGGCAGATTCGGCCACGTCGCGAGCAATCTGCCGAGCATGCTCCTGCGCCGCTCCGCACCCGCGGGCCACAGCATGTTCGCGAGCAGCACGATACCTTGCGCGAGCCCGCTGTCGCGCGCGCACGCGACGAGCG
Organism: Paraburkholderia sp. CI2; assembly: GCF_014201055.1. Classification (NCBI taxonomy): domain Bacteria; kingdom Pseudomonadati; phylum Pseudomonadota; class Betaproteobacteria; order Burkholderiales; family Burkholderiaceae; genus Paraburkholderia; species Paraburkholderia sp. CI2. Next base: position 147,173 of record NZ_JACHDL010000001.1, read on the forward strand.
GCACGCCGCGGCTGAGCGCATCGTTGACGTGCTGATCGTCGCGCGGCAGTTGATGCGCGACCCTCGCGCCGAGCGTGCGTTCGAGCATCGGCAGATTGATCTGCGCGTCCTTGTCGTACTGGTTGACGACGACCCGCACCTTGCCGGACGGATGCCCCAGTTCGCGAAAGATATCGAGCATGCGGCGCGCGCCATGCAGGTACAGCGGGTTCTGCCGCACCACCATGCAGATCGCGTCGCTATGCGCGAGCGCGCGGATCGTCGACGGATTCAGGCTCGGGCCGACGTCGATCAGCACCGCGTCGTAGCGCTCGCGCGCCAGCGTCAGAATCCGGTCCACCTGACCGGGCAGCAGTTCGGCGGCCTTCAACGGATCGCCGGCGCCGGCGAGCAGATCCAGGTTCGGGCACACGTGCATCGCGCACGCGTCGAACAGCGCCGGGTCGAGTTGCTCGTTGCGCGAGCACAGATCGACGAGCGTCATGGGCGGGGGGCGATTCGCCATCAGCAGGCTCGCGTCGGCGAATTGCTGGCTCAGGTCGATCAGCAGCACGCGCCGCTCACGCCGCGCGGCGAGCGCGCACGCGAGGTTGACCGCGATCAGCGTGGTGCCGCTACCGCCCTTGCTCGACGTCAGGGTGACCACGCGCGCGTGGCGCCGCTCGGGCTCGCGGCGCCGCGCTTCGATCTGCGCAAGCGCATCGACGACGGCCTGACGATCGAGCGGCCACGACAGCACCTGCCGCACGCCGACGCGCAGCGCCGCGCCGATCAGCGCGGTGGACGGCGCCGGCGTCACCAGCATGCAATGGAGCGTCGGCGCGCAGGCGAGCGTTTCCTCGATGCCGTCTAGTCCGCGGACGCTCAGATTGGCGTCGTCGACGATCAGCAGGTCGGCGCCGCGGACCAGGCGCGCGTGCATCGGCAGTTGCCGGGCCGGGCCGAACGCGGTGTGCAGCCGGTAACGCACGCCGCTCTCTTCGAGCCGCACGACGATTCGCTGCGCGTTTTCGATGCTCGCGGCAATCAGGAAGATGTCGATCATGGCAGCTCTGCGGCGCTTGGCGCGTCATGCGCGGGCTTTTATTCCAGTCGTCTGTTCACGATTGACGACGCAGGCTTCGGCGCGAGTTCCTTACCGCGACGCTCCTCCGTGAAAGCCATGAGCCGGCAAACGGTGTTATCGAATTCCTGCGCGGTCGCTGCGAGCCGACGAGCGGCAAGCGTCAGACGTCGGTTTCATCGTCGTCGCGCCGCTGCGCCGCGCTGCGTTCAGCGCGCACCGGCATGGCGTACAGCGCGTCGCGCAGCAGGTCGCGGCGGATCTCGGCTTGCGCTCGGCGCTCGAGCGCCTCGGCGACGACGAGCGTCAGCAGATCGACCGACGAGCCCGCCGCCTGCGCGAAAAAGCGCGCGCGCGATGCCGCGACATACCGCCGGTAAGTGCTTCTGGTTCCTCCCGAAGCGGCCGGCCTGCGAATCAGTTGTGGTTTCATGTCAACCCCCGATGTCGAGCAGATTTGCGCCAGGTCACGCCGTCTGGTCTCAGCGCCCCGGCCGTTGGGCCAGGTCGCCGTGCCCGTGCCAACCCACGGACACGGCCCCTGGTTCACCTCGTACATTCGTCTCTCTGTGGAGACTAGCGTCTCTCCCCGCTTCGTCGCGCCGGCCGGTGTCCTGATCCGGCGCTGCCCCTTCCCTTTGCGGCGCGTCGCTCGCGAACGTTGCCAGCGCGTTGCCTGTCGTTATCGCCACCCTTCTCGCGTCGTGAGGACAAAAAGTCGAAAAGGAAAAACGGCGAAGTCGTTGCCCTTTTTTTCGTCCGGTTTTGAATGGCCGCCAAACCGGTCCGCCACTCACCCGTTTTCTAACGTATTCAAGAAGGCCCCGCCGCGCTCCCGCAAACACCTGTTGGCTTCCCCGACCATGTCTGCGAGTGACTTTTTTACCGCCGGTCTTTTTTAATCCGGTTTTCCCCGTACCGTCGACCTGGCGGCAAAACATTTTTCTGTGCAGACCTTATTGCAATGGTTATGCCAACACGCGTTCGAATCGGTAAGGCGCCCGTCACGGCTTCACGCTGCCGAGAAATCGGTTTGCTTTTGACGCAGTGCGAGCCTGCCCGATTTTTGGCGTGGCGCGCATTGATTCGTTTCTGACACGCCAAATCGCCGCGCGCTGGCCGCAAAGCGCGCCTCCCGCTCCGTCTCGCCAGCCTGCTGACTGGCCGCGGGGCCGGCCACACGCGGCTTCGCCGCTCCTTCCGGCTGGCAAAGCGCCCCACCCGGCGCGGCAAAACGCATTCGACTCGCGCTGTCCAATCTGTCGCAACTGTGAAACATGACTGCTCGCGCCCCGTCCGTTTTAGTCACGCCTTAATACCAGGGCAATTGCTACGCAATGTGCGATTCCGCGCATAACCGGCCTTGACCGCTTATTCATTAGCGATCCGTGTTAATCCGAAAATCCAACACGCATTCTTCATCCCTGTTTCTTTGTCTGGCGCTTTCAGGCGCTTTCGCTTATCGTTAGGCCATGCGCCAATCAGAGCGCTTCTATCAGCGCCAACGAGGCAAGCCACGGTTCAAGTGGTTTTCACGGTTCGGGGAAAAAATCGCCGGGCAGTTTCAGCAATGAACGACAAGGTCGCCGCCATTGCATGAATCGGTCCGCCATGCAGCGCGTTCCGGTTCGCGCCGCGCTTGAAGCGTGTCCCTTGTTCGTGATTGCTGCTGTCGTGAATGCGTCGCAGCCGGAGTGCAGCAACTGGCCGCCTGAATCTCACAACGTCGCACGGCAGTCCTGAGGATCGAACGGGGGGAACCATGACTACGACTTGCACGCCGGCCGATATGGAACGCACGGTTCTGTACGTGGCGAACGCGCCCGACCAGATACTCGTCGAGTTTCTGGCCGCGTCGGGATGGCAAGCCGTGCACGCAAAAAGCACGGCCGTGGCGGAACGCATGATCGAACGCGGCAACATCAAGGTCGGTCTCGTTCAGTTGCCCGAAGATTGCACGTCACAGCAGCTGTCTGCGCTCGCGCTGTGCATGCGCCGCGTCGAAACCAACTGGGTCGCGCAGATCGTGCCGGGCCAGGCCGACAACGAACTGGTCAGCCGTTTCATCCTCGATTACTGCTTCGACTTCGTCACGCAGCCGTGGCTCAACGAGCGGCTCGTGTTCGCGCTCGGCCACGCGCATGGGCTGTCGAGCCTGCGTCAGCCGCGCGTCGCGCCGGAGCCGTCGCTCGGCCGCCACGGCATGGTCGGGCAATGCGAGCCGATGCAGCAGCTCTACCGGCGCATCGACAAATGCAGCGTGACCGATGCGCCGGTGTTCATCGCGGGCGAATCGGGCACCGGCAAGGAGCTGACCGCTCGTGCTATTCACGACCGCTCGCCGCGCGCGGGCCGCACGTTCGTCGCGATCAATTGCGCGGCGATTCCGCCGAGCCTGTTGCAGGCCGAACTGTTCGGCCACGAGCGCGGCGCTTTTACCGGCGCGCTGCAACGCAAGCTCGGCCGGATCGAGAGCGCGCATGAAGGCACGCTGTTTCTCGACGAAATCGGCGACATGCCGCACGAATGCCAGGCGGTGCTGCTGCGCTTCCTGCAGGAAGGCACGATCGAGCGGCTTGGCGGCAACGGTCCGATCAGCGTCGACGTGCGCGTGATCTCGGCCACCCACGTCGATCTGGAGCGCGCCGTCGAAGACGGGCGTTTCCGTTCCGACCTCTATCACCGGCTGTGCGTGCTGCGCCTCGTCGAGCCGCCATTGCGCGAGCGCGGCGGCGACATCAAGCTACTCGCCAATTACGCGCTCAGCATGTACAAGCAGGACGGCGCGCGCAAGCTGCGCGGCCTGTCGAGCGACGCGATCGTCGCGATGTCGAACTATCCGTGGCCCGGCAACGTGCGCGAGCTGATCAACTGCGTGCGCCGCGCGGTCGTGATGAGCGAGGGCCGCTTCATCACCGCGAGCGACCTCGGCCTACCCGAAGCTGACAATGGCCCGGCGGTCACGCTGGCGGAAATCCGCAGCAAGGCCGAAAAGGATGCGATCGAGAACGCGCTGCTGCGGCACGGCTACAAGCTGTCCGATGCGGCGGCCGAACTCGGCATTTCGCGCGCGACGCTGTACCGGCTGATGCACGCGAACCGGCTGCATCAGGAGCCGGCCGGACGCGGCGCGAGCAGCGGCCCCCATGCCGATGACGAAGCAGAGCGCCAGACCTCTTCAGTGGCATAAGCGCGGATTTAAGCGTTTTTTGTAGTGAACGCTTAGCAGCGCACGGTCACGGCGATTGAGCATTCCCGACTTTCCGTGCTCTGCCCGCACGTAGCGTGGTCGTCGAGAACATCCTCGCGCCGCCGCCAGCATTGCCACCCGGCAAGCGGCCTCCTACCTCCTGCGCCGCCCCGCCCACGGGGCTTTCCGGGCAGGCTTTCTGCTGCCTTCGACAGGCCTGCCGGCCATCATCGGCTATCCTGTCGGGTCAACGCCCCGCCCGACGGGCGCCGCTCTCGCGGCGCTTTCGCCCGTCCGGCGGGCCTGCGCCGCAGGAACTTCAGCGCCCCGCCCCGTGTCGGTCCCGGGTCACCCCGCTGAAACAGCCCATGTTCCGGCACAATCGTCCGCACTGGCTTCATCCCGCTTTACACCCTATGCAAAAATTTCTGCGTATCTGTTTTTTCATTTTTCTGCTCGCAGGCGCGGCGCCCGTCTTCGCCGCCGCGCCTGATCCTGCCCATCCCACGCCCGCGACCCCCGCTTCCGCCGCCGTCACGCTGACACCTCAGCAGGCCCGCGACGCGCTCGCTGTCCTGAACGACCCCAAACGCCGCGCGCAAGTCGCCGATACGCTGCAAGCGATCGCCGCGGCCGGCGCGTTGAGCGCGCCGCCCGCTTCCGCGCCGGCGGCAGCGTCGGCGCCCGCCGCCGCAAGCGGCGCAGCCGCGCTCGTGCCGGACGCGTTCAAATCCAATGGCCTCGCCTCGCAACTCGCGCGCGAGGGCGCGCATTACGCCGGCTATCTCGCGACCTCGCTGCGCGGCTCGATCGCCGCGCTGCTCGACGTCGCGTCGGTGCGCGCTTGGTGGAACTGGCAGTTCGCCAATCCGCACGCGCGCGCGGTGCTGTTCGAGGTGCTGTGGTCGCTGCTGGCCGCGCTGATCCCCGCTCTGGTGCTCGAATGGCTGGCGCGGCTGCTGCTGCGGCGCGTCTATCGGGCGATCGCCGCGCGCCGCGAAGCCGCGCTGCAGGATGACAACGACAACTCACCGCCGCCCGCGCACGCCGCCGGCGCCGCGCCGGCAGGTCATCCGCCGACCGGCACGCCGCCGCTGCCCCCGATGTCATCGGTGCCGTCAGTGCTCGAAGCGCAGGCGCAAGCCGTCGCGACTGGCCCGGCCGCGCCGTACGCGACGCCATCCGCCAAAGGCCGCGCCATCGAAGCCGAAGGCAAGCGCAACGCGACGCACCACTGGACGCTGCTGCAACGTCTGCCGCGCGCGTTGCTGATCACGCTGGTGCGGCTCGTGCCGATCGCGGTGTTCCTCGGCGCGGCGAGCGCGCTGATGTCGATCTTCACCGGCAACGGCACGCCGCAGGATCGCGCGCTCGATTCGCTGATCGACGTCTATGTGGTGTGCCGCTGCGTCGTGATCGTCGGCGCGTTCTTCCTGGAGCCGAGCGCACCGCGTCTGCGGCTGCTGCGCATGGGCGATGCGTGGGCCGCGTTCGTGCTCGGCTGGATCGTCCGAATCGTCAGCGTGGTCGGCGCCGGCGTCGCGCTAGCCGAAGTCGCGCAGGCGCTTGGCATGAACGACGCCGCGCATCTCGCGCTGCTGAAAGTGGTCGCACTCGCCGGTCACGTGATGATCTCGATCCTCGTGCTGCGCTGCGCGAAACCGGTCGCCAACCGGATCCGCAATCGCTTCGCCGCTCACGAGTCGTTAGAGATGTTCGGCAACGCGTTCGCGGACGCGTGGGCCGTGGTGACCGTGGTCATCGTGATGGGCCTGTGGTTCGTCTGGGCCTTCGACGTACGGAACGGCTATCACGCGCTCGTGAATATCGGCGGCATGACGCTCGCGATACTGATCGGCGCACGGCTCGTGTCGATCGTGATCTTCGGCGCGCTCGCGCGCATCTTTCATGTGCAGGACGAAGCGTCACGCTCGCTCGTGCATCAGCACGCGTACCGATACTATCCGGCGCTGCGGCGCGTGATCGGCTGGATCATCGGCAGCGTCACCGCGCTCGTGCTGTTGCAGGCGTGGGGCGTCGACGTCATCGATCTGTTCCGCAGCGGCACGATCGGCCACCGGCTCGCCTCGGCGCTCGCGACGATCGCCGTCGCCGCGATCATCGCGCTGGTGGTGTGGGAGCTCGTCAACGTGTCGGCCGAACGTCGCCTCGATAACTGGACGAGCAGCGGCGATCTGGTGCGCGCCGCGCGTCTGCGCACCTTGATGCCGATGCTGCGCACCGCGCTGTTCTGCGTGATCGCGCTCGTCGTCGTGCTGACCGGCCTGAGCCAACTCGGCGTGAACATCGGCCCGCTGCTCGCGGGCGCGAGCATCTTCGGCGTCGCGCTCGGCTTCGGCTCGCAGAAGCTCGTGCAGGACTTCATCACCGGCATCTTTCTGCTGATGGAAAACGCGATGCAGGTCGGCGACTGGGTCACGCTCGCGGGCGTGTCGGGCACCGTCGAATATCTGTCGATTCGCACCGTGCGGCTGCGCGGCGGCGACGGCTCGCTGTTTACGGTGCCGTTCAGCTCGGTGTCGACCGTGAACAACACGAATCGCGGCATCGGCAACGCGGCGGTGCGCGTGAATATCGTGTTCGGCCAGGACGTCGAGCGCGCGATCGACACGCTGAAGGAAATCGGCGCATCGCTGCGCACGGACGACAACTTCAAGGACGGCATCCTGGCGGACTTCTCGTTCTGGGGCGTCGATGCGGTCGACGGTTCGGCGATCACGCTGGCCGGCCAGATGCAATGCCGCGATACGTCGCGCTGGGGCGTGCAACGCGAATTCAACCGACGCATCCTCGAGCGCTTCAGCGAACTCGGCATCGAGATCGCGAATCCGCAGCGTCATCTGCTCACGTGGGACCCGGCGAGCAAGGCCAGGTTCGACACGGCCCTGCCGCGCGAACGCCATGGCGACCGGCCGGACGGCGACGCCGCGGGGGACGGCCACGCTCCGCACAAGGGCGACGCGCCGCTCGACGACCAGATCCCGGTTGATCCGAGCCCGGCCGGCGGCCCTGGTACGCCCGGCAATCCGGGCTCGACCTCGCCGCACGCGTGACGCGTGACGCGTCGCGCGTCGCGCGCGTAAAGGTTCGCTAGCGCGGCGCTAGCGAACCTGCCACCAGCGCGGCAACAGGCGCCGCACTTCCGGCCTGCGAAAGCGGTCGTCGATCAGATGCACGACGCCGCGGTCCTCTTCGGTGCGGATCACGCGCCCCGCCGCCTGCACGACTTTCTGCAAACCCGGATACAGGTACATGTAGTCGTAGCCATTGCCGAAGCGCGCATCGAGCGCGCGGCGCATCTGCTCGTTGACGTCGTTGATCTGCGGCAGACCGAGCGTCGCGACGAACGCGCCGATCAGTTGCTGCCCGGTCAGATCGACACCCTCCGAAAAAGCGCCGCCGAGCACCGCGAAGCCGATGCCCTGATTCATCGTCCTGAAGCGCGCGAGAAACGCATCGCGCGCGGCTTCGTCCATGCCGGGTTCCTGCGCCCACACCGGCAAGCCGGGATGCCGCTCGCGCAGCAGCGCGACCACGCGTTGCAGATAGTCGAAACTGCTCAGGAACCCCAGATAATTGCCGGGCTGGGAGTCGTACTGCTTCGCGATCAGCTCCACGATCGGCGCGAGCGAGCGTTCGCGGTCACGCCAGCGCGTCGACACATGAGCGGCCACGTGCACCTGCAACTGCTCCGCGCGAAACGGTCCCTCGACGTCGAGCCATTGCGTGTCCTCGGCTAGCCCAAGTGTGTCGCGATAGAAATGCTGCGGATTCAGCGTGCCGGAGAACATCACCGTGGTACGCGCGGCCGCATAGCGTGGCGCGAGGAACGGCGCGGGGATCACGTTGCGCACACAGAGCGTCGCACTGGTTTTGTCGCGCGGCGCGTAGCGCTCGGCGCTCAATGTCACGTCGAACATCGAGTGCTCACCGAATTGCTCGGCGAGCGCGACGAAGTGCATCGCGTCGAAGAAAACTCGCAGCGCATGTTCGTCGATCGACAACGGCGCGTCGGCGAGCTGATCCGTTACCGCGCCGATCAGATTCTGCGCGGCGGACAGCAATTTACCTGGCACCTCCGCATACACCTGATAGCTGGATGTCTGCGTGCGCTTCACCGCATTCCACTCGCGCTGCAAGCGTTCGAGCGGCTTCTTCAGCGCCACCGGCGCGCTCTTGCGCACGAGCCGGAACGCGCTTTGATCTAGCGACGCGGTATACATGCGCCGCGCGCGTTCGAGCAGGTTGTGCGCTTCGTCGACCAGCACGCCGACGCGCCACTGGTTGATCTGCGTGAGCGCATGCAGCATCGCGCTCCCGTCGTAGTAGTAGTTGTAATCGCCGACGATCACATCGGCCCAGCGCGCGAGCTCCTGCGACAGATAGTACGGACAGATATTGTGCGTGAGCGCAGCCTCGCGCACCGCCGCGCGATCGAGCCGTGGCGTCGCCAACGCGGCGGCGCGCGCCGCATCGAGACGGTCGTAAAAGCCGCGCGCGAGCGGACAGGACTCGCCGTTGCAGGCTTTGTCCGGATGCTCGCAGGCTTTGTCGCGCGCGACGAGTTCGAGCGTTCTGAGCGGCAACGGCGCGCTCTGGTGCAGCGAGTCGATCGCATCGAACGCGAGCGCGCGGCCCGGCGTCTTCGCGGTCAGAAAGAACACGCGATCGAGCCGGTCTTCGCCGCAGGCTTTCAGCAACGGAAAAATCGTCGCCAGCGTCTTACCGATACCGGTCGGCGCCTGCGCCATCAACGGCTTGCCGTCGCGTGCCGCGCGATACACGGCCACCGCGAGCTCGCGCTGCCCGCGCCGAAACCGCCCATACGGAAACTGCAACGCGACGAGCGCCGCGTTGCGCGCGACGCGATGCGCGTCTTCCTGCACGGCCCAATCGAGAAATCGTTCACACTGGTCGACGAAGAAGATTTCGAGTTCGCGCGCGCTGTGCTGTTGCGTCAGCACGGTTTCCTTCTGACTGCCGATATCGAAGTACACGAGCGCGACCGTCAGCTCGCCGAGCCCGCGCGCCCGGCACAGCAGATGCCCATACACGAGTGCCTGCGCCCAATGCAGCACGCGATGATTCGCGGGCATACGCGCGAGATCGCCGCGATACGTCTTCACTTCTTCGAGCCGGTTCGCGATTCCGTCGTAGCCGTCCGCGCGGCCGCGCACGGTCAGACTGCGATACGTGCCCGTCAGCGTGAGTTCGGTTTCATAGCCGCTCGCGCGACGGCCGGCGACCATCTGATGACCCGCGATGCCTTCGAGCGAAGTCGGCGCGGGCGTGAAGCGCAGATCGAGATCGCCGCGCCGAGCGGTGAATTCGCACATCGCGCGGACGGCCACCACGTAGCTCATACGACGCGCTCCGCTTCGGCTTGCGTCGCGGCTTCCGCTTCGCTCTGCGCCTCTTGCCCGGCCCAGCGCACATCGACGACGCGCACCGGCATGCCGTGCTGCGCGCAGTACGCGAGCCAGCGGATCTGGTTGTCCTGCAGACGATCGCCGGGGCCTTTCACCTCGATCAGTTCATAGCGACGCTCGGCCGGCCAGAACCGGATCAGGTCGGGCAAGCCCGAACGATTGCCGCGAATGTCGCGCAGCAAGCGCTCGAAGCACAGCTTCAGATGCGCGGCGGGCAGACAGTCGAGCGCGGGCGCGATGAGGTCGGGCGTCAGCAGTCCCCAGAACACGAACGGCGACTGCATGCCGGCCTTGTCGTGCAGATGCCGCAGAATCGTGTCGCGATAGACGCCGCTATCGAGCTGCGCGAAGCACGCGGCGAACTGCGTGGCGCGACGCGCGTGAAAGTCCGGCGCGTGCAGATCGGCCGGTCCGCGTTGGAACGGATGAAAAAACGCGCCGGGCAACGCCGTGAACACCGGCTCCCAGCACAGCAGGCCGAACAGCGAATTGATCAGCGCGTTCTCGACGTAGTGCACCGGCGCGGCGTCGCTGCTCAAATGATCGCGCACCAGGTACTCGACGGCCACCGGCGTATCAGGCTTCGGCAGCACCAGCGTGCCGCGCTCCACAGGCCTCGCCGCTGCGGCGCGCGGCACCCGCTCGCCGCACTTGCGCCGCAAGCGCGGCAACATCCGGGCGACGCGCTGCGCCTCTTCTTCGCTCTCAGGCGCGGCATCGGCCTGCGAGGCCAGCGCCAGCGCTTCGCCGTAACGCTCGCTGCGCTCGAGCACGCGCATGCGTCGAAGACGCGCGCCGGGCCAAGCGCACGCGTCGTACACCGCGAGCGCGGTGTCCCACTGCCCGCGCCGCTCGCAATCCTGGCCGATCCGGAACAGCAGTTTCGCGCGACGCGTTTCGAGCCACGGATTCGCGGTGCCGATCGAGCGGACGGTCGCGATCAGTTCGTGAAGGTTGGGGGTGTCGGTGCCGACCGGTAGCCATTCGAGCGCTTCGCGGCACGCGTGCAGCGCGAGATAAACGTCGACGTCCACGCGTTGCTGGAACGCGCGCGACAAAGGCCCGAACGCGACCTTCTCGTACTGGAACACGCCAAGATCGGCGAGCACGAACTCCGACCAGTCCTGATGCAGATTGCCGAAGAACATCAGGCGCAAGCGATCGCACAACGGCGCGATCGCGACGTGCAGCACGCGGTCCGTAGAAGCGTCGTGCCAGGCGGCGAGCGGACGCGATGTGCACGCTTGCGCGTCGCCGCTTGCGGTTTCATGAAACTCGCGCAGCGTTTCGAGCAGATCCGGTTTGCGCAAAGCCTTTGCGCCGGGAATCCGCGCGATCGCGTCCGAGAAGATGTCCAGCAATTGCGCACGCGTGCTGAGCGCAAACAGGTCGTCGAGAGACAGGGCCGGCTCGGTGTCGATCCAGCGATGCACCGTCATCGGCATCGCCGCCTGCAACGGACAGCCGATTTCGTCGTAAGCCAGGCGGCTCGCGCGGAACAGCATGCCCTTGCGCATCAGCATGCGCACGAGCAGCGCACGCGATGCCTGCGGCAACGTCGCGAAAGTTTCCAGAAAAGCGTGCTCTTCGTCGTCGAGCAGATCGTCGTAACGCGCGGCGAGCCACGCAAGCGCGCGCTCGAAATTCAGCAGGTAGTAAGGGGCTTCAGAGCGGATCTCTGAGCGAGCATCGGTTGCCACGGACTTTGTGCAGGACCTGTATGTTTATACAGTGATGATAGCAAAGTCCGGCGCTGCGACCGCCGCGCATCAGCCCGCGAGCCACACGACCGTCAGCGAGCGCACGCCCTGCGCGCCGCGAATCAGTACGCCCTCGATATCGGCGGTGGCCGAAGGGCCGGTAACGAGCGCCGCGTAACGCGCCCTGCGGAAATCGTCGCGACGATAGACGTCTTGCAGTCCATCGAGCAATTGCGCCGGATCGAGCAGCACGACCAGATGCTGAACGATGTAGCCCAATGCATTGACCACATATTCGCGCTCGCTAAACCACACCGAGCCGGTTTCGGCGACGCCAAAGCGCGCACGGACCAAACCGACGTCGACGTCCTGCAGCGATGCGGGGTCCGTATCCGCGCCGATCTTGCGCGTGCCCGGCACTTCGGCGCTCGCCGATGCGATCGATGCCGTCGCGCCAAAACGCTCGCGAATCAGATCGCTGACGTCGCTCGCGCCGGCCGCTTCGACGCAAGTGCCGCCCATCGTTTGCAACGCCGCCGTGAAGCGCGCCCGCAGATCGCCGCCAACCGCTTCGAACAGCGGCACGTCGGGACGCGGCCGCGCGGCCGGTTGCGCGGCGCGCACCTTGGCGAGAAAAGCCTCACGCGTTGTCATCGCCGCCTCCGCGATTCTTTTTGTACCAGGCATGAAAAGTCATCTTCGGCGCCTCCGGCAATTCGCGCTGCCGGCCCCAGATATTCAGAGGGTTGTACAGCACGAAATTCGGCAGCCGCCGCAACGCGCTGCCCATCGACGACACCGTCGCGCGATACAAGGTCGGACTCGATAGCAGACGCCCCGCCATCTTCAGGACCTCCTGCTTCACGAACGGCACTTCGTGCTGCTCGGCGATCACCGCGCGCCATTTATAGATCTGCTCGTGAATGTTGATCTTCACCGGACACACATTCGTGCAACTGCCATTGAGTGTCGATGCGAACGGCAACGCGCTATAGCGTTTCAGATCGAACGTCGGATTGATGATCGCGCCGATCGGCCCCGAATAGGTGCCGCCATACGACAGGCCGCCGCTGCGTCGATAGACCGGACACGTATTCATGCACGCGCCGCAGCGTATGCATTTGAGCGAGTACCAGAAGTCCTCCATCGCGAGCCGTTCGGAGCGGCCATGATCGACGAGGATGAAATGCATCTCGGTGCCCGGCCGCGGCGCACGAAAATGCGATGTGTACTGCGTGATCGGCGAACCCAATGCGCTGCGCGACAGCATGCGCACGAACACGCCGAGATCCGACACCTTGGGTATCAGCTTCTCGATTCCGATCGATGCGATATGCAGCGGCGGCACGTTCGCCGAAAGATCGGCATTGCCTTCGTTCGTGCAGACGACGACCGTGCCCGTTTCCGCCACCGCGAAATTGCAGCCGGTCATGCCAGCCGTTTTCTCGCGCACGAAATACGGCCGCGTATTCATGCGCTGGCTTTCGGCCAGATAGTGGATATCACTATTCTTCGGATCGGTGCCGATGGTCCGGCCGAACAGCTCGGCCACGTCCGCGCGCAGCTTGTGCACGGCCGGCACGACCATATGACTCGGGTCCTGATGATCGAGCTGCTGGATGCGCTCGCCGAGGTCCGTTTCCATCACGGTAATGCCGCGCGGTTCGAGATACTCGCGCATCCGGCATTCGTCGGTCAGCATCGACTTGCTCTTCACGAGCGTCGTCATGCCGCGCCCGGACATCAGCTTGTGGACGATCGCGTTGTGCTCTTCCGCGCTCGCTGCCCAATGCACGACCACGCCATTGGCCTCGGCCGCCGCCGCGAACTGCTCCAGGTAGTCGGCCAGATGCGACAGCGTGTGTTCCTTGATGCCCGACGCCAGCGAGCGCAACGTTTCCCATTCGGCAATGCCGTGCGCCTGCGCGTCGCGTTTCTCGCGCAGGTCCCACAGACGCTTGTCGTGAAACGCGACATGCTCGGTCTTGCTGATGAAAGAACCCGCGGCTTTGGCGTGATCGATGCGGTGATGGTCGCCGCTCATGCGCGTGCTCCATTGAGAACCTGCGCGATATGAATGAAGCGCGCGTCGGCTTTCATGCGTTCCGCGCAACCCTGCTGGTGCATCAGGCACGACATGTCGCCCGAAACGATGTACTCGGCGCCCGCATCCAGATGGTCGCGCACCTTGTCCTGCCCCATGCGCACCGACACCGCCTCTTCGGTGACCGAGAACGTGCCGCCAAAACCGCAACATTCGTCGGGCCTCGCCGGCTTGACGAACTCGATGCCCTTCACGCCTTCGAGCAACGCGCGCGGCTTCGAAAACGGCGTGCCGGCGATTTCCGACGCCGACGCCTGCTTCAGATGACGCAGCGCGCTGCAACTGGTGTGTAGACCGACACGATGCGGAAACTCGGCCCACGGAAATTCGCGCGCGCCGATCACGTCGTGCAGAAACTCGACCAGTTCGTAAGCGCCTGCGCGTACTTTCTTCACTTCGTCGGTCTGCTCGAGCGCGGTCAGATGTTCGCGCACGTGATGAATGCAACTCGCGGACGGCCCGACGATGTAGTCATAACCCGCGAAGTTGCGCGCGAATAGTCGCTCCGTGGCGGCGGCGTCCGCATGCGCGCCGCTATTGGCCATCGGCTGGCCGCAGCAGGTCTGCTGCTGCGGATAGTCGACCTCGATGCCGAAACGTTCGAGCAGTTCGAGCGTCGCGATACCGACCTCGGGATAGAACGCGTCGATAAAGCACGGGATAAACAGCGCGACTTTCATAGGCTCTTCAGGAAAAGCGGCGGGAACGATGTCTGTTGACCGGTGTGGCCGGTGTGGCCTGTCTGGCCGTCTTGGTCATGTTGGTCTGACCAAGACTATAAAAAAGTCCGTTGGCGGTGTCAATTCGGACGGCGCGGGCCTTGAAATCAGGGAATCAGGAAATCACCGCAGCCGACGGCTTCGTCGCATCGTCCTTGTAAATCTCTCGCACGAACGCCAGATGCCGCTCGGCGGCCTTGCGTGCCTTGGGCGCATCGCGTGCGACGACCGCGTCGTAAATCGCCTGGTGCTGGCTCATCAACTGCTTTTCCATCGCGTCGTCGTAATCGATCAACCGATGATACTGGCGCATGCCCTCGCGAATCAGCGCATGAATGCCGTGCATCACATGCGCCAGCGCGACATTGTGCGTAGAGTCGGCGATCGCGAGATGAAACGCGGCATCGAGTTCGGCGAGATTCGCGCGATCGCGCGAGAGCGACGCGGCCTTCAACGCCTCGAACGCCGCGCGGATTTTCTTCAGATCGGTGGCGGTTGCGCGCTGCGCGGCATAGACCGTCGAAATCGCTTCGAGCCCCTGGCGCAACTCCAGAATGTCGGCACTGGTGCGCGGATTCTGCAGCAACAGTTCGGCAAGCGGCTTCGAGATGATGGGCGCGGTCACGTCGACCACCGTGAAACCGCCGCGCCCCGACGTTTCGATGTAACCGTCCGCCTCCAGCCGGATCAGCGCCTCGCGCAGCGATGGTCGCGACACGCCGAGCTGCGCCGCGAGATCGCGCTCGGCCGGCAGACGGTCGCCGGGCATCAGCGTGCCCTCCGAGACCAATTGCTTGATCTGGTCGGACACCACGTCGGAAATGCGCTTGCGCGCGAAGGACGGAATCGGGGTGAATGGCATGAGCGGCGAACGATGAAGCCGGTTGACAGAGCGCGCGGCTACTCCACGGTGCGGGGAATTATACCGTTCGACACCGTGCGACGATTCGCCGATCTCAACGCGGCTGCGCCGTATAAAAGCTCACGAGGTCACGCTTCATCGCGTGCAGCGCGGCATCGTCGAGATACACCATATGGCCGGTCGGATAGTAGGCGATGCGCACGTTCTCGCGCAGCGACCGATCGAGGCCGAGATGCGCGAGCGCATATTCGGTCGCATAGAACGGCGTGGCGAGATCGAAGTAGCCGTTCAGCGATAACACCCGCAACTGTGGATTCTGCCGCATCGCTTCAGCCAGATCGCCGCCCGCGTAGGGCAGCTCCAGCCGTTCGCCCCACCATTCGCGATGTTTCCAGTCCCATTGCTTCAACGCGTCGTCGCTGAACACCAGGTAACGGTCGGTTGGCGTGTAGTGCAGGTCGTCCGACAGATGCTGATGAAGCGCCGCATTGAACGCATTCGACACGCTGCTCACCGACGCATCGAAGTCCGGATCCTCCGATGCATCGTCGTAGTTCAGGCCTTCGAAACGCGCATCGTAGCGGCCCACGCTGCGCGACTCGTTGCGCAGCAACTCGTTTCGAAAACGCGACGGATAAAGACGCAGACGGTTACGCTTCACGAACCCCACGTCCAATCCGGTGAAGTACGCGATGCGCGCGGCGATCGCGTCGCGCTGGTCGTCGGGCAGCGCATCGCCCTGTTCGAGCGCCTGCGCATAGGGTCCGCGGGCGAACGCGCGTGCTTCGTCGAGAAAGGCCGGCAGGCTCGCGGGCTTCGGCGTGACCTTGTCGTGATACCACGCGATCGCCGCGAAACTCGGCAGATAACTCTCGCTCCTGAAATCGTTGCCAGGCGTGAACGCCGCGGAATTGAGCACCGACGACAGCAGGATCACGCCGTTCAGCGCGATATTGTTCTGCCCCAACCGATAAGCGAGCATCGCGGCGCGCGCGGTGCCATACGATTCGCCGAGCAGGTACTTCGGCGAATTCCAGCGCTGATTCATCGTCAGATAACGGTCGATGAATTGCGCAAACGCACTGACGTCCTGATCGACGCCCCAGAAGTCCTTGCCCGTGCCATGCCCGACCGGTCTCGACAGGCCCGCGCCGACCGCGTCGATGAACACGAGGTCGCTGGTATCGAGCAGGCTGTCGGGGTTGTCGTCGAGCGTGTACGGCGCGGGCGGCGTGCTCGCGGGGCTCGCGGTGCGCACGCGTTTCGGGCCGACCGAGCCCATCATCAGGAATACGCTGCCGGCGCCTGGGCCGCCGTTGAACAGAAAGGTGATCGGACGCGTCGCAGGCGTCCTGCTCGGCACCGTGTACGCGACATAGAACACGCTCGCGTTCGGCGCGCCGGTCTTGTCGTGCAGCAACAGATTGCCCGCGCTCGCCGTGTAGTCGAGCTTGCGGCCGTTCAGGCGAAGCGAATGCGTGGTGACGCTGGTGGTTTCGGGCGGCACGGGAATCGCGGGCGTCGAAGCCCTGTCGTTGCGAGGCGTTGCCGTCGCGTCGGCCGAGTCCGGTGCATTCGATGCAGCCTGCATGTCGCCACGCGCAGCCGTCCGCTTGCGCGGCTCGCCGTTCGGGCGCGCCGTCATCGCGTGCGGCTCGCTCGGTTCGCCGACCGGCGACGCGTTCGCCTCCGGCCCCTGGCGTGGTGCGATCGGCGCGAATGCGGCGGCGTCCGTGCTTCCCCCCGTTGCCGTGCTTTCCGAGGTGCTCGACGCATCGGCCTGTTCGGCTGCCATGCACCGTTCGCCGAACGGCACCACACCGGCGACAGAAAGCGTCACCGTCAGCGCGGCGGCCGGCAATCCGGCTGTCAGCAAGCGGCGCAATGAAGAAGAGAAGCGATGAATCATGAAGTTTTCCGCGACGAGTCGAAACGCGCTGGAATCGGGCTGGCCGGGTTCGGGAGCACACCCGGCGCTCGATTCTTGACGCAAGTTTGCGCGGCGTCAACGGTCGGCGCCACAGCACGCCGAACATTACGAAGCGCTTTTTCCTCGACGTGGCGCAGACCTGCGCAGTCATGGCAGAATCGACAGCGCCTTCGTCGCCTTGTCGAGAATACCCAATGGACCAACTGGTACTGGATGCATTCGACGCTGCCGCGCTGATCCCCGGCTTTCGCGCGCCGCAACTGCCGCACGAGCAGCCCGACCCCTCGACCCTCGAGGCCGCCGACCACGCGATGCGGCACTGGACTAGCACCGTCAACGGCCCGCTGGCGCCCGGCTCCGACGTGCACCGGCAGGAAATGTGCCGCATGTTTCGCGAGACCTTCAATCCGTATCGCCCGTCCGTGCTCGCATGGCCGCAGCTCGAAGCCGCGACGCTCAAGCGCATCGTCGATCTGCCGATCTGGGACATCGCCGTGCAAACCGAAGGCAGGGCGCGCCTGCGCATGGCCGCCTACGCGGCCTCGCTCGACACCCCGGAGCTGCGCGACGCACTTGCGCTGAACGCGTGGGAAGAGAACCGCCATAAGGAAGTGCTGTCGCGCATGGTGCATGCGTATGGCATCGCGCTCGCGAGCGAGCCGTCGTACGTCTATCCGAAAGACACGGAACGGGCTTACCTCGTGACCGGCTATAGCGAATGTATCGACAGCTTCTTCGCGTTCGGCCTGTTCGAGGTGGCGCGGCGCTCGGGCCTGTTCCCGCCGGCACTGACCGAGACATTCGAGCCGGTGATGCAGGAAGAGTGCCGCCATATTCTGCTCTTCGCGAACTGGGTCGCGTGGCATCGCGCGCAGCTTTCATGGTGGCAGCGCATCCGCTTCGAGCTCAAGGTGGCGGGTGTGTGGGCGTTTCTGGTGTGGGAGCGCATTGGCCTCGCACGTGCGATGGATGCTGACGGCAACGTCCATGAGCACGATAACAACTTCACGGTAAACGGCGCGCAGTCGGTAACGGATGTCGATATCAGCGTGCCCGAATTGATGCAACTGTGTCTTCAGGAGAATGAGCGGCGATTTGCTGGGTATGATCCACGGTTGTTGCGGCCCGAAACGATGCCTCGGCTGGTGCGCTTCGGCCTGAAATTCGTGCGCAGGAAAAAGTAAGCCGCGCCGAACGCACTGCCCAGCCACCTTCGGCTGGCCGTGGTGCCCAGCGACCGGATCGTCGCAATCTACAACCCACCGCCCTCTCGGCCCCGCCCCCCTTCCACGAACCGCGCGATCCTCTCGCACGCCTCGATCAATCGATCCTCGCCCACCACCAGCCCCAACCTCACGAAGCCGTTCGCCGTCTCCCCGAACGCACTCGCGTCGAGCACGGCCACGCCTTGTGCGCGAAACAGCTGCCATGTGAACTCGGTCGTATCGAGCCCGGTCCCGCTGACGTCGACCATCATGAACATGCCCGCTTCGGGCAACAGGCACCGCAAGCCCGGCACACGATGCAAGCGCTCGAACACGACGTCGCGCCGCCGCCGGTAGATCTCGCGAATATCGGCGACGATCTCCGCCCTGTTCTCCAAAGCCGTCAACGCGGCCTGCTGGATGAAACCCGGCAGGCCGTACAGCATCGCGAGCGCGAGCCGCGCCATGTGCTCGATCAGCGTCGCGGGCCCGATTGCCCAGCCGACGCGCCACCCCGCCATCGCATGCGACTTCGACAGGCTGCCGAGCGTGACCGTGCGCTGCGCCATGCCGGACAACGACGCAATGCTCACGTGATCGCGTTCGAACGTGAGTTCCGCATAGACCTCGTCGGACAGCACCCACAGGTCGTGCTTGCACGCGAGCCGCGCGATGCGTTCGAGATCGGCGCGCTGCATCACCACGCCGGTCGGGTTGCACGGCGTCGCGAAGAAGATCGCCCTCGTGCGCGGCGTGATCGCCGCTTCGAGCGCGTCGCAGTCGACGTGAAACGCGCGCGCCGGATCGACCGGCACCGCGACGAGCGTCGCACCCGCCGCGCGCACGCAGGCCTCGTAGGTCAGGTACATCGGCTCGGGAACGATCACTTCGTCGCCCGCTTCGAGCAGGCACAGCGACACCGCGAACACGCCGTTTTGCGCGCCGGCGGTCAGCACCACGTTGGCGGCGCTCACGTCGCAGCCCGTCGTGCGCGCGTGCTCGGCGGCGATCGCGGCGCGCAGCGGCTCGCGACCGGCCATCGCCGTATAGTGCGTGTCGCCGGCCCGCAACGCATCGATGGCGCGCTCGACGATCGGCGCGGGCGTCGAGAACTCGGGATCGCCGACGCTCAGCACGATCACGTCTTCGCCCCTGGCAGCCGCCTGCTGCGCGACCCGATGAATTTCCCACGCCGACGTGCGCCGCCCTTGCAGTCGCTCGACCAGATTCGAATACTTCATTGCGCTCACCCGTTGTTGTGCGATCCGTTCCGCCGATCTCTTTCCAATTGACCCGCCAATGTAAAGGCACGCCGGCGAAACGTCCAGATACGAAAAAGGGTCATGCGAGCGGATAACCTCGCATGACCCTGTGCGCAATGTACTGCTGTTTGAATGACTGTTTTGCTTCAAACCCCCGTTAAGACTTCGGCGCGTCAAAGCTGCCGGCGCAGTTCAGCCGGCGGCACCTTCATCAGATGCCGGTATTTCGCCACCGTGCGTCGCGCGACCAGCACGCCCTGATCCGCGAGCATCTTCGCGAGCGTCACGTCCGACAGTGGATCGCGCGTATTTTCCGCGGCGATCATCTCCTTGAGCAGCGCGCGCACCGCGGCGGCCGAGCAGGTTCCGCCGCTTTCGGTGCCGAGCTCGCGCGGGAAGAAATGCTTGAACTCGAAGATGCCGCGCGGCGTTGCCATATATTTGTTGCCCGTCGCGCGCGAGATTGTGGATTCGTGCAGGCCCAGCTCGTCAGCCACGTCACGCAGCACCATTGGCTTCAGCGCGATCTCGCCGTACAGGAAGAACGCCTTCTGATGCGCGACGATGCATTCGGCAACCCGCTGGATCGTATCGAAGCGCTGCTGCGCGTTGCGGATCAGCCAGCGCGCCTCCTGCAGCTGCTGCGCGAGCGGCGAACGGCTCGCGCCGGCCGACTGCGCGAATAGCTGCGCATACATGCGATGGATTCGCGCCCGCGGCTGCACCGCCGGATTGATCGACACGACCCACTTGTTGCGCACCTGACGCACGATCACGTCGGGCACGACATAGTTGTCCTCGGTGCGGCCGTAGCAATTGCCGGGCTTCGGATCGAGCTTGCGCACCAACGCGCAAGCCACACGCAATTCCTCCGCGCTGCAGCCGATCTGTTTTTGCAACTCGGCCTGCTCGCGGCGCGCGAGCCTTTCCAGATGATGCTCGGCGATCTGCCGCGCGACGTCACGTCCCGGCGTATTGGCGGGTAGCGCATTGATCTGCAGCGCGAGGCATTCCGATAGCGAACGCGCGCCGAGCCCCGGACGATCGAGCGCCTGCACGAGGCGCAACGCCACCAGCAGTTCTTCCTCGGTTAGCGTGGGTTCCAGATCGACGCTATCGGCCAGGTCGGCCAGCGATTGCCGCAGATAGCCGTCGTCGTCGAGCGCCTCGATGATGAAACGGGCCACCGCGCGATCGCGGTCGTCTAGCCGGTACAGGCGCAACGCGTCGTGCAACTGCTCGCGCAGCGTGGGTTGCGAGCGAGCCCAATCGCCCGGGTCGCTGCCGTCCGCGTCGCCGTTCTGGCGCGTCGAGTTGCGCGAACCGTAGTCGCCGGAAAAATCGGCGGGCATGTCGTCCTGGCCCGCGCTTTCGAGCGTATCGCTACCGGCGCTTTCCGCCGGCAGTCCGTCCGGCTCGGCGGCGGCAAGCGTATCGACGGCGGGCGGCGCGTTGGCGTCTTCACCCTCGCCTGGCGTCGTGCCGGCGAGCGCGACGTCTTCCGCTTCGGATGAGTCGTATTCGAGGAACGGATTGGTATCGAGCGCCGTGCGCAATTCCTGCTGGAACTCGAGAGCCGACAATTGTAAGAGCCGCACCGACTGCTGAAGACGAGGGGTCAGTGCGAGAGACTGCCTTGTACGTAGTTCGATTGAAGGCATTGGAATGATCCCGTTCGTTAGTAGCCTCAGACTCAACGAGCCGAGTTCACTGACCAACGCAACGTCCGTACCAGATCGCGCAAGACGCTGTTTTGATTGCGCTTTGTTTATTCAGGAGGATGAATTGCCCTGACCGGGCGCGCCGGTTTTTACAAACGGCAGGCAATTTCCGGTCCCTTTCTTCACCTCTCCGGCGGCCTCGCGCATGGCCGCACTGCAACCGTATTCGTCAGTCGAAACTCCCCGATGCATGCGGCTTTCGCGAGCGGCACGGATTGGCTCGCAGCCGGCAGGCACGATGGTTGCGGAGCAACGGTGTGTGGACGGACGCCGCCCTTCGCAAACGCCTCGATCGAGCGCGGATGCGAGTACAGCGTCCGGTGTCGAGAAACGGGCCCCTGACGGTACCGTAGCGGCGACGACCCCACGTGTCTCATCAGCGGCTTCGGCCGCGATCGGCCACCGGCCAACAAGACCGCCATTTTCATTACCACCTGATGGAGAGAACCATGAAGACGATCCAGCTTCTGAAGACCGCAGGCAGCATCGCCGTCGTCGCGTTCGCGCTGAACGCGAACGCCCAGACCAGCGCTTCGGCCCCGCCCGCGGCGTCGGAAAGCGTCGGCCAGCATATCGACGATGGCACCATCACGACCAAGGTCAAGGCTGATCTGCTTGCCGCGAAGAACGTCAAATCGACGCATATCCACGTGAAGACCCGCAAGGGCGTCGTGTGGCTCACGGGTTCGGTGCCTTCGGCCGACGACAAGTCCGCCGCCGAAGATGTCGTGCAAAGCGTGAAGGGCGTGACCAGTGTGAAGAACCATCTGAAGGTCGCGGCTGACTGATATCCGCGCGATCGGGTCGCACCGATTCGACTGAACAGAACGTAACAGAGCCGGCTGGTAGAGCCGGCTCTTCCTTATTGCACTGACGCGTCGATCAGCGCTTCATCGCCGTATACTGGTCGCGCAGATCGCGCACGCGGTCGTGCGTTTGCAGCACGCCCTGGTACTGCCGCTCGACGATTGCCCGCACGTCCGCCGGCAAATCCTTCTCCAGCGCGTCGTGATAGCGTTTCTTCGCGACGTCCTCGCCTTTTTCGCACTCGGCAAGAATCGCATGGTCGCTGCGATTCGCTACCGCCGATTTCACGTCGACCCAGCCGCGATGCAGCGCACCGCTCATGCTGCCGCCGGTTTCGGGCTTGCCGCCCAGAGTCTGAACGGCATCCTGCAACTCACGCGCGCCGCGCGAGCAGTCCTCGGCACTCGAACGGAACAGCATCTTCAGCTGGTCGTCGTGCGCATCCTCGGCTGCCTTCATAAAGCCCTTTTCGCCATCCTTCGACGTTTCGACCAGATCATTCAATACGGAAACAACGTTGGTAGCCATTCAATACCTCCAAGGGTTTCGTTCATCGCGGAATCCGCCGCGCGGGCCTTTTTATGTGCCTCGCGATGAAGCGGTTCGACGTGCGGCGGGCTGCATTCGATAGCACGCATCACGCGTGCCCGGCACCTCGCGCGAGCCGATGCGTAGCGAAAGGCAGCTCGAACGATCGCAGCCGCCGCGCGATGCGCGGCAACCGCGGGTGTCGCGCGACGTGGAAACAGCGCGGAAAACGGAAAACGGAAAACGGCCCGATGATCGTCACCGGGCCGTTTTTTGTTCGTATGCCGCGTCGCTCATATCACGCGCGCTTCTCCACGAATTCCTTGATCGGCTCGGGCGTCTTCAGCGGATCGAAATCGGCCCAGCGTCCCTGCTGCCAGCGGCCGGTCGCCTTCTCGATCGACACGCCGCCCGCTTCACGCAGCACGCGCGCGGCGTCCAGCTGATTGTCGGGCGACACGTGCACGGCGACGAGCACGCCCGAATCGCGCGACTCCTCGTGATACGGCACGCGATGGTCCGATTTGCCGCGATCCGTGGTGCGCGACATCGCGCCGACCAGCGAGCCGACATACGCGCCGACGCCGGCCGCGATCAGCGACACCAGCAGCGGCGCGGAAAACACCGCGAAGATCGCCACGCCAATCACCGCGCCAATCACCGCGCCGATCGTCACGCCCATGCCCGCGCCTTTAGGCGCTTCTCGCGCGCCGGGGTCGGTATCGGTGTCGCCGCCGATCGGGAAACGCGCATGCTGGCCGCGCGGATTGACGAAAAACAGCGTGACGTCCTCTTCCACGAAACCCGCATCGAACAGTTTTTGCGCCGCGCTTTCCGCAGCGGGAAAAGTCGTGAAGCGTGCTGCGACGATGAGTGACATACGGCCTCCTTATCGTTAATTGCCGCTCGCGGACCATCCTGTCGCCGGGGGCGCGAGTCGGAAGCAGTGCGCCCAGTCAATGCGACACGCAGCGGCGCTACGCCGCGGCGCCGCGATCCGGTTCCATGCCTTCCACTCTGAACAGTCCGCTATGCAACACTACGCTTTCTCCGTCGTTCTGGTCGAGCGCTTCCGCGCAGACCGAGCGGATGCGCTGACGGCCTCTGTCGAAAGCGGCCATCAACGCCGCTTCAAGCGCGGACTCCGCGCCGAAATGATCTTCCAGAGCCTCGGCAGTGATCGCGCAAACCACTGGCTCGCCATCGACGCGCGCAAGAAAGCGCACGGTCAGATTGGCGCCGTCGAACGCCGCTTCGTCATCGGGGAAAGTGATCTGCATCAGAGAGTCCTCATAAGCAGGCCGTGGCAGGATCGCGTTCATGACGAGCCCTTCAATTTGCCGGCCAGTTGCTCCGCCATCTCGAGGTGATGCTTGATGGTCGGCAGCGCTTGCGCGGCCGCGGCCTTCAGTTGCGAGTCGGTGCCGCTCTCGCTTTGCTGCTGGAACAGGTCGACCGCGCGCTGATGCGCTTCCACGCCGACCTGCTCGACATAGGCCTGATCGAACTCGGTGCCCTTCAACGTCTGCAGTTTGCCGACCAGCGCGGAATCCGCGGACGGCGTCGGCTTGAAGCCCTTCTTCGCGACCAGCCCGGCCATTGCGTGCGACAGCTTCGTGTGGTCGGCGATCATCTGTTGAGCGAACTTCCTGACATGCGGATCGTTGGAGTTCTTCAGCGCGACCTTGCCAGCGGCGATTTCAGTCGCGTCCGACTTCGACGCTTCGAGCACGAACTGCTGATCCGCGGGTGACAGCGTCGTGCCGCCGGTCGGCGCTGCGCTCGCGGGCGCATCGCTCGCCTGCGCGCGGGCCGTGTCGATCGATGCCGCGCTCACGCCCAACACGGCCAGCGCGGCAGTCAACACTTGTAGGGAATACCGGAATTTCATGCATTTTCTCCCTGTCGAATCACCGATGCGCAGGCTCCGAAGCCAACCGGCCGCCCGCTATCAAGCCGCCTTGCGCTTCGTCAGTTGCGCGATCAGCGCCTTGTTGAACGCGGGAAGGTCGTCGGGTTTGCGGCTCGAAATAAGATTGCCGTCCTCGACCACTTCCTGATCGACCCACGTGCCGCCCGCGTTGCGAATATCGTCCTGCAGGCTAGGCCAGCTCGTCACCGTGCGCCCCTTGATGATCCCCGCCGATACCGGCAGCCACGCGCCGTGACAGATCACCGCGATCGGCTTCTTCGCGTTGTCGACCGCTTTGACGAACGCCTGCGCCTGCGGCAGCAGTCGCAGCGCGTCGCCGTTCACGACGCCGCCCGGCAACACCAGCGCGTCATAGTCGTCGGGACTGGCCTTGTCGAAGGTCGCATCGACGTCGACGGTATCGCCCTTGTCGACGTGTTTGAAGCCCTGGATCCTGCCCGGCTTCGCCGAGATCACATGGACCGTCGCGCCCGCCTCGGTGAGCGCGCGTTTCGGCTCCATGAGTTCTGCCTGCTCGAAACCATCTACGGCGAGTACCGCTACCTTGTAGCCATTCAGTGCATCAGTCATGCGTGCTCTCCTTCGTGCGGCGCCGCGCTCATGCACTTGCCCGTGATGCATGTGCATAGGTCTGCGCCTTCGCTAAGCGTGGTTCAGCAAAAAACGTGCCCGCTTGAGGCAGTGTTCAGCGGGCTGACAGTTGGCGGTGCACCGACGCTGCGGTTGCACCGTTCAGCTCGAGCCGCCGCGCGTGCAAAAGCGTCGTGGTCAGACGTCGTTTTCGTCTTCGTCGGAGCGTTCCGCGCCCGGCGGCACTTGCGGATCGACGACGTGGTCGGTGTCGATATCGCGGTCCATCTCCAACGTCGAATCGCCATCGGCCGACGCGCGCTCGCCCGTACCTGAGCGATCGGTATCGCTGCCGAGTGCGGCGTCGCCGGCTTCGAGCGCGTGATTGTCGAGCTCCGTATCGACGTCGAAATCGTGACGCTTCGCGCCCGCCACGTCGCTGCCGCTATCGGACGAGTCGCTGGGACCCAGCGCGCCCGTCGTGCCGGACGTTTGCTTGACGGTCTGCTGCGGCTCTTCATCGGGGTTGAGTGTGCTGCTCATGAAAGCTCCTTTTCCGGTTGGTCACGTCGACTTTTCCGCAAGGACCGTTCCGCCTCAGCGCGCTGGTCACTTGTCGATGGCATCCCCCTTGCTTCCCGCCGATCACACGGCACACATCGCACCTACCCGGCGAACCGGTTCGAACCGGGTTTGAAACTTCTACCTGCAACAATGGCTACCGCGACTCATTCCACGACCACATCACGCAGCCCGACCACCGCGAACGGCAACACCGCACCCCAACCGATGCCGCCGGGACTGCGCCACGCCGACGACACGAGGCCCGGCTACACACGCAAGCGCGACCGGAACGGCTTCATCTATTTCGACGTCGACGGCAAGCGCATCGTCGATGAGGACGAGATTCAACGCATCAATTCGCTCGCGATTCCACCCGCGTACGAAAACGTGTGGGTCTGCCCCGATCCGCGCGGTCATCTGCAGGCGACCGGCCGCGACGCACGCGGCCGCAAGCAGTACCGCTATCACCCCCGCTGGCGCGAAACGCGCGACGCCGACAAGTACGAACGGATGGCCGAGTTCGGCCGCGCATTGCCCAAAATTCGCGCGCGCGTGGCGCGTGATCTGAAGCTGCCCGGCATGCCGCTCGACAAGGTCGTCGCGGCCATCGTGCAGTTGCTCGACACGACGCTGATCCGCATCGGCAGCGCAGAATACGCGCGCGATAACCACTCGTACGGATTGACGACGCTGCGCAAGAAGCACGTGAAGATCAGGGCCGGTCAATTGCGCTTCCAGTTTCGCGGCAAGAGCGGCATCGAGCACGACGTGACAGTGGACAATCCGAACATCAAGCGCATCGTGCGACGTTGCGCGGAGCTGCCCGGTCACGACCTGTTCCAGTATCTCGACGAAGACGGCACGCGCCACAGCGTCGGCTCGACGGATATCAACGACTACCTGCGCCGCGTAAGCGGCGCGGACTTCACCGCCAAGGACTACCGCACGTGGGCCGGCAGCGTGTACGCGCTGGCGGCATTGCGCCGCTTGATGTGCAGCAGCGCGGCCGAAGCGCGTCGTCATATCGTCGCGACCGTGAAAGAAGTGGCGACGCTGCTACGCAATACGCCCGCCGTCTGCCGGCGCTGCTATATCCACCCGGCGATCATCGGCGCGTTCGAGGCGGATGAGTTGCAGAGCCTCGCGCCAGGCCAATCGCGCCGCGGACTCAAGGTAGATGAAGTGGCCTTTGCGGTGCTGCTCGCGCAGGCGGAAAAGCGTGCGGCGAAACTCGCGCGCGCATCCGGTGGCAAAGGACGCAAGACGCGGGAGTCGTCGGTCCACGACAGTATCAACGGTTCGTTGACGAGTCTGCTAAAAAAGTCGCGCGTGGTGCGCAAGAATGCCTCCGCCGCGAAAGACAAAAGCGCCGCGGCACATTTGCGAGCCACGGCACGCGTTCGTACGCGGCGCGCTGCGCGGCAAATGGCATCCGAACCGAAACCAAGGGCCCAGTGACGGGCTCAGCGCTGAATCGACGCCGGCGCGTTACGACGAACGCACAGGTGCATGGCCGCGCCCGCATCGATCCAGCGTTACTGTCCCTTCGTATCGCTGCTGGCATTGGCGCCGGGCGTGTTCGTCGTATCGGTCATCGGATTGTTTGCCTTCGACTTCTTGTGATGATGTTTCATCGACGAAGTCGATCCCATGGTGCTGCCCGTGACATTCGACGCGGGCTCGTTGCCCGCCGTCGGCGCCGCGGTCGCCGCGCCATGCGCGTTGCCGCCGCCGGTGCCGCTATTGCCGTTACCGCCGCCCGCCTGCGCGAACGCGGCGCCCGACGCGACGGCGCCCGACGCGACCACACATGCCGCGAACAGCCATGCCTTCGGATACTTGCTCATCTGGGTTCTCCCTGAAGTAAAAGGACGGGTGCGATCCTTCGGTTCCCTGCTGCCATCACTGAGAGTCGAGCAAGGCCTATGCCGCGCGATGCAGTCGTCGCATCCGCGCATCGCGCTTCGCTGATCAGCGCTGCGTCGGCACGGACGAAATAATTGCAAACGCGCTCGCATCCTTTACGCGCGCGCTGCCTCGTCGCGCGGATCCGCCGCGCGCCACGGCGTAACGGCGCCGCATGGCTAGATGGAACGGCCGTTGCTAAATGCCTCGGTACATTCACCCCTTCAAAAGGAGCCCATCATGGTGATGCAGACCCAGACACAAGGTGCGAACATCGTCGGTAAAGGCGCCGCGACCGCGGAAGGCCCAGGTCCGGATGTAATGGCCGCGGCTACGCTCGACGGCAACAAGGTTATCAGCAGCGACGGCGAGCACATCGGCAAGATCAAGGACATCATGCTAGACGTGCGTTCGGGCCGCGTCGCGTATGCGGTGCTGTCGAGCGGCGGTTTTCTCGGCATCGGCGACAAGCTGCTCGCGATTCCGTGGAGTGCGCTGACACTCGATACGCAGGAAAAATGCTTCGTGCTGAACATGGTGGCCGAGCGCGTGAAGAACGCACCGGGATTTGATAAGGATCACTGGCCATCGATGGCGGATCAGACGTGGGCCACCACCGTGCATCAGTACTACGGCAGCGAACCGTACTGGGGCGGCGACGTCTATACGAGGCGCGACGACCTCGGCGCCGATGACATTCCCGCGGGTTCGTCGGATGCGCCCGAGGCCGGTGGCGTGAAGCTCTGATCGCCAAATCGACCATTTTCGACGCGTGGCGAGTCCGACATTCCGCTTCAGGAGACCACACAATGGCGACCCGAAAGACCAGCAGCAAATCGAAATGCCCTGTGTCTCTTGGCAAGTCGGGACGGCCACCGCGTCAGCGCCACGCGCGGGCGCATGCCGCGCATCGCGCCAAAACCGCGAAGTCGAACGGCGCATCCGGCGCGAAGAGATGGTCGCATCACGTAATGGAAACGAGCGACGCGATGGACATCCGGAAGGATATTTTCAAAACCGGCAGCGCGGAGTCCATCGCGCAATCGTTGAAGCACTCGTCGACGGCGAGCCGTCGACGCAAGGGCACGCCGTTTCAATCGGCGATGTCGATGCTCAATTTCTACATCAACCGAGCGGGCCGAAACCTGCCGACGGAGCGGCGCGATACGTTGCAGCGGGCCAAGCGCAAGCTGCGCGAAGCGTTTGGACGAGAGCCGCGGTGAGGTGACCGGATGACGGCGCCATCACGCGGCACGGCGCTTCAGTCGGCTCCAGGCTGAATGCCGAAGACACTCTGCACGGCCTCGTACCGCGAATTGACGTTCAGTTTTTCGAACACGTTCTTCATGTGCCATTTGACCGTCTCGGGTGCCAGATTCAATGATCGTCCGATTTCCTTGTTGGACAGCCCGCGAGCGACGTAGCCCAGTATTTCGAGTTCTCGCGCGCTCAGTGTGCCCGGCGTTATCTTCGTGTCGGCATAGCTCGACGAAGAAGATGGCGTGTTATCCGCCTCGTCGAAAGCCGACAGCACCGTGCCGATATACGTGGCGTGCCCGGTCGCGATTTCCGATGGCGTGCGGCGAAAGCGTTCCAGTAACGCACGCATCGGCGACCCCTCGTCCACGAAGCTATTGATCATCCCCATCGCGCCGCCGATCCGCAGCGCGTTTCCCAGCGCGGCGAACGCCTGTTCCGAAGCACCGTTCTGCTCATGCGCGAGAGAAAGCAGCAGCGAAACGACGGCCTCGGCATAGCGCCAGCCCAGTGCAACCAGATTGTCGAGTGAGCGCGAGAGAAAACCAACGGCGTCGCCGGCGGCATTTTCAGCGAGCAGAACGCGGGCTTGCAGCACGCAGTAGCTTGCCCACGTTTCCATGGCCGAGCCCCGTCGCCCTTCGCACATCATCGGTACACTCGCGCTCAGTTCGTCGGTGACCTGTCGCGCCTCGACCACCCTACCGTCGGCAAGCAGCTGTCTGACGGTTTCCGCATCGCACGCGAGCTTCAGACGCAACCATCGACGGGTTATCGCGAGCTGTCGACCGTCCTCGAGAACGGCGAGCGCCGGCCCTTTTTTGCCATCCCGCCACAGCAGGCGCGACGCGGTGAGCATATAGCGCATCAATGCGGCGAGCGGCGAAGTCTCCAGCGCGATGGTCATGCGACCGTCGATCAACTTCCGCGCCTTGGACAGCTCGTTGCACTCGTAGTAAATCGACGCAAGGCAACCGGCTACCGCGGCCGCGCCCGCCGACCACTCTCCTAGCTTGTCTTCGGCGTACCGCATCGCGACCTCCATCACCCGCCTCGCATCGGGAAGTTCGCCGTGTATCAGCGCGGCGATGCCGTACACCGCGTCGCGCAACATATCCGCGCTGTTCGGTTTCCGGCTGAGTCCCACCTGATCGACCCGCGCTCTCCATACGCGGGAGATGTAGGCGAACTGCCCTCTATACATCAAGCCGAAAATCTCCGCGCTTTGCCCGTAATGGCGTACCCACGGTTCCGCAGGCGCCGTCGATGCCTCAACGGCACGCCCGAGTTCCAGCGCATGTTCGCTGTCGTCGTTCACGCAAGCGATCATCGCGTGGATCGCGTTGATCTCCGCCCATGCGACCTCGTCGGCTACCGACCGATCATCACGGGCCATTCGTTCGAACTCGTCGGCAATCTCGCCGATCTCCTTCGACGCGCGCGCGGTCTCAAGCGACATCGCGAGAGCCCAGGCTTTCGCCAGACGCAAGCGCAGTCGACCCGCGATCACGTCCGGCGGCAGTTTGCGAATCCAGCCCGGCAGCCTGAACGGGTCGCCGCGTTGGAGCATCTCCATCGCACAGTTTTCGGCCCACTGCGCCGCCTGCCCGATGTCGCCCGCGGCCAGCGCATGTCGCACGGCTTCGCGCCACAGGCGAGCCCGCGCGAACCACAGGCTGGCCCGGCGATGCAGCAACGGAACCTGTCCTGGCGTCTGACGCATGAGACGGCGGCGAAGCGCATCGCTCAGCAATGCGTGATAGCGATACCAGTTCTGCGTCTCATCGAGCGGCCGGATGAACACGTTATGCCGCTCGAGCCAGTCCAGCTTTTCTCCGCTTTCGCCCTCACCGCCCATGACATCGTCGCACAGCGTCGCCGTAAGCCGCTCGAGAATCGACGTGTAAAGCAAAAACGTCAGCATGGGCGGCGGCAAATGCGCAAACACCGTATCGTTCAGGTAGCGATCGATGCCGAAGCGGGAACCGGCGAGATGACTGGCGAGCGCGGCCACGTCATCGATCCGGTTCAGTCCGAGCGAAGCCAGTTGCAAACCGGCCACCCAGCCTTCGGTCGCGCTGTTCAACAACTCGACGCTGTTGCGGTTGAGCAGCGCGTTACCGGTGTGGTCGAAAAACGCCTGAGCATCGTCGAGCGAAAAGCGCAGATCGTCGACATTCACACGCGAAAGTTTGTCGGGCGAGCGCAGCCCGCTCAGCGACAGCGCCGGTTCGCCGCGCGCGCCGAGCAGCACGTGCAGGTTGTCGGGCGCGTAGCGCAGCAGGCGCGACACGATCGCGAGAACGGGTTTCGCGCTCAGACGGTCGACGTCGTCGAGCACCAGGAAAACACCGCGGCCGTATGCGGCGATGCCATTGAGCAGCACTGAAATGACCGTTCTGACCGGCGTGTGTGCATCGTTATCGAGGAGTTGCTGTGCCTGCCACGCGATCTCCTTCGACGCGCGACAAAGCGCCGCCACCAGATAGGCCCCGAGTTGCTGCGGATCGTCGTCTTCTTCATCGAGACTGAGCCACGCAACGGGACGCTTCTTTCTCGTTTGCGCGTCGCTCCACGCGGCAAGCAAGGTCGTTTTGCCGAAACCCGCGGGCGCGCTCACGAGCGTAATGTGACGCGGACGTCGTTCATCGAGTCGCCGGAGCAATCCCGGCCGTTGCACGCAACCCGCGGGAAGACGCGGCGGCATCATCTTGGTCTGGATCAGCGACACGATCCATTCACGCTCGAAACTATCAGCGGTTGTATTCATGAGGTGTCCTCTCACCGGCTATCCGTGAGAGGCATGGAGGGTCGTTGTGAATTTGCTTTCAAGATACGCCGAACCGTATGACGACTCAATGAGGAGCCGCGCAACGAGGCGCGACCAGCGCAATCCGCTTCAGGTCGCTCATGGTCTCGTGTCGGATCGCTAGCGGAGATCGTTTTGCGCGCCCTGCTCGGACCTGTCCTTCTCCGCGACAGCGTCTTCCGGCTCGGCGCTCGCCGGCGCTTGCGCTTGCGCGCTGCCAGCAGCGACCTCGTCGAGCCGGTAGCCGTGCGTATAGACGGTCGTCAATCGCACGCCGTTGTCCGGATGCAGGGTCAGCTTGCGTCGCAGCCGGTAGATATGCGTGTCGATCGTGCGCGACGTACTATCCAGCTCGCGGCCCCACGCAAGCTTCGCCAGAAGCCGCTTGGAAACGACCCGTCCGAGGTTCGCGAAGAAATAGGCCGCCACGTCGAATTCCTTTTCCGTCAACAAGATCGATTCGCCGTGCAGAAAAACACTGCGCTGCGTGACGTCGAAGACATACGGCCCAACCGCGATTGCACTTTCCACCTTGATGCTGCGTCGTGTGCGACGCAACAGCGCGCCTACCCGTGCCCCCAGCTCTTTGGCCCGGAACGGCTTGACGACGTAGTCATCCGCGCCGGCGTCCAGCGCCTGCACGATGTCGACTTCCAGAAGCCGGCTGGTCACGAACAGCACCGCGGGTTCGCGGCCCAGGTGACGGCGTATCCAGTACAGCACCTCGAAGCCGCTCATGCCCGGCAATTCCCAGTCGAGCACCACGAGATCGACCTCGTTGGCCTGAAGAAAACTGATTGCGTCCTTGCCCCGCTCGACCTTGTTTATTCGATGCCCGGATTGCCCGATCTCCCTTTCGACCGAATCAGCTTGCGCGGGATTGTCTTCCACCAACAGGATATTCATCTATCACCTTTTTCTTTCGCCCTGGCGACTTGAAGACCGGCCCGCTCGACAGATGCGGCGAAAGACATTTGCATCTGGAATTTCACTCACACGAGCAACCAGTTCAAACAGGACGAAAAAGCCAACATAGAAAATCGCAGACGGCACCAGGTCGGCGTGAGCGGCCAGCGGCGCCGGCCCCGTATGCATTGTGAATTTCGAGAAGAACGATAGAGCCAGTCGCCTTTCAAATCGCCCCCCTTTGGGAGGGGGGGATGGTGTTTTCGAAGGGGGGGTCATATTGCACGATCACCCCCCCTTATCAGTGATTCGATCTGGCGCGCGAGCATCCGGCCGCGCGTCGGCGGCGGTAATGGATCGGGATCGTCGCGGACATACAGCCGGTTTCCCCGTCGCGCTCGTACCGACGCCGCCCTTGACCTTCAGGTTGGCGGTCACCCGCGCGGAAAAGCCGATTGCAACGGCCGTGTAGCCCTTGTAGTTGCCCGAGCCGATTCCAACCGAGAGGGTCTTGCCGGGGTCGACGTCCGGGATCCTCGTCAACGCGGTCGCGCCGGCGATGCCTGAATAGGCCTGGCGCGCCACCGCGTTCACCCCCTGCTGAACCGAGTCCAACTGCTGCATGTTGACCGCGTCGGTCGGACTGACGCCCGGCGCGACGTTCGAGATCGTCCGTTCGTGACCGAGCGAGCCGATCGACACCGAGTTCGCGTCGCTGGCGGCGGAGCCCGCACCGAGCGCGACCGAGTTGGGCGCGGCCGCAACCGCATTCGCGCCGAGCGCCGACGAACCCGCGCCGCTCGCCTGTGCGCCCGACCCCAGCGCAACGCTGGCGCCGACACCGCCGAGCGTCACGCTTGCATGGGACGCGTTGTCGTACAGCACCGCGTCGTTGTCGATCGAGGTCACCGCCTGCAACTGGCTCACGTTGACCGCATCGGTCGGCGCTGTGCCCGCGGCGACGCCGGTCAGTTGGCTCGCGCCCGCGGTGCCCACGAAGTCGACGACGTTGCCGCCCGTGTTCGCGCCGACCGTTACCGTGCCATTGCCCGGCGCGCCGCCGACCTGCTGCACGAGGCCGACGGTGCCGTTGGCGATGCCTGTCGACAGTGCCGTCACACTGCTCGACGCCGTGGTGAGGCCGGTGGACAACGACGCGAGATTGCTGTTGGTGGTGTTGAGCCCGGTCGACAGTGACGCTACGCCGCTTTCTGCGGCGCTGATCGCCGTTGAAGTCGAGGTCGACAGCTGGCTCAGGTTGCTGTTGGTCGTGCTCAGTCCGGTCGATAGCAACGTAACGCAGCTTTGTGCGGTGCTGAAGCCGGTCGCGGTCGAGGTCGACAGCGAGGTCAACTGACCGAAGAGCGACCCCGCATGCATGTTCGTGTGGTTGCGCGTGCCGCCGCCGTGGCGCTCGGACGACTTCGCGGCAAACGCGCTCGCGCGCGGGGTCAACACGATGCCCGCATCCGCGTTCGCGGTCGATCGCTCGACGGTCGAGCACGGCGTGCGCATCAACCTCGCTTGCGCCGAGTCGCGCGAGCAGTTGACGCGTGGCCTGCAGATTCTCGCGCACACGCTACGCGACCGGCCGCGCGCGCTGTTCGGTACGATCTAGCTAGCAGTGGAAGCGTGAAGCGGAGCCGCTAGAATACGGGACCTCCTGCCCCGCCGAGCCGCCTTCATCCGATGACTCCGTCCGACGATTCAAGCCCTTCCTCGCGCACGCACGCCGCCGATGCGCTGTTCGCTTTCCTGAAGACGCTGCCGCTCGGCGACCGCCTGATCGAGGGCGGCTTCATGGCCGTGCAGGCCGTGGCGGGCGCGAGTCTCGCGTTCGGCATCGGTCGCACGCTGCACACCGAGCAGGCGTTCTGGGCCGCGATCACCGCGATCGCGGTGAGCCAGCATAGTTATATCGACACCCGCAAGCTGTCGCGCGACCAGTTCATCGGTGCGATGGTCGGCGGTATTTGCGGGCTGATCGGCACGCTCGCGGGCGGCGGCCATTTTGCCGCGTACGCGGCGACCGTGGCGGTCGCGATCCTGATCTGCTGGGTCGTCAACGTCGGCAGCGCAGCGCGCCTCGGCGGCATCACCGCGACGATCATGCTGCTGGCGCCAGGCATCGGCCCGGCGTGGGACAAGGCCTTTCTGCGGCTTGCCGAAGTGACGCTCGGCACGGTCTGCGCGCTCGTGGTCGCGCGACTGATGGCGTCGTTCGAAAGGCGCGCGTTCAGCAAGGGCGGACCGCCCAGATAGAATCGCCCACGCGCTGAGTCTTTAGTCAGTCATCCAGAGCATCGTCCGTTGGTGTGCGGCGCCGGTAACGTCCCGGCGTCACACCGACGCTTTGCGCGAACGCCTTGCCGAACGCCGCCTCCGATTGATAGCCGACCGCCTCGCCGATGTCCGCCGCGCTGCGTTGTGTGCGCAACAGCAGATCGCTGGCGATCGCCATGCGGATCTGCGTCAGAAAATCCATCACGGTCACGCCCGCGCGCTCGTTGAAGTGGCGCGCGTATGTTGCGCGCGACATCGCCGCTCGCTCGCCGAGTTCAGAGATCGTCCATGCGCGTTCGGGCGCGTCGAGCATGGCCTGCACCGATGCGCCGAGGCGTGCGTCCGTCAGCAACGCGAGCATCCCCGTGCCGTTTGCATTGCGCTCGCCGTGCACGCGCAGTGCCATCGCGAACAGCGCGTGGCTCAAGGCCGTCACGATCGCGAGCGCGCCAGGCTGACGCCGCTCCGCTTCGCCGCGCATCAGAGTGATCATCGTCTGCAACGCATCGAGCGTTTGCGCATCCCCGAGCGATACGTGCAGCGGATCGGGCAGCACATTGAGCAGCAACGCCGATGAACCGGGTGCATAGACGAAGCGGCCGCACAGCAGATCGACGCCGTCATGAATCGCGGTGTCGTTGGGCGCGTGCGCGGCCGTGCCAGTGGTTTCGTGGCCATCGTTGCGCCGCACCGGCAGCATGCCGTCATGCCCGAGCGTCAACGGCAGGCCACCCGCCGAGCGCTTTACGTCGCGCATGCGATGCGCGGCGCCACGCGGAAACAGCATGAAATCGCCGGCCTGCAATTCGAGCGGCTCGCCGGCGGCGGTCTCGATCACACAGCTGCCGTCGAGCACCAGATGAAACGGCGCAACGCCCGCCTCCAGCGGCGCGTGATCGATGTCGAATGCGCCTGATAGCAGGCAGCGAAGATCGAGACTCGCTTGCGGCCGGGCAAGGTCGATCAGGCGACTGAGCGTGTCCATGAGACGAGCGCGCTAAAAGTTGAGTCGAATGAGTATTCAGGATATCGCGGCGCGGCGCAATACTTTGTCCCACGACGCCGGCAACCGCCGGCGCGCAACGGACCAAGGAGCACTGCCATGTTGAACTGGATCGATTACCGCAAGGAACTGTTCGGCCGTATCGGCGAAATGTCGAAGCTCGCGCCCGAAAGCGTGAAGGCGTATCAGGCGATGTCGAGCGCCGGTCAGAAGACCGACCTGCTCGGCGCGAAAATGCGCGAGCTGATTGCGCTCGCGGTAGCGGTCAGCCTGCGCTGTGACGGCTGTATCACGGTCCATACGGCCGAGGCGCTGAAGCACGGCGCGACCCGCGAGGAAATCGCCGAAGCGCTCGGCGTCGCGATGGCGATCAACGCGGGCGCGACGCTGGTGTACTCGGCGCGCACGCTGGACGCGGTCGCCGCGCATACGCAGGGGTAAGCGAGACTGATGATTAGACGCAGCGATTGCCAAGTCATCGTCCGTCCTTACGTGCCGCATCGACCGATCATGTCCGGTGATGCGGCGCGCGGCCCTTGTTGAAGCGATCGATCAAACGCGTACCAGCCTGATGACCGTTCCTCAGAACTGAATCGTCGTGCGCAAACCGAGAACCGCTTCGTTCTCGATGCGCTGGGACGAATCGTCCGGATGCGGAATTCCGCCGCCCGGCCGCCAGAAGTACTGGAAGTCCGCTTGCAGCATCCACCACGGCGCGACCTGATACTGATAGGTGGCTTCGAGCATCGTCTCCGCGCTGCGCGACGGATAGCCCGGCGTGTACAGCGGCTGCGCGCTCGCAAGATGCTGCGCGTGCGAGCCGATCTTCGCATAGCCGAGCGCGAGCCCGACCACGTCGGTGTCGCGCCCCTTGAACGGCGCCTTGAGCGTCACGCCCGCGTTTACGCCGAGATCGACCAGATTGCGATCGCCCGGCGCACCCATGATGCGCGCGAACACACCGAGCGACCGCGGACTGTCGGAGCCCGCGCGCCACACCATCTGATCGGCGACCGCGTAGAAACTGTAGTTGCCGCGATGACTCGTCGGCACGCCGTTGCTCGCCGGATTCGCTAGCGACAGGCCGCTCGTGTCGAAACCCTGATCCGCGAAGTGGTTGCTGTTGTACCAGAAGCCGAGCTTGTAGGTGCCCGGCAGGCCGGCCGGCTTCGGATCGGACGCATTCGCCGACGGCTGGTTGATCGCGTACTGCAGTTCGCCGATCACGAGCACGCCGTTGCCGAGATTGAAGTTCGTGCCGCTCGCGTTGAGCTTTTGCGGATCGCCGACGCCTGGCGCCGGATTGCCGTCGAATACGCCGCCCAACACGGTTACTCCGTTCGCGAACGACGCCCGCGCCCTCACGCCGAGCGACGACAGCGGATAGGCCGGGCCGCCCGCCGGCAGATCGACGGACGGCAGCACTGGCCAACCGAACGTCGCGTTCATGAAGGTGGCCGCGTACTGGCTGACCATGAACTCCTGATCGAGACTCTGCTGACCGATCTTCACGTCGACGTTGCCGAGCGACTGCTGATACCACAGTTCCCACAGACGGGTCGCGGCGTCGGCTTCGATGCCGCTCGCGGTTTGCAGCGTTTGCAGATTTCTGGCGGTCAGGCTCGTGCCGTGAATCTGCAGACCGGACACGTTGAAAGTGCCGCCTGGCAATCCAAACGCCTTTTGCGTATCGACGACGAGTCCGAACTCGGTCAAGCCTTGATAAGCACCGCCGCGATTCGTCCCGCCCGAGAGGTTGCCCATGTACTCGCCGGTCTCCTGCAGATTGAAAGTCACACCGTAGTTGCCGAGCCACGGACGCAAACCGCCCATGTCGCCGAGCAGGTTCGAGCGCTCCCACAATCCCGTGGGCGCGGCGACGCTCTGATCGGCGGGCGCCGCATTGTCCGTGGCGCCGGGAGCCGGTGCGGCCGGGGCGGTCGATGGCGCCGCTTGCGTCGGCGCGGCTTCGCCGGGTGTCTGCGCGAACGCGCGAGGAACGAGGCCGAGAGAAAGAACTGCGCTCACGGCGATGGCACCGCCGGAACTCAGCGGTCTGCGCTTGTAGATATTTTCCATCACGTATCTGGGGTTGAAGTTATAGGCGGATCGCTCCGTTGTTGTTCGCACACGCAGGTGGCAAACGTGTGTTCAATTCATTCCCGGCATGCAAGCTTGCGCGAGCCAGCGACGTTACGTAACGCACTCCGGCGCACAACGAGCGCAACGCGCTTACTGATTCCGCCCGCCACAGGCGTTGCTGCAATATCTGAAGCAGATAGACAAGCATCATCCCTCCGCGCCGCCCGGCCCGAAGGCGAGCGCAATGCGAAAGCGCAACCGCCTCTGCAAGCCGAGGTTGCAGACGACGGTCAGAAAAGAGGAAGCGTGCTACGGAAAACCGGCAGCAAAGGCCGGTCAGAATTGAAGCGCGCTAACCCGAATGGGGCGAGTTAGCGGCGAAGGAATGAACCTGCGGCGACTATCTCGCGGTTGTGTTGCCGGCGCTGGCCGGCATCGGACTTCCACTGCCTGAACATGCGTCCATGGGTGACTCCTTCGATACGTTGGGGCGGATTGTATTGACGTCGCCCGAAAAAGCGCAAGTAAAAAACGCATAAAGACAACGTCGGGTTCTCGGGGCCGCACGCAATGATTCTCGAACTCGTTACGCAAGCCTTCGTCGATAAATGTTGGCTCTGCTTACAGAATCCGGTTGACTCCGGGTTTTTACCGCGTCTAGAATTCGCCCGTCTTCTCAAATGGGGCTGATGCCTTGGACACCTGCAGTAGTCGATCTTCGAACAGTTTCACTGCCTGACCGGCAGAACGTCCGCGCCCCTTCCCCGCGCCGCCGTTCCGCCAGCAGGCAGAACGGTGCGCGCCGTAGCAAATCTTCTTCGTGCACCTCGATCATGAGCGCCATGTGGACGCCGCCTTCGCTCGTCCGCACTGGCACGCCCTCGCAAGCCTTCGGGTTTGCGGCCGAAGCTCGCCGATACCCGCGCCTGGTCGCGGGTTCTGGCGAGGCCGGTAAAACCACGCTGCGTGCCTGAGCGCAGTTCAACCCGACGAGGAACCCCATGCCCGACAGTGACAGTTGTTGTTTATGCCCCTTCCCTTCAGCCATAGAGAAGGAAAGCAGCTAGCAACCTGACGCCGCGCCAAGCGTGCGACGTTGGACCGTCTGCCCGCTTTCCGCTTGCCGCGTCACATACGACGCGCGGAGAAACGTCATGTATTTCGCTCTGCTTTTGCCGCATCTGCCCTATCGCAACGAGCCGCGCGCTCACTACGAGTCGCTTCTGTCGCTCGATCCGGTCCAATCGAATCGGCTTGTCACGCTGTGGCGCCGAATCGGGTCGCTGCTCTCTTAAGTCCTGCCAGGTTTCTGTCACGAATCAACGCCATTATCGAAAGATTGTGGCGTTGCCTCGTCGTGGCCGTTGCTTGCTGAATGAGCCCTTTCATCAACTTGCGATTCGTCATGTTCCAACTCAACAATCCCTCGCGAATCGATGCATGTGTCGCCGCCCTGTACGGCGGCACGACTTCGCTGTGCGCAAATACCCACGGCCCCGGAGGTTACTGATGGAGTTCGGTTTCAACCTGAACCGCACCGCCAATGCATCCGCACGACGGCTGCGTCCAAACGGATCGGACTTCGTCGCGTTCCCGCTGATCATCTGCCTGATCGCGATGGCGTCGATCGGCTTTCACGAGACGCTCGCGCCGATGTCGACGCTAAAGACGCAGGCGATCTCGCTCGATCCGGCCAACCTGCCCGAGTACGCGATGCGCACCACGCTGCGCATGCTCGCGGCGATGGTCGCGTCGCTGATCTTTACGCTGGTCTACGGGACGCTGGCCGCCAAGAGCCGCCGCGCCGGTCTCGTGCTGGTGCCGATTCTCGACATCCTGCAGTCGGTGCCGGTGCTCGGCTACATCTCGTTCACGGTGACGTTCTTCCTCGCGATGTTCCCGGGCCGCGTGCTCGGCGCCGAACTCGCCGCGATCTTCGCGATCTTCACGAGCCAGGCGTGGAACATGACGTTCAGCTTCTATCAGTCGCTACGCACGGTGCCGCGCGATCTCGACGAAGTCTCGCGCGGCTTTCATCTGACTTCATGGCAGCGCTTCTGGAAACTCGAAGTGCCGTTCTCGATGCCCGGCCTGATCTGGAACATGATGATGTCGATGTCGGGCGGCTGGTTCTTCGTCGTGGCTTCCGAAGCGATCACGGTCGGCAATCATACGATTACGCTGCCGGGCATCGGCGCCTACCTGGCGCAGGCGATCAGCGACAAGAACCTGCACGCGGTCGGCTGGGTCATTCTGACGATGACGGTCGTGATTCTCGCCTATGACCAGTTGCTGTTCCGTCCGCTCGTCGCGTGGGCCGACAAGTTCCGCATGGAGACCACGACTTCGGGCAACGCGCCGCAGTCCTGGCTGCTCGACACGATGCGGCGCACACGTCTGATTCATCAGTTGCTGACGCCGGCGGGCGTGATGCTCGCGACCACCGCACGCATTCCGTTCCGTGTGCCTTTCGCGAGCGCGCGACGCGCCAGCGGACCGCGCGGCGAGAAATCGACGCGCGTGGGGGACATCGTGTGCGGCGTGCTCGTATTCGTGCTGACGGTCTATGCGATCTATCGCGTCGTCGCCTATGTGCGTGCCGGCGTCACGCTCGACGAGGTCGGTCACGTGTTCGTGCTCGGGCTCATCACACTACTGCGTGTCGCCGTGCTGATCGCGATCTCCTCGGTGATCTGGGTACCGATTGGCGTGTTGATCGGCCTGCGTCCGGCGCTCGCCGAGAAGGTCCAGCCGCTCGCGCAGTTTCTCGCCGCGTTCCCCGCGAACCTGCTGTTCCCGGTGTTCGTGATCGTGATCGTGCGCTTTCATCTGAATCCGGATATCTGGCTGTCGCCGCTGATCGTGCTCGGCACGCAGTGGTACATCCTGTTCAACGTGATCGCGGGCGCGACCGCCTATCCGAACGACTACCGCGAGGCGGCCATCAATTTCCGCATCCGGGGCTGGCAATGGTGGCGCCAGCTGATGCTGCCGGGCGTATTCCCTTACTACGTAACTGGCGCGATCACCGCATCGGGCGGCGCGTGGAACGCGAGCATCGTGTCCGAGTTCGTCCAGTGGGGCGATACCAATGTGGTCGCGCACGGCCTCGGCGCCTATATCGCCGAGACGACCGCCGCGGGCGACTTTCCGAAGATCATCCTTGGCGTCGCCGTGATGTCGCTATTCGTCACGCTATTCAACCGCGCGCTGTGGCGCCCCCTGTATGCCTTTGCCGAAATCAGGCTGCGACTCGACCAGGAGTGAACCCATGCAAAACGTCATTCAAGCCATTCCCGCCGACCGGCTCCAGTCGCCGCCGCGCGTGGGCGCGCAAGTGCTGAACATCGAGCACGTGAGCCGCGGCTTCCATAAAAACCAGAGCGACCTGCTGGTGCTCGACGACGTCAATCTGACGCTGCACGAGGGCGAAATCGTCGGACTGCTCGGCCGCTCGGGCTCGGGCAAGTCGACGCTGCTGCGCATCATCGCCGGTCTGATCCGGCCGACGAGCGGCAATGTGACCTACCTGGGCAAGCCGCTCGACGGTCCCGCCGAGGGTGTCGCGATGGTGTTCCAGACCTTTGCGCTGTTTCCGTGGCTGACGGTGCTGCAGAACGTCGAAGCGGGGCTGGAGGCGCTCGGCGTCGGCGTCGAGGAGCGGCGCACGCGCGCGCTCGCCGCGATCGATCTGATCGGCCTCGATGGTTTCGAAAATGCGTATCCGCGCGAACTGTCGGGCGGCATGAGGCAGCGCGTCGGCTTCGCGCGCGCGCTCGTCGTCGATCCGACCATCCTGCTGATGGACGAGCCGTTCTCCGCGCTCGACGTGCTGACCGCCGAAACGCTGCGCACCGACCTGCTCGACCTGTGGAACCAGGACCGCATGCCGATCAAGTCGGTGCTGATCGTCACGCACAACATCGAGGAAGCCGTGTTCATGTGCGATCGCATTCTCGTGCTGTCGTCGAACCCCGGGCGCGTGGTGGCCGAGACCGTAGTGCCGTTCGCGCATCCGCGCAACCGGCTCGACCCGGATTTTCGCGCGCTCGTCGACGAAATCTACGCGAAGATGACCGCGCGCCCCAGCGACACCGCGGCCAAACGCGAACTCGAACCCGGCAGCTGGTTGCCGAACGTGTCGACCAACCTGATGGCCGGTCTGCTCGAAACGCTCGCTGCAGCGCCCTACAACGGCCGCGCCGACATGCCCGACATCGCGCGCACACTGCAGCTGGAAGTCGACGAACTTTTCCCGGTCGCGGAGATGCTGCAGTACCTCGGCTTTGCCGAAGTCAGCGAGGGCGACGTGCTCCTGACGCCACCCGCGCATCGATTCGCCGAGGACAGCACGCAGGAGCGCAAGATCATGTTCGCCGATCATCTATTGCAGCGCGTGCCGCTCGCCGCGCGAATCAGAAAGGTGCTCAACGAACGGCCCGGACATCGCGCGCCGCGCGTGCGCTTCGAGCAGGAACTCGAGGACCTGCTGTCCGACAGCGCGGCGCAGGAGACACTCGATGCGGTGATCGACTGGGGTCGTTACGCGGAAATCTTCTCGTACAACGACAAGACGGAGACTTTCAGTCTCGCGGACGTCGAGACCTGAGCGAGTGCCGAAACGAAATGGCCGCGGAGAACCTGAGAGCGGCGGATCGTCTTCACGAGTTGGGGTTTTTTCCAGTCGACCGCCTCAGGCCCGCGCGCGCGAGCATGAAACTCGCGCGGCCCATCGATGAAGATTCGGGCTTCCAGGGCGAACGCGAGTACGCCGTCGCGTTATCGCTGCACGACGTGCCGAACCTCGGCCAGCTGCTGCCGGCGTTGCTCGCCCTGCCGCTCCAGCATCCAGCCGGGGTACTCCGCCGGCAGCGCGCTGACTTCGGCCAGCTTCGCGAGCTCATCGGCGGATAGCGCGACGTTGGTCGCCGCGATGTTGTCGTCGAGCTGCTCGATTTTCTTCGCGCCGACGATGACCGTGCTGACGACACGCTGATGCAGCAGCCACGCCAGCGCGATCTGCGCGACCGAGACGTTTTTCGCTGCAGCGATTTCGCGCATCACGTCGATGCAGTCATACGCGCGCTCGCGATCGACCGGCGGAAAATCGAAGTTCGTGCGACGGCTGCCCGCTTCGGCCTGCTGCTCGCGTCCGTATTTGCCGCTCAGCAAACCGCCCGCGAGCGGACTCCACACCATCAGGCCGAGGCCTTCGCTTTGCAGCATCGGCACGAGTTCGCGTTCGAGATCCCGGCCCGCGAGCGTGTAATACGCCTGCAGCGTTTCGAAGCGCGCGGTGCCGAGCCGCTCGGCGATGCCGAGCGCCTTCGCGATCTGCCACGCGGCCCAGTTCGACACGCCGACGTAGCGCACGTGGCCGTGCTGCACGAGCGTATCGAGCGCGCGCACGGTTTCTTCGATCGGCGTGGCCGGATCGAAACCGTGGATCTGATACAGGTCGACGTGATCGAGTTGCAGACGCTTCAGGCTCGCCTTGATGCCGTCGAGGATGTGATAGCGCGACGCGCCGCGCGCGTTTGCGAACTCGCCGGTCTGGCCGAACACCTTGGTCGCGATCACGACCTTGTCGCGCGGTACTTGCAGATTCTTCAGCGCCTGGCCGGTGATCTGCTCGGACAGGCCGCCCGCGTAAACGTCGGCGGTGTCGATGAAATTGATGCCCGCGTCGAGCGCCCGGCCGACCAGCCGCTCCGCGTCGTTCTGCTGCAGATCGCCGATCTGCCGCCAGATGCCTTCGCCACCGCCGAAGGTCATCGTGCCCAAACACAACTCTGAAACAAACACACCGGTACGGCCCAACTGGTTATATCGCATCGTCGACGCTCCATCGTGGGTGCAGGAAGAGTCGTCAAGCGTACTGCAATCGGCGGAGGTTGGTAGGAGCGGCACACACGCCGCAAAAGACTACGAATTCCAGCAGCGGCGCGAAGCCCGATGCGCCGCGCACGAGCGGCGAAAACCTGAGAGACTGACGGCTATTGCGCCGTCAGCGTGGAATGACCCACAACCCCAAAACGGTCGACATTGCCCGGTGCCGACTGGATATCCCCCGCGCCGCCCTCATCTGCACAAGTATGACTTCGGCAAAGACTTCCGCCGCACTCGACGCGGCGCCCCGCTCCCGCAAGGCCCGCTCCACCGCGAGCGCGGCGCGCGCCGCCGCGCCAGCCTTACCGCCAGCCCAGCAGGCGCTCGACGGTTTTCACCCAGCCGTCGCCAGCTGGTTCCAGCAAACCTTCGCCGCTCCGACCGACGCACAAGCCGCCGCGTGGCCGCAGATCCGTAGCGGCCGCTCGACGCTGGTCGCCGCGCCGACGGGCTCCGGCAAGACGCTGACCGCGTTCCTGTCCGCGCTGAACGACCTGGTCTCGCAAGGCCTCGCGAACGGCGGCACGCTGCCCGACGAAACGCTGGTCGTCTACGTGTCGCCGCTGAAGGCGCTTTCGAACGACATCCGCCTGAATCTGCAACTGCCGCTGCAAGGCATCGCCGCCGAACTCGACAGGCTCGGCCTGCCGCCGCTCGACATTCGCACCGCGGTGCGCACCGGCGACACCACGCAGCAGGAACGCAATGCGTTGAAAAAGCGCGCGCCCCACATTCTCGTGACGACGCCCGAGTCGCTGTACGTGCTGCTCGGCTCGGATTCTGGCCGCCGCATGCTGGCGACGGTGCGCACGGTGATCGTCGATGAGATTCATGCGCTCGCCGGCAGCAAGCG
This sequence comes from Paraburkholderia sp. CI2, assembly GCF_014201055.1. Lineage (NCBI taxonomy): Bacteria > Pseudomonadati > Pseudomonadota > Betaproteobacteria > Burkholderiales > Burkholderiaceae > Paraburkholderia > Paraburkholderia sp. CI2. Next base: position 191,768 of record NZ_JACHDL010000001.1, read on the forward strand.
CGGCAGTCATCTCGCGCTGAGCCTCGAACGGCTCGACGCGCTCTGCGCCCGGCGCCTGCCGCGCATCGGGCTGTCGGCGACGCAAAAGCCGGTCAGCGCGGTCGCGCGGTTTCTGGTCGGCGGCGCGAGCCTCGAGAGCGACGTACCGGCCGAGTGCGCGGTGATCGACGTCGGCCACGTCCGCGCGCGCGACCTCGCGCTCGAGATCCCGCCGGTGCCGCTCGAAGCGGTGATGGCCAACGAAGTGTGGGAGCGCGTCTACGACCGGCTCGCCGAGCTGGTCGCGCAGCATCGCACGACGCTGATCTTCGTCAACACGCGCCGGATGGCCGAGCGCGCCGCGCGTCATCTGACCGAGCGGCTCGGCAAGGACGCGGTCGCCGCGCATCACGGCAGTCTCGCGAAAGAACATCGTTTCGACGCCGAACAGCGCCTGAAGCGCGGCGAACTGCGCGTGCTGATCGCGACCGCTTCGCTCGAACTCGGCATCGATATCGGCGACGTCGACCTCGTCTGCCAGATGGGTTCGCCACGCGCGATCGCGCCGTTCCTGCAACGCGTCGGCCGCTCGGGCCACCACGTCGGCGGCATGCCGAAGGGGCGGCTCTTTCCAGCCTCGCGCGACGACCTGCTCGAATGCGCGGCGCTGCTCGATTGCGTGCGGCGTGGCGAACTCGATGCGCTACGCATCCCGCGCGCGCCGCTCGACGTGCTCGCGCAACAGATCGTCGCGGAAGTGTCGAGCGCCGAGTGGAGCGAGGATGCGTTGTTCGACATGCTGCGGCGCGCAGCGCCGTACGCGGATCTGTCGCGCGAGCAATACGACGCGGTGCTGCGCATGCTCGCCGAGGGCTACACGAGCCGCCACGGTCCGCGCGCCGCGTACGTGCATCGCGATGCGGTAAGCGGCACGCTGCGCGGCCGGCGCGGCGGCAAGCTGGTCGCCGTGACGTCGGGCGGCACGATCCCCGAAAACGCCGATTACGCCGTCGTGCTCGAACCGCAGGCGATCAATATCGGCACCGTCAACGAGGACTTCGCGGTCGAAAGCCTCGCCGGCGATGTGTTCCAGCTCGGCAACGCGTCGTACCGGATTCTGCGAATCGAGAGTGGCCGGGTGCGGGTCGAGGACGCACAAGGGCAACCGCCGAACATTCCGTTCTGGCTCGGCGAGGCGCCGGGGCGCAGCGACGAGCTGTCTTTCGCGGTCACGAGATTGCGGGAGCAGGTCGAGCGTTTGCTGACGGAGGGCGAGCCGGCGTCACACGCGGTTGCGTCGGTGCCAATCGCCGCGGCGCAATTCGAAGCAGCCGCAACGCCCGCGAAATCCGCGGCAAAGAGAGGACGCAAAGCCAAAGCTGCCGTGGCGCAGAGCGCGACGCAGACCACCACGGCGTCCGCAACCGCCGCAGCCAAGTTGCCCGCGAGCGAAGCCGAACCCACGGCCGCGCGCCTCGACCGCGCCATCGCCTGGCTCGCCGACGAGCTCGCGCTGGACGTGCCCGCCGCGCGCCAGATCGTCGAATACCTGGCGCGTGCGCGCGCCACGCTCGGCGTACTGCCGACGCAAAGCACGCTGGTGATGGAGCGCTTCTTCGACGAATCGGGCGGCACCCAGCTCGTGATCCACTCGCCGTTCGGCAGCCGCGTGAACCGCGCGTGGGGGCTCGCGCTGCGCAAGCGCTTCTGCCACGGCTTCAACTTCGAGTTGCAGGCCGCCGCCACCGAAGACGCGATCGTGCTGTCGCTGACCGGCAGCCATTCGTTCGTGCTCGACGAGGTCTGGCGCTATCTGCACTCGAACAGCGCCGAACATCTGCTGATCCAGGCACTGCTCGATGCGCCGTTGTTCGGCGTGCGCTGGCGCTGGAACGCGACGACCGCGCTCGGCCTGCCGCGCTACACGGGCGGCCGCAAGACCGCGCCGCAACTGCAGCGCATGCGCAGCGAGGATCTGCTCGCGAGCGTGTTTCCCGAGCAGGCCGCGTGTCTGGAGAACGTCGTCGGCGAACGCGAGGTGCCGCGCCATCCCTTAGTCGACCAAACCATCGACGACTGTCTGCACGACGCGATGGACAGCGAACGCTGGCTCGCGCTGCTGCGCCGCATCGAGCGCGGCGAGTTGCGGCTCGTCGCGCGTGATCTGCCGGCGCCGTCGCCGCTCGCCGCCGAAATCCTGACCGCGAAGCCCTACGCGTATCTCGACGACGCGCCGATCGAGGAGCGCCGCACCCAGGCGGTGCTGAACCGCCGCTGGACGGACCCTGAAAGCGCCGACGATCTTGGCGCGCTCGACGCCGCCGCGATCGACAGCGTGCGCGACGAGGCGTGGCCGCAGGCGCGCAACGCCGACGAAATGCACGAAGCGCTGACGGGCCTCGCGTGCATCACCGGGGCCGAGGCGCTCGCGCACGAGGATTGGCCGACGCTGCTTGCGGCATTGGCGAAAGCCGGCCGGGCGACGCGCTTGCCGCTGGCCGCGCAAGCCAACGCGAACACGGGCAACGACAACGCCAGCGACAGCGCACTGTGGCTGCCCGCCGAACGCCTCACCTGTTTCGAAGCGCTCTACCCCGGCATCGCGCGCAATCGCTACACACCGCCGCTGAGCGCCCCGAAGGGCTACACCGAGAGCTGGAACGCCGACGACGCGCTCGTCGACGTGTTGCGCGCGCGGCTGACCGGCTTCGGCCCGCTGACGGTCGAGGCGATCGCGCGTCCGCTCGGTTTGCCGGCCGACCGGATCGAACAGGCGCTGATCCGGCTCGAAGCCGAAGGCTATCTGTTGCGCGGCCGCTTCACGCCGCACACGAGCGACGAGCAATGGTGCGAACGACACCTGCTCGCACGCATCCACCGCTACACGGTGAGGCGGCTGCGGCGTGAGATCGAGCCGGTCGAGCGGCACGACTTCATGCGCTTCCTGTTCGAATGGCAGCATCTGACGCCGACGTCGCGCGCCGAAGGCCGCGACGCGCTCGCCGCCGCGCTCGAACAGCTCGAAGGCTTCCAGGCCGCGGCCGGCGCGTGGGAGGAAGACATCCTGCCCGCGCGCGTGCGTGCCTACGCCAGCAGTTCGCTCGATGAGCTATGCCGCGCCGGCAAGATCGTCTGGACCCGCCTGACCGAGCGGGCGCGCGGCGCCGCCGGTCCGGTCCGCGGCACGCCGATCGTGCTGCTGCCGCGCGTCCAGCTGCGTGCGTGGCGCGCGCTGCTCGATCCGGCGCGCCAGGTCGAGTTGTCGGCGCTCGCGCAAAGCGTGCACGACACCCTCGCGCAACACGGCGCGATGTTCTTCGACGAACTGCTCGCCGAGGTGCGCGTGCTGCGCATGGAGCTCGAAAACGCGCTCGGCGAGTTGGTCGCGGCCGGCCTCGCGAACTCCGACAGCTTCGCGGGCTTGCGCGCGTTGCTGAAGCCGGTCGCCAAACGCAACGCGTTTTCCAGCAGCCGGCGCGCGCGAGCGAGCGCGCTGATCGGCGGCATGGACGACGCGGGGCGCTGGGCGCTCGTAAGCCGTCCGTCCGCCGGCGCGCCGGAAAATCCCCCCGAACGGCGGCGCCAGTTGCCGCCCGAGGCGCTCGAACACGTCGCAATGACGTTGCTGCGCCGCTACGGTGTCGTGTTCTGGCGCGTGCTCGAACGCGAGGCCGAATGGCTTCCGCCGTGGCGCGATCTGCTGCGCGTTCTGCAGCGGCTCGAGGCGCGCGGCGTGATCCGCGGCGGGCGGTTCGTCAACGGACTCGCGGGCGAGCAGTTCGCGCTGCCCGAGGCGATTCCGCTGCTGCGCGAGGTGCGCCGGCAGCCGAACGACGGTGCTCTTATCTGCGTTGCTGGGACCGATCCGCTGAATCTCGTCGGCACGCTGCTGGTCGGCGACAAGGTGCCGGCCGTGACCGGAAACCGCGTGCTGTATCGCGACGGCGTGGTGGCGGCCACGCTGGTGGCCGGCAAGTTCCGGTTCGACGCGGCGCTCGACGCCAACCCGCCCGAACGCGAACGCGCCCGCGCGCTGCTGGCGCGCCGCCTCTAGCGACGTCGTCGTGGCGTCGTTCTGGCGGGTAATAATCGCGCCGCGCGCGGCCGCGCCGGCCCATACTCATGGTTAGCAAAACGTTAATGATTCTTCGCTCGAATTGTCACGCTTAGATACAATGAGGCAGTTTCACTTTAGTATGAGGAAGACTGTCTGCCGCCGCCCGCCTTGATTGGGACCGCCGGCACACTCCGGGGATTTCATGAGCGACCAGCTACACGACCAGGTGCTTCACGCGCGGTTCGGCACGAGCAGCCCTTGCTGGCGCCTGGCGGCCGCCAGCGACATGCTGGAACTCGTGCCTGCGCACGGCCACGCGGCTGTCGGCGTCGCCATTTCCCTCACCTCTTCTCAAGCTTCCCTCGTCCGCGCGCTGAGCGGCGTGACCTCCCACGTCGTCGTCGACGTTCAGTTGGACGCCGCGCCGCTGCGGCTGCATCTGGTCGGCAAGAAACTCGATTGTCATCGCTGGGGCGGCACCGCGTCGGCCGATGGCGACACCGAATCCGTCGCGCGAGCGCTGCTGCACGGTCTGTCGTTCGCTGAACAGGTCGTCTCGGAGGTCAATTCGGTCGTCGTGATCGTCGACCGGAACGGCCGGATACAGCGCTTCAACCGGCTCGCCGAGGAGCTGACCGGACTCAGGGAAGAGGACATCATCGGCCGCAGCGTCTGGACGTTGTTCATGTCGTCCGACGACGGCGGGGTCTCGAACGAGGTCAGCGCGAACTTTTTCAATCGTGGCGAACCGTACGAGATCGAACGGCGCATCAAAACGGTGCACGGCGAACGGCTGTTCCTGTTTCGCAACAAATTCGTGCGCAGCGGCAGCGGCATCGAAGAGCAGTTCCTGATCTGCTCGGGCACCGACATCACCGAGCAACGGCTCGCGCAGGACCGCCTGATCGAGCAGGCCACCACCGACCCGCTCACTGGCCTCGCCAATCGCAACGCGATCCAGGAGCGCATCCAGATCGCGATCGAACTGGCCGCGCCGGGCGAAACAGTCGGCGTCCTGTTTCTCGATCTCGACAACTTCAAGAAGGTCAACGATCACTACGGCCACGTGTTCGGCGACCGCCTGATTTGCGATGTGTCGGACGCGATCCGCGACTGCCTGAATCCGGGCGACTCGCTCGCGCGTCTGGGCGGCGACGAATTCATCGTGCTCGCGGCGAAGGGCTCCGCGCATGACCTGGAAAACACCGCGCAGCGCATTCTCGATCGTATGCGCATGCCGTTCGCCGTCGGGCTCGTCGAGGTCTATACCGGCTGCTCGATCGGCATCGCGCGTTCGCCCGAACATGGCGAAACCCTCGAATCGCTGATCCGTTCGGCCGACACGGCGATGTACGTCGCGAAGGACGAAGGCAAGCGCACGCATCGCGTGTTCTCGCCGGACATGAATCGCCGCGTCGCGGAGTTCATGTGGCTCGACACGAATCTGCGCCGCGGACTCGAGGAAGGCCAGTTGGCGCTGCACTATCAGCCGAAGCTGAAACTCGCGACGGGCGCCGTGCAAGGCGCCGAAGCGCTGGTGCGCTGGAATTCGCCGGAGCGCGGCCAGATCATGCCGGCGGAATTCATCCGTTATGCCGAGGAATCCGGACTGATCGGCGTGCTCGGCCGCTGGGTGATGGAAACCGCAGCGAAACAGGCGGCCCGCTGGAAAGCGGCCGGCTATGACCTGCGCGTCGCGATCAACGTGTCGGCGCGACAGCTCACGGATACAGCCGTGGTCCGCCATTTCACCGAGGCATTGCAGCACGCGAGTCTCGATCCATGCCTCGTCGACCTCGAACTGACCGAAAGCTGCCTGATCGAAAACGAAGCGGCCGCGATCGAGCTGATCAAGCAGTTCCGCCAACTCGGCGCGCAGGTGCATCTCGACGACTTCGGCACCGGCTACTCGTCGCTGTCGCAACTCGGCCGTATTCCGCTCGACGTGATCAAGCTCGACCGCAGCTTCACGGGCTCGATCCACGCGGATATGAAGGCACAGGCGCTGGTGCGCTCGATGGTCGCCGTCGCGCAGGAGCTCGATTTCCAGGTGGTCGCCGAAGGGATCGAAACCGAGGCGGAAGAAGCCTTCATGAAGGGGCTCGGCGTCGATTACGTGCAGGGCTTCCTGTACGCGAAGCCGATGCCCGCCACCGAGTTCGAGCGCTGGCTGCTCGATAGGCGCAGCAAGCTCAGGCTGATCGCCTGAGCCCTGCTGTCGCGCGCTTCAGCCGAGGCGCGCGGACCAACCACCCACTTCGTCTTCATCCATCCCGACGGCGCGCGCCGCGCAGTGGATTTGCGTCCACGTAGCCGCGTCGATCGAAATGCCGGCGGCCTCGCGCTGCGCGCGCGTCACGCGCTCGGGCTCGCCGGGTTCGTAGATGCGCTCGGCGCCCGCCGCGAGCGGCGACGCCTTCACCCACGCGAGGAACGCATCGGCTTCGGCTTGCGCATCCGGCGCGTCGAATGAGGTGGGATCGATGATCACCGATAGCATGCAGTTGATGATCGCGTGCGTGGTACCGAGCGTGTCCGCATGCGTCGTGAAGCCGCCCGACAGCGCGCCGCCGAAAATCTCGCAGATCGCCGCGAGCCCGAAACCCTTGTAGCCGCCGAACGGCGTCAGCGCGCCGAACGGCGCTTCGTGCATGACTTTCGGTTCGAGCGTCGGCATGCCTTCGTGATCGATCAGCGCGCCGGGTGGCGTGTGCTTGCCCTGGTTATAAGCGACGCGCGTCTTGCCGAACGCGATCGTGCTGGTCGCGAAGTCGAGCACCAGCGGCGGTTTGCCGGGCCGCGGATAAGCGGCGCAGAACGGATTCGTGCCGATGCGCCGGTCCGCGCCGCCGAATGGCGCGACGAGCGGATCGCCCGCCACGTTGACGAAGTGAAACGACACCAGCCCGGCGCGCGCGCACTGCTCGGCCCAATGCCCGATGCGGCCGATATGATGCGCGCCGCGCAAGCCCACCGCGCAGACGCCAAGCCGCCGCGCGCGCTCGATGCCCCGCTCCATCGCCTCGAACGCGATCACCTGACCGAAGCCCTTGCCGCCTTCGACGGTCAGTACCGCGCCCGCGTCCTTCACGACGTCGGCGTGTCGATTCAGTTGCAGTTGCTGTTCCGCGAGCGATTCGACATAGCGCGGGATCATGCCGACGCCGTGCGAGTCGTGCCCGGTCAGATTCGCGGCCACCAGATGATCGGCCACCAGCTCCGCTTCGCGCGGCGTACTGCCCGCTCGCTCCCAGATCGCCCTGACGTAGGCATGCAGTTGATCGGCCGGAATCCGGGGCGTGGTGGTTTGGGCAGTCTGAGAGTCGGTCATTCAGCGTGTCGGTGAAGTTCGAACGGAAGGAATGAAACGGCGGGAAAAACAGCTGCATCAAAGCAGCATCGATAAACAGCGGGCCCGGGTCACGCCCGAGCCCCACTCAAACGAAACCAGAACTCACGGCGCCGCGGCAATCACTTCGGCAACCGCGGCCGTCAGCTTCTTGCCGTACGGCACGTGCAGGAACTCGTTCGGCCCATGTGCGTTCGACTTCGGCCCGAGCACGCCGCACACCATGAACTGCGACTTCGGGAAGCCCGCCTTCAGCACGTTCATCAACGGGATCGTGCCGCCGAGGCCCATGTAGGCCGCGTCGGCGCCGAAGTGCTGACGCGACGCATCGTTGAGCGCGGCGGCGAGCCACGGCGCGACCTCCGGTGCGTTCCAGCCGCTCGCCGCGCCCGCATCCGGCTTGAACGTGACCTTCGCGTTGTACGGCGGATCGAATTCGAGCAGCGCCTTCAGTTCGGCGACCGCCTTCTCCGCTTCGATGGTCGGCGGCAGCCGCAGCGACAGCTTGAACGCCGTGCGCGGACGCAGCACGTTGCCGGCGTCGGCGAGCGCGGGCAAGCCAGCCGCGCCCGTCACCGACAGCGACGGACGCCACGTCGAATCGAGCAGCGCCTCGCGCGGATCGGTCGTGGTGGGCAGCACCTGACGGCCGTCCTGGCCGCACGCCCACGGCATCTTCTTCCAGACGTCATCGCCGAGAATCTTTGCGGCGGCCTCCGCTTCGCGCAGACGATCGGCCGGCACCGTGCAGTGGAAGCCCTTCGGCAGCAGCGTGCCGTTGGCGGAGTCTTCGAGACGGTCGAACAGTTGCCGCATGATGCGGAAGCTCGACGGTACGATGCCGCCGTAGACGCCCGAGTGGATCCCTTCGTCGAGCACCTGCACTTCGAGATCGCCGCCGACGAGGCCGCGCAGCGACGTGGTCAGCCACAACTGATCGTAATTGCCCGCGCCCGAATCGAGACACACGACCAGCCCGACGTTGCCGAGCCGCTCGCGCAGCGCATCGACGTAGGGCAGCAGATCGTAGCTGCCCGACTCCTCGCAGGTTTCGATCAGCCCGACGCAGCGCGGACGTTCGACACCCTGTGCATCGAGCGCGGCGAGCGCCGTCAGGCTCGCATAGATCGCGTAGCCGTCGTCCGCGCCGCCGCGGCCGTAGAGCTTGCCGTCTTCTAACTTCGGCGTCCACGGACCGAGGTCGTTGCGCCAGCCATCGAACTCGGGCTGCTTGTCGAGGTGGCCATAGAGCACGACGGTTTCGTCGCTGCCCGAGCGCGTCGCGGCCGTCTCGAAGAAGATCACCGGCGTGCGGCCCGGCAGGCGGACCACCTCGAGCTTCAGGCCGCGCACCGGTTGCTGCTCGGCCCATTGCGCGGCGTCGGTGATCACGCGCTCCAGATAACCGTGTTTCGCCCAGTCGGGATCGAACGCCGGACTCTTGGCCGGCACCGCGATGTAGTCCGTCAGCGCGGGCACGATCTCGTCGTTCCACTTGCGCTCGACGAATTCTCGTAGCGTGTCCGGGTTGAGTTGAGCCTGCTGGGTCGTGTCGTCGGTGATCATGATCGGGTCCGTGAAGTACTGTTCGGTCGAAACGATCATGATAGTCCCGATGCGTGTCGGGCTGAACCCCTTGCGGTGATTGGGGTGGAGACTGGAACGCGCAGGTGCGAGGCGCGCGGCCGCCATTCGCGCGACAATCGCTACATGCATCGCGCATCAGGAGCTTGTATGGGTGGCAACGTGGCCGTTCAGGCCATCGGCGCGACGTTCGCGCTGGCCTTGTATTTTCTGCCGGCGATCATCGCGGACCGGCGCAAGCGCCGCGACGTGCTGACGCTCGCGCTCTTCAATGCCTGCCTCGGCTGGACCGTGCTCGGCTGGGTGCTCGCGCTGTATTGGGCGCTACAGCCGAATCCGGCGGAGAGCCTCGCGCGGGACGTCGTGGAGACACGCAAGGTGTCGACCTTGCGCGCGTTTTCATCGGCGCTGACGCTGCGCGTGCGGCGACGCGAGGCCGCGCGCGACCGGCCCGAGCGCTGAAACGATTCGGGCGGCTCGAGCAAGACGAGCAACAAACGAACAACAGGAAACCGATTGATTGACGTGCACGGGCGTCACTCAGGGGCGTCACTCAGGCCGCGCGCCCGATGCGACTCCACTGTACCGAGCCCGCCGGAATGGAGCGCGGCTCCGCCCGCACGGCTTGCGCCGCAAAGCTTTCGTGGCGCAGTTCGCCGTGTTCGTCGAACCACTCGCAGATCACCCAGTCGCCGGGATTCAGCGCGACCGGACCTGCGTACGTCACGGTCATGCGCGGGCCCCCTTCTTTTAACTTCACGACGTCGCCCACATTGAAGGCGGCGGATGTTGTCTGGAATGCGTCAATGGTAGCGGTCAGCATATTGGGTCCCCCTATCTTGAGCGTTTATTAAGTTGAGCCCGGCTTTATCGACTCCGACCTGTTGAACGTACACTCTAAAGTTAAGACAGATTAACAATCGAATTTAAACGCGGCAAGCGCTTTTTTATTGATACCGTTTTCATTGAACCCGCAGTTCATGCTCGCTGGCTAAAGTTCCGTGCATTACCGAAAACAATCATCGCGACACCTTGCGGCTAACCCTATGTGCGCTACCGCACAAACGCAACACTTACTGCAGGCCATTTGCAGGCAGGTAGAAAATGCGAGGTCGGTTTCATCTGATTAGAAAAGCTGACGCGATGTCGTCGAGCCGTTAATCGGATGAGCCAGTTTGATCTAAATCAGAGTTACCTGTGAACGAGTAGATCGCCGGTAAATACCATGCAGTTCGTTATACCGCTTCGTTCAAATTGAACGGTTTTTTCAGCAAGCTAACAAATGAAAGCGATTACCAGCGGATTAACTTCAAACTGCCGGGGCGACCGGGCGCCGCACGCCTTGCTGATGACGCACCAGCAGCACGCTAAGGCCGATACACACGAACATCAGCACGGCATTGATAGCGAGGCTCAGCTGGAACGCGTGCGCATAAGAGGCGGGTGTCGAACTGCCGCCGAGCGCCCCGAAGAACGCGCCGCTGATCGCCGCGATGCCGAACGCGGAGCCGATCTGCAAAGTCGACGAGACCACACCCGATGCAAGCCCGGCCTTCTCCGGCACCACCTCCTGCAGCACGATGCGCATGATCGACGGCAACAGCAGACCATGTCCGACGCCCGCGCACACTAGCCCGCAGTAGAACAGCAGATCGGGCGTCGCGGATTGGGTCGCGGACCAACCGGTCACCGTGAAGCCCAGCGTCATCATCGAGAAACCGAGCGTCAGCACATGGGCGCCGATGCGCTTGACCACGGCCGGCGACGTCAACGGCCCGATCACGAAGCCGAACGCGAACGGCATGATCGCGATGCCCGACGCGAGCGGCGTCCAGTGCAGGCCGGTTTGCAGAAAGATGCCGTAGGTCAGGAAGAACGCGCTATTGCAATAGAACAGGAACGCGAGCACGAGACCGAGCGCGAACGCGCGATTGCGGAACAGTTGCAGATCGACGAGCGGATGCCCGCCAGCGCGCTCGACGCGCCGCTCGGTCGCGACGAACAGCGCGAACACCGGCACCGCAAGTGCGAACATGGCGAAGGTCCACGCGGGCCAGCCGGCTTCACGGCCATGCGTCATCGGATAGATGACGAGCAGCAGCACCGCCGACAGCAGCGCGACGCCCTTCAGATCGACGCCGGTATGCGTGGCCGGCTGGTTCTCCGGCACGAACTTCCATGTGCCGATGAACGCCGCGATGCCGATCGGGATGTTGATCAGGAAGATCACGCGCCAGTCGAGCCCGAACGGGTGATACGTGATCAGCGCGCCGCCGCCGAGTTGCCCGACGATCGACGACAAGCCGAACACGAAGCCATACAGACTCATCACGCGCGTCTGCTGATGCAACGGCACGACCGCACGAATCGTCGCGAGCACTTGCGGCGCCATCACCGCGGCCGCGATGCCTTGCACGATGCGCGAGATCACGAGCATGTGGCCGCTCGTCGCGAAGCCGCACAACGCCGACGCGATCACGAAAGCCGCCATGCCCGTCATGAACATGCGACGGCGGCCGAACAGATCGCCAAGGCGGCCCCCCGTGATCAGCAGCACCGCGTAGGCGGACGCATAAGCCGACACGACGAGTTGCAGTTGCGCGTCGCTCGCGTTGAGGCCCGTGTGAATCGACGGCAGCGCCAGATTGACGATGAAGTAATCGAGCGGCGCGAGAAAGGCGCCGACGAACAGCACGGCGAGCGCGAGCGCCTGGCGCTGAAAGCCGGGCGCCGACGCTTTGGCGGCGACAGCCATGCCGGCCATCGCCGGGCCGGGACCGGTCACGGCTGCGCTCGCCGCGCAGCTGACGGACCCACCGAATGCCGCCGGAGCGGACTTGATTGCTTCGCTTTTCATGACCGATCGTTCAAAAATTGGTTAAAAAATTTTGCGCCAAGACTCGCGGACGAGGCGTTACACCAGCGCGCGCATCGCCACATCGACGATGCCGATCAGCGCATCTTGCTGATGCGCGACCCGCCCCATGACCCGCAAGCCCTGCATCACGCATAGCAGGAAATCGCCGACGGCTTTTTCGTCGAGCGTCGAATCGAATGCGCCGCTCGCCTGACCGCGGATCACCGCCGCAGCGAGCAAAGTCGCCATGCGGCGCTGAATCGCGGCGACGCGCGCGCGCAGCACTTCGTCATCGGGCTGCATTTCGAGCGTCGTATTCGTAATGAAACAGCTGCGCCGGCCGCTCAATGCGCAGGACACCCTCGCGTAGTGCAGCAGCGCGTCGCGCAGCGCCTGCTCCGGTTCGGCCGTCGCGCTCAGTCGCTGCGCAAGCCGCGCGACCGCGCCTTCCGAGTAATGATCCAGCGCGGCGAGCATGATGCCGTGCTTGTCGCCGAATACGCCGTACAGGCTGCCGCGCAGCAGGCCGGTGGCCTTGCACAGATCGTCGATCGACGTCGCGTGGTAGCCGTGATCCCAGAACACCTGGCTCGCGTTCGCCAGCACGGTGGCCGTGTCGAACTCGCGCGGACGGCCGCGCTGACATGTTTCGCCGGCTTTTTTCGCGGCTTGCTTTGAATGACTCAATTGCGATGACCTTGTTGCCTGGTTGCGTCGGTCCGTTGATATTATGACTGGATGTTCAATAAATCAAGGATGGCATTCCGTAGGCCTACTCGCGTCGGGGTCATCCGTTCATTCGACAACCGGCATCAAAAAACCGGCGGCGGACATGGCCCGTCGCCGGCTTCGTTGCGCGCTCACAGTGACAGCAGGGGCTCAGGTCTCGAGCTTCGCATCCATCGTAATCGTCGCATTCAGCACCTTCGACACTGGGCACCCGGCCTTCGCGTCCGCGGTGGCTTTGTCGAACGCGGCCTTGTCTCCGCCCGGAATCTTCACGGTCACGTCGAGATGCACTGCGGTGATCGCGAAGCCGCCGCCATCCTTGTCGAGCGTGACGGTGGCCGTGGTGCCGATGCGCTCCGGCGTGATGTTGGCCTTGCCCAGCTCCGCCGACAACGCCATCGAGAAACATCCCGCATGCGCAGCCGCGATCAGCTCTTCCGGATTCGTGCCGATGCCGTCCGCGAAGCGCGTCGCGAACGAGTACTGGGTGTCCTTCAGGACGCCGCTGTCGGTGGAAATCGAGCCCTTGCCGTTCTGCAGACCGCCTTGCCAGACTGCCGATGCCTTGCGCTTCATTGCTCTCTCCTGTTTGTGCCTTGCCGCGCACGCTGCTCGACCAAAGATGATGCCCGCCGCGGCGGTCCGCCCGGATGTGTCCGCGCCTGGGCATCGGTCGCAGGTGCCGCGCGGCTTGCAGGCGCGGGCGTGGACCGGATTTCATCATAGGCGCTTCCGCGTCCCGGCGCGGAAAAGCGCCTTTTTCACTATTTCAAAACTGGCAACAATATTTCGCCAGAAAGCCGCTTTTTTGCTGACCTCGTAAGAAATAGACTGCGTTCAACGGATCGGGGAACGCGGTTCACACCGATCCACCACACAATCAATTGGAGGTCGTCATGAAATCGCTTCTTTCCGCAGTCGTCGTCGCATCCGCTCTTATCGTTCCGGCACTGTCGTTCGCCCAGCAGGCAAACGGTCCGGTCACGCGCGCTCAGGTGCGCGCCGAACTCGTAGCCGCGCAAAAAGCAGGCCTCCTGAACCAGAACGACACCACCTATCCGAAGGCCGTGCCCCAGGACTCGACGATCGTCACCGCTTCGGCGCAAGGTTCGCAAGACGTCGGCGGCGCGAAGGCCAGTTCGTCGGACGCGGGCGCGCCGGCGACGGTGCAGCAACGTCTCTTTTCGACGTATCGCGGTAACTGAGCGTGCTAACTGATCGTGATAACTGAGCGCGCAAGTCGTTAATGCAGCGCGCAGTAAAAAGCCCCGGTTGCGAAGTTCGGCAACCGGGGGCTTTTCGTTGGCGCGCGCGGCGCTGCTGCGCAGCCGCTCGTTGGCAAAAGCGCTATTCGGGAAACGGCAGGCTTTGCTGCCCCAATGCGCGCATGTCGAACACGTTCAGCGTCATCGCGACCAGCGCGTAGTAGCCGAGCAGGCCGACCAGGTTGATCACGACCTGATGCCCGAAACGCCCGACCGCCTGCGCATACGTCGCGGCCGTCACGCGCTTCGTCTCGTACAGTTCGCTCGCGAAGTCGTAGATCAGCGCGTCGTCGGCATCGGCGAACTCGGGGCGGCGCCCCTGACGGATCGCCTCGGCGTCCGCTTCGCCGACGCCCGCCTGCAGCGCGATCGGATAGTGGATGTACCACTCCGCCTGGGCCTGCCAGCGCGAAGCGGTCACCAGAATCGCGAGTTCCGACAGCCGCAGCGGCAGCCCGGTCTGGTAGCGGCAAAACGCGCCGAGGCGTTGCGCGTGCTGCGCGAGATCGGGGCTGTGAATCCAGCCGAGGAACGGCCCATTCAGGTTGCCGCGCGGGCCGGACAGGATTTCGTCGAGCACCGCCTTCTGTTCGGGCGTGGCAGTGGACATGTCGAAGTGAGGCAAGCGCTCGGTCATCATCGTTCTCGCAAAAGGCGGTGGGTCGAATCTCAGAGGGCGGCGAGCGACGCGCCGATCGCATCGCTGAGGCGGCTGACGATCTCGTCGATGTCGCGCTCCGTGCAGATGAACGGCGGCGCGAGCAGCACGTGGTCGCCGCTCTTGCCGTCGACGGTCCCGCCCATCGGATACACCATCAGGCCGCGCGCGAACGCTTCGCGTTTGATCGTCGCGTGCAGTTTCAGTTTGGCGTCGAACGGCTCTTTGGTAACCCGATCCTTGACGAGTTCGACGCCGACGAACAAGCCGCGCCCGCGCACGTCGCCGATATGCGCATGTTGCGCATAGTGCTCGCGCAGCCGGCCGCGCAACTGCTCGCCGCGCGCCTGCACGTTCGCCAGCAGATCGTCTTCCGCGATCACGCGCTGCACTTCGAGCGCGGCCGCGCACGCGGTCGCATGGCCGATATAGGTATGGCCATGCTGGAAGAAGCCGGAGCCGCCGACAATGGTCTGATAGATGCGGTCGCTGACCAGCGTCGCGCCGATCGCCTGATAACCCGCGCCAAGGCCCTTGGCGATGGTCAGCATATCGGGCGCCACCCCGTCTTCGTCGCACGCGTACAGATAGCCGGTGCGGCCCATGCCCGACATGATCTCGTCGAGAATCAGCAGCACGCCGTAGCGGTCGCACACCGCGCGGATCTTGCGGAAGTATTCGCGCACCGGCGGCACCGCGCCCGCCGTGGCGCCGACCACCGTTTCCGCGACGAACGCCGCGACCGTGTCCGCACCGAGCGCGAGGATCTTCTGCTCGAGTTCATCGGCGAGACGCTGAGCGAACGCTTCTTCGGTTTCGTCCGCGCGCTGCTCGCGATATGCGTAGCACGGGCTCACGTGATGCGCTTCGATCAGGATCGGCAGGAACGGCTCGCGGCGCCATGCATTGCCGCCGATCGCGAGTGCGCCGAGGGTGTTGCCGTGATAGCTCTGCCGACGCGCGATGAAATGGCGCCGCTGCGTCTCGCCCTTCTCGACGAAATACTGACGCGCGAGCTTGAGCGCCGCCTCGATCGCCTCCGAGCCACCCGACACGAAGTACACGTGCTCGAGTCCGGCCGGCGCGCTCGCGACGAGCCGGTCGGCCAGTTGCTCGGCCGGCTCCGTCGTGAAGAACGACGTGTGCGCGTACGGCAACCGTTGGGCTTGCCGCTTGATCGCGTCGATCACGCGCTGGTTGCTGTGACCGAGGCACGACACGGCTGCGCCGCCCGACGCGTCGATATAACGCTTGCCCGTGGAGTCGATGATTTCGATGCCGTCGCCGGCGACGGCCACCGGCAAGGATTGCTTCGGAGAGCGATGAAAAACGGTGGACATGATGTTCAGTTCCTGGTGAGGGCGGCGGGCGCTGAAACGCGGGCCGGTTCGGGCGTCGCGCATGCGACGAAAGTGTCGAACGCGCATTGCCTCTGGCGATACGCTTTCATCGACACACCAGCGTTGCCGATTTCAAACAGCGCGGTGGCGAGGGTGTTTTCGTCGTCGGGATCGTGAGGATCGTCGCGATAGATCGGCAAGCCCGACGGCGCGCGATCGTGCAGTACGTCGAGCAGGGCCGCCGGTTGCAGCGGGCCGGCCGCGGCGAGGCGATTTCGCCGAGCCTGTAGCCGATGTCGTACGGCTCGCCGCTGACCTGAAAAAACACTGAATTCCTGCATCGACGCCACGGGTCGCACCATATTCAACAATCGGTACGTATTTATACGCCAATACAACATTTGTTGTCAAATGCCTTGAACGATATCGAGCGGAGCGCGCCGTGCCTCACGCAATCGCTCAAGGCACGTACGCGCCCTTCGCATGCAACGATTGTTCGGCGAGCGCAAGCTGCTCGAGCGCATCCGCGCCTTCGAGCGCGAGCAAATGCGCGACCAGCGCTTCGGCGATCGCGGTGGCGGCCACCAGCGACGGAAAGAACGATGGGCTTTCGTGCGAGAAGATCAGTACCTTGTCGGCGTTCAACGCGATCGGCGACACGGCGCTGTCGGTGATGGCGATCAGTTTGCTGCCTTTGTCGAGCGCGGCCTCGGCGACGCGCGCGGCTTCGACCGAATACGGCGCGAAGCTGATGACGATGGTCGCGCTGTCGCGCTCGATCGTGCGCAGTTGCATTTCGAGCGTGCCGGCCTCGCCGTTGAGCAGCGACACCGACGGACGAAACAGCCGGTAGCCATAGACGAGACCGAACGCCACCGCGTAACACGAGCGGAAGCCCGCCACGTGCACGTGCGACGCACGCCGCAACACGCGCGCGGCCTCGACGATCACGCGGACGTTATGCGCGGCGGTCGTTTCGAGATTGTGATGCTGCGCGACGAGAAGATCGTTCGCGAGCGCATCTTTCGATTTGACCATCGAGCGCGCCCGGCTCGTCAACGGCTCGGGCCGCGTGCGCACGCGCGCGACGAACAGATCGCGCAATTCGTTCCAGCCGGGAAACCCCAGTTGCTGCGACAGCCGCACCAGCGACGCGGGCTGCACCTGCGCGCGCTCGGCCACCTTGCGCATCGACGACACCGCGACCTCGTCGGGATGATCGAGCAGGAAGCCCGCTCCCATCTGGAACTGCGGGCTCAGTTCGGGAAAGCGCGCCCGAATCAGGGCGACGAGCTGATCGAAGCTGTCTGGCATGGTGAGGTGGGTCGGCGCCGAGGTGAGAGATGACAACAAATGTTACCACCGGCCAGGCGCGTTTCAACGGCGCGAAGATGCTCAGTTCACCAGCGCTTCCCGATGCGCGTCGACGAAGTCCGCCATGCTGTCGAAGCGGAAGTCGATGTCAGGCTGCGAGCCCGGGTTCATCGTCGCGCCAAAGCCCGGCTGCGAATGACGGCGGTAAATCCAGCACGATGCCAGGCCGAACTCGTTTGCGGCCTTGTGGTCATGGAAGAGGCTTTCTGCCGTGTGAAGGATTTTTTCCTTCTTGATGCCGCGCTGATCGAGCTTCTGAAGCATGTACTCGAAGTTGCGCGGCGACGGCTTGTAGGACCCGACGTCCTCCGCTGTGATGATGGCGTCGAACTCAACCTGCAGCCTGGCGTTGCTGAAGGTGAAACTTTCGTTGTCGATGTTCGAGAGGATGACCAGCTTGTAGTGCTTCTTCAGATATTGCAGCGCGACCGCGGAATCGGCGAATGCCGGCCAGTTTCTGATCGACTGGCCGTACGCCACGCATTCTTCGTGTGTATAGGGCAGGCCCCACTCTTCAGCCATGCGCTTATATACGATGGGAAGCAGTTCCTGATAGCGCTTCGCAGGGGTGAAGTTCTGCTGCGACGACTCGTGGCGAGCGTGCGCTTCGAGAACCTCGTCACGCGTGAGCGGTGTCCTGGCTCGCTCCAGCAGAGGCCTCAGGCCTTCAAGGATGCCACTCTCCCAGTCGATCAAGGTGCCGTAGCAGTCAAAAGTCAGTGTATCGAAATCGGTCAGTTTCACGACTCCTCCTGTCGGATGGCGTGCTCAAAGGTTGAACCCATGCCGAAGCGGAGCTAATCTGGTCAAACACGGGTCCAATACCTGGAGACTATATGCGCCACCATCGTCCTAACAATGGCTGTCTTAACAGCCGCCGGCATCACCGCATCCGCCAATGCTCAATCGGTTGTCACCCTCGGTCACTCGGCTCCGCTTACGGGCCCCCAGGCGCCGAACGGAAAGGACAACGAGAACGGCGCCCGCCTTGCTATCGATGAACTCAACAAGAGCGGTGTCACGGTCGCTGGCCAGAAGGTCACTTTCAAACTGGACTCCGAGGACGACCAGGCAGATCCGAAGGTTGGCGTTCAGGTCGCGCAGAAACTCGTCGACAGCGGCGTGATTGCTGTCCTCGGCCCGTACAACTCAGGTGTGGCTATTCCGGCGTCGCGCGTCTATAACACCGGCGGGGTACCGATGCTGCCGGTTGCCTCCAATCCGGCGCTGACGAAGCAAGGCTTCAGGAACATCTTCCGTATCGGCGCGAGTGACGAGCAGCTAGGCGGAACGATGGGTCAGTTTGCGGCCAAAACATTGAAGGCCAAGACCGCCGCGGTGATCGACGACCGCACGGCATATGGGCAAGGTGTGGCCGAGCAGTTCGTCAAAGAGGCAAAGGCAAATGGAATTCAAATCGTGGACCAACAGTTCACGAACTCGTCGGCGACTGACTTCCTCGGCATTCTCACCAGCATCAAGGCCAAAAATCCGGATGTCGTCTTCTTCGGCGGATACGCTGCTCAAGGCGCGCCGATGGCCAGGCAGATGCGCGCACGCGGACTGCGAGCCAAGCTGCTTGGCAGTGGTGGCATTTGCTCGGCAGACATGGGCAGGGTTGCCGGTGACGCGGCCTCTATCGTGTATTGCGCCCAGGGCGGCATCGCGCTCGACAAGACCCCAGCCGGCCGTGAGTTTCTGCAGAAAAACAAGGCCGCGTTCAACACCGACACGCAGGTTTATGCGGTCAGCTACTACGACGGCGTAAAACTGCTGGCCGATGCGATGGTCAAAGCGGGAACCACGTCCGACAAGGCAAAGCTCACCGCCCAGTTGGCAAAGACCAACTATAAGGGCGTGGCAGGCACCTACTCTTTCGATGAAAACGGCGATCTGAAGGGCGCACCCACGACCGTCCATGTGATCAGAAACGGCCTCCCGGTGCCCTACGGGCAGTGACGTTCAATCGAATAACCCCCAACGCACACATGAAAATCACTCGCACTATTTCGACAGTCGAGGTCCATACCGGCGGCGAAGCGTTCCGTATCGTGACGAGCGGGCTTCCTCGTCTTCCCGGCGACACCATCGTCAAGCGTCGAGCGTGGCTGAAGGAGAACGCCGACGAAATTCGTACCGCGCTAATGTTCGAACCACGCGGTCATGCTGACATGTACGGCGGATACCTGACCCAACCCGTTAGTCCCACGGCAGACTTCGGAATCATCTTCGTCCACAACGAGGGTTATAGCGACCACTGCGGACACGGCGTTATCGCGCTGTCTACCGCGGCGGTCGAGTTGGGCTGGGTTCAGCGCCAGATTCCCGAGACGCGAATCGGCATCGACGCTCCATGTGGCTTCATCGAGGCGTTCGTGCAATGGGATGGTGAACACGCCGGCAACGTACGCTTCGTCAACGTTCCGTCGTTCATCTGGAAACGGGATGTCGCGGTCGAGACGCCGTCGTTTGGCACGGTAAAGGGTGACATCGCCTTCGGCGGTGCCTTCTACTTCTATACGGACGGTGCGCCGCACGGTCTCGCAGTCCGGGAGTCTTCGGTCGAGGAACTGATCAAGTTTGGCGCCGAGGTCAAAAAAGCTGCAAACGACGCCTACCCGGTTGAGCATCCCGATATCCCGGAAATCAACCACATCTACGGGACCATCATTGCCAACGCACCACGGCACGAAGGCTCGACGCAAGCCAACTGTTGCGTGTTCGCCGACCGTGAAGTGGACCGTTCGCCCACCGGCTCAGGGACGGGCGGACGCGTCGCGCAACTCTATCTGCGCGGCGAACTGGCGAGCAACGAGACGCTCGTCAATGAGTCCATCATCGGCACGGTCTTCAAGGGGCGTGTACTCAGTGAGACGACCGTCGGCGACTTCAAGGCCGTCGTCCCCGAGGTCCAGGGCAACGCATACGTTTGCGGTTTCGCAACCTGGATCGTGGACGAGCGTGACCCGCTGACTTACGGTTTCCTCGTCCGATAATCGGTTCCTTGCAGTCGCTTTTAGCGCGGAACGCTGTGACAGGCATTCCGCGTTGTTTGATTGGCGAATCGCGCGGCCCGACCAGTAGGTCAAAGCGCGGTTTCGTGCGCGAGGCCAGCGCGTTGGCATCACCTCATCGCCCGTTCTTACCTTGCGTCTTCTTTGCGGTCGCTCTGCTTCGGTTCCGAAGCGCGAAGAACACACCGGCTCCGAGCGCGACGAGCAGAACCACGATCAGGCCGCCACTGATGTCGCTCATGCCGGTCATGCCACGAGATTCGCTCTGGCTGGGCGCCGCCGAGGCAGCCACGGGCGCGGAAGCCTCCGCCGCGACGGGCTGCGGAAGCGCCACACCGGCGGCACTCCCTTGACGCACCAGAGAAGCCTCCGATGTCGGCGAGGCCTGGGACACCTGAGATGCATCAGACGCGGATACGGCTGAAGGCGCTTCGGGATTGGGACCGACAGGTGCCATCGCCGTTTCCGAGGCCGTCACGACAGGCGCGGCCGGCTGAGGCGCGGCCGCCTGAGCGACGTCGACGGACCGGGCCATCGCCTTCCACTGCGCGAACACCCCATCCACGCAGTGCACATCGATACAGGCGTTGCGCGCCTGCCGCCACTTCGCCAGTTGCGCGGACGAGAGTTTCCCGCTGCTCAGAAGAGCCTGTTGCTGCGCGAAGATGTCGTCGTACTCGTTGTTCAGGATCGCGTGATCGCAAATGACGCGCTCGGCGGGTTGCTGCGAGGTTGCACACTGAATGTCGTTCGCCGATGCCGCGGTCGAACCCAACGCCGCCATGGAAAGCAGCAATACTCCGAATCGTCGTGCCAGGTGCACCCGTCCTCCCAGAATGTGAGTGTCAAAGTCCAGGCACCACGATGAATCCGCCTGGCTCGTCACCGTATGTATCGACTCTGCCTTCCAGCAGATAACGTGCCGCCAACGCGCATAGCGCCGCGTCGACGTCGTCGATCGAAGTCAGCGACGCTGTTGCGATACCTTCCCGTTCGAGGATTGCCCGGCGCTGCGGACCCTTTTGCTTCGCGGATGCGACGTCCGTCCCGAGGAAAGCGCACGTGATCGCGTGGGGGAATGTCTCGAAGCACACGCGGCCATTGATTTTTTCGCCGCCGCTGAAAAGCGGAAAGTGCGCGACGAATGCGTCGTAGACGCGCTCGCCGTTGAACATCCATCCGTAGAAGCCGCTCTTGCTGGCGATCGCCGTTTCGCGAGCCGGTGTCGCAAACGAAAAAATTCGCTGCCGCGCGAGCGCCTTCTCGGCTAGTCGTCCCGCGGCGCCTGTTCGCCAACGACACGGCGCATCGATGCCGACCGCCGCCACCCCGAATGCGCGACACCGTTCCAGCATCTGTTCGGGGGTCGCGTTGCCGAGATGGCTCACGATCTCGGTGCCGCGCAGGACGACCAGATGGTTTCCCTTCCGGTCGCCGCCAACATCGATGCCCGCTACCGTGGTCGGCGTCAAAGCAGCGCCACCACCCTCACATCGCCCTGCTCCGCCGACGCCACCACCTTCTCGCCGATCCGGCGGAACGTGATCGACACCGACGCATCCCCGACCCGCAGATCGCTGACCTCGAGCCAGTCGATACCTTCGGGCAGCATCGGCTGTTCGATCAGCACTTCGCGGCGCTCGGCGTCGATCGTGATGCCCAGACACGCCTCGAGCATCATGAACGGCGAGCCCGCCGCCCATGCCTGCGGCAAACACGCGACCGGATAGGCCGTGGGCGGCTCGCCGCGGCGTCGCGGGAAGCCGCAAAACAGCTCGGGCAAGCGCATGTCGAAATTGACCGCGGCCTGGAACAGCGCCTGCAGCAGCTTCACGGCCGACGCCTTGCCGCCATAGCGTGACAGCCCGCGCGCGCACAGCGCGTTGTCGTGCGGCCAGACCGAGCCGTTGTGATATGCCATCGGATTGAAGCGCGCCTGGCTCGCGGCCAGCGTGCGCACGCCCCAGCCGGTGTGGAACAGCGTCGAGTCGAGCGCCCGCACCACCGCCTCGCCGCGCTCGCGCGTGGGCAGGCCGAACGCCAGCAGATGCCCCGCGTTCGATGCCATCACGCGACACAACTCGCCATGACCGTCGAGCGCGATGCCGTAAAAGCCGACCTCGTCCATCCAGTACTTTTCTTCGACGCAGCGGCGGATCTTCTTCGCGCGCTCCGCGTATTGCACGGCCGCGTCGCGCAGGCCGCGCAGCTTCGCGTAGTGAGCCATCGTGTCGAACGCGGCGCTCGCGTAGGCCTGCACTTCGACGAGCGCGATCGGGCCGTCAGGGAAACGCCCGTCCGCATGGAACACCGAATCGTGACTGTCTTTCCAGCCCTGGTTCGCGAGGCCGCCATCCGATTCGCGCTGGTAATCGAGCAGCCCGTGCCGGTTTTTGTCGCACACGCCCGCGACCCACTGCGCTGCGCGTTCGAGCGCCGGCCATAGTTCGTCGATCAAGCCGACGTCGCCGGTGCGGGCCGCGTAGGCGCCGGCCAGCACGATGAACAGCGGCGTGGTGTCGACACCGCCGTAGTACAGCGCGAACGGGACTTCGCCGGCCGCGGCCATTTCGCCCTTGCGCATCTCGTGCATGATCTTGCCCGGCGCGGCGTCGCGAAACGGCGAGTTCTCGCGCGCCTGATGCTCGGCGAGAAAGCGCAGCACGCCGGCTGCGAGATGCGGTTGCAGCCACAGCGTCTGCAGCGACGTGATCACCGCGTCGCGGCCGAACGGGGTCGAAAACCATGGGATGCCCGCGTACGGGTACGGGCCGGTCGCGAGATCCGTCGTCAGCAGGCCGAGGTCGGCGAACGAGCGGTCGATCCACGCGTTGAACAGCGGATTGCTCGAACGCACGCGCGCGCTCGCGTTGCGTCGCTCGCGCATCACCAGGTGCGCATCCACCATTGCCGCGCGTACCGCCGTGCGGCCGACGCGCGGGCGCTCCGCATCGATCTGCGAGAGATGCGCTTCGCTCAACGCATGCATCGGCTGCGACACGTCGGCGCCGGGCTTGCCGGTCATCGGCACGACATGCACCGCTATCGACAGATAGATCGACACGCATGCCTGCGCGGGCAGCTTGACGGTGTAGTCGGCGCGGTCGGCGAACAGCTTGTCCGGCTGCGGCGAGAACGCGATCCGCACGTTGCGCGCCACGTCGTCGAGACCGATGTAGCCGAGCAGCACCTCCTGATTCTCGATGCGCGCGGGCTGCACGCGACCCTGTTTGTCGCGCTTCAGGCCGCGCACTTCGAACATATCGCGGAAATCGCTGGAAAACGAAATCGACAGCGGCACGGTCGCATCGTGCGTGCCGTAGTTCGTGAGCTCGATCGCCTCGTTGAGCACGGTGCCCGACAGCACACGCACACGCTCGACGTGGATCACGCCTTCGGGTGTGCTGTCGCCGCCGAGCGGCGGCAGCGGGCGGTTGGTCAGATGCGCGGTGAAACTGGTGTTGTCGCTGCTGACGCTGCCCGACAGCAGCGACGGCGCGCGGCCGCCGAAGGTCAAGCGCAGTTGCGACATCACGCGCGTATCGTTGACGAACAGGCCATCGTCGTGGCCGGTGATATCGCCGAGCGGATCGTTGACGATGAAGGTGTCGCCCGACTTGAGCACGTGCTGCGTAGCGCTCGCGACGTTAAGGTTTTCCGTCGGGATGAAAACGCCGTCCTGCTCGGGCTCGCGATGATCGACGCCGCCCGAGTGGGTCAGCCCGCCGAGGGCTTCTGGCTGCTGTATCAAGGTCGCTCCTATGGATTCGCTGCTGCGTTTGGTTGCACTTCGGGTCTCGCCTCGGATCGGCCGCCGGATTGCCCGGTTGCCCCGTCACCCGGGCCCCGGTTGGCCGGCCCCCGGTTGGCCGGCCCATCCGATTGTAGAGGCTCTTTCCGCGTGAGACGAGCTTATCGCCTCGGAGTTTCGGCTTTTTGGGCCGTTTTTTGACGGCGTTTTCGGTGGCACGGGATGTGCAGGCGGCAGGATGCACGGAACGTAAAAAAACCCACGGCCTCGTGAGCCGTGGGTTGGCGACCGTCGTTGAACGCGTTGTCGGGCGTCTATCCGGCCTGTTACCGCTTCGCGACCGGCTTCGCTTCACGCAGCGTCTCGCCGATGAACAGCTGACGCGGACGGCCGATCTTCTGCTCGGGATCGGCGATCATTTCGTTCCACTGCGCGATCCAGCCGACCGTGCGTGCCATCGCGAAGATGCAGGTGAACATCGACGTCGGAATGCCCAGCGCGCGCTGCACGATGCCCGAGTAGAAGTCGACGTTCGGGTACAGCTTGCGCGACACGAAATATTCGTCTTCGAGCGCGATCTTTTCCAGCGCCATCGCGAGCTTGAACAGCGGGTCGTCGTGCAGGCCCAGCTCTTCGAGCACTTCGTGGCAGGTTTCGCGCATCAGCTTCGCGCGCGGATCGTAGTTCTTGTACACGCGGTGGCCGAAGCCCATCAGCTTCACGCCCGAATTCTTGTCCTTCACCTTCGCGATGAAGTCGGGAATGTTGTCGACCGAGCCAATCTCTTCCAGCATGTTCAGCGCGGCTTCGTTCGCGCCGCCGTGCGCCGGGCCCCACAGACACGCGATACCCGCCGCGATACACGCGAACGGATTCGCGCCCGACGAACCGGCGAGACGCACGGTCGACGTCGACGCGTTCTGCTCGTGGTCCGCGTGCAGGATCAGAATGCGGTCGAGCGCGCGCACCAGCACGTCGTTGACCTCGTACTCCTCGGCCGGATTCGAGAACATCATGCGCATGAAGTTCGCGCTGTACGACAGGTCGTTCTTCGGATACACGAACGGTTGACCGACGCTGTACTTGTACGCCATCGCGACCAGCGTGGGCAGCTTCGCGATCATGCGGATCGCCGATACGTCGCGATGCTGCTGGTTCGTGATGTCGAGCGAGTCGTGATAGAACGCCGACAGCGCGCCGACCGCCGCAACCAGAATCGCCATCGGGTGCGCGTCGCGACGGAAGCCGCGGAAAAAGAAGTGCATCTGCTCGTGCACCATCGTGTGCTGCGTGACGGTGTTCTCGAACCCGGCTTTCTGCTGGGCGTTCGGCAGTTCGCCCTTCAGCAGCAGGTAGCAGGTTTCGAGGAAGTCGGCGTTCTGCGCGAGGTTGTCGATCGGGTAGCCGCGGTAGAGCAATTCGCCCTTGTCGCCGTCGATATATGTGATCTCGGAGTTGCATGCCGCCGTCGACATGAAGCCAGGATCGTAGGTGAATTTGCCGGTCTGGCCGTACAGCTTGCGGATGTCGATGACGTCGGGGCCCAGCGAGCCCTGATAGATCGGCAGATCGATGGTCTGGTCGCTGTCGGAAAAGCTCAGCGTTGCGTGTGACTTCGAGTTCATGTACGTCTTCCTTTTGCTTGATACCGCACTCGCGCCGGCATGCATCGCAGTCGTACGGCGAGGCGCGACATCGGCGCTCCCGAAGAAGTACGGGCATGCTCAGGCTCCGCTGCGCATTCTACGGGTCGGCGTGTGGTTGATTGCGTCGATTGATCGCAACAGTCCATCTCCTTGGGCGCAACATTCGTTGTCGGCACGCGGCGGGTGCATCGCGATGCCGATGAAAGTTGCACGAAAGTCGGAACACCAGCCGCAACAATGTTTTGCTGCCAGCACACTGCGTCGGCGTGGATCCATCTGCGATACTCAATCCGTGCATTGATGCTTGCGGCCCGTGATTCGAAGCGGGTTTTTTGATCACACAGAAAAGCAGGACGAATACAAATGAATGTCTCTCTCGAAACGCTGTTTCCGGATCATGTCCATACCGAAGACCACACGGTCACCGCGCTGAATCATCAGGATATCGTCGTCGCGTTGTCGGCGGCGCTGAAGACGCAGGACGTCGCGGTGCTGCACATGCTCTATCCGCGCACCGACGCGCGCACGCATCGCAGTCTCGACACGCTCGTCGACGTGCTGCATGGACACGGCCTGCATGAAGTCGCGGATCTGATCGCGCAGGAAGCGCACTATCTGTTGTTCAAGGACCCGGTGAAGGCGTGGAAGGTGTTCCACGAAATCCGCAACGACTCGCTCGCGATCGGCGTACATCTGTACTATCACGGGCTCGTCGGCGAGGCGGCCGAACGCGCGCTCGACAAGGACGCGCATCGCAAGGCCTGATGCAGTAACGGGCGATCGGCGGCGCGCGCCGGCCGATCGCCCTTGATCTTCGCTTCACTTGCTCAGCGCGCGCTCATCGCCTGAATGAAATCATCCACGTAACGATTGAACGCGGACGGATGCGCGAGGTTCATGCCATGCGACGCACCGCGTACCGTTTCGCGGCGCGCATCGGGCAACCATCCCTGCAACGCCGTCACCGTGCGGTGGAACATGTCGGGACTCTTCTCGCCGTCGATCAGCAGGACCGGGCAGCGCAGATCGGCCGCGTCCTCGGGCATGTAGGCGGGCAGCGGATCGCGGAATTGCCGCGCGAGCGTGTGCGCGTTGTCCGTCGCCATGCGGCGAAAACCCGGGGTGCTCATCGCCCAGAAGCCGGGGCGGCTCACCGAATCGACGAACAGTTGCAAGCCCGCTTCGACCTCGCCGCTTTCGATCAACCGAGCCGCTTTCGCACGCAATGCGTTGACCGTCTCCGGCACGCTCGCGGGTGGACGTCCGGCGATCTGCAGCGGGCCGCCCGGATCGGCGAGCGTCAGCGTGCGCACGTGTTCGGGATGGCGTCGCGCGAAATGATAGGCGACGCAGCCGCCGCGCGAATGCCCGACCACATGCGCGGGCCCCGCGCCGAAACGCGCGATGAACTCCGCCACTTCATCGGCGTGGCTGCTCCAGCTGAACGGCAGGTCCGCCGCGCTATCGGTCACTGGCCAGTAATGCGTGAGACTGACCGCGACGCAGCGATAGCGCTTCGACAGGCCGGC
Organism: Paraburkholderia sp. CI2; assembly: GCF_014201055.1. Classification (NCBI taxonomy): domain Bacteria; kingdom Pseudomonadati; phylum Pseudomonadota; class Betaproteobacteria; order Burkholderiales; family Burkholderiaceae; genus Paraburkholderia; species Paraburkholderia sp. CI2. The sequence goes on from NZ_JACHDL010000001.1 coordinate 218,900, forward strand.
CAGTTGCGGCTGCCAGTAGCGGTAGTCGCACAACGAACCGTGCACGAACAGCAGCAAGTCGCCGTCGCCGGCCTCGACGTAAGGCACGCGCAAGCCGCTGCGTAGTCCGATGAAGGATGGCGATGACGACAGCGACGAAGCGGAAACGGATTGATTCACGGGTGAGCTACGGACAGCGGCATCGGCGCGGGAATGCGGGCGGAGCCGGCTACAGGCATTGGGAAATGAGCGTACCGGTGTCCCTGAAAATGGGACGCGATGCGTATTGTCACATAAGCGTCAGCGACGCGTTGGGCAGGCGTCTTCATCAAACCACTGACGGGTGGCGACAAGGATATTACTCGCCTGGAGAGTACTTCATCAGTCGGGCCGTTTCCTAAAGATCAACATAACCGGTGCGCCCCATAAAGCACCGTATATTGGGTTTCCCGATATTTTTTAGATGTTCGACGACCTCTTTAAACAGAGGCTCATGTTTGTCTGGCTCCATCATTATTCGCCAATCCTGGTCGCCGTCACCTTTCATCTTTAAGAAGTGTGCGTCGCCTGGTTCGTCCATATAGGCCCTGACTATATAACTGACATTTCCCTCGACAAATTCATAGATATCGTACTCGTAATAATATTCATACATTCCATTTTCATCGCGGTCACTGCAGTCGATATGGTGGCTCACAATTACTTTCATTAACTTCTCCTGCCGGTCAAAAATTTTGGCATCAAAGCTCAACATACGCTGTGAGAATGTAGTACGGCATGCCATTGTGGGGTTCGCGCTTTATAAACATTTTAACCTTGCTCAACGGCACGAGTTTCCCTGTTGATCGAGTCATTCCATACCCTGCAGGGGACCCTACGTCATGAATCAGACATAGACGTATGTCATTTGTCGCCGCCCATGCCTTCACCCTCGCAGAGTTGAATTGCATAACCTTTGAAACTGCACTTTCAGCGGCGCGCAAATTCGTAAATGAGGATGCGATGTCAATGCGACTTTCAGCAGCCAGCCTGGCGCGCAATTGCGCCTCGGTTCGTCCCACATGCTTTGCGATTGTATGCCCACCAATCCGGCTGCCAGCTTGCGCCTCATGCTCAATCAGATTGATCCGGCCCATCGTAACGCTGGCGGCGCGTACCGCCCTGATCGAACCGGCAAAGCCGAACGGCACGACCATATCAACTGACAGGCCGATGTTGTTCGCCAAGTCAGGACCGGCCTTCATCGCCTCGGCCAGTTTCGTCGTACCTTGCTGTATCAGCGTGGCCGTATCCCGGCCTGTCCAGATTTGGCGTAGACCGGCCGACGCCGTATCTGAGCCATGCACGCCGAACACGACACACGCGGCCTTGCTGGCCATCGTCGGTTCCGGCAGCACACACAGAGCCGCCGCCCCGACCATTTCCAGCACCCCGCCGACCACCTGCAAACCGCCCCATAGCCGGTTGGAAAGCATCTCCGTGGGGCTGATCGACTGGCGGGAGAGCACTGCCGCCAGTTGCGGCGCACTGAGCACCACCCGCACGCCGTCCGAATCCTGTTGATACGACATTCCGGTGTCCTCTGTAGTTGTTGGGGCTGCTACGCTAGCAGGCATCCACAGGGGTACGGAATGGGCGATGGATGATTTTTGGATTCCGCTTCGGTCAACGAAATGTCAATATTTTTCCGCGTCGGAGGGTCTCAGTTCACTGGGAAGCGCGTGCGCGGCATTCTGAAACGGGAGCGCTGCGGCGGCAACGCTGGCCGCTTCCTGTTCGCGGTCGCATTCGTTAATTGAGTGTTTGCCAGCGTCGATCGAACGGCCCATCGCAAGCGCCTTCACATGCGTCCGCAATAGAGACCTCGGGAGACACGCCGGGCCCGCATCGCGTCGCTTGCCCGTCACAGGGCCGGTAACGCGCAGCGTCCATTTGCAGCCCGCCTTGCCAAGGGTGAGCAGCAACCCGGTTACCTTGCCACCGAATGCCGGGTTTTTGCCGAGCTGTAGTGAAGCCCTTATCCACCGCTCACGCGTCCCCGGCTTCGTCCACCCACCCCGCCGCGGCCGCCGCGCCCGCGCCACGCACCGCGCAGGTCAGCGGTTCGTCGGCGACGTGCACGTCGAGGCCGATTTCCCGGCTCAAACGCCGCCCCAGATTGCGCAACAGCGCGCCGCCACCGGTCAGCACGATGCCCTTGTGCGCGATGTCCGTCACGAGTTCGGCGGGAGCCAATTCGAGCCCACGCTTCACCGCGCCGATCACCTGGCTCAGCGACCCTTCGATCGCCTCCGAAATATCGCGGTTGCTCAACTGCACCGTGCGCGGTAGCCCATCGTCGACGCTGCGGCCGGTTGCGTTCATCTGCTCGAGCGGCACGTCGTGCACGGCCGAGCCGATGGCTCTCTTGACGTGCTCGGCGGTCTGCTCGCCGAGCAGCACGCCATACAGATTGCGCACGTAGCTGATGATCGCCGCGTCGAAATTGTCGCCGCCGACGCGCACCGAGCCGCTATACGCGGTGCCGCCCAGCGCGATCACGCCCACCTCGGTGGTGCCGCCGCCGATGTCGACCACCATCGAGCCGGTCGGGTCGCCCACCGGCAGGCCCGCGCCGAGCGCCGACGCGAGCGATTCGCCGATCAGGCTGACCTTCCACGCGCCAGCCGCCTCGGCCGCTTCGCGGATCGCGCGACGCTCGACGTGGGTCGCGGAGGCCGGCACGCACAGCGTGAATGCCGCGCGTCGGCTGAAGAGCGAGCGCGGCCGCGCCATGTCGACGAATTGCTTGATCATGTGTTCGGCCGCGGAGAAATTGGCGATGACGCCGTGGCGCATCGGCCGCACCGCTTCGAGGTTGCGCGGCACGCGGCCGAGCAGCTGGCGCGCCTCGGCGCCGATCGCGGCGATCCGCTTCGACCCGCTCGCGGGCTGCGTCTCGAAGCACACGACGGACGGCTGGTTCAGCACGATGCCGCCGTCGTCGGTATAGATAAGGGTGTTGGCCGTGCCGAGATCCACCGCCACGGCGTGGCGGAACAGTCGCTCAAAGAGCGGGTAATGCGGCGTCGGTCTGGCCATATGCAGGCTCTGATGTGTCGTTATGCGCCGTCCAAGGCGGTCTGGAAATGCGCCCCCGGTGCCCCGAAGCCGCGCGACACGCCCCGCTGGGCGTTGCGCTTCCCGCACGGCGGGGGTGATTTTCAAGCTATTGCCCGTATGACGGCAAGCCCATCAGAATCTTTAGGGCCACTTTCTAGTGGGTTTGTGTCAATCGCGCGACAGCTCGCCCAGCGCGCGTTCCAGCGCATCACGGCCGAGCGCGACGCCGTCGGCGGTGATCGTGTGGCCGACGCCGGGCAGCACGTAGGCGTCGACCGCATAGCCGGCGGAGTTGAAAGCGTCGGCCGCGGATTCGAGTTCGCGCACCGGGATCACCTCGTCGTTCTCGCCGTGGACGAGCGTGAGCGGCGTCGCGCGGTTCGACGACACGATCGGCGAGGCGAGCCGCCCCGAATACGCGACGACGCCGGCCGCGCCCTCAACGCTCGACGCGACGTGATGCAGCGCCATGATCGAACCTTGCGAGAAGCCAACCAGCGCAAGCCGATCGAAAGACAGCTGCCAATGCGCGAGCTCGGCGTCGAGCACGCGGCGCAGCGCCGGATAGGCGGCGACGACGCGCGCCTCGCGGTTCGCCGCGCCGACGTCGCGCAGGCTGAACCACTGGCGACCGCCGAAGCCGCCATCGAACGGATCGGTGCCGTCGAGCGACACGAACGCCGTGCCGGGCAGGTCCTCGCTCCAGATGTCGGCGAGCGGGATCAGATCGCGCGCGTTGCTGCCGACGCCGTGCATCAGCACGACGAGGCTCGTCGCGGGCGTGTTTTGCGGCGAGCGCCGCCAGCCGTGTTCGAATTGTTGCCAGCTCATGGTGGGGTCCTTTTTTCCGTGGGATTGGGTGTACGTTTCGGCCTTTGCTGACGCAGCCTCAGCCGCGAGCATACGCCGCGTGCCGCGTTCGCGCCGTCGGGCGCCGCATCGGCTGCTGCCGTGGCCGACGCCGGCCGGCGATTGCGGGTATGCTTTTGCGCATCGACGGACCCGCCGCCGCGGTGCACGGTCCACGGCATCCTGCGCCGAGCATGCATTGCGAGTCGCGCGCCCTCGCCGTCCGTCCTCACGCCGTTCGCGCCGTCCGCCGCAAAACCTCCGGAGAACGCCTTTTGAGCCAGCCCAACGCCGCGCCTGATTCCGCGTCGTCGCCGCCTCAGCCACCCGCGCCACCGTCGCCGCCCGCGCCTCTCGAAGGCGGCCGGCTGGTTCTCGCGACGATCGCCGTCGCGCTCGCCACGTTCATGAACGTGCTCGACACGTCGATCGCGAACGTCGCGATTCCGACCATTTCCGGCAACCTCGGCGTCTCGGTCGACGAAGGCACGTGGGTGATCACCGTGTTCGCGGCCTCCAACGCGGTGGCGATTCCGCTGACCGGCTGGCTCACGCAGCGCATCGGCCAGGTGAAGCTGTTCGTCGGCGCGATCCTGTCCTTCACGCTCGCGTCATGGCTGTGCGGCATCGCGCCGACGCTGCCGATCCTGCTGCTGGCGCGGGTATTCCAGGGCGCGGTGGCCGGGCCGCTGATTCCGTTATCGCAGGCGATCCTGCTCGGCTCGTATCCGAAGGAGAAGTCGTCGACCGCGCTCGCGCTGTGGGCGATGACCGCCACCGTCGGCCCGATCGCGGGCCCGGCGCTAGGCGGCTGGATCACCGACAGTTACAGCTGGTCATGGATCTTCTACATCAACATCCCCGTCGGCCTGTTCGCGGCCGGCGTCACGTGGATGATCTACCGCACCCGCGAATCGCCGACGCGCAAGCCGCCGATCGACGTGGTCGGCCTCGGCCTGCTGATCACGTGGGTCGCGTCGCTGCAGATCATGCTCGACAAGGGCAAGGATCTCGACTGGTTCTCGTCGCCGGTGATCACGATTCTCGGCCTCGTCGCGCTGATCAGCTTTGCGTTTTTCCTCGTATGGGAGCTGACCGAGGAGCACCCGATCGTCGATCTACGGCTCTTTCAGCAGCGCAATTTTCTCGGCGGCACGATCGCGATTTCGATCGCCTACGGGGTATTTTTCGGCAATCTCGTGCTGCTGCCGCAATGGATGCAGGAGTACCTGAACTACCGTTCGATCGACGCCGGCCTCGTCACCGCCCCGCTCGGCATCTTCGCGGTCATTCTTGCGCCGATACTCGGCCGCGTGCTGCCGCACTCGGACGCGCGCGTGATCTCGACGGTCGCGTTCGTCGGCTTCGCGATCGTGTTCTACATGCGCTCGAAGTACGTGATCGAGATCGACACGTGGCACCTCGTGCTGCCGACGCTGCTGCAAGGCATTCCGATGGCGCTGTTCTTCGTGCCGCTGACGGCGATCATCCTGTCCGGCCAGCCGCAGAGCCGGATTCCGGCGGCGGCGGGGCTGTCGAATTTCGTGCGGGTGTTCTGCGGCGCGGTGGGCACGTCGATCGCGGGTACCGCGTGGAACAACCGCACGATACTGCATCATGTGCGGCTCACCGAGCAGGCGTCGGTCGACAACCCGTTGTTCGTGCAGCAGATCGACAACACGCAGTCGGTGCTGCATCTGAATCCACAATCGGCGAATGCGCTGTTCGATTTCACCGTGAACACGCAGGCCGCGATGATGGGCCTGAACGACGTCTTCTTTGTGTCGGCGATCATCTTCCTGCTGATCATTCCGCTGATCTGGATCACGCGGCCGGCCAAGGGCGGAGGTGGACCGGATGCGGCCGGCGCCCATTGAGGCAGATTCGTTTTCGCGCGACGGCGACGCTCGCGCGGTGGCCACGAAGCGGCGTCAGCGGAAATAGCGCGCCGGCGTGTCGCCGAACGCATCGCGAAACACCGCGATAAACGACGATACGTCGTTATAGCCGACTTCGAGCGCCACCTGCGTGACGCTCTCACCGGCGCCCAGATGTTCGAGCCCGGCCAGCAGACGCAACTGCTGGCGCCATTGACCGAAGGTCTGCCCCGTTTCCTTCGCGAACAAACGCGCGGCCGTGCGCGCGGTCACGCCCGCGGCCGCGGCGAGTTCCTCCAGCACCAGCGATTGCGCGGGATTCGCGCTGAGCGCCTCGGCGATGCGCCGCGCGCGCGGATCGGCCGGCCAGTTCAAGCCAAGCGGCGCGGCGGGCAAGCCGGCGACGCGATCCAGCAGCACCTGCAGCAGACGGCGGGCGGGTTCATCGGGCGTGTGATCGTGCGGCAGATCGGCCGCGGCGGCGAGCAGCGCCTGCACCAGTGTGTCGGGGATCAGCGCGCCGGTCTGCGCGGGCAGCGGCGCGGCGTCGGCGGCGGCGGCGGCGGTGGCGTCCATTGCGGCATCGGTTGCGACGTAGAGCGAATACGACTGCACCGGCCGCGTCGCGTGCAGGCAGTGCAGCGTATTCGCGGCGATCCACAGCGCGCGGGCGGGCGGCACGACCCAACGGCCGGATGCCGTGCGCACGGTCAGCACGCCTTCGCTAACGTAAATCAGACGCGCGCGCCGATACGCGCGCCACGGCTCGTCCAGCGTCGCATGGCGTTCGCCGACCACGAAGACCGCTTGCTCGATGCCGTCCGGATCGAAGGCTTCCGTCATGGTGTCTGCTCTGACGCGGGACGTCCGCGAAGGGAGCAAGATTAGCACGCGCGCGGGGCGCGGCTGCGAGGCGGGCCAACAGCGTCCGGCCACCGTGAGCGCGCATCCCGCCTAAGGCCTGGTTACCCCGCCCGCTTCACCAACTCCTCCAGCACCGTCCGATACGACGTCATGCCAATCACCCGCTCGTTCACCCCCTGCTCGAAATCGATCCACCCCGAGTTGAAGCCGTCGAGCATCTCGATACGCGGCGCGGGCCACTCCGTGCCTTGCGCCTGAAACAGCGCCTCCCACTGCTCGCGCGGCACCGTCTGCGCTTCGACGGGCCGCCCGAGCGCCTCGGCGAGCAGCGCGGCAATCTCGTGCTGCGTATAGCGCCCTGGCCCCTCGATCTCGATCACGCGCCGCCCTTGCCACGACTGCGTGAGCGCCTGCGCGACCACGCGGCCGATATCCGCGGTCGCGACCATCGGATACGCGCGATCGAGCGGCTGCAGAAAGCTCGGCATCACGCCGGCGTTGCGGGCCGGTGCGATATCCCACAACGAGTTTTCCATGAACCAGGCCGGCCGCAGGAACGCGGTCGGAAGCGGCAGATCGGCGAGCGCCTGTTCGAGAATATGCACCTGCGTGATGAGGCCGAGCCCCGCATCGCGCTGCCCGCCCACCGACGACAACGCCGCCACCCGCCCCGGCCGCGCCTTCGACAACGCATCCTTCAGTATCGCGGCCGCCGCATGCGCGTTCGGATAACCGGGCTGCGGCGCGAAATTCGGTGCAATCATCACGAATACGCCGGCCGTGTCGCGAAACGCGGCGCTGAGCGAGTCGGCGTCCTCGAACGACGCGATCGCCACCTCCGCGCCGCGCTCGCGCCACGGTGCCGCCTTGCTTTCGTCGCGCAGCACGGCGCGCACCGCGTGCCCCGCGTCGAGTAACGCGCGTGCCGCCGCGCCGCCCACCTGTCCTGTCACACCGGTAATTGCAAACATGCTGTTCTCCTCGATTACGGCGGATGCCGTGTTGGGAAGCATTCTCTGTGTGGCGTGGTGATTTCGCGAGAGCGTGGGTGTCATTTGTTTAATGACTCGACGTCATCAAACCTCCTTGGCGGGCCCAGGTGATGCGCTTGTCTGATGGAGTGTTCTCAACGCCAAGTATCGAATCGCCGCTCGATGTTCGCGAAACGCAGCGGCAATCGTGCGCAGCGCTCCACGCGACCTCGTATCCGAGAGGCTCGAATGCAGCACGATTTCCGAAGGAGGAAGCGCGGGGAGCCCCAGCAGCGCGCCGACTTCGATGACACCGACCGGCGCGACCCGCTGCGCGAACGCACCGACGGCAAGCCCGGCCGAGACAGCGACGGTGACGGCCGGCGTGCCACCGCCTATGAACACGTCGATCCAGGCGATCCCCGCTGCGTCGAGCTTGCGGGTCGCGAGACTGCGCAGGTCGCACGATGTCGACAGCGATGCAAGCCGCAGCGGCGCATCGAGGCGGTCATTGGCGGAGTCCCGACGAAGCATGCCGGACTCGCCTCAGGGGTTGTGATTTCTACGTTTCAGATCGGCTCGGCACTGGGCGTCGCAATCATTGGCGGCGTCTTTTACGGTGCGCTTGGCGAGAGCCACGCGGCCGCGAGGCAAGACTGACTGGACGGACATCCGGGCCAACGTCATGCGGTGTGATAACGCAGCCAGAAGGTTTCGCGGCAGACGTTGTCGAATCTCTGGCTCGCCGGATCGATGCTGAGGCCGGCGGGATGCTGGATCACGACATAGTCGATCCAGCATTCGGCGCAGAGCGCATCGGAGCTCACCTGATCCCACTCGAGGGATCGGCGAATCACCGCGCCGTTGTCGAAAGCGAAGGTGATTTCCTGCTTGTGAACTTCGATGTCCTGTTCGCGCCAGGTCTCCGTTGAAACGTCCTGGCGCACGATCGTCACAGGGCCGGACAGCCCATGAATGGAGCTGACATAGGAAACAAGTTTATTCATGCTTTACGAACCGAAGTTGCCGCGTATCGCGCAACAGGGCCGACAAGTATACATGCGACTGCGCGGCAGCTTCGTTCGCACCGACCTCGCCCCTTTTCGGGGCGAGCACGGCCACAAACCTCTCTCAGTGCTGCCCCTCGAGGCGATAGTCGGATCGGCAGGACACCGTCAACTTCACAACGAGTCCGGGATGGTTGTCCACCAGTGTCAGCGTGCCTCTATGCAGCGTTGCGACACCTTTCACGAGCGCGAGGCCGAGCCCGACGCCCGGCGTTCCCCGGCTCGCATCGCCCCGGTAGAAGCGCTCCGTTACCTTCGCCTTCTCGGCAGCAGGAACGCCCGGGCCATCGTCCGCTACTTCAATCTCGATGAGTCCTTCGCGCTCGCTCACTGTCACATGCACGCGCGAACATGCGAACTTCAGTCCGTTATCAATCACGTTTCCGACTGCTTGCGCAATCAGTAGCGGGTCCACAACCGCTTCCAGCTCGGCGGGACAAGTCTGCGACAGGGCAATCCCTCGAAGGTCGCCTAGCGGTTGGTAAAACTCCACCGCTTCGGAAACGATATCTGCAACATTGCTCGCAACAAAGCCTGACCTTCGCACCCCTGCATCGATCTCCGCCAGACGAAGAAGGGCATTAAAAATGCTGATCACCCGGTCGATATCGGTGAGCGAACCCTCCAGGCGCTCAAGCGTGTCGGCGTCGACCTTCTTCTTCAAATCGAGAATCATCACCTCCATCCGCGTCCGGAGTTCAGTCAGCGGCGTTCGCAAATCGTGAGCGATTGCATTCGATGTGTTGCGCACGCTACTGATCATCTCGACCAGCGCCTCCTGGGCGGCCTGCCGCCTCTCCACTTCGTCGTGCAAGCGTGCATTGCTCTCTTGCAGGACCTTCTGTAGCCGCCGGAACTTCACGTGGGTTCTCACTCGCGCGAGGAGTTCTTCCATCTGCAAGGGCTTGGTGACGTAGTCGACGGCCCCGACCTGGAACCCCACGGTCTTGTCCTCGGTGTGCGACAGTGAGGTCATGAAGATGACGGGGATGTCCCACGTTTCCGGGGTCGCTTTCAGACGGCGGCAAACCTCGAACCCATCCAGACCCGGCATCATCACGTCGAGCAGTATCAGGTCCGGACGTACGAGGGCCGCGCGACTCAGCGCCTCTTCACCGTCCCGGGCAATCGAGACGTGCAAACCGCTCCCCTCAAGAAAGTCTACGACCAGGCCCAGATTCGGTGCCGTATCATCAACCACCAGGACTACGGGCGGATTTTTCTCGAACTCATCCGACATGTGCACTAACTTCCGTTCAGGTGTTTCTCGATGAGCACGAGCAGTTCTCGCGACTCAAAGCTTTCCGCAAGGTTGCCTACTCTGGTAGCGAATGCCGTATAGCGGGTGTCGCTCGCCCGAAGCGACTCAACGTGTCGCATGACCTCCCGCATCGAACCTCTGCGCGCGAGATCGTGCAACACCTCCATGCTCGCACGCGGCGGCAGGACGAACGACGAGACCGCTTCGGCGTCGGATGGCGTTGCGCCAATCCGGCGCGGACGCTCGGCCACATGTTCAGTTGCCGGGCGCACACCGTCACGTCCGGCAAACATCAGGCATTCGTCGCGTGGAGCTTGCCGATCGCCGGCGTCGTCACGCACCAGCGGCTCGTGAGCGGGACACTCAACCGCGAGGTCGAACCAGAATCGACTTCCTCGCCCGTATTCACTCTCGACGTGAATATCGCTGCCCATAAGCCGTGCCAAATGTTGGCTGATGGAAAGCCCCAACCCCAGCCCGGCGCTCCTGCGCTCGATGTCACCCGCCTGTTCAAATGGCTGGAAGACTCGCTCGAGTTGGTCATGCTTAATGCCAATCCCGGTATCTTTCACTTCAAACCTCAAAACGCCACCTCGGACCAACTTCACCGAGAATGCCACCTCTCCGATGTCCGTGAACTTCACGGCATTGGAGAGCAGATTGAGCAGTACCTGCCGCAATCGCTTCTCGTCAACGCGAATCACTGCGGGCAGGTTTGGCGCAGCCGCACAAATCTGCGCGAGCCCCTTCTCACGAGCCCGCACGCCAACCATCTCCCCAAGCATTTCGAGGAACGGCGCGAGCAAAACATCGTTCAGCTCCAGGTCAATTCGACCGGCGCCGACGCGCGCGAAGTCAAGCAAATCATTAATCAACGTGACGAGATGCGACCCGCTTTGCTCGATCAGCGAAACATGCGACTTTTGACGAACGCTCAGGTTGTCATCGCGCCGCAGAACCTGCGTATATCCGAGAATGCAGTTCAACGGGGTCCGGAGTTCGTGGCTGATGTTAGCCAGGAACTGGTCCTTCGCCTTGTTCGCCAATTCAGCCTCGTCCCGGGCAACACGCACCGTCTCCTCGAGCGCTTTGCGCGCCGAGATGTCCTGGATAATCGCAATGGTATGCTGAACCTGCTGGCTGGAATCACGCTGTAACGACACGGTCGCACTGACCCACACGCGCGATCCGTCGCGCCGTATGTTGACTTTTTCCTCCGTGTAATGCGAGAAGTCGTTTTTGAGCAGTTTCTTGAACTGATTGATGCTCTCTGGAACACTGCCAACCGCTGTGACTTCCATGAACGTCATCGAGAGCAATTCTTCACGACTGTAGCCAACGATATCGCAATAGCGCCGGTTGACGCGAAGGAACCGGCCGCTCTGGTCACAATGAACAATACCCACGGCTGCGTTTTCAAAGGTTCCACGGAAGCGCTCTTCGCTGGTTCGCAGTGCGAGTTCTGCACGCTTCAAGTCCGTAATATCGACCATGGTCCCAGAGACGCGCGTAGCCGGCCCGCAAGAAAACCGAGGACCCGCGCCACGCGTCAAGACCCATCGCCAGGACCCGTCGCGATGGAGCACGCGGTGTTCAATGCCAAACAGCCCGCCTGGCTCCCGGCTGCACCGCCAAAACGCGGCGCAAACGCGTTGCCTGTCCTCCGGGTGGATGACCTCCATCACGCGCGCGATGCCGGGAGCGGCGTCAGCCTCCGTGTAACCTAGCCATGCCTGGATGTTCCAGCACCTCAGCGACAGGTCCCGCCCCTCTTCGCCCGCGAGATCAATGGCCCACACCCCGACCTTCGAGCCGCGCATCGCGCCGTCCAGCCGATCGTTGGTTTCGCGCAGAATTTCCGCCTCGGCTGCCTGACGTGACGCTGTAGCGTCACGCACAACGAGCACCATGCCGATGACGTTGCCCGAGTCGTTCACAATCGGCGTTCCACGATTTTCAACGGACACCATGCGCCCTGCTCTACCGACGAGCATCGTCTTCGGGGGAAAAGAAACGAAGCCGCCCTCGCCCAGGGCTGCTGACACGCTGAATTTCAGTGGCGCGTTCGTGTCCTCGTCGATTAGCCGGAGGACTTTCTCGAGCGGCTGCCCGACAGCGTCTTCCCGCGACCATTCTGTCAACGCCTCGGCGACGGGATTGATGAGCGTAACGTGTCCCTTACAGTCAGTCGCAATGACGCCATCGCCGATGCAGTCCAGCGTAACCGCATAACGCTGCTCGCTCTCGCGCAGCTGACGCTCCGCATCGTGCTTATAGAGGGCCATCTCGACAACCGTACGCAGTTGCAGGTCGTCGAAAGGCTTCAGGACGTAACCGAATGGTTCGGTCACTGTGGCGCGCCGGACCGTTTCCTCGTCGGCATAAGCCGTCAGGAACACAATGGGCAAACGGAGCGACTCGCGCAACTGACGAGCCGCATCAATGCCGTCCAGCTTTCCCTCGAGACGCACATCCATGAGGACAAGGCTTGGCTTTTCCTTTGCGGCAACCGTTATCGCATCCTCGCCGGTCGTCACGCAACCTATGACGACGTGCCCGCAGCGAGTCATTTGTTGGGCAATGTCACGAGCGACCACCCGGTCGTCTTCGACAATCAGTATTCGCGCAGAAGACATGTTAGTGGCCGCCCGTTTGCTGGAGTCTGAAATCAATGTCAAAGGCCGTCCCTCTCTCGCGACTAACCTCGATTGACCCGTGGAGTTGCCGGGAAAGGTCGAATACGAGCTGCAGTCCCAGGGATTCGGCACGCTCAAGTGAAAACTCTGGCGGCAAGCCGATACCGTCGTCGGCGACCCTCAAGCGGCACCGATGGTCTTCTTCCGCGGCCAGCCCAACGCGCAGCCGCCCGCTTCGACCGTTCGGAAACGCATGCTTGAGTGCATTCGAAACTAGCTCGTTGACGATCATGCCGCATCCTATCGCGCGATTCATGTCGAGCTGAACGTCGTCGACGACAACCTCCAGGATGACGTTCGATTGACTCAGTTCGTAAACGCGCGACAGGTGCGCGCACAGATTCCTGATATGAGGCGCCATGTCGATTCGCGCGAAGTTGCCCGCACGATACAAATTTTCATGGACCATCGCCATCGAGCGAACGCGGTTTCGGCTCTCCTGAAACAGCTCCGCCACGACCTTATCTTGCACACGAGCTGCCTGAAGGTTGAGAAGACTACTAATCAGCTGCAGATTGTTTTTCACCCGATGGTGCAGTTCCTTCAGCAGAGCGTCCTTTTCTTCGAGAAGTGCTTCGACCTTCTCCAGGCTGGCGTTCTCGATAGAAATCGCCGCCTGGGACGCCAGCAACTTGAGCACCGCCATGCGCGGCGGCGTGAACGCGCCCGGCGCGAGCTCGTTCTCGAGGTACAGCGCGCCGACCAGTCTCGTCTGCTTGATGAGGGGCAAACAGAGCATCGAGCGTGAGCCTTTGCCACTGAAATACTCGTCAGAGGCAAACGGGTTTTCCGTCGTCGCATCATCGACAAGAAGCGTTTCGTGGGTGCGAAGACAATGGTGAAGCAGGGAGAGCGGCAAGTTCCGCGGCGAGGCAGTTCGCCGCTCTACGCGGACGTTATTTCCCTCGTTGGCCTCGGCTTCAATGTAAAGCTGCTCTTCGTGCGGAAGGATGAGCAGCGCGCGCCGCGCGCCCGCGTGCTCGAGCACGATGGTCATCAGTGTATTCATCAGACTGTCGAGTACCCTTTCGCTCGATATCGCCTGTGACGCCTTGACGACCGTCTCCATCTCCAGCTGACTTTCCACGGCACCTGACAACGGACCTCCCGGCTCGTTAGCCCCGAGGTCAGGATATGCCGCCTCCAGCATTCTGACTTTCGCCGTTGCCCCCCAGTTCAGGTAGGCCGATCGGGCATTACGCAAGTACACCGCGGCGATGGTCGCGAAGCCGCGGTTGGCATAGAACCGTCCGGCTATCTCGCTGGCTAGCGCCTCGACATGCAGCAATCGGTGCGTTTTTGCATTTTCGATGGCTCGCTCGTATAGCCGCATGGCTTCAAATGCGTTGCCGCGCACGCGTGCGACTTCTGCTTCGACCAGCGCTGCACGCGCGGCGAAGTTCGTCGGACCGCTCAATGCCCAAGCGCGGAGCTTGTTCACGTGCTCGGCAAGCCTCGCGTCAGCGAGAACGTCGGCTTGCGATGAGTGGGCATCCCACTCCTGGAGCCACGTCAGCGCAGAAAAGAAGTGGTAAACGGCGAGTTCCTGGTGCCCCCATGTCGTCCACAACAAGGGGGCTGCCTTGTTCGCTGCCTCCATCGCACCAGCGATGTCGCCCGCCAGGTAGCGCGCCTCCTGTTTGCGAATCCAGTACCAGCATGCCGCAATGTCGAGTGCCCGATTGCCTTCGAGGTGCTGTTCCAGAGCCTTCGCGTTCGGATATTCCGATTCGGGTGAACCAAACCATGACGCGCCGCCGCGCAATTCACGAATCAATGAGAGCTGCGAATCAATGATGTCGACAATCAACCCGAATCCGGCGGACCGGACGACATGCAGCCGTTCGACTGCCTGCTCTTCAACTTCGGCTAGTGGCGCAGAGGCGGCGAGCAGAGTGGTGACCAGGCAACAACTGCTGAACCCGATGTATGTCAGGTCGCCGCATTGTGTTGCCACTTCGAATGCTCGTCGCAAGAGCGGAATCGCTGTTCGTATCGGCTCTGTCCACGGCATGACGTGATACGAGAAACACAGGTAGACACGGGCGCGAAACCGGTCAAGCCCCTTCTCATCGACGAGCGCCATCCCGAGCTTGCCAAACTCGTGGGCGTTCTCGTAGTCGCCGAAGAATGGACCGACAGCCATTCCTAAATAGGCGAAACCCAACGCAGATGCATCGGTGTTGCCGTGCGCTATGCTGAGATTCGCCATGCGCGTCAGCACAAGACACACCAGGTTTTCGTCAGTGAAGAATGCGGGCGGCAAAACGGCTGTGAAGACGTTCAGCGTCGCCTCAAGCGCTTCGTCATCGAGCAATCGATTGTCACGCAATTCTGCAATCGAGCCGCGTTGAACATGAGCGACCACCTTCGCGTACTCTCTATCGACCTCTTCCCTGTCCGGATGGGGTACCCAATTGACGTCGACCTCGCGAAGATAGCTCAGGCAAATTTCTACCGCGGCGTGCATCTTGTCCAGGGCGGTATGCAGCGTGATCCGAAGGAAAGCCACTGCGGCCTTGTCGCGTACGCTCCCGGCATATCTTTCGAGACGACGCAGGCGGTCGTCTGCCTGGATTGGACTGCCAGCGAGGAACGTGCATTCTGCGAGCAAAAGCTCAAGGGAAAACTTCTCGCAGTAATGGGTCTCCCACGCATCCTCGCCGAAAATCCGACTCCCTACTGTGAGATAGTTCAGCGCCGTACCGTAGGCAGCCGCTGCTCTCGCGCGACGGCCAGCGCGGAGATTCAGGAGGGCTACGCGCGTGCGGACCCGAGAGTCGCTGATTGCGTGGAGTGCCCGGTTGTACTGGTTGACGACCTCGAAAATATTCCGCTCGAGATTCGGGTCGGCGTCTCCCGTATCCAGCCGCATTCCGATGCGAAGATGCGATGGCGCGCGCTCGGCCTCCCCAAGTAACGCGTATGCAGCCTCTTGAATCCGGTCGTGGACGAAAGCGTAGCCCTCCGAACGGCGGTAAACCAGGCCTTGCTCGATTGCCTCGCCGAGCGCCGAGTCGACTTCTCCGCTTGACTGCCCGCTCACCTGCGCCAATACCGACGTAGCCGTCGTGGCACCAAGACAAGCGAAATCAACGAGCAGCCGTCGCGCGCGGTCAGACAACCGCACGATCTTGTTCACCAGCAAGTCAACTACGCTATCGGGGAAAGCTCCCTGCGCAATCTGCTCGACATTCCACACCCATTCCCGCGAGGCACGGTTTAACGTCAGATGACCTTCCTCGGCGAGGACGCGCAGGAACTGAACCGCAAAAAACGGGTTTCCGCCCGTCTTCTCGAACATCAGTCGCGCCAGCCTTCTGGCCTCTGCTGAATCACCACGAGTGGTATCGCAAACGAGTCGCTCCACATCGCCAACCCCCAAGGGGGCCAGCAACACGTCATGAACTGGCACCGAGCCTTCTCGAATGTCGCTGATCACGCGAGCGAGAGGGTGACTGGGGCCGATCTCGTTGTCACGGAAGGCTCCAATGAGCAGAAAGTGGGCAATAGCGGAGCCTCGGCCGAGCGCCTCCAGTATCGAAATGGTTCCTGCGTCCAGCCATTGGAGATCGTCCAGAAACAGTACAAGCGGCTGTGCGGGTGTCGCGAACGCTCCAATGAAGCGAATCAAAGCAGTGACGAAGCGCTTCTGAGCGTCCAGAGGCGGCAATTCGGCGACTGCCGGTTGCGGCCCGACGAGTTCTTCCAGCGCGGGGATGAGGTCGGTGAGCAGGCGGCCATGCGGTCCCATCGCGTACTGGATGCGCTTGCGCCACTTCACCAGTTCGCGCTTGTCCTCCCTGATGATCTGTTCGACGACTGTCTCCATGCACTGTGCAATCGTCGCGTAGGGGATATCTCGCTTGTACTGATCGAACTTGCCCGACGCAAATCGCCCGCGGCTCAGCGTTTGGTGGAATTCTCCAACCAGCGATGACTTCCCGATCCCTGAGTAACCGGACACCAGCACGAATTCGGTCGTACCGTCATGAGCCACGCGGTCGAAAGCTTGAGTCAGTGCGCTCAATTCCGCTTCCCGCCCATACAGTCGGTCTGGTATCAGCAGCCGGTCGTCAGAGTCTGCCGTTCCGAGGGCAAATGGCGCGAGGCAGTCTCCTGTGCGCAGTTGCTCCGCGCACAGACGCAAGTCGTATTCGACTCCGCGCGCGGTCTGGTAGCGGTCTTCCGCCGCTTTTGCGAGCAATCGCTCGACGATGGCTTCAAGCGATTCAGGAACGTCAGGAACGCGCTCGCGCAGAGGAACTGGCTTCCTCGCCGTATGACAGTAAAGCCATTCCCCAGGGGAGTTAGCAGAGTACGGATACTTTGCCGTCAGCATCCAGTAGATGAGGACGCCCAGCGAGTATAGATCGGCGCGAGCGTCGACCGGCCGGTTGACGAGCCCAGTGCGCTCGGGAGCCAGGTAAGGAAGTGCGTCCGCGAGGATGACCGGGTGAGTCGACTCTTTTCCAGCAGAATCGACGCGCGTCGACAGACCGAAGCCCGTCAGAGCCGCTGCCCAGTTGGCTGGGTTGACAAGAAGATGCGCCGGCCGGACATCCTTGTGTATGACGTCCTTCCTGTGCAACATCTCAAGGGCAGCCGTGGCGTTCGCGGCTATCGTCACGATCTGGCCGAATGACAACAGAGACGTATCGAGTGCAGGCAACACGATGCCGCCCGGGTCCTCGAGCTGCAGCGTAATGGAAGAACTATCGCGGACGAACTCAACAGGCTGCGTGAAGCGGGGTCCATCCAGGTGGGCACGAAGCGAAAAGGCGTTCTCGAGCAAGGCCAGCGTTTGACCGGAGGGCTGACTAGCCGTTGGCCTCAGTGACAACCGTGACGTCCGGCCGTCGCCAGCGTCGATTCGCGACAGGACGAACAGACCATCGTCCCATAACATTTGCGTCGCCGATTCTTCGATATCCATGAGTCTCCGCCGTTCCCTCTCCACTCCGACACCGGCTGTTATCCATTTGCCGAAAGCATGTACCCAGCGTTTCGAACAGTTCTTAGAAGTGACACTTCAAACCCGGCATCGATCTTTTGCCGAAGCTTGCTGACATGCACATCCACCACGTTGGTCTGCGGGTCGAAGTGGTAGTCCCAGATGTTCTCGAGGAGCATCGTCCGGGTGACGACCTGCTCGGCGTGCCGCACCAGATATTCGAGCAATTTGAATTCGCGCGGCTTGAGGACAATGACTTTCCCGGCACGTGACACCTTGCGTGAAAAAAGGTCGATGCACAGGTCCGCGCACTTGAGCGTCGATTCGACCGCTTCACTCGGTGACCGGCGCATGAGCACCTCCAGTCGCGCGAGCACTTCTCCGAACGCGAACGGCTTGACCACATAGTCGTCACCGCCTGCCTTGAGACCCCGAATCCGCTCGTCGACAGCATCGAGGGCGCTCAGGATAAGCACCGGGACCTTGCTCCCGGTTGCCCTCATTGCCGCGACGATGCTAAGTCCGTCAAGCCCGCCCGGCAGCATGCGGTCGAGGATGATTGCATCGTAAGGGCAGCCCCCCATGGCCAGAAACATCCCGTCGCGGCCGTTATCCGCGGAATCAACCACATGACCCGCTTCCGTCAAACCCTTTTTCAGGAAGCCGGCCACCTGCACGTTGTCTTCTACTAACAAGATTTTCATCAGTTTGACTTTTGAATTGGGGATGCCGAGCCGGGCAGTTAACGCATCTCGGCAGTGATGCCGCTCTCTTCTGATCGACAGCCAACCCTGGATTATCCGCTTCGCCCGAAAACACAAGCTTCCATGCGCTCATTAAATTTCGTTAACGTTTCGTCCATATTTTGTCAATGCTGACCTCTCACACCCACTCGGCCGAAAACTGCCACGTCCCCACTTGTAAAAACATTAACAATAATTAATGCGGCGTTCACAAGGCGGAAAATACGACTCAGCTAATATCCTTGCGACACCGACCGTACGCGGCATGACAACTAGTGAATAACTCAGCTGCCCGCCGAAACCTCCGGGTTGCCCACGGACGAAAGCGCCATGACTCAAGCAATACTACGCCCCTCGACATGCACTTCCGGTGCGCGGGTTATCCGAATTGGTGAATGCGAGATCGACCTCAGCGTGCGATTGTTGCGCCGTCGCGGTGAGGTAGTGGAACTGGGGGCTCGCGCATTCGACATCCTCGCTGTGCTTGCTCTGGCAGCCGGCCGCGTCGTCACGAAGAATGAACTCATGGAGGTGGTCTGGCCGGATACGGTTGTCGAGGAAAACAACCTCCATGTGCACCTCTCCTGGATCCGCAAGGCACTCGGCCGCGATGGCAAGTTCATTGTAACGGTGCCACGACGTGGCTACCAACTGATAGCCTCCCGAATCGACGCACCCAGCTTTGACGAGGTTGCGCAGGACCGCCCCATTCGCGTCAAATCGGACGTGGCGCCGAGGGAAGAGCGACTGATCGGGCGGGAAAGCGCCATCGCGGAAATCAGGTCGCTGCTGCCATCCACACGCGTTCTAACGCTTGTGGGCGCCGGGGGAATCGGCAAAACATCGATTGCCCGGGAAATTGCCCGCAGCGTTTCGGCGCAATGCGACCCCGCGATTCACTTCGTCGAGCTTGCCGCCCACAACACCTGTCGCGGCGTGGCTCAGGCGTTGGCCGCCAGCTATGGTATCCCGGTCGACAGCGGGGAATCCGACCTCGAGCGCGTTGCACTGATGCTCGCGGGCACGAAGGGCTTGCTCATCGTCGACAATGCCGAGCATGTCGTCGAATACGTGGCTCAGTTCCTGGAGTTCGCTTGCCGTTATACGTCCGAGCTGCGCTTCCTCGTTACCAGCAGACTGCGGCTTCGCGTGCCCTGTGAAGTTGTTTACCGCGTCGGCCCGCTTGCACTGCCTGACGTCGAGGATGCCCCTGGGGCAGCGCTTCGCTCCCCATCCTTTCGGCTGTTCCAGCGACGTCTGTTCTCCAATGGGCAGAACATGGATATGAGCTGTGACCGCCTACGGCTGATCGACGACATATGTCGACGCCTGGACGGTGTCCCACTGGCCATTGAATTGGCGGCGGGGCGCGCCTCGATTCTTGGACTGGAGCATCTCCGAGTTGGGCTCGAGGAACCGTTGCTCTACCTGGGCGGCGGCTTCAGAACCGCGCAGGAAAGACAGAAAAGCTTGCGAGCCTCGTTGGACTGGAGTTTCGAGATGCTCAGCGACCGGGAGCGGGCGGTATTTCGGCGCTTTTGCGTGTTCGGCTATCCGTTCAACGCTGAGGCCGCGTGCCTGATCGCCCGCGATGACGCTCTCAATGACTCGGCGGTGATGGATTGCGTCTGCGAGCTCGTCGACAAATCGATGGTCGAGATTCGCTTCGAAGGCACCGTGGTCACCTATCACGTGTTGGCGCTGGCCCGCGCGTACGGAAGAGAAAAGCTTGCCGAGGCCGGTGAACTGGACGCAATCGTGGAACGATACGCCCTGTACGCCAGCGGCCAACACACCGACGAGGATTTCACCCAAACCTCGCGGCAAGCGCCCTACACGGCCGCGCAGCCTGAGGCTCTGCGGGATTTTTGGCGACTGGCCTCTTAACAATTGATTTGAGCCCCCGTCTTCGTTACGGCAAAGGACACTGGATGCTTTCGTCATCGACGTGGCGAAGACTCATCCATCCGCACAGACAGGAAATCAGACTTTGCGGTGATAGAATCATCAGATATTTAGTGTGGCCGTAACGGATGGCCGTACTATTGACCTGCATGGTGGTTTGATGGTTGCCCGGTATAGCCTGACTTTCGGCCCGTTCCGCATCGATTTCCCGCAGCGTGTCCTCACCAGAAATGGCGATGAAGTCCGCATTGGGAGTCGTGCGCTCGACATTCTTATCGTGCTAGCCGAGCACGGTGGCGAACTGGTCTCAACGCGTCAACTGCGCGACCAGGTCTGGAAAGAAAGCGTGGTCGACGATGGCGCGCTTCGTGTGCACGTTTCCACGCTTCGGAAAGCGCTGAGCGATGGCAAATCGGACAGCCGCTACATCGTGAACGACAATGGACGCGGCTATCGGCTCGCGGTGCCGGTCAATTCCACGAGGGCTACGCAATTCACCGCCGCCACGCCGACTGCGCCGGCCCGTACCCCCGATGAAGGTGCGCGAGCGTTGCCCGTGACCCTCACCCGGGTCATCGGCCGGGAGGATGTCATTGACGGCCTGACCGACCAGCTCCCCGAACGCAGGCTATTGACCATCGCCGGTCCGGGCGGCATCGGCAAGACCACGGTCGCCGTGGCTATAGCGCATCGCTTTTCCGAGCGTACCGGTATCCGGGCACTATTCGTCAACTTCGCCCCCGTTTCCGACAAGGCGAGCGTCGCCAGTACCGTGGCGTCGACGCTCGGCGTCGCCGTATTCAGCGGCAAGCCAGTCCCGGACCTGCTTGCCTCACTGGGCGACACGCCAATACTATTGATCCTGGACAATTGCGAACATGTCGTCGAGGCGGTTGCGCAGGTCGCGGAACAATTGCTGCAAGGCGCATCTGGCGTGTACCTTCTGGTAACAAGTCGGGAGCCGTTGCGCGCGGATGGCGAGTCGGTGCATCGGCTGTCGGCCCTGCCGTTTCCGGAAGTGGGTGCGAGGATTGGCATCGAGGAGGCCGGAAGTTATCCGGCCATCTCGTTGTTTCACGACCGGGCGAAGGCTGCCGACGACGCCTTTCAGTTCACGGTTTCGAACATCGGCGCCGTGGCCGACATTTGCCGGCGCCTGGACGGAATTCCTTTGGCGATTGAATTTGCCGCGGCGCGCGTCGCGCACATGGACGTGGGTGCGATCGCCGCGCGCCTGGACGACCGCTTTGCGCTACTCACACAAGGGCGCCGAACCGCATTGCCGCGGCATCAAACGTTGAAAGCGACGCTTGACTGGAGCTACGAGCTGCTGGACTCGCATGAGCAGCACGTCCTGCGCCGGCTGTCGGTGATGCGCTCTTCGTTTGGCATTCGTGAAGCCGTTGCCGTGGCAGGTCGTGGGCAGATCGATGAACTGGCGGTATGTGACGCAATCAGCGGCCTTGTCGCCAAGTCGCTTGTCGCACGTGATATCAGTGATGCCGACAACCCGTATCGGCTCCTCGATACAACCCGCCAATACGCACACCTTCGATTGCTGGAAGCCGGCGAAGCGAACGAGGCCTGGCGCCTGCTTACGATACATTGCTGCGAGACCTTCGCGGACCTGGGCGCCGCCTGGGAGGGCAAGGCGCAACCCCAATGGCTCGCCCAGCTCAGCAAGCGAATTGACGATATCCGCGCGGCGTTCGAGTGGGCCTCGCATCAGGAGGGGGATTCCGAGCTCGAAATCGACCTCGTTATCGCCACGGCACCACTTTGGCTCCATCTGTCGCGGCCGCACGAGTTCCTTAGCATGGCGGAACACGCCATTGCAGCCGTTGAGGGCTCGGAGCAGGCCGGTAGCACGCGACACGTCGAACTGCTGGTGGCCTACGGACACTCGCTCTGGCACACGCGTGGGCCAACCATCGAAATGGCACGTGCTTTTGAACGTGCCTGCGCCCTGAGCCGACGATTGGGTGACGAGGCGTTGGAATTTCGCATTCTGTGGGGCGTATTTGCGCATCGGCTTGTCACAGGTCGATACGTGGAAGGTCTTGCACTGGCCGAGGCGATGCAGGCATTCGCGAATCGTTTCGGAGACTCCACGCTCAATCAGATGTCGAGCCGCAATCTCGCCTTTGCACACCACTACCTCGGCGACCAGGCGAAAGCGCGAACGCTGATTGAACAGGTCATCGCCCTCGAAGCTGGCCCCACGCGGGAAAATCTTGCAAGGGCAAATGATGCACAAATGGATGGCCGCATCGCAAGCATGGTGGTGTACATGCGAATTCTTTGGCTGCAAGGCGAGACTGAGCGCCCTGTGAAGCTGGCAAGGGACTGCGCCGAGCTCGTCGCTTCGATCGGGCACGACCTGTCGATCGTCTACGGCCTCGCACTCGGCTCAATACCCGTCATGATCTGGGCAGGCGAGCATGACTTCGCCCGGCAGCTCACCCGCAAGCTTCGCGAGTGCACGAGCCGGCGGGGATTGGCGCATTGGGACATCTACGGGGAAGGATTCGAAAACATTCTTGGCGGCAGGCCTATCGCCCTTTCCAGAGCAACTGTTCCCCAACTGGAAGCGTTTGCAAGCGCCGGGTGCAAAGTCTCCATGGATGCGCTGATTCTGGCGGATCGCGTTGCAGAGCCGTCCTGGGTGAGCGAGGTGCTTCATGAGCATGCGCGCTCGAGCGTGTAATGGGCCGCACCTTGCAAGGGTGAGCCTCGCGGAGGCGGCGCCTGACGCGGACGCGCTGCCGGGTTTGCACCTGCGGCTAACGCTTCTTAGCAAACTTTAACTGAACGGTCCCGGCGCATTGCCTGGAGAATAGCGGTTACCGGGACTCGACATCGTTTCAGGCTCAGCAGGTGCAGTTGACACTGTCTGTGGCGCGAGTGGGAGTCCCCCCAACCGCTGAACTCTCATATGTCGGCTTTCATGGACCACGTTCCGCCTGCAAGTACCGTCGATTCCGCGTCACCGCGTCTCGCGACGCCATGGTCGTCCCACCCAGTACTGGACCCCGAGACGCAGCAATTTCTCGATCTGGTCTCCGAAGCCGGCATGCATCCGGATTCGCTGCTCGCCGAACAGCCGTCGTTCCCCTGCCGCGCCGACAGTGACAACAGTTTCGCGGACGACTATGCCGTCACGACCGAAGCGCTGACCTTCAAGACTGGACCGACTGGCTCCGTTGACGTGCACATCGTGCGACCGGCCGGCACGCCGGGCTTACTGCCCGTCGTGCTCTACTATCCGGGCGGCGGCTGGCGCATGGCGAGCTTCGCAACCCACCGCAGGCTCGTGTCACGCCTTTCGGCTGAAGCAGAGGTGGCGGTTGTCTTCGTCTCTTGTTCGCCTGCACCTCGCGCGCTGTTTCCGACACAAAACGAAGAGGCATACGCCGCACTGCAATACGTCGCTGCAAATGCCGAAGCGCTGCAGGTCGATGCTCGCGCGATTGCGGTGGCCGGCGACGGTGCAGGCGGAAACATCGCTGCAGTCATGGCGCGATGGACGAGGGACCGGCATGGCCCGAGTCTGCACCTGCAAGTGCTGTTCTGCCCCATCCTGTCGGCAGATTCCACCACGCAGTCATATCGTCAGTTCGCGACGGGGCCCGGTATGACGGCGAGAGCGCTGGAGCGTTTTATCGAGTCGCAGTTTCCCGAGAAATCTCGGTCGCTCGCGGCGGCGATGCCGATACAGTCGAAACCCGACGAACTCGAAGACCTGCCTGCCGCACTCGTCATCACAGCAGAGAACGACATTACGCGAGATGACGCCGAAGAATATGCCCGCAAGCTCATGCGCGCCGGCGTCAGAGTCAATGCCGCTCGTTATATCGGCACGATTCATGACTTTATGGTTTTCGATGGCCTGGCTGAAACCAGTCCGACAGACGCTGCGTTCAGACACGCCAGCAGCGTTATAAAGCGCGCACTCCGGCGGTAACCGACCTGACTTCACCACTCACCGATGGCGAAGACACGCGTGTCCATTTCCCTTGCTGGAGGCGACCTTATGAAAATCGGCCGAATCGAACTCGATATGGACGCGCGACGCTTGCGGCGTGATGGCCAGGATGTGCGGCTGGGCTCGCGCGCCTTCGACCTGCTGGTGACGCTCGCCTCGGCACAGGGTCGAGTGGTGTCGAGGTCCGAGCTGATGCAGACGGTCTGGCCCGGCACCATCGTCGAAGACTGCAATATCGACGTCAACATCTCTGCGCTGCGCAAGGCGCTGGGTGATGACCGGGACCTCATCATCACGGTCGCCCGCCGTGGCTACCGGTTGGCCCCGTCTCAGGACGTACCCCCGAAATTCCGTACCGCCGCCGGTCCGCGGCCGCTCCCGCGCCGCGTCCGGAATTTCGTCGGGAGAGACGTAGTCGTCGCCAAGGCAGCCGAGGCAATGGTGGAGTCCCAGGTGCTTACGCTGACGGGCACAGGTGGTGTCGGAAAATCGAGCCTTGCACTTGAAGTCGCCTATCGGATAGTGCCGTCATGCCCGGCGACGGTGGCCTTTGTCGATCTTGCGTCCCTAGCCACGATTGACGAGGTGCTGAGTGCCATCGCGTGCGGTTGCGGCGTCGAAATGCCGGAGGAAATCGTCTCTTCCGAGTGTTTAAGAGCAGCGCTATCGAATGCGCCGTGGTTGTTGATACTCGATGGCGCGGAGCATGTCATCTCAGCTGTTGCACAAATCGTAGAAGCATTGTTGGCAGCAAGCCTGAATATCCAGTTCCTGGTTACGAGTCGGGAGCCGCTGAGGATTCGAAGTGAGACGGTCTTCAGGGTGCATCCGCTTGATGTTCCCAAACTCACGGACCGTTGCGACGAGATGCTGAACAGCCCGGCTGTCCAGCTGTTCGTCCACCATGCGCAGCAGATGCGCCCGAGGTTTGTCCCTCGCATCGCTGAGATAGAGAGCATCGCAAAGATTTGTCAGCGCCTGGATGGTATTCCACTTGCAATCGAGTTGGCCGCCGGACGAGCGGAATTATTGGGCGTAGAAGGCGTGCGACGCCTGCTGAACGATGGACTGTCGTTCCTGTCCGGGGGATACCGCACTGCGACGGCGCGGCATCGCTGTCTACAGGCAGCCTTTGATGCCAGCTTCGACCTGTTGAGCGACCCGGCCCAGGCCCTGCTCGTTCAACTTTACCGGTTCGACAGACCGTTCAGCTTTGATTCGCTGCGTGGAGTCGTCAACCACATGGCAGTGACGACAGGCGGCTTGATTGAAAGCATGGATGAGCTGGTCTCGAAGTCACTTGTTAACGTCTGTTTCGACGGGCCAGAGGCGATGTATAGCCTGTTCGAATGCACCCGGGCGTACGTCTCAGAGAAGTTCCAATGCGCCTTCGACGAGCACGCCCCTAAGCGGGCAACTCAAAAATCTCTCGAAGGCGATGTTAACCTTCTCGGCAAGCTGTTAGCCTTGAGCACCTGAACAACGAGCCCCTTCGTCCATCGGGCCAGCCGTAATCGGAGCCTGAACGAGGCTGACAAATGGCGCGATCCCGGCAACGCTCCTCACGCGGCCGGGATCGCCACGAGCCTGATCGCCGACGAGTCCTACCACCCGTACTTGAGTTCGACGCCGGCGTAGTCGGCATTGCGGCCGCCCGCCTCACGAATCGAGTTTCCCACCTGGAAGTGCACGGCTTCGACCGAACCTACCAGATTTGCCGCAATCGTCCAGTCCGCGCGCAACTGCACATACATGCCGGTCCACCGGCTGCCCTTGCCCGCCGTGCCCGGCACTGGCTGACTCGGCTGCTGGTACACGGCGTCGCCGGTCGTCTCGCGCCACTGGAAGCCCAGCGCGCCAAGCAGCGTGAGACTGGCCGAAGGCTTGAGCGTGATGGATGGTTTGATGTGGATCAGGTTCGCGTAGCCCGTATAGCCTGCGAGCGTGAAGTAATAGCCGTTCGGAAATAGCGGATTGAAGGTCTCGAGCCGCCCATCATGCGGGTGCCGGTCGCCAGAGGCAGCGTCGATCTGCAGCCCGACGCGCGGCGTCCACGGCAGGTCGAGCTTGTAACCCGCGAGCGAGCCGATCGCCCACGCGAGAACCGTACTATTACCGACCGTTCCCGTCTGCAGCATCGCCTCGGCATCCCAATCGACGCGGCCGCGCGTGCCGAAATAATGCAGGTCCCAGACGTCGCGGTGCTCGGAACCTTGAGCGTCGAGGTATCGCGCGTTGGTGTTGTTGTAGCGCGACCAGTAGCCGGACATATCACCCGGCCCGACGGATTGGCGCTCGAAACGCACGCCGCTGAAAGTGAGATTGCGGTTCGACACGTCGTCGAACACCGTCGCGTTACGGTACTGCACGGGCTGCGTCGCGTAGGCGATAAAGCGCCACTTCTGGTATTCGTAGTCTGCCCAGATAGCATCGAACGCCTGTCGTACGTTCGGGCCATCGCGTACGGCAATGAAACGCTGCAAGTCGAATGCCATTTCCTGGCGGCCAACGCGAAACTTGAACGTACCGCCGCCGACCGCTCCGGTGTAGGCCACGAATGCCTGCTCGAGATCGAGCGGATTCTTGTCCACCGGCGTGACCACGTTCTTGCCAAACGCCCGCGCATCCACGAGTTGCACGAAAAACTGCCAGTGCTCGGCGAGATGTGCATCGGCATGCACTTCGATGCGCTGAATCAAATAAGTATCCGACTGCGCAGAGCCGATACCGAACAGCGGGGCGTCATTGGTTTCGATACGCTCACGCAGGTTCGCGCCAAGCGACAGATATGAGGCGGGGTCGCCGCCGAGCGGAATGTACTTGAGGCTGTCGAGCGGCTTGCGCGGAACGCAGGGGTTCGCAAGCACCGACCAGTCCTCCTGCCAGCGGTTGAACATCACACCAGGACGTTTGACGTTGCACGCGTCGGTCGTTGTGGCGTCATTCGCCACCGTGCCTGTGGTCGCACCGGCCGAGTCAGCCGCGAGGCTCGCACCTGCAACCGGTTGCGCCGCCGTATCCGCGAACGCTGCGTCGGCGCCCATCAGCAACAGCCCGGCGATGGCCGTCAAGCGCGCGGCCGTCTCGAATCGACGCCCGCGCATCGTGCCCAATACCATGGATTTCCTTGCCTGTGTCGGCTTGTGTTTGTGTTTGCCCGTCCCGCTCACGCGCCGGGCCTGAGCGGGGCGATTCCCTGCGCCGCCTGGATTCATGAGTGCCCTGGTGCGATCGCGCGCTCATGCTCTCCCGTGGTCGCCGCGAGCCCGACGAGGGCGCACGCCGGCGCAAGCAGCGCCCAGAAGCCCATGTAGACCACCCCCAGTGCCCCGGCCACCGCGCTAACCGCAAACGCGACAATGGCCGGCATCATCGACCCGAAGCGCGAGCGCGCCGCGGCGCGCACACTGTCGACCGTGCCCGGCGACAGCATGTCGATCACGTCCAGAACGGCTTGCGTGACGTTGCCCGTCATTACGGTATTCGGCACGCCAGGACGCTGGATCAGGCGCGGATGCGCATTCTGCACACCCATCGCGAACGCCCCCACGACGCCGGCCACGATGACAGGCAAGCTGTCGGGCCGGCTGACCGGCGTCGCCCATACGCCGGCGAGGCAAAAGCCGACGATCAGCACGGCCTGCACCGCATAGAGCAGGCGTGCGCCCTGACGCGCATGCCCCTGCGAGAGCCAACGCACGAGCAGGCTGCTGAGAACGACCCCGCCGATAAACGCGGGGAACACGATCAGCTTGAGCAGAAC
Source organism: Paraburkholderia sp. CI2 (assembly GCF_014201055.1). Classification (NCBI taxonomy): domain Bacteria; kingdom Pseudomonadati; phylum Pseudomonadota; class Betaproteobacteria; order Burkholderiales; family Burkholderiaceae; genus Paraburkholderia; species Paraburkholderia sp. CI2. Next base: position 246,916 of record NZ_JACHDL010000001.1, read on the forward strand.
GCCCTGCCCCGAGCCGGCGATGCCGGCTCCAATCAACACGAAGTTGCCCGTCACGTGTGCGGTGAACAGACCGAACAGTGCAACGAAGCTCAGCGTGTCGACAAAGCCGGCGATCGCGGCAAGGATCGTGTCCTCGGACTTCATTGCGCCGCGCCTGCGTGAATTTCGGCGATATAGCCGCCCGGGAACTGCACGACCGCGGCATCACGCCCGGCCGAGGTGAACGGCGGCACCAGCACATTGACGCCAGCGGCCTTCGCCTTTTGAAGCGTATCGGCCAGATTCGATACTTCGTAGCCGGTCACTTCGCGCCCGAACGGGTAAGGCAGATGACCGTCCGTCACGAGCACGGTCATCTTGCCGAACGGCGATTCGATTCGAATGCGGCGATAGGTGTCGTCAGGTCTGCCGATCTCGACACCCGGCGCCTTCAGGTCATCGGACACCACCTTGCCGTGCGAGAATTTGACGAAATCGTGAACCAGCTTGTGCACGCTTTGCGGCGACACGTAGACCCGATTCTCGGGAATGGTCTGCAGCTTGTCGTAGTGCGGGGCCTCGGTGTGCCAGTAGAGCTGCATGTTGGTACCACCCGGCCACGTGATGATCGCATCGCGGCCGATCGGGTCGGGGAACGTATCGACGATCACATCGGCACCGAGTGCACGCGCCGACTTCACCGCCGCGTCCATGTCCGTCACGAGGTAGCCCGTGCGCTCCGCGCCGAAGGGATACGGCATGGGCGTCTTGAAGCCGAACACGGAGATCGTGCCTGCCGGGGTAAATACGAGCTGCGACATCGTCTGACTCGGTGTCGGCGTGACCTGGAACACACCCTGCTTCGACTTGCTGCCGCCGAACGTCGCCGCGAAGCTGTCGGTGAAGCGGTCGAAGTCCTCTGGTGCCACGTATACGTGCGTCGTGTCGTACTGCGGACCGACTGCGACCGACGGCGCTTCGACCGGCGCTACGGGCGGCTTCGCGAAAGAAACGGGCGCGGCGACGAGACCGCCCGCGATCATCAGGGCAACTAAGGCAGTGCGAATTGCTTTCATAGCGGAATTTCCTTGATATTTCATCGTACTGATCAATCGGTCAGGCGCGGCTCTCGCCGGCCGGACGCTGCGAATCGCCGAGCAGGATCGCGAGCACGAGCCCCGCGATCAGTCCCAGATGCTCGAAAAAACTGTTGAGCGCCATGAAGCGCTCGACACCGGCATGGTTCCAGAAGTCGTTGGCAACCAGCATCGCGACGACGGTCAGCATGCCGAGGCCGCCTGCGCCGATCCACGTGAAGCGGCGCAATACCACGCATAGCGAGCCGACGATCTCGACCGCCACCGCGAGCGCTGCCCAGAGGGCGGCCGGGTGCAGGCCGAAATGCGCCTGCTCCGCAATCGCGCCCTCGAAGTTCAGCGCTTTGGTGACACCGCCGATGAGGTAGGCGGACACGAGCGCAAGGCGCACGAGCGGCCCAACCCACGGCTGCGATAGCAGCACGCGAACCCATGCGGGGTTGCTGCTGCCGTTCCATATCGCCATGTCAGATCGCCCAGCAAGCGCAGCCGAATGCGCCCCAGAAGCCCTTTGCGTCCGAAGTCGGCAATGCACTGGCCCAGGCGCTCGCATGTGCATGGCCGTGCACATCGCAGGCGCTCGCGCAGGCGCACATCGCCGCGGCAGCGGCGCGGCCGAGCGGCGCGCCCTCGCGCTGCGTAGCGCCCCAGCCGCCATAGCCGCCGTATTGGCGCACCGGCGACCAGTCCGGCATTGCAGGCGGGATTGGCTGATCGTGTTGCGAGAACGGGCCCGCGCCCCAGACGATCTTTCCGCCGACCACCGTGAGCAATGCGGTGGTGCCGGCAATGTCGTCCTCCGCGCACGAGAAGAAGTCGCGGTCCGGAACCATGAGGTCGGCAAGCTGCCCGGGCACCATGCGCCCTTTCTTGCCCTCTTCGTTCGAGAACCACGTGACGTACTCCGTCCACATGCGCAGCGCGGTATCGCGATCGAGCAGGTTACGTTGCGGATACATCCGCAGACCGCCAACTGTCTTGCCGCTCACGAGCCATGCGAGCGACACCCACGGGTTGTACGACGCGACGCGCGTCGCATCGGTGCCGGCCGAGACCTTGATGCCCTTCTCGAGCATTCTCGCGACGGGCGGCGTGGCTTGTGCCGCTTGCGCGCCATAGCGCTCGACGAAATACTCGCCCTGATAGGCCATGCGATGCTGAACCGCGATGCCGCCACCCAGCGCCGCGATTCGATCCATCGATCGCTCGGAAACGGTTTCCGCGTGGTCGAAGAACCAGTTGATTCCGTCGAGCGGAATATCCTTGTTGACCTTCTCGAACACATCGAGCGCACGGCTGATGGTTTCGTCATAGGTCGCATGCAGGCGCCACGGCCAGCGGTTCTGTGCGAGTACCCGCACCACGCCTTCGAGTTCGCCTTCCATTCCGGGCGGCAGTTCGGGGCGCGCCACGCGGAAGTCCTCGAAGTCGGCCGCCGAAAACACCAGCATTTCACCCGCACCGTTGTGGCGGAAGTAGTCCGAACCATCGTGATACCTGACCGAGCCGGTCCAGTTCACGAAGTCTTCCTTTTCGGCCTTCGGCTTTTGCGTGAAGAGGTTGTACGCGATGCGCACCGTCATCTCGCCCGCATCATGAAGCTTGCGGATGACTTCGTAATCGTCCGGGTAGTTCTGCGAGCCGCCGCCGGCATCGATCGCGCCGGTCACGCCAAGGCGGTTGAGTTCGCGCATGAAATGACGCGTCGAATTGTATTGATACTCCAGCGGCAGCTTCGGGCCTTTCGCGAGTGTCGCGTAGAGGATCGACGCATTGGGGTTCGCCAGCAGCAGCCCGGTGGGGTTGCCCGCGCTGTCGCGCATGATCGTGCCGCCCGGCGGCTCCGGCGTATCCTTCGTGTAGCCCACCACGCGCAATGCGGCGGCATTGAGCAGCGCCCGGTCGTACAGATGCAGGATGAAGACCGGCGTATCCGGCGCGACGGCGTTCAACTCATCGAGCGTCGGCAGCCGCTTCTCTTCGAATTGGTGCTCGGTGAAGCCGCCGACCACGCGCACCCATTGCGGCGCGGGCGTGATCGCAACCTGCTGCTTGAGCATCTCCATGGCAACGGCGAGCGAGCGCACGCCGTCCCAGCGCAGCTCCATGTTGTAGTTCAGACCGCCGCGGATCAAATGCAGGTGATTGTCGATGAGGCCTGGCAGCACCGGCCGGCCACCGAGATCGATAACTTTGGTTGCGCGGCCCGCGAGCGGCATGACGTCGGTATCGCTGCCGACCGCGACGAAGCGGCCATCGGCAATCGCCACGGCACTGGCGATCGGGTTCGAACGATCCAGCGTGGTGAACCGTCCATTGTGCAAAATGAGATCGGGATGGGTAACGGTTGCGCTCATTTGCGTTTCCTCGTTTCTATCAGTTCGATTAAAAGCCCAACAACTGCCTCAGGGATGGAACGGCCTGTGCGCCGATCAACATGCCAAGCAGGCCGATGAGGGCAACGAGCGGGGGCGCGGGCGAGCGGACCTTGATCACGCTGTAGATCACGCCTATCAGCATCCCTGCACCGAGGGACACCAGATAAGATTCCATACGATCAGTCTCTCCGTGAGATTGGAACGCTGATGCGAGACCTCGCGGTTCAACCCGAGTACCTCGCGGGGAATGCACTGCAGCGCAGCGACCAGCAGACCGCGTGCGCTGCCGCCGACTCCACACGGAGCGCATCGCCCCGCTTTCGGCGATCGCGGAGGCGATCAGCGTGCCGGTACAGCCGGCAGCACCTCGTGCGGCGTAGCCGTGCGCTGCGCTGCCTTATGGACCATCGTGTACGCGTAGTCGACGCCCATGCCGTACGCGCCCGAATGTTCCTTCGCAATCGCCATCACGGCGTCGTAGGTCGCGCGGTGAGCCCAGTCACGCTGCCATTCGAGCAGGACCTGCTGCCACGTGACGGGCACGGCGCCCGCCTGGACCATGCGCTGCATCGCGAAGTCGTGCGCGTCTTTCGACGTGCCCCCCGATGCGTCGGCCACCATGTAGATCTCGTAGTCACCTTCGAGCATGGCGCAGAGCGCGAACGTCGTGTTGCAGACCTCGGTCCACAGACCCGCCACGACCACCTTCTTGCGTCCGTTCGCGGCGAGCGCGTCGCGTACCTTCTGGTCGTCCCACGAATTCATCGACGTGCGTTCGAGCACCTTGTGCTCGGGGAACACGTCGAGCAGTTCCGGATACGTGTAACCCGAGAAGCTTTGCGACTCGACCGTGGTGATCGTGGTCGGAACGTTGAACACCTTGGCCGCCTTGGCCAGACCGACGACGTTGTTCTTCAGCACCTGGCGGTCGATCGACTGAACGCCGAACGCCATTTGCGGTTGGTGATCGATGATGATCAGTTGGCTGTTCTGAGGAGTGAGAACTTCGAGTTTCGAATCGTTCATGACGGGTAGGTCCTTTGAACCGGAGAGAGGAGGAAGCCGCCATGCCGGCATGACCGGCAGGCGTCCAATGTGCATTGGCGCTGGGCAATTCGACATCCAGCTCCGGTTATTTGACACGCAAGGACAAAGCAGCAACAACTAAAAAGGGATTAAATTTTATTGCCCAAAGAATTAATCTTAAAAGCTCTTAATTGGTATTTTCTTAATCCAGAGTAGCCGGTAGTCTTTCCACGAATTCGCTGGGCAGATCCTGTAACGGGACAGGTCGTCAATGAGACTCGCACTATGAAACCGTATATCCTTTCCTTGTTGGCCGGCATCCTTGCCGGGGTCGTCTACGGTGCGATCGGCGTGCAATCGCCGGCCCCGCCCACCATTGCGCTGACGGGCCTGCTCGGCATGCTGGCCGGCGAGCAGATACTTCCCCTCGCACGCAGGGTGCTCTCCGGTTACAAGTTGGGTGCCGCATGGCGCGAGGCGAAATGCAGCCAGCACATGTTCGGCTCGCTGCCGGGCGCTCAAGGCTCCAACGCGGCCGCAAGGGACCAGCAGTCATCCTCATTCTGATCGCCGCTTCACCGAAGCCGCGGCAAATTCGAGGCGGTTGTCTTCACAGCGGTCTTGCTGCGGCGGAGCAGCTTGACCTGGGACTGCGCGATGTCACTCCATGTCTGCTCCGCTCGACGCACGGCGCAATCAAACGACTCGTCTTCCACCGTGCAGCGACCGTCTACCGTGATCAGCCACCCCTTGCGCGTACGCGTGCAACTCACGCGTCCGTCTTCCATGAGGTCGGCGTACCAGCGCCAGACACGCGCATCGTCAGCGTTCGCACGAACGGCGGCAGCGGGACGCGCGATCTCGAGGCTATGCGGGTGCGAGCCTTGCAGTTTCAAACCCATTTCATTCCCTTTTCGAAGCCACTCAAAACTGGCCGCCAGGAGCAAGAGGCCTGTTTCGCGTTCGTTCGTATGGTGGTCGCGATAGGCATCGAGCTGAGGCGACGCGCGCCTGAAAGTCCTTGTGACAAGTTGAAGCGTTCTGAACAGACGCGCGTTGCCTCGCAGGCGCGTCACGCAGATCTCGTCGTAGCGCCTCAGGACTTGAGGAACGCGAGCAGGTCCGCATTGACCTGATCGACGTGCGTGCTGCACATGCCGTGCGGCGCGCCCTTGTACACCTTGAGCGTCGCGTTCTTGACGATCTTCGCCGAGAGCTTCGCCGAATCGTCGATCGGCACGATCTGGTCGTCGTCGCCGTGCAGGATCAGCGTGGGCACGCTGATCTTCTTGAGGTCGTCGGTGTAGTCGACTTCAGAGAATTGCTTGATGCACTCATACTGGCCTTTGATCGAACCGGCCATGCCCTGGCGCCAGAAGTCCTGCACGAGGCCCTGCGAGACTTTCGCGTCGGGGCGGTTGAAGCCGTAGAACGGCGTGGCCAGATCCAGATAGAACTGCGAGCGGTTCGCCGCCACGCCCGCGCGGATGGTGTCGAACACCGACATCGGCAGACCGTTCGGATTGTTCGCAGACTTGACCATTTGCGGCGGCACTGCGCCGATCAGCACGGCCTTCGCCACGCGCTTTTCGCCATGGCGGCCGATGTAATGCGCCACCTCGCCGCCGCCCGTGGAATGGCCCACGAGCATCGCGCCCTTCACGTCGAGCGCGTCCAGCACAGCCGCGAGATCGTCGGCGTAGGTGTTCATGTCGTTGCCCTCGGACGGCTGGCCCGAACGGCCGTGGCCGCGGCGGTCGTGCGCGATCACCCGGTAGCCCTGATTCACCAGGAAGAGCATCTGCGCGTCCCACGCGTCAGCCGAGAGCGGCCAGCCGTGCGAGAAGACGACCGGCATGCCCGTGCCCCAGTCCTTGAAGAAGATCTGCGTGCCGTCCTTCGCGCTCACGTAGTTGCCGCCGTGATGATGCGAGGCGCCGTGCGTATGCGCCGAGCCGCCCGTCACGGACGCGGCTGCGTTCGCGGACAGGCTCGACATGGCTGCCACGGCGCCGGCCATGCCCGCACTTGCCGAAAGCAGCCTGCGGCGGGACGCCGAAGGCCTGGTCGAATCGATTTGCTGCGTGTTCATGCTAGATCTCCGTCGTTGCATCGCCGCGCGCGGGCGTGGCGACGACCTTGCGTGTTGAGATGGATAGCGATGCGGCGAGGAGTGAGAACTCGCTGAATAGCGCCACATGCCGGCAGGCACTCTAATGATGCAAGCGACCAAAGTCCTTGGCGCAAACTGAAAAGTCCTGAAATGAAGCCGCAATGCCTTTGCGCCCAGCGAGGCGCAAAAGCTTTAGCCACGATTCGGCACCGTTGTCGCGCTCACGCACGCCCCCAAAGCTCGGTCGAACGGATATCTCGCATGCGCCAGAGATTAAATATTCTTAATCAGACTCTGCCTGATTCCAGACGAACCTATACTTTTTCCGCGAGCCTTTCGCGTAGTTCCTGTCACGCCACGTTCACCAACCAAGACTCGCATCATGAATCCGTACATCCCTTCGCTGCTTGCCGGTACTCTCGCCGGGGTCGTCTACGGTCTGATCGACGTGCAATCCCCGGGCTTCTAGCGGATGAACAACGTCGAGTTTTTTCATTACCTCCTGCTGTTGATCTGCGGAGCGGGCGCCCTGACGTGGCTCGCGCAGCGCATCGCGATCCCGCCTGCCGTCGTTCTGCTGCTCGGCGGCTGTGTGATCGCAGTCGCCGGCAGGCGCGTACCCGACGTGGACCCGAACCTGCTGCTCGCGGCCGTGCTGCCGCCGCTGCTGATGTCGAGTTCGTTCTATACGGCGTGGAAGGAATTCCAACGCGGCATCGGCACGATCGTTTCGCTCGTGCTCGGGGCCGTGACATTCACCACCGTCGCCGTGGCCGTCGCCGTGCATGCCTTCAACCCGAACCTGCCATGGGCGGCGTGCTTCACGCTCGGTGCGATCGTCTCGCCGCCCGACGCGGTCGCCGCCAAAGCGATCCTTCAGCGCCACCCGCTACCCGCCAGGCTCGTGGCCGTGCTGGAAGGCGAAAGCCTCGTGAACGACGCGTCGGGCCTGCTGCTCTATCAGATGGCGGTCTCGGCAGCGCTAGCCGCGACGATCACGGTCACGAGCGGATCGGTGCTGTTCTTTACGCTTACCCTGATCGGCATCGCGGTCGGCATCGTGTGCGGCCAGGCCATGTGTTGGGTGCTGCCGCGTCTGGGCGATCCGATGCTCGGCATCGTCGTGACCTTCGTTATGGCGTGGGCCAGCTACGGTATCGCGGAGGCCGTCGGCGGATCGGGTGTGCTGTCCGTCGTGACCTGCGGTCTCGTGCTCGGCATCCGCCAGCATCGGGTATTCGACGCCGATATGCGCATAAAAGCCAAGGCGACCTGGGAAGCGGTCGTGTTCGTGCTCGAGGCGCTGGTCTTCATCCTGATCGGCCTCACACTGCATGCACTCCTCTCACGGGTGAATCACGAATCGGCCGTGTTGACGGCCGGGCTGCGTGTCGCGTTGCCGGCAACTGCGGCAGCCATCGTTGCGCGCCTCGCGTGGGTGTTCGCTGCGATCTGGCTGCCCGACCAGATACGCGCGAAACGTTCGGGCCGCGAGCCGTGGAGCTTCAAGGAAGCGGTTGTGCTCGGCTGGGCGGGTATGCGCGGCGTCGTCAGTCTGGCGGCCGCAATCGCGCTGCCAGACAATTTCCCCGGCCGCGACCTGATCGTCTTCAGCACATTTCTGCTGATCATCGCGACGCTTGTCGTGCAGGGCGGCAGCCTCGCGCCGCTCATCCGGCTGCTGAAACTGCGCCCGACAGCCCGTCACACCATGTCCGAGCATGAGGCGCGCGCCCATGCGTTCGGCGCCTCTCTCGCTGCGCTCGAGGAAATCGACGAGCGCTCGTCCGGCATCGAACGCGCGACGTTCGAGCGGCTGCTAGCCGAATACCGGATTCGCGTCACCGCGAACGAAAGCGCATACCAGTTGGGTGCGGACCGGATCGAACACCGTGCGCACTTCCTGGGTGTCGAACTCGAACTCGTTGGCGTGTCGCGTGAGGCATTGCTCGGCCTGCATCGCGACGGCAAGGTGGACGACGCGGTCCTGCATCGCATCGAATCCGAACTTGATTTCGAGGAGCTGCGGCTGTTGCGGCTGCTCGAACCGTGACGGCTTGCCTCCACGTCCGCCCTTAACGAAAGGTCTTCATCATGCCTACTACGATCAAGGCTCTGCTCACGCCGCGCGAAAGCGACATCGGCAACCTGATCGTGCGGCGCGTGCTTCCCGCCCGTGCCGCGCGCCTCATCGGACCATTCATTTTCTTCGACCATATAGGGCCAGCCGTGCTGCCCGCTGGCACCGGCGTGGATGTGCTGCCGCATCCGCATATCGGCCTCGCGACCGTCACGTACCTGTTCGAAGGCTCGTTCATGCATCACGACACCCTCGGCTATCGGCAGAAAATCGTACCCGGCGACGTGAACTGGATGACGGCCGGTCGCGGCATCGTCCATTCAGAACGCACGCCGCTGGAGGATCGGCCAGTTGAACAGGCGATCCACGGCATTCAGACCTGGGTCGCGCTGCCTGTCGAACACGAAGACGCCGCGCCCGCGTTCATTCATCATCCGGCCGATACGCTGCCGACGTTCACGCGCGACGGGGCAACCGTACATGTGATCGCAGGCACGGCTTTCGGGAAGACCTCGCCGGTCGAAGTCTTTTCACCTACGCTCTACGTCTATGCCGAGTTCGCGGCTGCCGGTCGCCTTGCACTCGATGCCGAGCACGAGGAGCGCGGCGTCTATCTCGTCGACGGAGATCTGACCATCGACGGGACGCCGTTGTCTCCGACAACGATGGCCGTGCTGGAGCCGCATGCAACGGTCGAACTCGCCAGCGCGCATGGCGCGCGCGTGATGCTCCTCGGCGGCGCGCACCTGCCGGGCGAACGCTTCATCGAGTGGAATTTCGTGTCTGGTTCGCGCGAGAAAATTGCGGCTGCTCGGCAAGCCTGGGCTGCGCAGACCTTCGGCAAAGTGCCTGGCGAAGAGCACGAGTGGACGCCTCAACCCGAGCGTGGCGCACATTGAGCATCGACTTGGGGAGCGATTGCGTTTGGCCCGTCATGCCGCTCATTGCGCGCCTCAAGAAGCCTTGACGCGCGCTTCGTCTCGACCGAGCCACGCATGAATCTGGCTGACTACCGCTGCGCCGTCTCCTACCGCTGCGGCCACCCGCTTCGGCGCCCCTGATCGGACGTCGCCGATCGCGAAAAGCCCCGGCACATTCGTCTCGAGTGGGAAGCGATCAGTGCCTGCGTTCGCATCGGGCGGCCCCGTTTCGACAAAGCCGCGCTCATCCAGTTGAACGCCCATCGATGTCAACCAGTCTGTTTTTGGATCGGCGCCGATGAACAGGAAAAGATGCTGTATCTCAATGAGCTCAGTGCCCTGTTCGTGATGAAAGACGCGAATTCGCTCAAGACCACCGTCGCTCGCTTCCAGTGATTCAAGCGTGCATCTTGCGCAGATCGACACGTTTGGCAGAGCGCTGAGTCGCTCTATCAGGTAACGGGACATGGTGGCTTCGAGACTATGGCCACGTATCAAAACGCGTATGCTTTTCGCAAAGTTGGCGAGAAAGACGGCAGCCTGCCCAGCCGAGTTACCGCCACCGATCAGCACAACGTCTTTCCCGCTGACTAGACGCGCCTCGATGGGCGACGCCCAATAGTAGATCCCTCTGCCCTCGAAGCGCTCAAGGCCCGTCACGGAAGGCTTTCGATACACCGCTCCGCTCGCGACCACGACTGTCCGCGCACGCACGCACTGTCGATCGGAAAGCGCGAGCACGAAGTTGCCCGCCGCGCCCTCGACCCGATCGACCGCAGTGGGAATGGCCACGTGAGCACCAAATTTCAATGCCTGCTGAAACGCGCGTGCTGCAAGAGCTTGCCCCGATATGCCAGTCGGAAAGCCAAGGTAGTTCTCGATACGTGCGCTCGCACCGGCCTGACCACCTGGCGCGCGCCGATCGAAAACGACGGCCGAAAGCCCCTCCGACGCCGCGTAAACGGCCGCCGCGAGGCCCGCCGGACCCGCGCCGATGATAGCGATGTCGTAGCACTGCGACGCACAGAACGTCGGCACCAGGCCGAGCCGGGTGGCGAGCTCCACTTCGTCGGGCGCCCTCAGGACCGACCCGTCCGGGCAAAAAACAAGCGGGAAATCGTCGGCCTTCGAAGTGAGGCCGGCGAGCAGCTGCACGGCGTCCGAATCCTTGTGTGCATCGATCACCGCAGCCGGATAGGCATTGCGCCGCAAAAAGCCTTGCAGGCGGACTACCCTCGCGTCGTCACCCTTGCCGACGATAATGGGACCGAGCCCCTGCTCGATGAGCCCGAGACGCCTCAGGATCAACGCGCGCATGATGTGCTCGCCCAACTGGGCGTCCGCGATGATCAGCGCCCGCAACTGCTCTGAGTTCAGGACGAGCGTATCGCAGTCAGTCATGGCAATCGCGTCCACCAGCGACGGTTTGCCGGTGAGTTGCGCCATTTCGGCCATGAAATGGCCGTCATGATGGTCTGTCACGACCGTGGTACGCCCTTGCGGGTCGCACGAATAGATCCGCACACTCCCGCGCTGCAAGATGAATAGCCCTTCTGCAATGCGCCCCGTCCTGAAGATCGAATCGCCGGCCTTGAACGACTTCGGGCGGCCATAGCGGCTCGCACTGCGTATCTCCGCATTGGAAAGGCGTGGAAACATTTGATGCTGCCGATATTCAAGGGACGAAAACGGAAGTTCAGAGTCGAGTGAGCTTGCGTTCGTATTACCTGCGTCGATCATATTCGCCTCGCCTGCCGGCCGCGTTGAGTTCGAGTCCGGATGTTAGCGACATCAAGCCCAAAAGTTCTTGTTGCGAAGCTGAATAGTTCTGAAGAGACCAGCAACCCCAGGGGAAGCGCTTTCCCATCGAATGGGCCATTGCGCCACGCGCAACACGAGCTCGCGCGCTGAGTATATTCAGCTGGGAGCTCGTGTTGTTTTGCCTGGTGAGCATCGCAACTTGCCCACGGGGCATCCCATGGAACGCGCAAAAATCACGATCGCCTACGACTTCATTTGTCCATGGTGCTGGATCGGACATCGAAATCTGGAGGCCGGCAAGGCCCTTGAGGATCTTCCCGAATTAGATGTTCGTTATCTTCCGTTCGAATTGAACCCGGAAATACCGCCTCAAGGGATGCACCGGCGCATCTACCGAAGGCTCGAGTTCGGTAGCTGGACTCGCTCGGAAATGCTGGGCGGACGTGACTTTGCCGTGACGCGCCGCTATTTGAACTTGACGAGATCCTTGAAGATCAGTTGAGCCCAGGTATTCCCCCTGGCCTGGACGAGCGAACCGCCATCCTTGAGCGGTCCTAGCGCAATCGGCGCGAAACCGAGTTGTTCAGCCAGAGCCGCGACCGGTGCCACCGCACTTTCGTCATCGCTCGACAGAAACACGACGCGGCTGCCGCCATTCACACTCGGATCAGCGGCCAGAACGGCAGCGGGCAGATGGTTAAAACCCTTTACGAACCTGGACCCGGGAAACGCTTTGGCAACAACTGCGGAGGACGGCAGACCTTGTAGCTCTTCGACGGGAACGCCATAAGCATTTGTCGCGTCGATGACCGTCTTGCCCTTCCAACTCTTGATCTGCTTCGCGACCTCGCGGTGCTCCCAGAAAGGAACCGCCAGGAAGATCGTGTCGGACGCGATTGCATCCTGCAGCGTCTTGGGGACGACGGTAGGGCCGATCTCTCGTGCCTGCTGCATCAACGTCTCGGGAGGGCGCCGGCTGGCGACCGTTACGTCGATGTTCTTTCTTGCAAACGCTCGGGCGAGTGCCTGGCCTACCGCGCCAAAGCCAATAATCGAATAGCTCATGCGAACTCTCCATTCAGGTGACGTTTTGATCAACCATGGACCCATGGTGATTATTGGTAACCGGGCGCGCGGGACCGTTGCCCGCGTTAGGCGGCCCGCTGCGCGCGATGCGCCACGCGAGCCGCAGCAGACACGCGGAGCCGAGCGCTTTCACCGCCGTTTGCAGCGCAGCGCGAGCAGACGTGGCAATACCCGCTGGACAATCATCGAAACCAATCCAGGTTATTGATCAGGATTTCATATTTATAGACACAACTCGGACCATCTTCGTCAGGTTGACAGGCCCACTACGCGCTTTTCGGCGCGATTTCAGATAGCCGAGAAGCCGCCGTCGACAGACAATTCCACCCCATTCACGAAGCTCGAATCGTCTGAAGCAAGAAACAGCGCGACCGCCGCAATTTCCTCAGGACGCCCCATCTTTCCCCGCGGGATCAGGGATTCGAACATCCGCTTCGCCTCCTCGGTGAGAACCTGGTCCTGCATCGGTGTGGCGATCGGCCCCGGGCTCAGCACGTTCACCCGGATATTCCTGCCCTTCAGTTCGTTGAGCCAAGTGCGTGCGAATGAGCGCAATGCCGCCTTGCTCGCCGCATACACGCCGTAACCAGGAAAACCCTTCACCGAAGCAACTGACCCGGTCATGAAGATCGATCCACCATCGTTGAACAGCGGCAACGCCTTCTGAACCGTAAACAGCGTGCCGCGCGTATTCAGGCCGAATTCCGCATCGAAGTGCTGCTCGGTAATCTCGCCCAGCGGGACGGCTTTGCCCGTGCCAGCGCTCGCGTACAGGACGTCGATCTTGCCCTTTTCACGCCTGACTGTATCGAACAGACGGTCAAGGTCGTCGAGATTGGCCGCGTCGCCGCGCACACCGGTCACGTTCCGGCCAATCTGCTTGACGGCCTCGTCGAGCACCTCCTGCCTGCGGCCCGTGATGAAAACATAGGCGCCTTCTTCAACGAACCGCTTGGCGCTCGCCAGCGCCATGCCGCTCGATCCGCCCGTGATGACTGCAACCTTACCCTCAAGCTTTCCCATGACATCTCCTTTCGTGGTGTCGGACAGCGTCTCGGTTCCCATTTGCACAAATGTGCTGTATCTTGTGGATCACTGATCCAGATACAGCTTCATTTTATACGGATCACCGATCCGATTGTCAAGACGATTTATGCGAGCCGACGCCAGAAAAAATTACAGCCATCTACTTGCGGTTGCGCGTGACGTCGTCACCGAGCATGGCGCCGATGCGTCCATGCGAGATATCGCCCGCCGGGCCGACGTCGGGTTGGCCACACTGTTTCGCCATTTCCCGACACGAGAAGCCTTGTTCGAAGCGTTGCTGCGTATGAACGTGGACGAACTGATACAGCAGGCAGCCAAACTAGAAGCGTCGAATCCGCCTGACGAAGCGCTGGTGTCCTGGTTTCGCGAAGGGGTTGCATTCGTTCGTAGCTATAGCGGCATTTGCGCCTTGTTCGCGACCGCGCACGCGGACCCTGACTCCGCGCTTCACGCTTCGAGCACAGCGCTGCGTTCAGCGGGCGCGCGACTACTGCGCCGTGCTCAGGCCGAGGGAACGGCGCGCGCCGATATGGATGGGGTCGACCTGTTCGCCCTGATGTCGGCGCTCGGCTGGCTCGACGGCCAACCCGGATTCGCGCCACGCGGGGATCATCTCTTTCACATTATTACGAGCGCCATCCTGACAAACCGGTCGAGCAACGATGTCGAGAAGGCAACGTGTTGAATCAGATCGCCGACGCATACTTTCCTACCAGGAAAGCCCCGGGGATTCGAACCAGACGGCGGAAAGCTGACTGGAGCCGACACTCGAATGGCCATTACCGCACTTGATCGATCGGCCGCTTCTGGCGGCGGAGACATCCGGGTCAGTCCTCGATCTCTCTATCTCAGCCGGGTTGAAGGTGCTGGCACTCCGTTTGGAACCAATAGTCGACCAGGCGCTGTGCCGCTTGTAGATCATCCGGGTAATACGGATCATCAAACCACGGTGACGGGTCGTAGCCCGCTTTCCTCAAGGCAGCGAGTTCGCTTTGGTGCTGCGCCATCGTAGGGGGCGCGTTTGTCTTGAGCGCCGCCAGGTCGCGGCACTCTGTCGGAGTGAGGTGCGACCCGGTATACGGCATGCCACCAGCGACACAGCCGGTGAGCAAAATCACCAGAGCGGGAAGTATTGACTGTGTTCCAGGCCGATTTCTCATAGTACGTCTCCTTCCCTGCGCCGCGCCGTGAACCAGCTCGTAGTGCGCACCGTTGCCGCTGCGGGTGAAAATGCCCGCCTTCGACGCATGTCACTTCGAAGCCGGAACCGGCGTCACCTTTTCTCACCACCTTGCAGATGCCACACGTCTGAACCTTCTCGCCCGGTTTGTGCCCTTCGGCCCTATCACGCTCCTTCGGTTGATCCGCCGCGGGAGCAGCAAGCATCGTTCCTCCCGGCTACCGCGGAGGTTGGTCAGCGAGGCGCGCCGCGAACAGGATCGCGCGAGGTTCGCATCGGCGCAGTCTCGGTCCTCGAGAGTCGCTCTTTTCGACGCGTTGCCGACGGTCAAGTCGTCGCGGTTCAAACGGCAGGTATCAAAGTGGAACGGCCATACCGCGCAACGAGTAGCATCTTTTCTGCCGCAATAGTGGCAGATTCAATGTGTGCCAACGATATCTGCATCCAGTCCCAGGACGATTCGTTCCGGGTGCTTCGCGCCTGCTTGAATGTCGCTGATCGCCAGCCCCGACTACGACGATGCGATGATCGCCTCTGCCCTTGCCACCGATTCGATGCTCACGATCAACGCGTGTTTGATATCCAGACGCTCAGGGCCGCTTGCTTGAATGAAATCGGCGTTGCGCACCGCCGAGCCCACGTCAGGCGTGAACGTCAACTGGTCCCGCGAGGCGCCGTCTGCAAGCCCGCGCCTCTCCACTACAGGCCAACTATCGTCGATCCAGTTGCGCAGGCGCGACGCGGCCCCCTGGCTGGGATCGGTCGCCGTGACGGCGAAACCATGAGCCAGGAAGTGTGTCACCCAACCCGCGCCAATGACATCAGTGCCGACGACGGCGACGTTGACGGCTCGCGTTGTCATCGGTTAGCCCTCCTGGCAGGCAGCGTGGATTGTTTCGCGCAACGGCCGCAGCCCAATGATCTTCCGTGCTTCAGCCGGCGTGGCCGGCTCGTAACCCGTCTCGCGGACCAGGCGAACAAGCCGCTCGACCAGGTGAACATTGGTGGCCAACTGACCTTGTCTGTTAGTAGAAGTTGTCTTCGAGTCCGACGCGCACGTCCTCTCCCAGCAACAGCGAGTTCATCGCGGCAGGCAACTGCGCGGCGCCGATAGCGCTGACGTTGAAGACGGCGTTGCGGGGCAGATGATCGATCATCGTCTGCAACAGCCGGGGCGTGCAGGGCAACGCGCCCCGGAACGCATTGGCGCCGATCACGATATTGATAAAGTGCGGCGCGTCGTCGAGCCCCTCGTTGATGGCGCGCTGAACATCCTGGACGATGTCGGCGAGGCTGACCGCCCACAAGGGGACCCTCGACGACGTAGGCTACATCGTCGACAATCGCCATTATTTTGACGCATGCGGGCGTCTTATCAGTTGTGTCGCGCCGTTCCGGAAGCCGATTGATCGAATCCAGGCGGCGAACAATCTGCGTTCGAATGCGCTATCAGGGATATGACACGCTCTTCGAGACCCTCCCGCATCCGGCTGCAGGATGCTCCGCAATGAGGGCGGCCGAATCCGGTCGGATACTCCTCATTGCATTGCAGCAAAGGCGCCGCCGCCGTCCGCACCGGCAGGCGCGCAGTTCGCCCCTTGCCGATCCCCCGCTCCTTGCCTGCCGCGACGTCACTGGATCAGCGGCACCACGCCGAGCTTTTCGGCCAGCATCCTTTCGTAGACACCAAAGTGCAGATCGACCTCTTCCTGGGTGACCACGGTCACGAAAATAGTGATCTGCGCGGGCTGCAGGCCCAGCACCGTCGCGATCGCCGCTTCCAGCTGGGGCGCGCATAGCCGGTCGTCGGCGAACGTGGTGCCGACAGCAATCTCGTAAGCGGACTCCTGCCGGAACACCACTTCAACCAGCCGCGCCCGGGCGCTCATGTTGCTGTCGATCGCCAGCCGGATGACTTCGACCGCCGTGCGCATCGTCTCGGTCGGGAACCCCTTTGTTGAGCGCAACCGGATACGGTGACGCCCAAGAGTGAGCCAATCGTATTCGAATTCCATGGTGTCCTCGCATGGTGTTGCATGGGTGTCGTGAACGTAGGGGTGTGGCAATCCAAATTCAAGAACAAAAAGTCGCCATGACCCACTTGAAATTTCTGTTTCCAATCCTATCTTAGATATCGCTCAGGCAGTCGCGCCGGCATTGCGGCGCGCTGCGTGTTTCGATTTGTTTGCCGCAGCATGGCAGACGGACTGGAGCGCGTATGCCGGTTCGTTTCCCTGCTGCATCCAAGGAGGAAACGATCATGAGTGATCTCTACTTCGGGACCGACCTTTTCAGCGAGTTCGACCGTCTGCAACGGCAGATGGCGAGTCTCTTCGGCGGTTTCCCGTCCAGCATCCGCTCGGGGCGCCTGGGCGCCTTCCCGCAGGTCAACATCGGTTCGACCGACGACTCTATCGAGATCGTCGCGTTCGCGCCCGGTATCGATCCGGCGCATCTCGACGTATCCATCGACAAAGGGCTGCTGACCATCAGCGGCGAGCGCCAGACGGGACAGCCGGAAGCGGCCGGCGACGACGTGCGTACTTATGCGCAGGAGCGGTTCGTCGGCACCTTCCGGCGCGTCATTGAACTGCCGCAGCATGCGGACCCCGGCAAGGTCACGGCGCAGTACACCAATGGTTGCCTGACCGTGAGCATCGGCAAGCGGGAGACGTCGAAGCCGCGGGCCATTACCGTCCAATGAAACCCGTCGCAGAACTGAGGAGGACATCATGAACGACACGACAGAACTTGCCAGGAAAGACGAAACAGCGGTGGCCCGTCGCGAAGACGAGCAGTCGCAACGCCGGATCACGCTAACGCCGCCCGTAGACATCTTCGAGGACAGCCAGGGCATCACCCTGTGGGCCGATCTGCCCGGCGTTACAAAGGACCGCCTTGATGTGAAGGTACACGATGGCAACCTGTACATCGAGGCCGAGGCGGTGGTGCCCACGCCGGCGGGGCTGCGCCTGCAACATGCGGAGATCCGCCAGCCGCATTTCGCGCGGGCGTTCGCTCTCGGGGCTGACTTCGACGCAACGAAAATCGATGCGAACCTGAAAGACGGCGTGCTGAAACTGACGATACCGCGCCGCGACGAAGCCCGGCCGCGCCGGATCGAGGTGCGGACGGACTGAAGTCGGCAGGTGGACAGCAACGACAGGGAGAAAACCGGTGGCGGTCGTCTGGCCGCCACCTACTGACTGCGGAGGCCTGGATGCGGACGTCGTACATGAATGCTGGCGCGGACGCACGCTCAGCATACGGCGCGGTGCCGGTACGTGAGCTCAGGACGCGCCGCGGATCGCGAGGCGGCCGTGGCGGCGTTCCGCAGATGCAGTCCGGAATGTCGAGGGCAGAGTCGCGACTTCAGCGCAATGACAGGAATCCGGTTCTCCGGCCAGACTGTAGAGGAGGATACGATGAATACGGATCCGAAAAAGTGGAATCCCTTCAAGTTCCTACGCGGGGCGGCCCGCAAGTCCGATGCGGACAGCCCGGAAAGCCCCCCGGCGAACGAACAGTGGCGTGCCCCGTGGCCTGACATTCCGCGGCTGTTCGCACGCGAACCGTGGCGTGCTTTGGAAGAGTTCTTCCATGACCCGTTTGCAGGTCGCGGCGCGCTCGAACGATGGTTTGGCGACTTCAGTTCATCGCGCTTCCAGCCGCGCATCGACATGGTCGACGAAGGGAAGGTGTTGCGCGTGACCGCCGAGCTGCCCGGGATGGAGCGCGAAGACCTGAGTGTGAGCGTCGAGGACGGGGCGATCGTGTTGCGCGGCGAAAAGAAACAGGACGTACGCAGCGAGGAAGACGGCTGCTACCGGCTCGAGCGCGCCTATGGAAGCTTCATGCGCACGATTCCGATGCCGGAAAACGCCGACCCCGATCACGCATTGGCAAAATTTGATAACGGTGTGCTCACGTTGACCGTGCCAAAATCGGAGCCGGCGCGATCCACTAGCCGCACGATCGATATCGGCTAGGGCAACCAGGCAAGAAGTGCCCTGGTCGCGGCGGACATCGGGCGAGCCGGGCCGTTAGCTCAGCTGGTAGAGCAGCGGACTTTTAATCCGTTGGTCACTGGTTCGAATCCAGTACGGCCTACCAAAAGATTCAAGGGCTTAGCGTTCGCGCTAGGCCCTTTTTCTTTTCCGACTGTCAACGGCATTGTTGTGGCGGCCCGCGATTTGGCTTAATTCGCCGAGTATGATTGAACCTCTTGCGATCTCAAGGGGGGCTCTATGGAGCGGGAAATAGCCAAGGTCGGGGCGTCTCCCAAAGATGGCTTCGATGTGCGGTCAAGCACCGGAAGCAAGGTCGATCCATCTTCGGCGATCTTCGCAATCATCCGTCAACCGGACCCGCCTTACGGCGACTTGACAGTCATCGGAACGGGCTTTTACATTTGCCACTATGGGCTGTTTGCCACCGCCAAGCATGTACTTAAGGAATGCTTGGATAAACGCGGTCAGCCAACCATACCGTTGAGCATCGTTCATCGATTTCCCCTGACTCAAACGGTGCAAGTACGTCCAATCATTAGAGCCGTTCTACATGACTCCTCGGACGTCGCGGTCGGAATGGCCGCCCCGATGCAGCATCGGACGACGCGGGAGAATTTATGGAGCGACTCGGTGGTGCTGAGCGCGTCAGAAGCATCAATCGGCGACAAAATCGCCACGTACGCGTACCCGAACGCGACGACGGAGCGCATAGCAGACGATTGGCACAAGGCGCATTTGTATCCACTTTTTTACGAAGGCACGGTGGTCGAATGCTACCCGCACGGGCGTGATCGAGTCATGATGCCGGGGCCTTGTTTTCGGACGTCAATGCATATGCATGGAGGAGCAAGCGGAGGGCCTGTGTTTGACCTACGATCCGGGCGCGTATGCGGAATTAACAGCACTGCTTTTCCTGACAGCCCCGACGTGTCATTTGTCTCAATGGTGTCGCCGTTGCTTCAGCTAGACATAGAAGGGGTGACGTTCGATGCTTCTACCCCACCCCAAACCGTCAAATTGGCTCGCCTCGTTGAGTTAGGCATTGTTCCTTACGAGTAATGTCTCTTTGTACAAGGCGGCCCTCGATCAAAACAGCCTGTCCGTTTGACGTCTTAGACGCTTTTTGGGATCGCTTCAGCGCTAGCGCGGAGTGTGGCTGCCGTTCCTAGGTAATTCGACAGCAATCGATGCCAGCGCATCTCGAGCGGGCCGGAGCTTACTGCGCCCGTTTGACCTGACAATGCTGCGCATCGGCCATGTGACGCCCCACAACCATCGATGCTAGTCGGGCGATTCATCGTTGGACTTTTTCCATGAAGTGACCTCCCTGTCGGTTAGGATCGTTTCAAGCGTCGCCGCGTTGTATGTGATGTCGGTTTTTCGATGAACCTCTTCGAAGGCATCAGACCCAACGCAAGCAGGATCAGACGCTTCTCCTGTGCACCGATGTCGCCCTTGGGATTGAATGAAGTCATGCTGCATCCGCCGAGCAGGCCGAATGCGCCGAGCGGCATAACGCGGCCTGCGGCAACGCAAAACCGTTTGACGGTATCAGATTGACCGTGCGCACTTGACCCGATACAGGGATTTCTTCTACATAAACCTGGGATTCTGCATGTCATGTACCTTGGTTGCCGGTAACACCACAGGCGGACGAACTCACCTGCGGCAGCGCCCCTTTGGCTGGCGTGGAAAGGGACCGGCCAAACTGAACCCGGCCGGCCCCACGATGGCTAGCGGCCTGTCGCATCCTGCACAGCTTCCTTCGTGGTTTCCCCAAGTGGGGCGGACTTCGGCGCTGCCACTTCGAGATGTGGTTGCGCGACGCCCGCTTTATGGCGCCTGCGCGAGTAATGCGCTGGCTTGGTAGCACCCTCCAGTCGCGCCGCGTGAGGCGCGCCCCCGGGACGATGCACGTCGTGCGTCACGAATCCCGAATCGTGATTCGGTATCGCAAACCAGCATCGTGTCGATGCTGAATTCGTAATCCTTATAGTGCCCCTCATACGCCTTGTTCTTGTATATGAGGTGCACAACATTGACCGTACTGCCATCGGCAACTTCCCGTGCCTCCCGGATGAGCGGATGCTGCTTCTCCAGGCCCGGCGGCACATGCTTCAGTAGCTCCTTGATGAGCTGTGCATGACGCTGGGTCGACCCGAGCATCGCGGTGATAGCGCGGGTCCGGCTGGAATACTGGATGTCCTTGGCGCGCTCGGACACATCCAGCATGTCGCCCGGGAGGCCGCCGCTCGAACTCCAGAGGTCAACCTGGAAGACCAGGGTGTCCTTGTGCTGCGGGTCGCTTACAACCTCGGTCAATGGCGTGTTCGACACCAGACCGCCGTCCCAGTAATATTCGCCATCAATCTCGACGGCAGGAAAGCCCGGAGGGAGCGCACCCGAGGCCATGAAGTGCTCCGGCGAAAGGCGCATCTGCGTGTTGTCGAAGTAGACCAGGTTACCCGTGCGCACGTTGACCGCGCCGACGGAGACGCGAATATCGCCGTCGTTGATTCTGTCGAAATCGGCGAATTGCAGAAGGGTCGCCCGAAGCGCGGTGGTATCGTAAAAGCTCACTTCTTCTGGCGAGCGCTTGCCCATCCCTGGGATGGGCACCGGAAGGCGCGGCGAGAAAAAGCCTCGCTGCCCTTCGGTGAGTGCGCGGCCTGCCGCCCAGCAGCTCGACCACTTGCGCGACAGGTCGTGCATGCCCGCGGCGCGGGGTAGCCACGCGCCAAGGTTCCCAAGCATGTCCGCCGGCTGGCAGATGGTGTTCCAGAATCCATGCAATGCCTCGGTACGCTTGCCCGGAGCGTTGCCCGCGATGATGGCTGTGTTAAGCGCGCCGATGGAGATGCCGGAAATCCAGTCCGGATGAATGCCAACTTCCTCGAGGCCTTCGTAGACGCCGGCCTGATAGGAGCCCAGCGCGCCGCCACCCTGTAGCACGAGAGCGACCTCGTCATAGGCCGGAAGCTTGAAAGTCTTGCGAGGTGTGCCTGATGTTTCTTGATCTTGACGCACTGGGCGGCTCCTTAGTGCATCGACCAGCCGTGGCTGACGATAATGGACTGGCCCGTCAATGCGGACGATTCGAAGCCGGCGAGGAATGCCACGGTGTTGGCGACGTCTTCCACCGTCGTGAATTCGCCGTCGACCGTTTCCTTCAACATCACGTTCTTGACGACGTCTGCTTCCGAAATGCCCAACGCTATCGCCTGCTCCGGAATCTGCCTGTCGACAAGCGGCGTGCGCACGAACCCCGGACACACGACATTGGCCCGTACACCGCGCGAACCACCTTCCTTGGCTACCACGCGTGCGAGACCGAGCAGTCCATGCTTGGCCGTCACGTAGGCAGCCTTCAGCTTCGACGCTTCGTGCGAGTGGACCGAGCCCATATAGATAATCGACCCACCGTTGCCCGCAGCGTACATGTGCCTGACAGCAGCTTTGGTCGTGAGGAACGCGCCGTCCAGATGGATTGCGAGCATTTTTTTCCAGTCGGAGAAAGCATAATCTTCAATCGGGTTGACAATCTGGATGCCCGCGTTCGAGACCAGCACATCGATGCTGCCAAGCCTGTCGACAGCCTGCTGGATGCCGGCGTTGACCGCTTCTTCGCTCGTCACGTCCATTGATACAGGCAGCGCTTTGCCACCCTCCTTGCGGATGCTCTCGGCCACGCTCTCAGCAGCCTTGAGGTTCAGGTCCGCGATTACCACCGACGCGCCGAGCGCCGCGAGCTTGCGTGCGCACTGTTCACCGATACCACTTGCAGCACCCGTCACGAGCGCGACCTTATCTGTTACGGACATGCCTTTTCCTTGATCTGTCAGAGGGTGTTTACTGATTCGCGGCAAGCTTGAGTGCCGGCGTCTCGGCGAGGTAGTCGAAAGCTACCTCCCCGATGTCAAGCGTGAGATTGGCGATGACGTGCCGCGCGCCGACGATTTTGCGCACCGGCAAATCCGCCACGGGAGCCAAGGCATGCGGGTGCAGCTCAAGCGCGGCCGGACCGCCCCACGCGCCGAGCACGGTGACATCCCGCAGGAAGTAACGCACGAGCTCGCAGATGCGGGCCGAGCCGTCAACGTGCGGAATGACTTTCAGTAGATAGTTCGGCGTGTCCGCCAGCTTCTTGCGCTCGACCTCGAGGTCAAGTGGCTCGTACTTGTAGCCCATCGTGCCCGTGGCAATGGGCTGGGTGCCATAGTCGAGCGTTCCAAGCAGCGTGTCGTTGCCGTCAACGCGCAATTTCGGACTCGCCAGCTTCTTGGGGAAGCCCCAAATCTCACGACCGCCGGCAATCGGGCCTTCGTCGTCGAGGTACATCGCATGCGTGTAGCTGCCTGTCGTTCCGGTTTCATCTCTCACCGAGATAACCTGGCCGCTTTCCGTATAATCGCCGAATCCCGACGAGTCTGGCATGCGAATGAATTCGTAATGCACGAGGGGGCTTGCGACTGTCAGTGGTTCCGGGACCACGGCGCGCAATGCGTCCATGTCGGTCTCGTACGAAATGATGAAGTACTCACGATTAAGGAAGCGAAACGGCGGGCGGGGGTAGGAAGGATTGTGGACGGGCATCGCAAAAGCATCTTTGCGGATTTGTTCGATTTTCAACTATCTCTCCAGTAGTGACGTCAAATGACGTCGCGTCTTTAAAGCCACGCATGCGCACCAGAGGTGCTGTGCTGCACACCGCGCCTCTGTCTTATCACAGCGTGTCGGATTCGAGTGGCCCTGTGCTTTGCATCGTTGTACAGAGCACGGGCAATAGTAGCGCCTTGGTCCATGCATCGGGGTCCTTGCTGGTCGCAAAACATTGTCCCCCTCACCGCAACAATTGGTTCGATCCTTGTACGCGTCAGCTTCTCATCGGCGAAACGCCGCGTGTAGCGATGTCGCTTCGTGATAGGCAATGTCGCACATATAGGCATACGTATTAATTGCCACATGGCTCATTGTTTCGTCCCCGATGCCTCGCTTGCTTCAGGCATGTCGATTCGAAACCGCGTCTCCGAGAATATAAACGCGCGCAAAGTCACAGTTAGACATTAACGGAAGCCGCGACCATCATTGCGCCTGCGTTTCGCGGCGGCGGATCGCCTGCTCTGGGAGAGTACACGGCGTCGCCCGCCTCAATCGGATGACCGCTCAACACGCACGTGCCCGGCCCCTTCGCGATGAACACCCGTCAGGGCTGGTAATCACAGCGACCGCCGCACGAATCGCACCGGGAAACCGACAGGGTCTGCAAAGGGTTCGGCGCCACTTTCAGGTCAGGCGGATCTTCGGTTGGACGAGACCGTTGATCTGTTCCGCTGTCCACAGCAGCGTCGCCTTTCGAAAGCCATGGAGAGCCTGCTGATGGCGCCGGTAGAGCATGGCGTGACTCAGTTGAGCGAAACGTCCGCGCACGAAACCGCCACGAAAGAGTCCGAAGCGCCCAAGCGTGCCGAACGCGTTGTAGTCGCTCAGCGAGACGAGCGAACCGAAATCGCGGAAACGGAAATGGGCAAGTGGCTTGCCTGCAAGCCACCCCGGAAGGTGACGCGCGAGATGCTCGGCCTGCTGCGTGGCGACCTGCGCGGTCGGTGCAAGTTGCCGTTCGTGACCGGCAAGAGTCAGGCTTGCGCAATCGCCAAGCGCGAACACGTGATCGTCACGCGAAGACTGCAGACTCGCTCCGACGACGATCTGGTTGGACCGGTTCGTTTCGAGTCCGTCGAGATTGTTCATGAAATCCGGCGCCTTGACGCCCGCTGCCCAGACCATCAGATCGGCCTCGGCAAGCGTGCCGTCGCCGTGGCGAAAACCATTCGCCTCTGCCGCGGTAACGCGCGTCGAAGTCAGCACGCGAAAACCGATATGCTCGAGCTGCGACTGGCTCGATGCCGATATCTCCGGCGCAAACGCCCCGAGCACGCGCGGGCCGCTTTCGAGCAGCGTCAGACTCAGCCGCTCTCGCACAGTCGGGTCTCCGTAACTCGACGCAACGTCAAGCAAGCGGCTCAGTTCAGCGGACAGCTCAACACCCGTTGCACCCGCGCCGACGATCGCCACACGCAGTGGTTCGTCCTTCGCGACGCTTCGAAATACGCGCGCTCGCAACGCGGCGTTGAACGCTTCGGCCTGTTTTTGACTGTCGATGAAATGGCAGTGCTCTTTCACGCCCGGCACGCCGAAATCGTTCGCCCGGCTACCCAGCGACAGCACAAGCACGTCGTACCCGACTGTTCGCGGACCGAGCACTACTTCACCTTCCGGCGTCCTGAGCTCGTCGAGCTGGACCAGCCGCCGGCTTCGATCGAGTCCGTGCATTGCGCCGGGCTGATAGGTGAAGCCGTGATCGCGGGCATGGGCGAGGTAGATCACCTGCTGCTGCTGAACATCGCGCGTGCCGGCTGCAATGGTGTGCAGCATCGGCTTCCATATGTGCGTCGGGCTGCTGTCGATCAGCGTGACGCTGGCCCGGCCGCTGCGCCCTAACAGGTCGCCGAGTCGGGTAGCCAGCAAAATTCCCGCAATCCCGCCGCCAACGATGACAATCCGTATTGGTTGCGACATAATAAATTCAACGCATGATGAATAAATCACATCGTAGCCCAAAGCACGAGCTCCGTCAAACCGTGGCCCTCCTCAGCGTCTCACGCGCCGTCAGTTAAACTTCGGCTGAATTGACGATCCACAACTCACACCCAAATGAACGACGTAAAGTCAGGACCTGCCAAGCTGATCGAGAAAAAGCGTACCCGCGGACGACCCGCGTACAGTGCTTCCGTCGGTGCCGACGTCCTCCTGCGAAAGGCCCGGCACACCTTCGCAAAGCGTGGATTCGACGCTACCAGTGTGCGGGAAATCGCGCGCGACGCGGGTGTCGACCCGGCGCTGATCGCGCATCATTTCGGGTCGAAAGAAGCGCTATGGGTTGCGGTGGTAGAGCAGATCGCGGATCACGCTGCGCCAATGATCGACGCCACAGCCAGGTTGCGCTCGGCCACGCTAGGTGCGCGTGAGCGTGTCGAACACGCAGTGGTTCTTTTCATCGATCAGGTTTTCGACGAACCCGACCTTGGTATGTTTTTTTCGACTGCCGCGACCGAAGAAGGCGAGCGCTTCAACATACTCATCGGGCGTCTGGTGCGCCCCTATCACGACGTGTTCGTGCCTTTGCTCGAAGATGCATCGAGGGCGAAGGAATTGAAACCGCACCACCCCGAAGTCATGTTTTCCATGCTGATGAACGCCATCAGCAATACCGTGGCTTACCACCATATGCTTCGGGCTTTCTCGTCACTTCCTGAAGATCAGACCAGGTTCAAGCGCGCGGTGCGGGACACGGCGCTGAACATGATCAGAAAGTAATCAGCAAGACCCAATGCGCTTCGCGACAAGCCCAGAATCCTCCACCTGCTTATCGTGCGCGTCGTCCCCTGACGCATTCGCTGCCCAAGAGAACTACCATGGCGATGACCGCCCCAAGGAACGTGTCCACGATCCGCTCGCCGACGAGGGCGAGGGGAGCGCTCGTCCCGCCCACCGCTGAGATGGTCAACGCGGTTGGGGTAATGAAGGTCAGGGCCAGGGCGTAGTGCCGCGCGGCCACGACTTCGATCGCGAACTGGAGCAGCGCGAGGACCCCGACGAGCCAGAGGCCTTTCGGGTCGACGAGCTGGATCAAGCCAAAGACAGCCGCGCCCAAGACCGTGCCCACAACGCGGTGCACGGCCCGAATGGCACTTGAGCGCGAGACGTGGCTGCCCTGCAGCACCGCACCCGCGACCATAACCGTCCAGTAGGCACGGTGCTCCCCAAAAGACAGGCTCAGCAAGCCGGCGCTGGCAACCGCAACGATCACCCTCGCGGCGATCGTGGCCTTTTCCCCGTCGAGCAAGCTGGGAGGAAACCGCATGCGCAAGCTGGGCGCTTCGCCCTTGCGCTGGTGCACAAGCGGCAGCGCGAGGGGTGCGATCACGAGCAAGTACGCACTGAGCGCGCCGAGCGCGACCAGAGAGGGGATCATAAAGACGCCAAGGGGCGAACCGCTGAAACGCGCGGAAGCGGCCAGATGACCGCTGACACCGGCGACCAGCACGAACTGCATCGGCCCGGGCGGCCCCATTCCGACACCGAGCAGAATGATGCTGGCGAGCGCAGCCACGGCGACGAGGCAGGCAATGGTCAGCCACGCATTCGTCGCGCACAGTACGCCCAGCGTGGAGGCGGCCACGAACCCCGCCGCGACGAACGGCAAGGCCCGGAGCCGGTCGCCCAGGCGCAGCGTCGAGCCGTAGAGAGCCGTGAAGGCGCCGAGAGAAGCGATGAGCCCGAGTGACTGGTGGCCGGCCAGCATGAACGCGCTCAGAGGCACGCCCATGGCGACGCCCCCTCCGACGCCGGCCGACCACCGCCACGGGCCGTCGTTGAAGCCGAGCAGGCTTTTCAGTACGCGGGGCGGCACGAAAGGTCTTCTCATTTGGGATTGTTTTGTGAAGCGACCAGGTGATTGGGTCATGAAATTTGAATCGAAGGCGGAGATCGAGTTTTCGCTCCGACGGCGCTCCGGATTGCACGTCTTGTCTGTCGACACTTCAGAGCCGCATCCCGCAGGGTCGCAAGTGACCAACCGCCTTTTCGCGGCTTCAAGACGGCCCTCTCCTGACGACGTCGGTCTACGCGTTCGTGCTACCAGTTCGTTCGTCGCAAGTGCCGCTTCCCCCGAACCCACCGAGGTTCAAGTGCGCGAGCGCGATCGAATGACGTTCACGTGACGGCCATCATGCGGACCGCTTGCCTCGCGCAACGGTGTGCGACGACGTGATGGCTCCGGTCCTCCGACTTTCAACCAACGCACGCGTACGCTGCGAGATTCGCGCCGCTGCCTCCCGGATCGATTCGACAAGACGGTCCAGATTGGCAAATTCGAGTCGCTGGGTCGGCACGATCACCGCAAGCGAACCGACTGCTTCACTGGAGTCGTCCGTAAATAGCGGCGACGCCAGTGCAGAAACGCTGCTTTCCAGTTCGCCCCTCGACAGATAAAAACCGGCACGCCGGATTTTGAGCAGCGACGCGCGAAACTCGTCGAGTGTCGCCCCAAGGCCGCTTTGCGCGATCTCGTCGGCATACTGATCGAACAGGACCGCGAGCTTGGCCTTCGGAAAGGTGGACAGGATCGCTTTTGGAGCGGCGCCGAGAAACAGGGGGCGAGGACGGCCCCGGCCGTACCGGAGGTCAAGCGCCGCGCCGTGAGTCTCACGATGCGTGTCCACGAGTTCGTTACCGTACCAGCGCGACATCACCACATCGAAGCCGGAGTGTTCACTCAACTCACGCATGATCGGCTGCCCGACCGCAAGCAGCGGATCCGACATGCGCAGGTGGTAGTCAAGCTTGATGATGCGAGGGCCGAGACCATAGTCTCCTCCTGCAAACCGGATGAGCAAGCCAGCATCCAGGAGCTCGCGTACATAGCGATAAGCCGTTGGAGTTGAGCAATCGAGTTCGGCGGCAACGTCTTCGACGGACAGGAACGGCTTCGCCTCCGAAAACAGCTCGAGTATGGATAAAAGTCTCGTAATGCTCGACATCTATTGCGCTGCGCCTCCGTGTGTGAACGGAATTATATCCACTGGCAAGATCGCCATTGACGCCTTCAACGACCACCGCGCGGAAACAGTCGCACGCGAGCCACGCAGCGCCACGCTTATGCAAGCCCCATGCGCTCGGCCATTTCGGTTTGCCAGACACTTCGCGGCCTGAATCCCGATAGCGTTCTTGCGTGGCGTTCGACAGCCGCCATCAGTTCAGCATCGGGCAAGCCGAAGTCCACCGGCACCCGCATCGGCTGGTCGACGTACCACGGCGTGTCGATGTAGAGCTCGAGGCGGTTGCCCTCGGGATCGCGCGCATAGATCGAAACCGAATTGCCGTGGGTGACGGGGTTGATTTCCTGCAGGCCTTCCGCAATGAACTGCCGATGAAACCGCCTCAACGTGGCAAGGCTGTCAGCTGTGAACGAAATCTGGTTGATCGGATTGAACGCCAGGTGCTCGGGGCGGCCGCTCGCGAGCACGATCTGGTGATGCACCGCGGGATCGCGGCTCAAGAATACCAACTGCACAGCGCCGTGCGGCGTCTGCAGCGAACCCCGATCCGTCACGGTGAATTCCATCACCCGCGTATAAAAGTCCTCCACGCGCGCCATGTCGCTCACATAGAAGCCCATGTGACTGAGGGACAGCCCTGCCCTCGCTTTCTTCATACCGTTCATGCTTGTCTCCAAGTAGTGATAAACCCCAACAAAAAACACGTTGTGACATTTGCTAAATTTAGTCTATTCTCACAATAAGATAAATGCACGGGTTTTTTACAAATCTAGGCGTTGATCCAATCTACTTTTTATCTATCCGGAGCATCAATGAAACTCGCCAGCTTCTCCACCCACCTTGGCTCGTCGTTCGGCATCGTTCGCGACGAAACCGTGTTCGACCTTGGCAAGCGTCTTGGCGGCCGCTATGCCGATCTGAAGGCACTGATTGCCGCCGACGCATTCCGCGAGGCCGCGCAGGCCGCCGATGGCAGGCAGGGCGACTACCCGCTGTCGGAAGTCACGCTGCTGCCTGTGATCCCGAACCCCGAACAAATCTTTTGCGTGGGACTCAACTACGCAGACCACGTCAAGGAAACCAACCGCGAAACCACCGAGCATCCGGTCATCTTCATGCGGGTGCCGGCTTCCCAGGTTGGCCATGGCCAGCCGATGCTGCGTCCGCCTGAGTCGCAGAAGTTCGACTATGAGGGTGAGATTGCCGTCGTCATCGGGCGCGGTGGACGACGCATCGCCGAGGCCGACGCGTGGAATCACATCGCTGGCTACGCCTGCTACAACGACGGTTCCGTGCGCGACTGGCAGCTTCATACGGGCCAGTGGGGCCCGGGCAAAAATTTCTATCGCACCGGCGCGTTCGGACCGTGGATGGTGACGAGCGACGAGATCGAACCCAATGCGGTGATGACGCTCGTCACCCGCCTGAATGGACAGGAAGTACAACGCGCGACGACGCAGATGCTGATTCACGGCATTGCCAAACAGATTGCCTACCTGTCGACGTTCACCCCGCTCTCTCCGGGAGACGTGATTGTGACCGGCACGCCTGGCGGCGTCGGCGCGAAGCGCAATCCGCCGCTGTTCATGAAGGCCGGCGACGTGGCGGAAGTGGAGGTTGATCGGATCGGCGTTCTGTCCAATCCAATCGCCGACGAAGCGTAAAAGTCGTAGCCGGGCGCGTTCGTGTGCGCTCGGCGTCTTATCTGGCGGAACAAGACATGTTAGAGAAAACTATTTCGACGCACGCGTGCGACTACGACGTGGCCGTTATCGGTCTCGGGCCCACCGGGGCGACGCTCGCGAACCTGCTGGCAATCGAAGGCTTGCGGGTGCTGGTGCTGGAGCGAGACAAGGAGATTTTCGCGCTTCCTCGCGCGGTGCATTTCGACGGTGAATGCATGCGCGTGTTCCAAACCCTCGGTTTAACCGACAAGCTGCTACCCAAGCTGTTCGTGGGTCCCGGCATGAAATTCGTGAACGGGGAAGGCAAGTTGCTGATCGACTGGCAACGGCCAACCTGTATCGGACCACAGGGGTGGAGTGCGAGTTACAAGTTCCATCAGCCCGATCTCGAGAATGCGTTACGCGAGCGTCTTGCGCAGCAATCGAGCGTTGACGTCCGGTTGCGCCACGAAGTGTTCGCGCTTGACGAGGCGAGCGATGGCGTCCAGTTGCGCTTCGAGGATACGTGCTGCGGCAAACTTGGACGTACCACCGCGCGATATGTAGTCGGCTGCGACGGTGCGCGCTCGATTGCGCGACGCTTCATGGGCACCGAATTGACCGATCTGAAATCGCATGAACGCTGGGTTGTGGTCGACGTATTGCTCGATGCACCGCGGCCCGATCTTGGCGACTACTCGGTCCAATACTGCGACCCGGCGCGCCCGACCACTTACACGCGTGGTCCCGGAAATCGGCGCCGCTGGGAAATCATGGTGATGCCCGGTGATGACGTGACGCAACTCACGTCCCCCGAATGGCTGTGGGACAAACTCGCTCGCTGGATTTCTCCGGCCGATGCGCGCCTCGAACGTTCTGCCATCTATACATTTCACTCGGTCGTGGCGAACGGTTGGCGCCGTGGCCGACTGCTGCTTGCAGGCGATGCCGCACATCAGACGCCACCCTTTATGGGCCAGGGGATGGGAGCCGGCATTCGCGACGCGTCGAATCTCGCGTGGAAGCTTGGTGCCGTCATTCATGGCGAAGCGCCCGATACCCTCCTCGACAGCTACGAATCCGAACGCTCGCCGCACGTGCGCTTATTTATCGAAACGGCGGTACAGCTCGGCTCAGTCATTCAAACGACGAGGTCAGACCTGGCCGAAGTCCGTGATGAAGAAATGAGCGCAGCGATTCGCAATTTTGTGACCCCACAACCCAGGCTTGGCCCGGGCGCATGGATCGATGAACCATCGGGCGTGGCCGGGCATATTGCACCGCAACCCCGCCTGCCGGACGGACACCTCGTGGACGACGTGGTCGGCTATCGGTTTGCGC
Organism: Paraburkholderia sp. CI2; assembly: GCF_014201055.1. Taxonomy (NCBI): domain Bacteria; kingdom Pseudomonadati; phylum Pseudomonadota; class Betaproteobacteria; order Burkholderiales; family Burkholderiaceae; genus Paraburkholderia; species Paraburkholderia sp. CI2. The sequence goes on from NZ_JACHDL010000001.1 coordinate 278,215, forward strand.
TGCTTGCGCGACCCGAATTGCTCCGTGAATGCCCCGACGTCGCCAATAGCGCTGCGCAAGCGGGCGTCGGGATTGTGGCCAGCGATGGAGCGGCTGTTCGCGAGTGGTTGGAGTCGATCGACGCTCCAGCGGTGCTTGTACGCCCCGACCGGTATGTGTACGGCGTCGCGCAGGACGGTGAATCCTTGCAAAACCTTCTGCACCACGCCGTACCCGGCTTGCAAACCGAAGGTGCTGTGGCCATGTGAGCCCGCACCCCCCGTTGTCACGCGAGATGTCTCGCGGTCGACGCACGTAGACCATCGGACAAAGCATCCGATAATCAAATTGGAGGAGTCATGGGAATATCCCACAACCCGGTCGGCGGCGCCGACCGTTCACAGCCATCCGGCTTGTCCCGGTCGCAGTGGAAGATGATTCTCATCGCAAGCCTTGGCGGCTCGCTGGAGTTTTACGATTTCATCGTCTACGGCTTTTTTGCCCATAACATCGCGGCCCAGTTTTTCCCGAACTCGTCGTCGCTGGTCAGCATGCTGGCTACTTTCTCCGTGCTCGCAATCGGGTACGTGATCCGACCGCTCGGCGGAATTGTGCTCAGTAGCTGGGGCGACCGGTATGGCCGGCGTCCAGTGTTTCTCGGCTCAATCATTGTGGTCACGACCGCGACGATCTGTCTTGGTCTGCTGCCCAACTTTCAAAGCTGGGGCATGACCGCATCGATCCTGTTGATCCTGCTGCGCATGCTTCAGGGTTTTTGCGTCGGCGGAGAAATGCCCGGCGCGATTACCTATGCAGTGGAAGCCGCGCCGCATCGGGCGGGGCTCGCCGCGGGCATTATTATCTGCGCGGTGAACCTGGGTGTTTTGCTGGCCACATTCGTCAACCTCGGCATCCAGACCTACCTGTCCGCCACGGACGCGGCGGCGTATGGCTGGAGGATCGCGTTTCTTTTCGGCGGCGTTTGCGGGATCGCTTCCTACCTGATGCGCCGTAATCTGGACGAGTCGCCCGAGTTCAAGAAGATGCAAGGAGCTGTCGTCAAACAGCCGTTTCGCGAGACCTTGCGACGTCATGGCAAAGCGGTCGCGACGGGGGCATTGGCGATCGCCGTGATGGCCGGCGTCAACGGCATACTTTATGGCCACATGCCCGCCTACCTCGTCCAGCAGCTGCACTATGCACCACGGACCGCGGCGATTGCCCAGAACGCTTATCTGATCGTCAGTTCCCTCGGCCTCCTCGCCGCAGGCTGGCTCGGGGACAAGATTCCACGCCGGTACCTGCTTCGAGCGTCAGCGGCGCTGCTGATCGCATTGAGCTACCCGTTCTATGAAGCGCTGGCGAGTCACACCGTCAATCCGGTGGTGCTGTTTGTGCTTGCCGGCCTGGTTTTTTCACTGGCAAGCGGGACATGGGCGTCGGTGCTCGCCGACCAATTCCCTGTCCAGGTCAGATTCAGCGGAATCGCGCTGGCTTATAACCTGGCCGTTGTCGTATTCAGCGGCTTTGCGCCCTTGCTGGCGACCATGCTGATTCGCATGACCGGCTCCTTGGCAGCGCCAGCCTGGTATGTCATCGCCGCATGCACGGTCGCGCTGCTTGCGAGCTATGGGTTGCCGACGGGAAAGTCTCGGGCCGGGTCGCCTTCGAAGACAGATGGACTGAGCGGCGAACTGTTGCGTTGAGCCGAATCGAGCCACGACGCGGCCGGCACCGTCTCTCACAAGAGGTATCCATGCAGTATTTTCGGGAGATTTACGATGAAAGATGCGTCCATTCAGGCCGCCGTCGAGGCGTTGGAACAACAGCGCTGCGACGCCACGGTGGCTGGAGACCTGCTCAAACTCGCGTCGCTACTCGACGACGATCTGACGTTCGTCCATTCAGCTGGCTACGTTCACGGCAAGTCGGAGTATCTGTCCTTCCTTACCGAGAAGATCAAGGTGCGTCAAATCGTGCGTCCGCAACCGCTCGCGTATAGGTTCCTGCCAGACACCGTGATCACGACGGGCCATCTCGAGCAATCCCTGGTGCGCAGGACCGATGGATCTGAGCTCAACATTCGCGCGCTCATAACTGAAATCTGGGTCAAACGCGAGGGCGGCTGGAAACTGCTGCATCTCCATTCTGGGCGCTTGCCGGATTGACGCAGATCCCTATCTTGCCGTCCATCTCGGGGTAAGCCTGCACACCGATCCTGAACAGGTTCACGAGCTTATGCTGCGTGCCTGTCAGGCGCACCCGTCGATTCTCGACCATCCGGCGCCATCCGTCATGTTCAGTCATCGTCGATCACTAACGCGAGAAGCATGCCAGCACGCGAGTCGCCCGCTCATGCGCGCCAGATAGGTTTCGCACGGCTCGGTACGCGCGGCGATGTCGCTACTTGGTGCCCCGCAACCTGGGTGGTGCATAGGGGACCGCATTCGGCCCCATTGCAGTGCGTGCGCGTTGCAGGCGCTCGCCCGTCAAGGTGCGCACCGCAACGCGGCTACCCTCGATATGGCGCGCGATCAACGCAACGCTACGATCCGTTTCGCGACAACGAATCGCATCGAGGATCGCGACATGTTCGTCGTAGGTTTCGTCGATGCAGTCGCCATACACGAGATCGAGCCGCCGCACGACCCGGATGCGATCGGTCACGCGCTGCATCGCATTGGTCAGCTCGGCGTTATCGGCGGCCTGCACGAGGGCGTGATGAAACGCTTCGTCGAGCGCGACCATCTCGCGGCCGTCACGCCGGCGGTGAGCAAGCGGGATCTTCCAGATTTGTTCAAGCTGACCGAGCATCTGTGCGACGCCTTCGGAGAGCTCCCCTTCGGCACTCGCAAGCTTCGAGACCGCAAAGGTTTCAATCAGCTTGCGCATTTCGTACAGGTCTTCGAAGCGCTTGAAATCGACCGGCACGACTTCCCAGCCACCGCGCACATAGCCGCGCATCAGGCCGTCACTTTGCAGGCGCTGCAAGGCCTCGCGCGCAGGCGTACGGGACACGCCGAAGCGCTCGGCGATGCTGCCTTCCGTCACGCGGTCGCCGGGCAGCAGGCGCATATCGAAGATATCTTCGCGGACGCTGACATAGACATGATCAGCCCGCGAGGGGGGAATGCCGGTGATGTCGTTCACGCTTGGAACCTGAGTTGGCGAGTGTCGGCGCTGAGATTATTGTCCGACCCGAACGCGCCATGTCAACACACGATGAAAAAACCAGCATCGCACGGACATCAGCCGCGAGCGAAATACGCCTTTACAGCCGACAGAAACGTATCGATGTCCGCGCGCCTGCAGCGCGGACGATTTCGATTGAATTGAAAATCGGGTTATGCCGCCATGCGCTCACGAGTAGCTGCTGGCGAGCGAAAGCGCCGGGTTGCGCGCAGTGGCATCGCGCTGCTGTGGGTTGGGCGATTTCAGTTCCGAGCCGCGTTCGGACCCAACGCAGAAAAGATTGACCGCTCCAAGGAGGTTTCGTGCTTGCCGGTTCAAGGCGTCCACGGCGGCGCCCGATTGCTGGACGAGCGCGACGTTCTGTTGCGTGCTGTGCTCCGGGCTTGCGATCATCTCGCGGACCTCGCCGATCTGAAGCGTTTGCTGCTGACACGCGTCATGGATTTCGCTCATGATGCCCGTGACGCGCGCCGGCGAACCCACGACCGCGGTGATGGTCGAGCCCGCGTCATCGACCTGGGTAGCGCCGTCTTTCACGCGAGCGTCGCTCGCCACGATCAGTTGCCTGACTTCCTTCGCCGCTTCTGCGCTACGTTGCGCGAGGACTCTGACCTCGCCGGCCACCACGGCAAAACCACGTCCCTGGCTACCTGCCCGCGCGGCCTCGACCGCCGCATTCAGCGCGAGGATGTTGGTCTGGAACGCGATCCCGTCGATGACCGAGATGATCTCCGCGATGCGCGCCGACGACGCCCGTATCCCATGCATCGTCTCCACCACCCGGCCGACCGCCATGCCGCCTTCCCCAGCCGTTTCCGAGGCGTGCCTGGCAAGCTCGTCCGCGTGTCCCGCGTTCGCAGCGTTGGCGGCCACGCTCGCGTCGAATTCCTTGAGTGCGCCGGTGGCCTGCTCGAGCGCGCTGGCCTGGAGCTCGGTGCGCGCGCCAAGATCGGCATTGCCGGCGGCAATCGCGTGACTCATGTCGGCGACTGCATCGGCGCCATCGCGGCAACGCAGCTCAATTTCGCAGGATTTTATCGTCACCTGACGAGTTGCGCTGGAGACGACTCGGACGATCGCAGCGATAACACCGGCGAGCCGCCCGGCGCCGACTCGCAATGCGTTTATAGCGCAGGCAGCAGGCTCGGCAGGCTCGTCAGGAAGGCGCGCACGTGCATGGCAATCACCGCTGCGGCGGGCATGCTGTTTTCATTCGAATAGATGCGGCGGCGAATCGCCAGATGAGACACGGCGCCATGTAACAGCCAACCCACTTCGCCCAGTTGAGTCGGGTCGGCGGGCATGCGTAGACCCAGTTCATACGCGGTCTCCGTGACGATGATCTCGAGCGCATGGCTGACGATCGCGTTCGTATAGGCCGGCGCGGTGTGCAGGCCCTCGAGCGACGAATAAAGGAAGAGCCTCAGCCAGCGGCGCGTCAGGAGCGTATCATAGTACTCGCAATAAAAGCGGTTGAGTCGGCTTTCAATCGGCACACTTCGGTCTTGCAATTGAACGAACCAGATTGCGTCGAAGATTCCGACGACTTCCCGCTTGTAGACTTCATCAATCAAAGCGGCCTTGCTCGGGAACAGGCTATATAACAAGCGTTGCGATACGCCGCAGGCTTCCGCGATGGCGCGGGTCTGTGCGCCGAGACCATGCTCCGCGAAATATTCCGCGGCCTTCTCCAGCACGCGCGCCTGACGCTCGGCGCGCGGCAAACGCTGCGGCGCTTTTTTCATCGGCCGCTTGACCGCCGCGCGGTCGGCGCCGGTTCCACGGCTCGGCTTCTCGATAGTCCCTTTGGTCTTCATAGCTCCCTACGCTCTCGGATCATAGCTGTTATCATCACATGACGATTTACGTTTTGATAAAGTATACGCCCCGGGTGTGGGCGGCAGTCCCGCGCTGCCCTGCGTGACCCTCGCATTATCTCAGCCGTTGCGAAGCGAGCGTCGTCCTTGCTGCTGCCAACTAACCTGGAACTGGATGTTCGTCCATGTCCGCGTTGCCACGGAGGCATCGTGATGGGTGTCGGCGTGACGGCGCCCGCATTGGCACCGAATCCCGCCCAGCCGATGGCGGGCCGCCACGAACGCTCTCTTTAGCAAGCCTGAAGTACGTTGATGACGCGGCTCACGAGCAACGGGCGCGTATCGTGTCCATATTCGGCCATATGCGCGGAGGCCCCGTGCGCCCTCAACGCTTCCGCGCTTTCCCAGCGCTCGATGACAGCGAACGTGTCCTTGCCGAGCGGTGTCTGAATCGTCCCGAACTCAGGTACGTCGATGACGGCCTCGTAGCTGATGCACCCCTCTTCGGCCAACACCGCCGGCCGGTTCTTGTTGAAAAGTGCCAGCACGGCTTCGCGTTGACCGGGCTGTGCAGTGATTGTGGCAATGACATGAATCATCCGGGTACTTCTCCTTTTCTGTTTCGGCGCCGATCGCCGCGAGAAATCATAGCCGCGTTTGCGTACGTTTGCCGATAGAGCCTCATCGAGTTCAGACCGCACTTCCGACGTGGCTCGTCAGCGATTCGATCCGTCACTACGTCGCGACGCTCAGCACGCTCTTGCCTATCTGAACATGGCAGCGGCGTAATGCAGAGGTCAGCCTCGCGTCACCTGATCTGCGGACAATAGAGCTTACTCATCCTCGCGGCGGTGGCGCGGCGAGACCCCAGGCTTCATTCATCATGCCTGAAGCTGACCACAATTAACTTGAGAGGTAATTCACCATGAAGTCTCTGATCTATGCAGCGTTGGTTGCAAGCGCGCTCGTCGTCCCCGCAGTCTCCTTTGCACAGGACGTCACTGCGCCGCTGACGCGCGCCGAAGTGCGCGCGGACCTGGTGCAAGTCGAACAGGCCGGGTATCGCCCGAGCGCCAATGACTTGCACTATCCAACCGATATTCAGGCTGCGGAGGCGCGTATTCACGCGCAGGATGCCACGACGCCGGGCAGCATGGCAGTCGGCGGAGTGTCAATGAACGGCTCCTCGCAGTCGGGTGCGCCGTCGACGCCCGCAGGTACTCACTCGATCTACTTTGGTCACTGATGCACCTTCATGTGCATGTCATCCGTGAATCGTCGCTTGACTCTCCACCTAAAGCGATCTTCACCGAGAGGTAAGTGACGATCATCCTGAACGATACGGCAGTAACGCGAAGACCTCGCCTTTAGAACGCAGCCAACCCTTTGAATGCCGTCTGAAACGAGCCACGAGAACCCTCGATGGCCCTCTCAAACGTTGCGCCATCCGTCACAGCCAAACATGTCGCTGGCTCAACCGTGTTTTATGAGTGTGTCAGGCTTCAGAACTGCGGCCGAGGTCGGCCGTACATCGCGCGAGATCGCTCCAAGATGCTCTTACGTTTCCTCCAAGCCCTGGAATTCTCATGCTCGGTCTAGTTCGTGTCGCGCTCCGACGCCCCTACACTTTCGTCGTCCTCGCGATCTTCATCCTCATCATCGGGCCACTGTCCGCGATGAAGACGCCCACCGACATTTTTCCCGATATCAGAATCCCGGTGATCAGCGTGGTGTGGCAATACACGGGGCTGCCGCCGGACCAGATGGTCGGTCGGATCACGTCGCCGTTCGAACGCACGCTGACTACCACCGTGAACGATGTCGAACACATCGAGGCGGAATCGGTCGCTGGCTTTGGGATCATCAAGATCTTCTTCCAGCCGGGCGTGAATATCAGCACGGCGAACGCGCAAGTGACCGCGGTCGCGCAAACTCAGTTGCGGCAGTTGCCCGCGGGCACTACGCCGCCGCTGATCCTCAATTACAACGCGTCGACCGTACCGATCATCCAGTTGGCGCTATCCGGCAAGGGGCTGTCCGAGCAGAAGCTGGGCGACCTCGGTCTGAATGCGGTGCGTCCCGTTCTCACGACTGTCGCCGGTGCGTCGGTTCCCTACCCTTTCGGCGGCAAGACACGCCAGGTGCAGATTGACATTGATCCTGCGGCACTGCAGGCGCGCGGCTTATCCGCGCAGGACGTCGCCAATGCCCTGGCGGGTCAGAACCTGATCACGCCGGTCGGCACGGAAAAGATCGGCGACTACGAATACACGCTGCAACTCAACAACGCGCCCTCGGAAATCAAGACCTTGGGCGATCTACCGGTCAAGGCGGTCAATGGCACGACGGTCGCGATTCGTGACATTGCGAATGTTCGCGACGGCAGTCCGCCGCAAACCAATATCGTTCACGTGAACGGCCGGCGTTCGGTGCTGATGTCGGTACTCAAGAACGGTTCGGTTTCGACGCTCGGGATCATCTCCGGCATCAAACAGCAAATCGCCAACGGGAAAGCATCGTGGCCCGATAACCTGAATGTCGAGCCGATCGGCGACCAGTCGATCTTCGTGCGCGCAGCCATCACCGGTGTGGCACGCGAAGGCGTGATCGCTGCCGTGCTCACCAGCCTGATGATTCTGCTGTTCCTCGGCAGCTGGCGTTCGACGATCATCATCGCAACCTCGATCCCACTGGCCATCCTTGGCTCGATAGCCACGCTCTCCGCACTGGGCGAAACCTTGAACATCATGACGCTCGGCGGTCTCGCGTTAGCGGTGGGGATTCTTGTCGACGATGCGACCGTGACGATCGAGAACATCAACTGGCATCTCGAGCACGGCAAGGAGGTGGAGACCGCTATCCTCGATGGCGCCGCGCAGATCGTCACACCCGCGTTCGTTTCTCTTCTGTGCATCTGCATCGTGTTCGTGCCGATGTTCTTCCTGAACGGCGTGGCGCGCTTCCTGTTCGTGCCGATGGCGGAGGCCGTCATTTTCGCGATGATCTCGTCGTTCATCCTCTCGAGAACCCTCGTGCCGACAATGGCCAAATACCTGCTGCAACCGCATGCGCAGGGTGAGCATGCCGATGAGGCGCAGCGTCCGGGTCCGCTCGGACGCTTCCAGCGCGGCTTCGAAGCACGCTTTGAAACGGTGCGTGGCGTGTATCGCGGGTTACTCGAACTCGCGCTGAACCATCGGCGTCCGTTCGTCAGTTGCTTCCTCGGCTTCGTCGCGCTCTCGTTCGCCCTCGCGCCCTTGCTCGGCCGCGACTTCTTCCCGGCGGTCGATGCCGGGCAGATCCTGATGCATGTGCGCGCACCAGTCGGGGTTCGCGTCGAAAAGACCGCGCAGATATTCGCGAATGTCGAAGGCGCAATCCGGCAGATCATCCCGCCATCCGATCTCGGCACGGTGGTCGACAATATGGGTCTGCCGGTCAGCGGCATCAATACCGCGTACAACAACACCGGGACGGTCGGTTCGCAGGACGGCGACATCCAGATTGCGCTGAACGAAGGGCATCGTCCGACCGACGAGTATGTCCGCATCATGCGTGAACGATTGCCGCGCGAATTCCCTGGAGTCACGTTCTCTTTTCCACCGGCGGACATCATCGGTCAGATCCTTAACTTCGGCTCGCCGGCGCCGATCGACCTGCAGATCCGCGGCAACAACCTGAACGCCAACTATGCGTATGCAGACCGTCTGCTGCGCGCGGTCCGCGACGTGCCCGGCGTGGTCGATGCACGGATCGCGCAGTCGCACGGCAACCCCACCTTCAACGTCGATGTCGACCGCACGCGTGCACAGTTACTCGGCATCACCGAGCGCGACGTGACGAACAGTATGGTGGTGAACCTCGCAGGTTCGAGCCAGGTTGCGCCCACGTACTGGCTGAACAACGCGAACGGCGTGTCGTATCCGATCGTGATGCAAACGCCGCAATACAGTCTCGATTCACTAGCAGCATTGCAAAATCTGCCGATCACCGCCAGCGGTGGAGGCACCGCCCAGATCCTCGGCGGTCTGGCAACGGTCGATCGCACCACCAGCAACGAAGTCGTCAGCCAATACAACATCCAGCCCATGGTCGAGATCTTCGCGACCACCCAGGACCGCGACCTCGGCGCGGTGTCGGCCGATATCCAGCGCGTCGTGCACCAGAACGCCAGCACCTTGCCGAAGGGCTCGAGCATCGCGCTGCTGGGTCAGGTGCAGACGATGAACAGCGCCTTTGCCGGCATGTTGTTCGGCCTGCTTGGCGCAGTGGTGCTGATCTATCTGCTGATCGTCGTCAACTTCCAGTCGTGGGCCGATCCGTTCGTGATTGTGAGCGCATTGCCGGCGGCGTTGGCGGGTATCGTCTGGATGCTGTTCGCGACGCACACGACGCTCTCCGTACCCGCACTCACTGGCGCGATCATGTGCATGGGGGTGGCGACTGCCAATTCGATTCTGGTCGTCAGCTTCTGCCGCGAACGTCTTGCCGTCCATGGCGATCCGTTAAAGGCGGCGCTCGAAGCGGGCTTTACGCGCTTTCGCCCGGTGCTCATGACCGCGCTATCCATGATGATCGGCATGGCGCCGATGGCGCTCGCTCTCGGCGAGGGCGGTGAGCAAAACGCGCCGCTCGGCCGCGCCGTGATCGGCGGTTTGATGTTTGCCACCACGGCTTCGCTGTTCCTGGTCCCCGTCATCTTCTGTATTGTTCACGCGCGCCCAGGGCGCGCGGCGACCCCAGCATCCGTCCCGGGAGATCCTGCACATGTCGTCTGAATCCGCTTTTCCCACTAATACGCCATCGCGCCGTCCGCTTCGGGTTGCGGGTGTGATCGGCCTGCTGGTCGCCTTAGGCATCGTCGTTGGCGGTGTCGCGCTGCGAGCCGTCGACGCCCGCAAGCTGAAAACCTGGACGGAGGCTCAGGCCGTACCGACAGTCAATCTGATCCAGCCCATGCGCGACCCCAACGGACCTTCACTGCAACTGCCCGGCCGGCTCGAAGCGTTCACGCGGGCGCCGATTTTCGCGCAGGTCAGCGGCTACCTGAAATCATGGAGCGTCGATATCGGCGCGCCGGTCAAGGCGGGTCAAGTGCTCGCCGAAATCGAAACACCCGAGCTTGACCAGCAGCTCCTTCAGGCACGCGCCGATCTGCAGAGCGCGCAGGCGAATGCCGTCGTAGCGGGTACGACGGCGAAGCGCTGGGAGGCGCTAAGAGGCACCGATTCCGTGGCCCAGCAGGACGTCGACCAACGCACTGCTGATTACACCGCGAAGGAGGCGATCGTGGCGGCCGCGAAGGCCAACGTCGATCGCCTCGTCGCTACGAAGGCCTTCGCGCGGATCGTCGCGCCGTTCGACGGCGTGGTGACCGCGCGCGACACCGACGTCGGCGCGCTGGTGAACGCCGGTAGCGGTGGCGTCGGCCAGGAGCTGTTCGCGGTCTCCGAGGTCAAGCAATTGCGTGTGTATGTTCAGGTACCGCAGAACTACGCTCCCGCGATCCACGATGGCACGACCGCGACCCTGACCGTTCCCGAGTACTCCGACCAGCATTTCACCGCGCGCGTGATAGCAGCGGCAGACTCCGTCAATTCGAGTTCGGGAACGACGCTGGTGCAGTTGCTGGTCGACAATGCCAACGGCAAGCTGCTGCCGGGCGGTTTCGCCAGCCTGAAATTCACGTTGCCCGCGTCCGCCGATTCACTTCGGGTCCCAGCTAGCGCGCTCGTGTTCGATAGCCGCGGCGTCGTGGTCGCCACGCTCGGTGCGAACGGTCACGTACTGTTCAAGCAGGTGAAGATCGACCGCGATCTGGGCGACTCGGTGGAGATCGGCTCGGGACTCGCCGCCAACGATCGCGTGATCGATACGCCGCCCGATGGACTCGCCGACGGCGACGGCGTGCAGGTTGCGCCGGCCACTGACAGGAAGGCGACCGCACATGGTTAAGCCTGGACTTGTCGCGATTTTAACGGGCGTTCTGGCGCTATCCGCCTGCTCGCTCGCGCCGCAATATCAGCTGCCTTCGGCGCCGATAGCGGCGCAATACAAAACCGTTGGTCCCTGGACCGCCGCTCAGCCTGCCGACCGGATAGACCGTAACGGCTGGTGGAAAATATATGGCGACGCGCAACTCGACGATCTCGAAGCGCGTCTACTGGCAAACAACACCGATCTGCGCGCCGCGTACGCGCACTATGCGCAAGCGCAGGCTTTCGTCGCGCAGGTCGCGTCGGGACTGTATCCGACCATCAGCGCAAGCGCCGTGCCGCAGCGCGTTCGCCAGTCCGACGACCGGCCGTTGCGCGTGGGCGGCCCGAACGACTACAACTCCGTCACGCTCGGCGCCGAAGTCAATTACGACCTCGACCTGTGGGGCCGCGTGCGTGACTCCGTGGTGGCCGGCAAGGATGAGGCTCAGGCGACCAAAGCCGATCTGGCTTCGGTGAAACTGGCCCTGCAAGTGGCACTCGCAGACAATTACATCGGTTTGCGGGGCCTCGACCAGCAGACCGAGCTGCTGAACGAGACGGTCATGGCGTATGCGAAAGCGCTGCAACTCACGCAGACGCTGCATGGCAGCGGGATCGTGGCGGGCCTCGACGTTTCGCGGGCTCAAACGCAATTGTCGTCGGCGAAGTCCCAGTTGTCGCAGAATCTCGCGCAACGAGCGCTCATCGAACACGCGATTGCCGTGTTGGTCGGCACTTCCGCGTCCGAATTCAGCCTGCCGCAGCAGACCGCCGCCATCGCGTTGCCGGCGATTCCAACCGGCCTGCCCTCGACGCTGCTGCAACGTCGCCCCGACGTCGCAGCAGCGGAACGCCGGGTTGCCGAGGCTAACGCAAAGATTGGCGTCGCGCGCGCGGCATATTTCCCGGACATCACGCTGAGCTTGCAGGGTGGTGTGCAAAGCGCCGCCTATGCTGGACTGGTTAGCGCGCCCAATCTGTTCTGGGCGATCGGCCCGCAGCTCGTGCAATACGTCTTCGACGGCGGCTACCGTCATGCGCAACTCGATGCCGCGAAGGCGGCAACCGAGGAAGCCGGAGACCGCTACCGCAGCGTGGTTCTGTCGGCATTCCAGCAGGTCGAAGACAACCTTGCGCTGCTGTCGTATCTCGGCACCGCGCTTGGCGAGCAAAAGGATGCCGCGAATGCCGCGCAGTACTCGGTCGATCTGGCGTTGCGCCAATATCGCCAAGGCACTGTAGGTTACCTCGATGTCGTGCAGGCGCAGACCGTCGCACTCGAAGCACAACGCAGCGTGCTCGATATCCAGACACGCCAGCTAAGTGCCAACGTGCAACTGCTGCATGCGCTGGGCGGCGGATGGTCGAGCGATGAACTCGCCCAAGTGGCTGCCACGCGGGCACTCGTCGCGACAACGATGGCACAGGGCGCAAATTGAAGGCCTGCACAGGGCGCAAGCGGGAGGGGTGAGCCGGTTGCGCACGCTGTCGATAGCACGCGTAGCAGTCCGATGTGGCGGAACCTCTTCGGAATGCCGCGACTCTGGAAATTCTCCTGCGCGTGTCCGGCTTACGAACCGTGACGGGGAATCCGCCCAAAGAAAAGATGCTTGGGATCATTGAACCCGGGCGTCGAAGGGTGGCCAGTAGTGACGAGCGAGTCGACGAAGTTTTCGTCTTCGGCGCTCAGGCGGTAGCTCAAAGCTGGCAGATAATCGTCCCATTGCGCCGCGGTGCGTGGTCCGGCGATGGTTGAACTGATATAGCTGCTGTTGAGCACCCACGCGAGTGCGAATTGTCCCGCACTCAGTCCACGCGCCTCTGCATGCTCGCGAACGCGCCGTGCCAGCTCCAATGATTCGGGCCGCCATTCGGCCTGCTGCAAGCGGCGGTCGCCGCGCCCTGCACGCGTATCGGCCGCGGGCGTCACGCCCAATTCGTATTTGCCGGTCAGCACGCCGCGAGCGAGTGGGCTGTACGAAATCACGCCGAGGCCGTAACGGTGCGCAGCTGTCAGCTGTTCGGCCTCGGCCTGCCGATTCGCGAGGTTGTAGAGCGGCTGACTGGCTACCGGGGCAGCGAGACCCAGTGCCTGGGCGGTATGACTGAATTCGGCGATCTTCCATGCGCGATGGTTCGACAGGCCGTAGTAGCGCAATTTGCCGGCCTGGACCAGATCATTTAGCGCGCGCACCGTTTCATCGACCGGCGTGTCGTGATCTTCAGCGTGGAGGTAAAGCAGATCGATATAGTCCGTCTTCAGGCGCTTGAGGCTGGCCTCAACGGCTCGCACCATGTGTTTGCGCGACGCGCCGCGCGCATTGACGTCACCATCGCCGAATGGACTGGCAAATTTGGTCGCCAGCACCCAGCGATCGCGCCGGGCGGCGATGCAACGCCCGACGACACGCTCCGATTCACCGCCAGCGTAGACGTCGGCGGTATCGATCGAGTTGACGCCTTGTTCATGCGCCTGGTCGACGATGCGTGCCGCGGTTGCTTCGTCGGTCGGATCGCCGAACAGCATCGTCCCAAGCGTCAGCGTCGAAACCTTGAGGCCGCAGCGGCCAAGTTGGCGAAATTCCATTTGAGACTGTTCCGTTAATTTGAAGGATCTAACCTGGGAATTCCACGTGACACATCCATAGAGACGGGCACGTCGAGACCAGGTGATTGAAGCGACGACCGTTGGCACCCTCGTCTGGGCAACGCACCATTAGGGCCGTGCAAGGCTCCGCCCGTCGCGGAGAAACGGCCGCTTGGCCATTCATTCACTTTTGCCCGTCGTACTTCTCCACGAACTCGGCCGCCGTGAGCCCACGAAAATCGGCCAATGCCGCGTCAATGCGCTCGGCGCTCCAGTCCCACCAGGCTATCTGCTGCATGCGCTCCGAGGTGCGCGCGTCGACGCGAAAACGCAGCACCCGCGCCGGCACCCCGACGACGATGGCGAACGGCGGTACGTCCTTGGTCACAACGGCTCCTGAGCCGACCGCGGCGCCAGTGCCGATCGTCACGCCGGGCATGATGATGGCATCGTGGCCGAGCCACACGTCGTGACCAATCTCGACCGGCTCCTGGGCCCGCCACTGGAAGATGTCAGCGTCGTCGTCGAGGGACAATCCGTACGATCGTGAGCGATAGGTAAAGTGATGGTGGGTCGCACGCCACGAAGGATGATTGGGCGGGTTGATGCGTACGCCGGTGGCGATATTGGCGAACTTGCCAATGAGTGCGTGGGCGATCTGATTGTCACCCATCGCATAGCCGTAGTCGCCGATGACGGATTCGGCGACATGGCTGCGCGGACCGAGATAGGTGTAACGGCCAAAGTCGCTGGCGCGAACTACCGCCGTTGGATGGATTTCCGGATGCTCCGACAGAACGCGACCGAGCGCCCACGGATCGACGCCGACGCCATGATTGATCAACATATCGATTCTCGTGCTTCAATGATGAGGAGAGCCCTGGGCCGCCGGCTGCGCACTTCCCATGACGATCGCGCCAGGGCATGTAGAGCGACGGCGACGCAGGTGAGCGGCCCGCGTTCAGGTGACACGGCTGCGCAGGTAAGCGGAAACGCGTTCGGCACAGACGACCAGGACGAAGGTGGCGATCAACAGGAACGACACCGTCTGGTACTGGAACAGGTTCATTGCAGTCAGCAACTGGAAGCCGATTCCGCCTGCTCCAACAAAGCCGAGCACGAGCGACGAGCGCAGGTTTTCGTCGAAGCGGAACAGCCCAATGCCGAGCAGCGAGGGCAACACGCCCGGCACGACAGCATGGCTTAACACCTGCAGGCGCCCTGCACCGGTCAGCGTCAACGCTTCGACGGGGCCCATATCCATGTCTTCGATTACTTCCGCGAACAGCCGCCCAAGCATGCCGACCGAATGGACCGCAAGCGCAAGTGCGCCCGGAAACGGCCCCAGCCCGACCGCCGTGACGAACAACAGTGCCCAGACCAGATCGGGCACTGCCCGGGTGACGCCGATCAGCGCGCGCGCGGCGTAGTACAGGGGCAGCGCCGGTGTGACATTCGCGGCCGCCAGAATCGACAGCGGAAAGGCGAGCAGCACCCCGAACACCGTGCCGAAAATCGCCAGGTCAATCGTTTCGAGAACCGGCCACAAGTTCGGGACGAACTGATCGAACGCCGGCGGCACGGCGCGCGAAATGATGTCGACCATACCGTGGGCACCGGTAACCAGATCCTGCGGACGGGCCTGGACGACGATCCACGCCTGCACAAACAGCGCGAACAGCACGACGGCGGCACACACCGACCAGATGGTCCGGCTGCTCGACGAGCCCGTCGATGCACGCATTTCAAGAACCTTGCTCATGACGCCTCGGCCAAATAAAGGCTCGCGATCTGTTGACGGGAGACGGCCGACGCCGTCCGATCGAATTCAAGCAGGCCGCCGCGCAGACCGATCAGTCTGTCGGCATATCGCGTCGCCAGTTCGGGCTGGTGCAGTACGCACACCACCGCGAGACCTTCCTCGTCGGCGAGGCGGCGCAGCAGCCGCATGACTTCGTCGGCCGCTTCGGGGTCCAGACTGGCGACCGGCTCGTCGGCGAGCAAGACGTGAGGACGTTGGGCCAACGCGCGGGCCACCGCCACGCGCTGCGCCTGTCCGCCCGAAAGCGTGCCGGCGCGCTGGCGCGCCAGATGCAGCAAGCCGACCTCGTCCAGATAGGACAGCGCCGGATCGATCTCCTCGCGAGGCACCCGACCCAGCGCGGTTGCCAGCGTCCGGTGTCGGCCGAGCGCGCCGCAGCAGACGTTCGCCAGCACGCTGCGCCGCTTCACGAGATTGGCGTTCTGCGAGATCAACGCAAGCGGCAGACGCGCCTCACGCAAAGCTTTGCCCGACAGTGCGGCGAGATCGCGCCCAGCCACCTCGACCGACCCGGCGGTCGGCCGATTCAGTCCGACCACGCACTTCATGAAGGTCGACTTGCCGCTGCCATTGCTGCCCAGCACCACGACCAGCTCACCGGCGTGGACCGACACATTCATGCCGCGCAGCGCAGTGTGGCCATTTGCGTAACGCATCGTCAGATCACGGACAGCCAGCTTTACGCCGGGCCCACGCGTCGTATGGAGTGCTGCTCCGGGTAGGCTCGACACGCCGGCTGAAAACCGGCTCGCCGAATCTATCGGGACGCCGCCCGAGGTGCTGGACAGAGTGCTCACAGTTTTGCCAGGTCGATGTGAAGAGTCGAAACCAGATCGCGGATCTGGTTATAAGCAGCATCCGTCTGCGGCACCGTCTTCAGTTCCGGGTTCTCGTTCGATGCCAGGAACTTCTGATCGGCTTCCGGTAATTGGCGTAGATCGAGCGAACTCAGCACACTTGCCAGACGGGCCTTGAAATCCGCCGGCAAGTCTCCGCGCACGGCCAGCGGGTCGAGCGGAATCGGTTCCGATTTCCACAGCGTCACGTAAGCCGCAGGATCGAATTCGTTGTGTAGCTTGGCGCTGGCGATTTCTTCGCTGTTCAGCTCCCCCGCTTCGACCTTGTGGTTGCGCAGCGCCTCGAACGACGCCGTGTGGCTGCCCGCGTAGACTGCTTTTACGCCCTTGTCCGGATCGATGCCGTTCTTGCTCAGTCCGAAGGCGGGAAACAGATGGCCGGACGTCGACGCCGGATCGGCGTAAGCGAACGAGCGACCCTTGGTGTCGCCCAGCGTCTTGATGCCCGAGCCGGGCCACGTGACGATGGAGGCGTAGTAAGTGGCCGGCTTGCCCTGCTCGCCGGCGAACGTGGCGACGGCTTCAGCGTGCGCGACCTGGTGCGCGAGCACGTAGCCGAGGGGACCGAATTCGCCGAATTCGAGCTTGTTGTTGCGCATTGCCTCGATCTCGGCGTTATAGCTGGTTGCGACGTAAAGTTGCACCGTGCAGCCAAGCTTGTCGCCGATCATCCTGGCGAGATCCGTATAGACCGGCAGCATGCGCTGGGCCGATTCGTATGGTTCGACACCAAAGCGAACCACGCCATCGTTCGGACACGTACCAGCTGCATGTGCCGTAACGGAGACAAAACTCACGGCCAGAGCCGCGGCAGATAGAATTTTAGAGACCTTCATATTTTCCTCAATTTATGTTTCGTACATGCCAGGCGATTCAACAACGGATTGCTTTGTTCCGTCCATCAGACGACGCGCTCGCCTGCCCGATACGTCGCGCGGGGGACAGGCAGCGCATCGTGCATCCGCACGCGCACAAAATCGGCACGCAAACCGGGGGCGATCGCGCCGCGGTCGTCCAACCCGACTGCGCGCGCGGGTTGCGCGGATACCGTTGCCATCGCGCGCGGCAGCGTCCAGCCGGCCTTGCCGACCAGTTCGAAGGCGGCGGTCAACAGGCTCGAGGGCACGTAGTCCGAGGACAGGATGTCGAGCAGTCCGGCTTCTGCAAGTTCGATTGCCGAGACGTTGCCCGAGTGCGATCCGCCTCTTACGACGTTGGGCGCGCCCATAATCGTTGCGATGCCGTGTTCGCGTGCGGCTTGCGCGGCGATGCGGGTGGTTGGGAATTCCGCCAGGACGATGCCTTCGGCCGCTGCCTGTTCAACATGCTCGATTACGGTGTCGTCGTGGCTCGCCACCGGCACGCCGAGCTCCATGCAGCGCGCAACGATCTCGCGACGGTGCCGGTCGGCGAAACGTTCCTGTCCGTCTGAAAGCTCAGCAATCACTGCGGCGAAGTGTTCGTCGGTCAATTTGCCGTGCCGTTCCTGCCAGCGACGCCATTGATCCCGATCGTGCCATTGGCGCTGGCCCGGCGTGTGATCCATCACCGAAACGAGCCGCAGCAATGGATGTGTGCACAGCGAATCGAATACATTCACGACGTCGGGGGCGGCGATTTCGCAGCGCAGGTGGAGGAAATGCTCGGCACGCAGCAACTCGCACGCGGACAGGCGCGCGAGTGCCTCCACGCACTGCGTCTGAAGATCCCGGCTGTGCATGTCGACGTCCGAACGCGCGCCGATCCTGAGCGAATCGAATACGGTTGTGATGCCCGCCGCGGCCACCTGTGCGTCATGAATCACCAACGCCGCGTCAATATTCCATCTCACGCCCGGCCGCGGCGCCAGATGCTTCTCGAGATTGTCTGTGTGTAGTTCGACCAGGCCCGGCAACAGATAGTCACCGTTCCAGTCTTCGGCTTCGGCCGCCGACGTCGTGCCCCGTTCAAGGTCGACAATGACACCGTTTTCAATCCGCAAGGTTCCCGTAAATTCCTCGTCCCGCGTGACGACGCGAGCGTTCCTGATCAGCATCGACATGCTCCGTATGTGTGTCGGCTTTAGCGTGCTGCTGTACGACGCAGCGTTGGTCGTGATTCGACGCGATGAGTCGTGCTGTTGCGTCCGCGATCTCGACGCTCCGCCCGGCAGAAAGCGACGCTCGTGCTTCATGGGCGTTTCCTGCCGGCCCAGAAAGCGGTTGCTGGCCGCGCTTTCGTCTAAACGTCTAGATGTTTAGGGAAAGATCCACCCGGCCGATTCCGCGAGCACGACCGTGATGGCTTCATCACGGTCCGCGCTCTACCATGCACGACTGCGAATTCATTTCACCCGACCGGAATGACAAGACCATGACAGCGACCGACAACAAACACCGAGCGTTTCAATCGAGCGCGGAGTAGACGTTGTAATGGAGCGGCAGATCGAACAGATTCTTGATTGACGAGGTGGTCACGGGCATCGCAAGTGGACGCCATTCGTCGTCGATGAGCATCGAGGGCAGTCGCAATGCTGAAGCCGGCTGCCTCAAAGCGCATTCCAGTCGCAAGGCGCTCCACTGCGGCATTGGTAATGCGATATTTCAGAAAGCGCGGATCGAGGACCTCCACCGACGGATCGGGATAGCTTTCGCTCTGTCGCCACCTTGGAATCTCTACGATCTCCCATCTTCCACTTACGATTTGCGGGGCGGGCAAGTCAGTCGTTCTTCCGGATATACGCTGCGAACGCCTGCTCGTAGTCCGGATGCCAACGCGATAGCGCCGGGCGATTCTCTACAATGTCTCCCGCAGCCCAAAGGATGCGTCGCTCGTCGAGGGAGCGAGGCACATCGTTGTCGGGGCACAGAATGTAGAAATCGCCGGCACCCAGTCGCTCGATCATGAAATCGACAGTCTGCTCGGGCGTCCAGGCAGCCGCCGGTTTCTCGGTACGACCTTGAGCGGCAAGCTCCGTAAACACAAAGCCAGGAATCAGCAAATGCGCACTGATCCGGCAGCCCGGCGTATTGCGCAACTCGTGCTGCAGTGCTTCGGTAAACGCCTTCAGGCCGGCCTTGGAGACGTTATAAGCCGGGTCGCCGGGCGGCGTCGTGATGCCCTGCTTCGAACCGGTGTTAATGACGAGGCCCGGGCGTCCGCGCGCGATCATCGCGGGCACGAAGGTCTGAGTGCCACGAATGACACCCCACAGGTTGACGTCGAGCACCCGATCCCAGTTAGCGGCCGCTCCGAACATGGCGCTACCCGGTTGAATCCCCGCATTGTTCATGAGGATATCCGTGCCGCCGAAGCGATCCCGAACGGCTGCTTCGAGGCGGACCAGGTCTTCGAGGCGGCTGACGTCCGTCTCGACGGCCAGTACATCCTTCGCGCCTTCAGCAGCCACGCTGGCAATCGCCTGCTTCGCGTGCGCCAGGCGGTCCTCACCCAGATCCGCAATGCACACGCGAAGCCCGAGCTGCGCGAACCGCTTCGCCGAGGCGAGTCCAATGCCGGCAGCGCCGCCTGTCACGACGGCGACGGCTCCGGGGGTGAAAGTAAAGTGTGTCATCAATAGTCCTTTCTGATACGTCATAAAACGTCAGCCCGCCACCTCACAAGCAGACCGCCAAACGGCAGGTACGTCGATAGGTCGCGCGGCCGGGAAATTCACCAGTCACTTCAGTCCATTGGGCAAAACGGCACTGGCGACAGAAACACCGATTCCTGATGGAGGAGATACGGCAGGATGCGCGGCGTGAAAGCTTGCCAGCGTGGATCGACTGCGAGTTTCGCGCGCTGCGCGGCCCGATGCCCGTAGCCCTCGTAGCCCCAGCAAAACACGATCGAGTTCAACGTGCCTGAGTCCTTCGTCCAGCAACCCTTGAGGCGGGCGTACTGACTGATGATGCCGAGCCCTTCGCGCTCGTAGATGTCCAGGAACTCGCCTGTCTTTCCCGCCGTAATCTGATATGTACGCATTTCTACCAACATGATTCCCTCTGTTTCGATCGGTACTCTCTCGCAGCACACCGCCGTCAGACCGCGTGGCTTTCGACATGCGCCTTCAGCACGCTGAAGAACTCATCGAGATTCTTGCTCGCGGCGGACTGAATCAGGCGCGAGCCCACGCTCATCAGCTTCCCGCCAATCCCGACGTCAGCGTCGTACACCAGCACGGTCGTATTGCCTTGCGCTCCAAGTTGCAGGCGCGCAGTGACTTTGGCGAAGCCCAGCGCACCTGCACTGCCCATACCGGCAATCGTATAGGCCCTGGGCGGATCAAGATCCGACAATTCGACGTTGCTTTTGAAGGTCGCCGCCATCGGACCGACGCGAATCTGCACGGTCGATTCGAAATGCAGGTCGTGAAGCCTCTTCAGCGCTTTGCAGCCAGGCAGGCATGCTTCGAGTACTACGGGATCGTTCAATGCACGCCATGCGGCTTCAGGGGGCACGGGCAGGATGGTTTGATCTGTCAGCTTCATCGCCGCCGCTCAGCGCTCGTAGAGTTTGAACAGCGCCTGCGTGCCGTTGCGCGCGCAGCCCCGCTCGGCCAACTCCTGGTACATTACGCGCACCAGTTCCAGACCCGGCAATTCACGTCCCATGCTCCGCGCTTCCTCGTGCGCAATCCGCATGTCCTTGATGAAATGCTCGATGAAGAAACCGGGCGCAAAATCGCCCTTGGCAATGCGCGGCCCCAGGTTGTTCAGCTGGAATCCACCCGCCGCACCTCCGCCAATCGCGCTCAATACGGTGTCGGCATCCAGCCCGGCGCTGTGCGCATAGGCGAGCCCTTCGCACACGCCCATCATCGTCGACGCAATGACGATCTGATTGCACAGCTTCGTGTGCTGACCCGCACCCGGGCCGCCTTGCAGGACGATGTTGGTGCCGAGGCAGCGCAACATCGGTTCCACGCGTGCGAGCACAGCGCTTGCGCCGCCGACCATGATCGACAGGCGCCCTTCGCGCGCACCGATGTCGCCGCCCGATACCGGCGCATCCAGCATGTGCACCCCGCGCTCAGCGGCGTGCGCGGCCAACCCTTCGGCCAGTTTTGGACTCGACGTCGTCATGTCGACCAGCACCGCATCGCGCCGCGCATGCGCGATCAGACCGTCGTCGCCCAGATATAGTGCGCGGACGTCCGCGGGGGTGCCGACAATCGTGAACACGACGTCCGATACTTCGGCGAGCGCCCGCGGGGTCGCTTGCCATGTCGCGCCGGCCTCGATGAGCGGCTCAGCCTTCGCACGCGTACGGTTATAGACATGCAGCGGATAGCCGGCGGCGGCGAGCCGCGAGGCCATCGAGAAACCCATGATGCCAAGGCCGATAAAGCCAATCGCGGGTTTGCCTGTAGATTGATTCATGATGGTTGGTCCGTTCAGAGTTTGTCGCGCAGCAAGTCGCGCAATAGCATGGGAGTCAGTGAATGACGGTCGGCAACGACGCCAAATGACGCAAGCGCATCATTGACCGCGTTGGTCAATGCGCCGATCGCTCCCATCACCCCGCCTTCGGCCATCCCCTTGATGCCGGCCGCCGTCGACTTGCCAGGCGTATGCAGCGGGATGATCTCGAAGTTGGGCAATTCAGTTGAAGTAGCGATCAGGTAGTCGGCGAGTGAGCCGGTCACGTTCTGTCCTGAGTCGTCGTAACGCATCTGCTCGAACAGCACGCCCGACAGTCCCATCGCCACGGCGCCATGCTGCTGCCCTTCCACCACGGTGGGATTGAGCAGCGTGCCGCAGTCTTCGGCGACGACGTAACGCGCGATACGGATTGCGCCGGTCAAGACGTCCACCTCGATCTCGCATCCATGAGCCGCATTCGAATAGGTCATGGCCGGAGGGTCGTAAGTCAGGTGAAATTCAAGGCCCGGCGTCAAACCTTGCGCCTGGCGTGCTCGCAATGAGCGGTAATTGCGCCGCGGGGTCCGCATGCGCGAGACTGCCGCCGAGCGTCCCGCGCTGTCGGATCGCGTAATGTCCGATCGTCGCCGCCGCTTCAGCCAGTAGCGGGCAATCAGCGCGCACTGTGTTGCTGGTGGCCAACTCGTGATGGCGCGTCATTGCGCCGACCGCTAGCGTATCGGGTTCAAGCGTGACGCCCTTGAGTTGAGGCAGCGCATTCAGATCGACCAGGTGCGCCGGTTGCGCGAAGCGCATATTCATCATCGGCGCGAGGCTTTGTCCTCCGGCGATCAGCTTGGCGTCAAAACCGTGAAGAGCAAGAAGCGACAGCGCGTCGTCGAGCGTGCTCGGCCGGTGATACGAAAATGCGGTGGGTTTCATATGCCTTGCGCCCGCGGACTCAGGCCGCAATTCCGGGCGAAGACCGGCAACCCGCGACAGCCCCCGCCCGCCGATAACCGAGGCAATCGACGTCGGCCATTCCCGATTCGCTTGACGCTGCTCATGATTCGCTCCAGCCGCATGCGCGGCGCTGTTCACCCCGTGGGGACAGCTACTGCTTCAGCCATCGCATTGGCAACGAGGATATCGCCGATAAATTAAATCGTCAATTGACGACTAAATTTCCATGAACAGGCTCGACGTCGATCCAGCATGCAAGCTGGTGTATTTGCTTATTTGTAAGGGAAATCGCGATGTGGCGTTTTTTTTTCGGCCGTTTGATCGGCGCCATCCCTGCCTTCATGCCCCTCCCTTGTGAACGGGTTTTTCAAATACATCTTCACATGACGACTTATGATTTGATAGAGTACATCGTCCGCAAGCATGAACCGGTGTCGCCATGCTCCCGGTCTAGCCATGCACTATCTCAGTGCCATCGCGAAGCGAGCTTCATCTGTGACTGCCGGCATCGGCAAACACCCGCGCCAAGGCGTTTGCGAGTCTGCCACTCAACCCGTATCGGTTCTCCGCTCATGTCTTTGTCAAGCCGTCAATCGGTCGTCATCGCATTGATCGTTGCCAGTGCCTATTTCATGGAGAACCTCGACGCTACGGTGATTGCGACGGCGCTGCCCCACATGGCCGCTACGTTCGGCGTCACGCCCGTGAGGTTGAGTATCGGCATGACCGCCTATCTGCTCGCGCTCGCGGTTTTCATCCCGATCAGCGGCTGGGTGGCGGATCGCTTTGGGCAACGCTCTGTGTTCGGTAGCGCCATCGTCGTGTTCACGGGCGCCTCGATACTTTGCGGACTCAGCAACGGTCTCGTCGAATTCACAGTCGCGCGGATCCTGCAGGGACTCGGCGGTGCAATGATGGTGCCGGTAGGCCGGCTCGCGGTGCTGCGCAGCACTGAGAAGCGTCATCTGATGCGCTCGATCGCCTACATTACCTGGCCCGGGTTGGCCGCACCGGTGCTGGGTCCAGCGCTGGGCGGCTTTATATCGACCTATTTCAGCTGGCGGTGGATCTTTTTGCTGAACGTACCGATCGGTCTGCTGGGTCTGGTGCTGACCGCCACGTTCATTCCGAACTACCGCGAATCCAGCCGCCGGCCGTTCGATGTGCCCGGATTCGTGCTTAGCGGAGTCGCACTAACCTGCCTCATGTATGGCATGGAACTCGTTGGGCAACCATATGGCGACTGGCACATCACGGTCGCAGCCCTGACGGGTGGCATGGTCGCCGCGGCCTTCGCGGTACGGCATTTCCGGCGTGCCGAACATCCGCTGATCGATCTTGCGCCGTGGCGAATCCCGACCTTTCGCTTGACCCTCGAAGGAGGTTCGTTGTATGTCGTCTCGGTCAGCGTTTCGCCCTTCCTGTTGCCGCTGTTCTTCCAACTCGGTTTCGGGCTGAACGCGTTCGCCGCCGGTTTGCTCGTGCTCGCTTACGCGGCCGGCAATCTGGCCATGAAGACCGTCACCACGCCCATTCTCAAGCGCTTTGGTTTTCGCAAGGTAATGATCGTGAATGGCCTGCTCACTGCCGCCACCATCGCCCTGTGCGCCCTACTCTCGCCGGACACGCCACGCACGCTGATCATGCTGGTGCTGCTGATCGGCGGGCTATGCCGATCGATGCACTTCACCAGCATCAACACGCTCGCATTCGCGGACGTGCCGTCGGCGCGGATGAGTTCGGCGAGCACGTTTTTCAGCATGGTCCAGCAGATGACCATCGGTCTAGGCATCGCATTCGGTGCGATCGCGCTGCATGCTGCAGTCCTGATACATGGCGGCCACGCGCAGCTTTCGCTCGCTGACTTCCGGGTCGCATTTCTGCTTGTCGCGGTGTTGGTACTGATCTCCATGCTCTACTTTATCGGCATCGAACCCGATGCCGGCTGCGAGGTTAGCGGCCATACGCAAGCCGCATCGCAGTAGTGCGGAAATTGTATCGAGCGCATTGACGGCTACCGGTCCAAATTAAACAGAGAGAGTCCGTTCAGAATGACCCGGGTAGCGGAGATCTCGCAGCAGGCCAGGTACAAGTCCGTGCAGACGCCGCTCAGCGGAACGACGCAGCAAATGGCGATCCACAAGACGCTCGACTTCCGTCAGGCTGGCGAGTTCTACCGGACGCTACCTGAAGCCAACAAGGCGGATCGGGTCACGGCATTGTCGGGCGATCTGGGCCGTGTAACAAACGACGCGAACAAGTACACGATGCTGTCGTACTTCTACAAGGCTGATCCCGATTACGGTACCCGCCTCGCGCGCGCCACACATGCGGATCTCTCACGCGTGCAGGATATGGCGTCGCACCTTGGCAATAACTGAAGCCAGTAGGCCCCGTGTTGCCTGAATACGATTTCCGACGGAGAATGTCATGCGAGGTTTCTCTACTGCGCGGCGAGTAGTTCGAAACGCACCCGTGGCAGCGATAGCCGCACTCCTGACCGCGAGTTGTGCGGAGCACGTTTGTCGGCCAGCAACGTATTCCGGCACGGTCGACGCGCGGGGATACACCGATGATTGGTTCGCCGCGGCGCGCGAAGGGCGCACCGATATCGTTCAATTGCTGATCGACGCACACTATCCGATCGAAACCGCAACGCCTGACGGATATACGGCGCTCATTCTTAGCGCGTATGACAATCACCCGGACACGCTAAAGGCGCTTCTTTCCGCACACGCCAACGCATGCGCCGCCGACAAGCACGGCAATACCGCGTTGATGGGTGCGCTTTTCAAGGGCGAAACGAACATTGCGCAAATATTGCTCGGGACGCGCTGCCCTATCGATCAAACCAACAACGCAGGGGAAACGGCGCTATCGTTTGCTGCGCTGTTCGGCCGGCTCGATATGCTTGCGATGCTGGTGGCGCACGGAGCGAACGTCAATCATGTCCACGCACGCGGAGGCACCGCGCTGCAAATGGCCATTTCGCAACACAATACCGCCGCAACCGATGCGTTGCGCCGCTACGCCCGTTTCAGCAGCGACGTATCCACCGGCAACGCACGAATGCGCTGGCCGGTCGCATTGAAGATCGCGTTGCAGATGGCCGCTGAAGTCGGCGGCACGCCCGGCTCGCCAACACCGCCCGGCGGCGCATCGCTCGGCACGATATACACGTGTGTCTCGGGAACGGAATCGATACGGGCAACTTGGTAGTCCGTGAAGTTCGATTGCTCCGACGCGCCGTTCCGGAAAGTGAGTTCACTGTATAACGTGTTGCCGAGCGCCATCACCACCGCACCCTCGAACTGCGCAATAACCCGATCGGGATTGACGATGCGCCCGCAGTCGACGGCCAGATCGACGCGTGTCACACGCACCGAACCGTCGTCGGCCACCTGCACATGCGCGACCGCCGCCACGTAACTCAGAAAGCTGCGATGTACCGCAATCCCGCGCCCGTGCCGCGCCGGCAATACGGTCGACCACCCGGAGCGCACGGCGGCCGCGCGAACCACGGCCGCATAGCGGGCGGTGTCGATCGGATACTCGTCGATCGACGCGCCGTAGTTTGGGTAATCGACCCCTAGTGCATGCAGATCGACATGCCGCGGCGTGCCGAGCAGCGTGAGCAGGTGCTGCACCGGATCGTGCCGCGCGGCCGCGGCAAGTTCATCGACGAACGACCCTAATGCGAAGCCGTGGGGAATGTTGTACACCGATCGATACCAGCCGATGCGCGTGTGTGCAGAGGCGGCGCCGTTCTCACACCGCACGTTGGCGATGTCGTAAGGCATGTCGGTCACGCCCTGCCCCAGTTCACCCGCCGCCCCGTAACGGACATCAGCCTTGAATGTCGAACTGATCGACGGAAACACCGTGCGGTGCAACCACGCGACCGTCTTGCCTTGCGCATCGAGCCCGCCTTCCATGTGCTGGGCGCACACCGCATGGAAATAGTCGTTGTGCACATCGTCTTCGCGAGTCCACGTGAGCTTCACGGGAGCGCCAACCTCGCGTGACAGGAACGCCGCCTCGGCCACATAGTCAGGCTTGGACTTGCGGCCGAAGCCGCCGCCCAATAACGTGACATTGATCGTCACGGCCGGCTCCTGCAAGCCGAGCACCTGTGCCACGGTCGTGCGAGCCTGCTGTGGATTCTGCGTCGCGGTCCATACTTCAACCGCACCGTTCGCGTAGGACGCGGTCGCGGCGAGCGGCTCCATCGCCGCGTGCGCCAGGTGCGGCACATAGTAGTCCGCCGAGACATGGTGGGCGGCGCTCTTTAGCGCAGCCGCTGTGTCGCCGTTGTTGCGAACGATTTTGCCCGGCTGCCGCGCGGTGTCCTCGAGCGCCTTGCGATAAGCCTGACTGTCATAGGATGCATTCGGCCCAAGGTCCCAGTCGAGCCTCAATTTCCGCCGCCCTTGCATCGCAGACCAGGTGCTGGTTGCCACCACCGCGATGCCGCCCAGCGGCTGGAAACCGGCGGGCAACGGCGCAGCGGGAATGCGGACCACATGCAGCACGCCGGGCACTTTCATCGTTTCGGTCGAATCGACGCTCTTGAGCGTCGCGCCATAGACCACCGAACGTTCGATCGACGCGTACGTCATTCGGGGCAACACGACATCGATGCCGTACGTCGCCCGGCCGTGGACGATGTCGTCGAGATCGACGATCGGCAGCGACTTGCCGATATAGCGCCAGGTACCCTCGTCTTTCAGATGCAGCGTGTCACGGCCCGGCACCGGCTGACGCGCCGCCGCCGTTGCGAGCGCGCCGTAGGCCACGCGCCGCCCGCTCGCCGCATGCACGACATGACCCGGCTCAGTGTGGCAGGTCGCCGGCGCCACGCGCCATTGCACGGCGGCGGCCGCCACGAGCATCTGCCGGGCCGTGCCACCTGCTTCGCGCAATGGCTGGAAGAACTGGCGGATGCTGCGCGAGCCATCGGTATTCTGGTCGCCATACTTCGCATCGCCTTGCGCCTGCACGACCTTGACGGTGTTCCAGTCGGCATCGAGTTCGTCCGCAAGAATCATCGCGAGACTGGTGCGGATACCGGTCCCCATCTCCGAACGATGCACGACCAGAATGATCTCGCCGGACGGCGCGACCGAGACGTACACGTTCGGTGCGAAAGCCGCTTTAGCGCCATTCGCGGATGACAGCACGCTCGCCGCGAGTGCGGTACCCGCGCCGCCGATCTGCAAGCCCAGCACAACCCCACCTGCCAAAGTCCCTTTCAACACCCCGCGCCGGCTCAGATTGACGATTTCGCCCATCACGCCTCCGACGCTGCCGCCTTGATGGCGGCCTTGATGCGTTGATAGGTGCCACAGCGGCAAACATTGCCGGACATCGCTTCGACGATCTGCTCGTCACTCGGCTTCGGCGTCTGCTTGAGCAACGACGCGGCCTGCATGATCTGTCCAGGCTGGCAGTAACCGCACTGCGGCACATTGGCGGCTTTCCACGCGCGCTGCACGGGGTGATCGCCGCCTTTGCCGAGTCCCTCGATGGTCGTGACGGGCTTGCCCTGAACATCCGCCAGTGCGGTCACACACGAACGCACAGCGACACCGTCCAGATGGACCGTGCATGCGCCGCACGCGCCGACCCCGCAACCGAACTTGGTACCGTGCAGCCCGAGCAGATCACGGACTGCCCACAGCAGCGGCATATTCGCGTCCGCATCGACGTTGTGATGAACGCCGTTCACAATGAGTTCCATCAACTGATTCCTCGTAGTCGACGCGAACGGCACGAAGTCGTCATGCGCCGTATCGCTTTACCCGCCCAAGCCTATCAGGCTCTCGCCTGATAGGCGTTGCACCATCCCGCGCCGCTCACCTGTTTCGCACCAAACAGCGCGCAAAGCGCGCTCGTGTCGGCTGGCTTGCCCTGATAGAACTGGCAATTCGAGCAGCGCTGGGTGGCGCTGAAGCGCGGATATTTCGCGTGATCGACGCGCGATGCGTCGGTCCGGTAGCCGAGCGCCTGCGCGGCCGGATCGCTTTCCTGAAGCTGCGTGGGCGCGGCCCACGCCGTGCCGCCGGTCATTGCCAGCGCCGCGGCGCCAACGGTATGCACAATGAAAGTTCGTCGATGGGTTCGCATGTTCAATACACTCCTTTCACGACACCAGAACACGTTGCGGCGGCGCCATAAACTCCGGGCCTACCGGGTCCTTGACGAATTGCGAGACGATCGCGTCGATTTGCGCGAAGGCCTTGTCGTCGAGTCGCCAGCCGAACGCGGCTTCGAGTCCGTCCAGTTGCGACGGACGGCGCGCACCCCACAGCGCGATCGTCGGGCCGCGGTCCAGCACCCAGCGCACTGCAAGCGCAAGCACCGACTTGTCGAAGTTATCGCGCGCGAAGACGTCCAGTGCTTTCACAGCGTCGACATACTGCTGACGACGCGGCGCACGGAACTTCGGGTCATGTTGACGCAGATCGTCACCCTCGAAACGCGTCTCGGCGCCGATGCGCCCTGCCAGCAATCCGCGGCACAGTGCGCCATAGGCGAGTGCAACCAGCCCATGCTGTTTCACATAAGGCAGCACATCGCGGTCGATGTCGCGTTCAAACAGGTTATAAGGCGGCTGCGTGGTGGACAGCGGCGCCACGCGGCGGAACGCGTCCATTTGCGCCGCAGAGAAATTGCTGACGCCGAGAGCGCGAACCTTGCCTTCCTTGCGTAGGTCGTTCAGCACCGCGGCCGTCTCTTCGATTGGCACGAGCGGATCGGGCCAGTGAACCTGGTATAGATCGATGTAATCTGTCCGCAAGCGCCGAAGTGTATCCTCTACTTCGTGACGAATGCGCTCCGGCGAAGCATTGCGAAATACCTTGCCGTCCTGCCATTCGAGAGCGACTTTAGTCGCGATGACTGCCTTGTGGCGATATCCATCGGCCAGTGCTTTGCCGACGATTTCCTCCGACGCGCCGAAGCCGTACGCCGGCGCCGTGTCGATAAGGTTCACGCCGCTGTCGAGCGCCCGGCGGATCACCGCAATCGAGTCCTTCTCATCAGTGCCGCCCCACATCCATCCGCCGATCGCCCACGTGCCCAGGCCGATACGCGATACAGGCGTCGATAAACCCTCAACTTCAATTGTTTCAATAGTCATGCGATGCTCTCTGGTTAAAGCGCCGCATCCATGTCGAATGCGGTCCGAGAAAATGCGACGTGCCCAAAGGACGGGCAGGCGAGTCGATTATTTCAGCCGGATCCGGCGATCACAAGAAGGCACCTGAAGGTTCCATACTTTCCCCATGGAAACAAATTGCTACGACGGCCCTCACGCCGCCGAGAACCCACAGAAGAAAACCGATGACCTCGCGCGCAACGTCATCGAGCAGATCGCCGACAAGTGGACGATCCTCGTGATCGACGCGCTGGGCACCCATGGCGAGATGCGTTTCTCGCGGCTACGCGACGAGGTGGGGGGCGTCAGTCAGAAGATGCTCACGAAGACCTTGCGGCAACTCGAGCGCGACGGTCTCGTCACGCGCTATGTGCATCCCGTGATACCGCCTCGTGTCGACTATCAGTTGACGCCGCTAGGACGCAGTCTGCTCGACAAGATCTGTGGGATCTGGGACTGGGTGGAAGCGCATATGGCGGAAATGGAATCGGCGCGACGGCAGTTCGATCTCGGCGAAAGGCGTACCGATCGCGCGCCTTCGAACCGGGACGCGGAGTCCGGCTCAGAAACGCGCCTGGAATAGCCGAACGCGCACTGTCAGGTTGGCCGCGAGCCTGGTAAGACGTTGCGACATCAGGGACGCCCGGAACGCGGCAAACGTGGAACGCATTCGCCTGGAAGCGCGGCGCGTTGGCAGCGCGCTTGCCATGGGTGGTCGGGTCGCCGGTGTCTTCCTGAACCGTCTCCATAGACGCGAGGCCGGCCACGATCGATAGATCGCGCGTGAGTCCTCACGTCACCGCACGTTCCCATCAACACCAGATAACAGAACGGTAATCTAGCCGACCGCAGCCCATAAGGGCCGCACCATCACACTCCTGACTCGCGAAGCCCGCGTCACGCGCTCTGACAGCGCAGGAACGCCGTGCCTTCATGGCCTCATTTCAGGAACCCGTCATGTGGATCGTCCAGCTCGCGCTGCGCCGCCCTTATACCTTCGTGGTCCTCGCCGTACTGATCCTTATCGTCGGCCCGCTTGCGATACTGCGCACGCCGACCGATATCTTCCCGAACATCGATATCCCGGTGGTCAGCATCGTCTGGACGTACAACGGCTTTTCCGCCCAGGACATGGCCAATCGCATCACGTCGAATTACGAGCGCGCGCTGAGCTCGGACGTCGACGACATCGAGCATATCGAGTCGCAATCGCTGAACGGCGTCTCGGTGGTGAAGATCTTTTTCCATCCGGGCGCGGACATCGATCGCGCGATCGCCGAGGCAGCGTCGAACTCCGCATCGATCCTACGCGTGCTGCCGCCCGGCACGCTGCCGCCGAACATCGTTACCTATAACGCCTCGACGGTGCCGATCCTGCAACTCGGCCTCTCCAGCGACACGCTCTCCGCAGCGACACGCTCTCCGAACAGCAACTCTACGACCTCGGCAACAGCGCGATCCGCACTCAGTTGGCGACGGTACAAGGCGCGTCGGTGCCGCTGCCGTTCGGCGGCAAGGTCCGGCAGATCATGGTCGATATCGACCCGCGCGCATTGCAAGCCAAAGGCCTCGCACCGCTCGACGTGGTCAACGCCGTCAACGCGCAGAACCTGATCCTGCCGGGCGGCACCGCGAAGATCGGCACGAAGGAATACAACGTGCAGATGAACGGCAGCACGGACACCATAGCCGCGCTCAACGATCTGCCCACCTATGGGCGTACAACAAAGTTCGGGGGAAAAATTGATCGAACGGCCGCTATCACCGTCGAAGTCGCAAGCACGAGGCAGGGTCAAAGTTTGCACCAGCAACCGCGATTTCTGAGACTGCATCGATTGCAGATCCGCAAAGTCTGCGGGATCGCCTACCAACAAGGCTTGTGAAGCGACAACAAAAAAGTGCCGCATTCGAATCATGCTGCGCCGCATTAAATAGGGACGGTCCAGTTCGAGCTGACCGCTTAACCTTGTCGTGTCTGGATCGCACTACAGTCGTAATCTGCATTGAAATCACGGGGATGCCGCGACGGTTCACCATTAGGCGAGTTGGTGTATGGGCCGCGTTCTTCTAACAGCAACGTCAACATCGCGTCGTCGTCGACGAAGCTTGAGTAACCCGCGCCGAGGGCCGTTGGCGGCTGTGCCTGGAAGCGCTCGAAATGCGGCTTCAGATACGTGAGCCAACGCGCGTCACGCGCCAAGTCTGCGGGTGGTCGAACATGGCAAAAGACATTCACGTTGAATGGACGTTCAGTGAGCAAACGTGTTTCGCGGATGAGGGCGCGAGCGTTCTCCGCAGTCATGCCGCCAAGACCGACGGAGCCCAGCGCACCTGCATCGGACACGGCCGCAGCCAGCGCCGGGGTGGCCCAACCGGCCATCGGCGCCTGGATGATCGGTACAGCAATTCCGAGTTTCGCAAGCAGGTTACTTGAGTTTTCAGTGGTGCCCATCGCACGCTCCTTCGCCTGGTCATGACTAGTGCGTGGTTTTGCGCGCTCGCCACGTCGACTATATTGTGCATCGCTGCGACGCTGACCGCATTTCCCCCGCTGGGGGGTGCTAAACGAAGGGTACTATCGACCCCAAGCGGTCATCCAGATTTCTACAAAGCAGCCCGTCAAGTCTGCGATCCGAGGATCGCCTTCGGCGGATAGCTCGCTAGCACGACAGAAGTGGTCACGGGCCCGAATCTGGCAAGCGCGTCGATTGCGGTTTCGAGCTGGGCCATCTCTTCAACCACAATCCGAACGATGAAGCAGTCTTCACCAGTGATCCGGTGCGCCTCGACGATCTCAGGCATTGCTTCGAAGGCGCTCAGGCAATGCTTAATCTCAGCATGGGTGGTGCGGATTCGCACGATCGCCGCGATGCCCCGACCGACGAGGCCGGGATTTATCCGCGCCGCGTAGCCCTCGATGACTCCCCGCTCCTCGAGCCTTCTGATGCGGGCGGTGACAGCCGGCTGAGAAAGCCCGATCTGCTTCCCAAGTTCCGTGTTGGTGACACGTGCATTGCGCTGAAGCACCTCCAAGATCCGCCAGTCGAGCCTGTCCAACGTTACCGGCTTAGTTTTCATTTGTAAGCACCCTCAAGCTCAGTCAATTCGTTTGTGTATGACCATCAATCCATTTGATTTGCGATGTTGCCTGAATTCGCGAGCTTTTACACTGGATGCTCATTCACTCATGGAGATCTGGCAGATGGACTACCCCGTTCTTGTTGTTCCTGGCATCGGCAACTCCAGTCCATTGCACTGGCAGAGCGTATGGCAAGCCGCGCATCCGGATTGGCAACGCCTCGCACTCGAGGATTGGGATTACGTCGTGTGCGATGAGTGGGTAGCGGCGATAGAACGGCAGCTAGCGGCAAACGGGAGGGAGACTGTCATAGTGGCGCACAGCCTCGGATGTCTGGCCGTGGTCCATTGGGCTGCCAGGTACGCGCGGAAGATTCGTGGCGCGCTGCTTGTGGCCGTGCCGGACCCGGTATCACCGGCATTTCCCCGGGTAGCCGCGGGCGGATTCGCGCCCCTGCCATCGGAGCAGTTGCCGTTTCCGACGACCGTCGTATCCAGCACCAACGATCCATACGGCAGCGTGGACCACGCACGCGCCTGCGCAGCTGCGTGGGGCAGCGAACTCGTCGAAGTTAGAGCGAAGGGACATCTCAACGCCGACAGCAACCTTGGCAATTGGCCCGAAGGGTTTCGATTGCTGGAGAAGATGAACAACGGTTGATCCGGTGTTCAACCGCCGGCGTGCCTATTCCAGCGTGCGAGGTCGGATCGCTCACGGGTCGCAGCCGCCGACGGTGGAATAGTTCTTCACTGAGCGGCAATGGAAACACCCATCCAGTTTCGGGATGGCGCCGCTGATTGACGACGGCACGCCAGAAAATGGCTTATTTAGTTTTGGACGTTTTTACCGTAGTCTTCCCAGTACCGAAGCGGATCGCGATATTGTGGATAGTGTAAGTTGAGCCACGCCGACAGTCTGGCCCAGTCGGGATGGTTGGTACCGGTTTGGGCAGACCATATTGACGATCTTTCAAGAACCAGACCGTTCAAGCGATCACGGACAACCAGGCTGCCCAGTCCGCTTGAACTGTTCGTCTGTGATTCAACCAGATACCGCGGCAGAATCCTGAGCTCCGCGTCCTCCGCCCACCCGTATACCGCGCGAACTACGCCGGTGGAATCTCGCAACTCCGTGGGTCCACTTCCCTGCCGAACGGCTGTCCAACCCTCAGGAAACTCAGCGACAACCTCGTTTTTTCCTTCCCTTACCCACTTCGCGTGCCATGCTTTCGCCATCGCCTCGCGTACGTGAGACACCGACTCGTAGCCAGTAGGCAGCTCGATCGCCATCGGAAGAGTAATGAGGTTGTCCTTCCAGAGTTTGGTTTCGTTGTCGACGCGCTCGACCGCGTCGAACGCCCCGGCTTCGAATGGGTTCTCGGGCCGGCCGCTTACTTTCACGTTCCCGCTGGGCAGGCCTTCGAAAAGGCGCTCAGCATCGTGGCGGGTGAGTTTTGTCTTTCCTTTCTTCATGGTCTCACTACAGCAAGGTTGTCTCACTAACATGGAGGCTCTGACGTCCAAAGTCGGGCGCCACGTCCTCTCGCGTGCGCGAACATGCGCGCGATTCTATTCTGCGCCATTTGCCTGTTACCTGCTCGCGGGGTGGCAATGGCGCGGCTTATGCTTGTTCATGCCGCCGGACATCAGATGAATCGAGCAACGCAAGTCAGAGGATGAGCGGACAGGCGATTATCGACTTCTCGCTAACGCTCATTCTATGAGAGCGGCTAACGAAGGATATGGCAGAATCCGGGCAACTGAAAGCCCAAATACGACCCGTTTCAGTCATTCGAGATCGCCGAGACCGGACATTCAGGGCGGCGCGGTGCTCGCCAGTTTAGCCGCGGGATTCAGCGGAAATGGGCCGTGCGCTGTTCGGGCAATTTGTCTGCCTGGATTGGGGCGCGGGAATAAAGTCTAACGACAAGGTGTTCTGTGAATGTAGTCGTGCAGTACAAACCGCAACCCCATTATCGCGTTCGCCAAAGGAAATGAGTCAATGGAATATCAATCCGGCACAAGAGTGTCTGACGACGTAGACGGGGCAGCCTATTCGCCCGCTAATCTCATGCAACTGGGCATGGGATTTTGGGGCTCTAAAGCGTTGCTGTCCGCGGTCGAGCTCGGTGTATTTACGCACCTCGGGAAAGGGCCTCGCAACGGTGAGCAGTTGACTGACGAGTTGGGATTGCATCCGAGATCGGCTTTGGACTTTCTCGATGCTTTGGTTTCGTTGCAGGTGCTGGAGCGAGAAAACGGTCTCTATCGGAACACGTGCGAGACAGGACTATTTCTCGATAGAACGCAACCGGGATATATCGGGGGAATACTGCAAATGGCTAACGACCGACTATATCCGTTCTGGGGATCGCTTACCGAAGCGCTGCGCAGCGGACTGCCGCAGAACGAGGCGAAGCAGGGCGGCAACCCGTTTGATGCGATCTATCGGAACGAACGAACACTGCGTGTTTTTCTGGAATCGATGACTGGGATCAGCCTCGGCGCCGCTAAAGCGCTTGCGCAGAAATTTCCTTGGCAAGACTACGGTTCGTTCGTCGACATTGGTGCGGCGCAAGGCGCTTTAGTCGTAGAGGTTGCAAGCGCGCATCCGCATCTCACGGGTGGCGGCTTCGATTTGCCGGCAGTCGGACCTTTATTTGACAAGTATGTCGCGGAACACGGGTTAAAGGAGCGCCTTCGTTTCCATCCGGGCGATTTCTTCAAGGAAGCCTGCCCGTCGGCCGACGTGCTCGTGATGGGCCACATTCTTCACGACTGGAATCTCGAGCAGAAGCGCGAACTGCTCGCCAAATGTTATGAGGCGCTGCCTCCGGGCGGCTGCCTGATCGTCTACGACGCCATTATTGACGATGAGCGCAGACAGAATGCGTTCGGCTTGCTGATGAGCCTCAATATGCTAATCGAGACGCCCGGGGGCTTTGACTATACGGGTGCGCAGTGCCGTGAATGGATGGCCGACGTCGGCTTCAGGGAGATTCGGGTCGAACCACTACTCGGGCCGGATTCGATGATCATCGGGATTCGATAGTCGGCCAGCCGGTGCACTAGTTTGGTGACTGGTCATAGATTGACAACGATCTACGATGCCGTGCCGATTGACCGCAACTGGCCGACGACCGTCCGACGGGCCAGCCGGCCCGGGGCAACGAGAACCTTCGCCGAGAAGACCGCCGACTATGCTTTTGTTTCGAGACATCGATATAGTTGGCGCTGCGGCGGGAGACGGCACCCCGCGAGGTGCACCGGAAGGTAGTGCTGACCGCGCCTAGGGCCTTGGGCACCGTCTGCGTAATAATCAGGCGCAGACCTTGCCCCACCGCAAATCTCCAATCGAAGATGGCTCCTAGATGCGGACATGAAGGTTCGAAACGTCAAAAGACCATCCAAGCCTCCGTCCCGTCGAATGCATACGCTTCCTGTTCGTTCGCTGCGTCCAGAATTGATGGCCACTCGATGCGTGGATGGTAGATGTATTGCTGCAAAACGAAGTAACTGGAATGTCTCACGTCGATCACCGTCGTCAGTCTTTCGAATTTCCGTTCCATCCAACTGAAGGCAATGAAGTTCGAGCAATCGGACATCACGAACATGCAACCCCATGCATAGCCTGGAAACCTGCGCCCGGCCACATCAATAATGTGAAATGAATCCCCATGTGGCGGTTCACCCTGATATCGCAGCGTGACCGCATAACTGCGATCAGGCGGTGTCAGCACATAGTCGCCCATGCCTGCCCAATGGCAAAGGTTATCCACTGTAAATTGGATCTCGCAAGGTTCCATCCGCCTGATTTCCGTCGGAAATGAAGTTGTTTCACTCGATTGTCGACGATTCGCGCCGGTGTGTCGAACGACCGGTCTTGGCCGGGTCCTGCCCGATGCGGTCGGCGGGAGTCGACCGGATATAGCCTTTCAACATTCACGTTAGCGGCCTGTCATGACCGAATGGTGCTGGGAAGCCTCAATACGAGATTTCGAAATGTGATTTCCGCTGAACCATATGTGCGAGTTCGAAGGTCGAGTCGTTCAGACGATTTTCGTGAAACCGTCGGCGCTCCAGCGTTCGCTCCCTACGCCGTGATGAACGAAGAACAAACCATCGGGATCATACTGATCCTTAATGGCGAGCAGCCTGCTGTAATTTGAGCCCCAGAAGGACCGCTGCCAGTCCGCGTCGAAAAAATTGCTTTCCGCCACGTAGGAACCGGCGTCTGGAACCAGCTTGCGCACCTCGGCCATTGCACGTCCGATGGCCTGCCGGTCCCGGCGCGCCAGCGCGGTGTCGGGCTCGTGGCCCTGAATGCCCGGATACGCGGGCGGCCCCTCCGCCCCGGCGATAAGCAACGCGAAGGCGTCCAGCGCGGCCGGGTTCGTGGCTGTGTTTCTCGCGGCAGCGACAGCCTCCGCCGGTGCACCCGCCAAGCCCTTGTTGACGTGCAGCGACACGCTCCATTGACGGGTCGCCGCAAACAGCGTGTCGGCCAGGGTTTGACGCCGGTCATCTTGCAGCAAGGCCGCGGGGAGCCACGCGGACTCGTAGCCGTGTAGCACTTGTCCCGCCTCTCCGCGATTACCCGACCAAAAGATATTGTCGTCGGGTGCGCCCGGCCGGTCGTCGGTGCTGATGAAGCCGAGGAGCTTCTTGAACAGGGTTGGAGCCCAGAAACTGCGGGCCGAGATGGCGACAATCTTCAGTGGCGAGAACTCGACCTTGAAATCGTCCGGGGACGCGGCAAGCGTATCCATGAACGGCTCCCAGATCGCTTGCGCTTCACTGCGACTGAGCCCCTGGAACACCATCGAGATAGTGAGGACGTTGTCGCGGCGAAATCTGATCTGTTCGCCCCAGTGCGGGTTCATCAGGTTCTGATTATAGAAGTCGATGATCACGCCAATCAGCCGGCGAAACGCAGACGTCGATGTCGCCTTGATCGTCATGTTCACCGCGCCGAAAGTCTCGGGCAATTCGTGAACCCGCAGCGTCAGCCGGGTGACCACGCCCAGGCTCCCGCCGCCGCCTTTCAGCGCCCAGAATAGATCGGGATTCGTGCAGGCATTGGCGATCCGGACCGCGCCATCTGCCGTCACAACTTCCGCTTCGAGCAGGCTTCCCGCGGCCAGTCCGTAGGCCTTGGAAAAGCTGCCGAACCCGCCGCTTTGGATCAGGCCAGCCACGCCGACCGTCATGCAGCCGCCACCTTGCACGTAACCGCCCGCCTTGGTAGTGACCGCATCGTAGACGTGCGCCCAGAGCGCGCCGGCACCGGCCGTGACCGCCCTCACCGGTGCCGCATGTCCCTCGCATCCTGTGCCGACAAACGCGTTCTGCACGGTGATGTTGTTCATTTTTCGCGTCCAGACCAGCAGAGAGTCCGGCGCATTCGATGTGCCTTGATAGCTGTGGCCGCCGCCCTTCACCACGAGGCGGAGATTGTTCCGACGTGCGAAGTTAACGGCGACGACGACGTCATCCGTGTTGCGGGCAGCCACCGCGTAGACGCTGGGTGTCGATGTCCACGCGTCAACCCAGCCGAGGGTTTGCGTTAGACCCACCTCGTCGCCGAGAAAATAGGGGTTCTTGAGCTCCCTGAATAGTTGCCTGCAGTCGTCACTATCGGGCGCGTTCAGGCAAGCCACCAGGGGCGATTGCACTTTCACCAGTGCATTGCCGACCTGCTGGCTGAGTTCGTTCCAATGCGCCTCGGACGGCCAGCCTGGATCGCCCGGACGCACGCGAGTGAACGCTCCGGATACCGCCGCTTGCGCCGAAGCGAGCATCTGTTTCCGGGCACCATGCAAAAATGTGATTCCGACCGCAGATTGCAAAATACGTCGTCTTTTCGAGGACGTGGTTTTGTTTGAAGGTTTCATCGGCATGCGTGAAATCTCAATATGGTTGCAACCCGGATGACTGAGAAACCGGCAGAACTCTTCGAATAATGGGGTGACCGGAAGACGTGCATCAAGCGTTCGAAGTCCGCCAACCGTGCACCGCAAATCGTTAGGCCCCAGCCCACCGCCGGACAGATTTTCAACGACTTAGCCTTCGGGGTCGATTGGCCGAAACCTGTCCCACGACGACGCGCTGAGCTCGACCCGCAAGAGGTTAAGGCAACTTGGAAAAAGGCAACGACGTGCGCGGCGAGGCGACGTATGTCATCGCTGGCTCGTGTGTTGGGGGGTGTGCGCGTAATCAATGGTACGTCGTCGTAGACGACTGCAGCTTCGTCAGCACGCCGCGTTTGAACTGGAACCAGCCTTGCGAGCTTTGCATCACGACTTCATCGCCTTGCCAGAACACGCGCTTGACCGTCATGCGCTTACCCGAGCGTTGCACAAGCGGCGGATGGTGGCGAAAGTCGTACAGCACCGGGCCGGAATCAGTCTGCACGAGCGTGCGCGTGACGCTGTCATTTGCATTGCCTACGTCGTCGAAATGCGTGAGCATGCTCGCGCTAAAGCGATCGAAAATTTCCTTGTCGAGCATCCCCACGAAATCGCCGTCGACGCGCACGAATTGCAAGTTACCCGAGGGCGTGACGAGCGGGCCGGACGCGTTGCTTTGCGCATGAACGCAAGTCACGAAAGAGGTGGCTGCGAGCCCAGCGAGGAACAGTCGTCTCATGTTTTCCTTTTAGATTCAGCGGCGTCTCCGACGACGGAGCACGACCCGCAATCTTTCCTTGGGAACATTGTCGTCAATTTTGGCCGAGACGTCGAAGGTCTTTAACTGGCCGACCTCTGCCAGATGACGCCACGGGCCTGAATTCGCGAGCTGCGTCTCGCGCGGAAGGCCGGGGCCGACCGCTTGAGACACTCGTGACTGACAGCAATAGGGAATCGAAAATGGTGCAATGAGGTTGTTCCGGCAAATTCATCTTCCGTAGAAACGCCTTGTAGCGCAGATGGATTTCAGATTTTTACCAGCGGATGTTATTCATCGACTAACTCGCTTGGAGTCCGTGATCCAGCGTCTCGCGGTAGGCAATTCAGCAAGCGAGAACAAGCGGACATCGCCATGAAAAAAGGGTTTTAGCATACCAACCATAACCCGTAGCCATGCGAGATCCGTAACCACTGCGATGTGGCTGAAATCGTGCCAGTGCCTCAGCCCGAACGCGCCGTCATCCCAAAGCGCTCCAACCTCAAATCCCGTGAACTCTTTCCCGACGACATAGAGCATCTTGATCGGCCCCTTGCCCATCATCGCCTCAGCCTTGGGTATGAGTGTACTTTTGTAGTCGTCGTGCGTAACCTTGCCCGTGGCTTCGATCGCGAGCACATCTTGCGGTAACCCATCGATGAATTTGAACATCGCCGTCCCCCATTGGTTCTCCGCAGTGCAATTCGGTGCCTGCGGCCGCGATGATGCGTTCCTATTGTAGGCTCATGAGCGACCGCTTCGGGTAACAGTTCTCGCAGGGTCAGTGACCGCTCACGGCCGGCCGACAAGAGGCGGACACGAATGCGCAGCCGGCAACCTGCGTCCACCGCTTAGCGTGCTTTATTGTCGGAATTATGAAGCCGCCCCTTCATGCGCGGCCGGGGTGCCGGAGCCGGTTCGGCATCAGCCGACCGTTCCAGCAGGCTCGCGATGTCGTGATCGATGGCCGAAAGGATGCGTTGCTTGGGGTGCCCGTCGAGATTCGGTTTTTTTCGCCCCGACGGCATGCCGTGTCCCGCCCCACCCGGGAAGGGACGCACGAGTCCCGATTGGATTGAAGGTTAGAATCCCGCGCGTGTGCGCCGCGCGCTCGAATAATTACCTGTGGGCACACACCGGAACGAGCGCATGGCAATCGTCAAGGGCACGCCCGGGTTCGCCGAGCGCCGGGTCGCGGACTTCGACTACAGCATGTTCAGGAAGGCGACATAACCGCCGTGCCGTTTCGGACTAGAATCCTCTGAGGAGGAGTCAGTGATGTCAGCTCTCAAGCGCATCGATCCGGGCCATTCCGCCTATCAGGCCGCGCTGAACAGGACGACCCGCTACCCTGCGGAGCACGTCACATTGACGGCTAGCTCAAGGAAGAGGCTGCGCCCCTGTGTGCCGCATCGAAAGGTCGGGCGCGGCAAGGTCGGCATCGGCGGCAAGTAGGCATCCGCAACCCTTGTATGGCGTCGGGCTTTAGAAGGTGGCTTGACGTGAATTGGCTGTCCGGCGCGAGCACGGATGAGACGTGGTTCGTGACCGACAATCTTGCGATATAGGTAGCCTGCCCCGCATTCGGTGATACTGGTCACAGCTGGGCAGGTACCTGCCAGCGGAGGCGGGACAGGTCGTCCAGAAGCGGCGTTTCGAATGTCGCTGATCGACCCACTACGGACATAGAAACCGGCGCCACCTGTACGGCGGCTTCCTTGGCAGAGGCGACGCCAGGATGTCCGCGTCTTGGCGCGAGTCATTGGCCCGACATTCTGGGCGGTCAAAGCACCCGCGTACGCGGTCCATCGTAGCGCCGGTCGTGATCGGCTATTCCAGTCATCGTTCAGGACATCGAGCGGGTGGTGCTGAAGGCCGGATGAGGCGCCGCACACGAGAAAAGCGCGCGGCCGTCCTCACAGCGCCGGGGGCGGGCCAAAGAAGCCGACGATATGGGCAATGCGTCCCGTGGTGTCGAGTTCGCCGAAATCGCGCCCGTCGACGGCAACGGTTCCGTCGGGCAACATCATCTGCCAGGTGAAATGAATCTTGCCATGGTGCTGGTCGGCCCTGCTGGTGCGAACGAGTCTTGCGCCCGCATAGGCCCGATGGAAGCCGGCGATATGGGCATGGAGCGCTGCGCGGCCTGGCGGAACGGCACTCGTCGGATCCTCGTAGACGCCGCTATCGCCCCAGGATTTCTCCAGCAAAGCGGTGCGCGCCACCTCGTCCTTCTCGTTCCATGCGGCGCAATACGCGCTCACGATTTCGTCGAGCGTCATTGTTGCCTCCGGTGAAAGTATGCCAGCCGCTCGCGCGGCCACTTGTCTTGCTGCAGGCCGCGCCGTTGCGCCGCACGTGCGGACGATTCTGCTTCCGTTCTTGCCGCTTGAGCAAGCGGCACCAGAGGTGGCGCCAGGGCGTGCAGCCGTAGGTGGGTAAGAGAATGCTCAACCTGGATCTGCGAAGCGTTGGTTACGTCCAACGTCAGCGCCGTCACGCGTGGGTCAGTATTTGGAAGTGCGCCCCGAGTGTCCGCAAAAACTCTTTTCGCTCCTCTATTGAGAGCTTCTTTGACAAGCGCCTCACCGACGCCGCGGTTGGCGCCGGCGATCAAGACTGTCTTCTCCGCGATATTCATAACGTTCTCCCTTTAGTTGGTTGTCGTGCGCTCCTGGGACATCCATGCTAGTCGGGCAACGGAATGGCGGAGGCGAACACGCCGTCGGGATCGAAACGGCGCTTCAAGGATCTCAGCCGGGCACCGTTGCTGCCGTAGGCATCCCGAACCTGTTCTCGATCACGTGGTACCAGGAAATTGGCGTAGCCGCCTGGCAACGCAAAACGGGCGAGGCCTTCCCAAAGCTCCTGCGCCCATTGCCGGTGCTCCGCGCCGTTACCCGCGTCGGGCTTCCAACCGGCGATGATCTCCACCATAAAATGTTCCCGGCGCAAGCCGAAAGCCATCTCCTCTGCAGCGATACGCGTGGCCGCGCCGTGGGCGTGGTGCCAGTTGACCATAGAATAGGGCGACGTCTTGCGGGCGACCGCCGTGATGATCGCATCGACGGCACCGGGCGTGAGCACGGGCAGTGAGCGCGTCCGGGTCTCCCAATGGCAGCCGTCTGCCGCATCCACCGCCGCGTCGAACAAGGCAAGCATGTCGCCGTAGGTCGTCGGCCCGACCTGGGCAAGCTGAGGTGTACCAAGGGCTTGCAAGTCACGTATGATCTGCTCGCCCCTGTGCTTGTCGCCATTCCACAGCGGCAACAACAATAGCGTGGGCTGGCCATCCGGGCCGGACGGCATTCCCATAGATACACCGAGCTCGTCAGGCATGGTGGCCGCAAAGGCCGCGTAGCGGCGCAGCACCGATTCGGCCTCGCTCCAGGAATACACAATTGGCCCCGCGAGCATGTGACGCATCTCGTGCAGACGGAACCGCAGAGACGTAACCACGCCGAAGTTGCCGCCACCGCCTCGGATCGCCCAGAACAACTCCGGCTCCTCATCGGGACCGGTGGCCACGAGCCGCCCATCCGCAAGCACCACCTCAGCGCCAAGCAGGTTGTCCGCTGCCAAACCGTATCGACCGTTAAGAGGGCCATAGCCACCACCCAGGGCCAAGCCGGCTACGCCGACTGCACCGCAGTTGCCCAATGCCGCGACTAAGCCGTGGGAGCCGGCGGCCACGGCCAGGTCCTTGGTCGTGGCGCCCCCTGCGACTGTCGCGACTCGCGAGTGCGGGTCCACGACTACTTGCCTCATCCTGGCGAGGTCAATGACGAGTCCATCCGGGCACAAGGCACGGCCTGCCCAGTCGTGCCCGCCGCCGCGCACCGAGAGCGGCAGGCCATTGCGACGCGCGACACGCACGGCCGCCTCGACGTCCGCGGACGTCTCACACACTGCAAATAACGCAGGCTGGTTCTCCACTGCTCCGTTCCATATCCGCCGCGTGCGAGCATAGTCATCGTCGCCGCGCAACACGACTCTTCCCTGCATCATGGCGCGCAGTTCACGCGCCGCGGTCAGCTCCGAAGCAGTATGTGTGGTCGCTACACTCATCAATTACTCCTCGTATGATTTCGCGTTACGATTGATTCGCGAATTTGGGGTACCTACCGGACGCCGATAATCATCGAATCCGGGCCGAGCAGCGGCTCGACCCGAACCTCCCGAAATCCAGCGTCGACAGCGTTCCGGATGGGCTGGTCTTCACGACGGGGAGTTTTCTCTACCAATCGAACCCGTCCATTGGCGGCCTGCAATCTCGAAGTGCATGTGAGTTGACCGGTCACATCGATACAACACCTTGTGGGCTGTCGTCATTCCATAAGCGGTACTGGGCGTTGCCAACAAAAAGTACGTAGGACTTACGTATGAATGTCACCGAGATATTGATCAAAAGCCGCAACTCACAGCCAGCTGGTCATCCAGGTCGACGACCTGATCACCTTCGGCCTTCAGTCCGGGCCCGACGTCCAGGCGGCGCAGATTGGCGACGGCAAGCTGGTCGACGCCCAGACTGCGGAGAGTGTCCTCCACACTGGCCCGAAGTTGCTCCGGACATTGATCCGGCCCGGTGATCCGCCTGGCTATTCGGCTCAGGACTGGGACGCAGCTTCGATTCCGGCAACCGGTTTCCAGTTCGGCAGGGGCGTCACGTAGTGCAAATCGAATCTGCGCTCCGTGAATGCCCAGTGGCCGTCACGGCGCTCGAACCGGTCGTGATAAAGGCCGCTGATCTGGACCGGCCCCATCTCCGCATGGGTAACCAGCGCGTTGAGCGCCACCTTGCCCGTGGCGAGGTCGCCGTTAATGTCGATCAGTGGATTGGCCGTCCAGTGATGCATGTACGGGATCTGCGCCCAGTTCCTGTGAGCTGACTCGATGATGGCATCGATACCGGTACAGTTGCCGAACGCGTCGCCCGGTAACAGACTCGCATCGCTATGCCAAATGCTGCGTAGCAGTGCCTCATCGCGATTGTCGAACGCCTGACTGTATGCGGCGATGAGCCGGTCCAGCGCGAATTGGCTTTCGAGTGCATCGATCCGTGCAGCGATATTCTGGGTAGTCGCCATGTGTTCTCCTTGAACGTTTCATTGGCTGGTTACACGTCGGATCAGTGTTTGCCGAAGGCAAATGACATGTATCGGCAC
This sequence comes from Paraburkholderia sp. CI2, assembly GCF_014201055.1. Classification (NCBI taxonomy): domain Bacteria; kingdom Pseudomonadati; phylum Pseudomonadota; class Betaproteobacteria; order Burkholderiales; family Burkholderiaceae; genus Paraburkholderia; species Paraburkholderia sp. CI2. Next base: position 322,820 of record NZ_JACHDL010000001.1, read on the forward strand.
CCTTGATCGGAGCCGCGAATCCTTGATGCGTCTGATTGCCCCCTACAAGGCGAGCTTATCGGCGTGTGTTGTGTTGGCCGGCAGGGACGGCGGCAGAGCGCATCCGGCGCTAAAATCTCATAACGCCACCTCGCCTATACAAGTTCCACGTCGTACCTTTCCAGCCAGTCCGACATCGCGAGCGCGTGATCGATGTCCCCTCGCTCCCAACCGATGCTAACTTCGTTCAGCGGTTGATCGATCAGCTTACGAACCGCGTCCACGTCGAAAGTCTGTGCCGTGCGCGGCGACGCCTTCGAGATCACGCTGCCCATGCAGTCACGCAAAGCGCGTTCATACGCTGGGTCTTGCGTGGCCGGATAGGGGCTTTTCACGCGTTTGAGAATCGCCGTGGGCACGACGTCGCCTGCCGCTGCGCGCAGCAGGCTCTTCTCGCGACCATCGAACGTCTTCATGCTCCACGGCGTGTTGAATACGTACTGCATCAGTTCGTGGTCGCAGAATGGCACGCGCACTTCGAGGCCTACAGCCATGCTCATCCTGTCCTTCCGGTCTAGCAGGATGGGGAGCCAGTTGATCAGATGGAGGTGGCATATCTCGCGCATACGCTTTTCGGCGCCCGTCTTGCCGACATGCGGTACTGCGCGGAGTGCCTGGGCGTAACAGTCGGCCTCATACTCCTTCAGTCGCAGCTCCTTTGACAGGTCCGGCGACAACAGCGTGTCGAGCTTCGACGGCGCAACCCGCATCCAGGGGAACGTGTCGAGGTTGACGGTTTCCGGCGTGTGAAACCATCTATAGCCGCCGAACACTTCGTCGGCGGCCTCGCCGGACAATGCGACCGTCGAATTCTCGCGCACTGCCTTGAAGAGTAGATAGAGCGATGGGAACAGGTCGCCGCCGACGAACCATGCCGAGTCGAGCGCGTCGACAACGGCACGCCGCACTTGCATGTTCGCGAGCTCGCGGTCGTTCAACACGACCTCGGTGTGCCGCGTATTCACCTGCTTGACGAACTCACGCACGAACGGCGTATCGGCGGTATCGCGGTACGGGTCCTTGGCGAACGCCTGCCCATGGTCCGCAAAATCGACCGAGTAGGAGTGCACTGCCCGGCCGCTTCGTTGGCGCAATATCCGATCGGCCATCGCCGTGACCAACGACGAATCGAGCCCGCCCGAAAGCAGGCTGCAAAGCGGAACGTCGGCAACGGTCTGCTGGCGCATGATCCGGTCGAGGTGTCCACGAATCGTTTCGATCGTGACACCCAGCGAATCGGTATGTTCGTAACCCTCGAGCTTCCAGTAGGACCGTTGCGCGATGCCACTGCGCGACACGCGCACCAGGTGTCCAGGCATCACTTCGCGCATGCCTTCGTATACCGCGTCGCCGGGCATGCGGAACATGCTGATTACGTGCCGCAACCCTTCCAGCCCCACTCGCGGGACAATATCCGGATGAGCCAGAATCGCTTTTGGCTCGGAACCGAACAGCACGCCGCTGCCGAAGGGTTGATAGAACAGCGGCTTCACGCCTACACGGTCGCGCACCAGCAGCAACTCCTCTTTGCGCGTATCCCAGATCGCGAACGCATAGATACCAACCAGACGATCGACAAATGACTCGCCCCACTCGAGGTAGCTGCGCAACACGACTTCGGTATCGCTGCGGCTCGTAAAGCGATGGCCGCGCTTCATCAACTCGTCGCGTAGTTCAACGAAGTTGTACACTTCGCCGCTGTAGGTCAGGCATGCAACCGCTTTACCTTCTTCCGCAGCTTGCATTGGTTGCGCTCCGCCTTCGAGATCGATGACGGAAAGCCTGCGGTGTCCCAGTGCTGCGTGGCGGTCGATCCAGATGCCCTGCGCGTCGGGCCCGCGCAGTGCCATCGTGCGTGTCATTGCCTCAATGATCGGTTTTTGCTCGTTCAGGTCGCGGTCGTAATCTACCCAGCCAGCGATTCCACACATCGTGCATCTCCCTTGCAATCTGAAAGACATGCAACAGGCCGATCGTCATCTAGCTATCTGAAATCAAACGGATCCAGACGAAGCGGTTGCATTGCTTCCTCGGATAACACCTCACAAGATAGAAAATTCCGCGGTATTTGGCGGATAGGTAGATGTCTGGTTCTGTTGACGATGTTGTGACACTCTGCTGGAGACAGAGCATTTGCAAAAGCGGCCAGAAGCGGTCATGCGCCTCCTGTTTCTTGACGGTCTTCCGGCGCACTCAGTCTTCCTTTGTTGTAGACGGCTCCCTGAAAACAGCATCGCGCCCTTCTCCCGCGGCACGGAATAAAGCCACTGCTACGGCTGTTTTCTAGCTAAGTCCGCTGAGTCGCGGACTGTCCCGCTCACAAGAATTCATCGTGGTGCACGTTACGCCGAGCAGGTGCTTTACTTCCAATTAACGTCGCAGGAGCTAGGATGCCGAATCGTTTTTCAGGTGAACGAGCAGTTGTCATTGGCGCAGGAATGGGCGGACTGCCCGCAGCACAGGCGCTTGCCGACTACTTCAGGGAAGTCGTCGTGCTCGAACGGGATGCGCTTCCGTCCGACTCGACGCCTCGGCCTGGCGTGCCGCAGGGCAAGCACCCGCATGGGCTGCTTGCCGGCGGCTTCAAGGCACTGTGCGACCTGTTTCCGGGTTTTTCATCCACACTCGTGCAGGCAGGCGCCCACTCGGTCGACTCGGGTCTCGAGGTATACCTTGAGTATCCAGGACAGGATCCGTTTCCGGCTCGCAGTCTCGGTGTAGCAACCTTTACGATGACGCGTCCGCTGCTCGAGCTTGCCGTGCGTCGTCGTGTGCATGAACGCCCGAACGTCGTCTTTCGCGACGGGTGTCGCGTCGTCGCCATCGGCGCCACGCCTGACGGCAATTCGGTCGCTTCGGTTTCGTACAAGACCGGCGGGGGCAAGCTGGAGATATTGCCGGCCGACCTCGTCGTCGATGCGTCCGGACGCGGCAAGCCTACGCTGGACTTACTTGAGGCTACCGGCCGACCCATGCCTGAGGAGACGGTCATCGGCGTCGACTTCGGTTACTCGACCGCGGTCTATACGATTGCGCCCGATGCGACTCCCGACATGAAGGTCATGTACACCATGCCCAAGGCGCCGGAAGAAAGCCGTATGGGTATCGTGCTTCTGCGTGAAGACGGCAAGTGGTTCGCGGCACTCGGAGGACGAGGCACAGACACGCCGCCCGCCGACGGCGACGCATTCGCCGACTACGCCGCAAGCCTGCCGACTGCCACCGTGTATCACGCGATCAAAAACGCCACCCTGCACGGCCACATCGAAAAGTTTGCGTTCCCTGAAAGTCGGCGGCGTCACTTCGACAGCTCCAACGACTTTCCTCGCGGACTGATCCCGATCGCCGATTCAGTGTGCCGTTTCAATCCGGTCTATGGACAGGGAATGAGCGCCGCCGCGCAGGAAGCTGTCGTGTTGCGAAATCTGCTCGCGGCGCACGCCGGCGATGCCGATCCGCTTGCCACACTCAGCAGTGAGTTCCTGTTAGCGATCGAGTCGATTGTCGAGAACCCGTGGACGCTGGCTGCGTTGCCGGATCTGGCCTATCCCGACGCGCGGGGCAAACGCCCGGCCGATTTGGAGAAATCCATTGAGCACCATATTGCGGTCACCCAGGCGGCGCACCAGGATCCTGATATTCATAAACTGCTTATCGAGGTGTTGAACCTGTTGAAGCCGGTCAGCGCGTTAAAGGCGCCGGAGGTCATGCGCAAGGTGACGAGTGAAGAGGTCAAAGCGTGTGTAGGGCCACACGGCGCCCGGCGCAGCGAGCCTTCCGCCTCAGGCGCAAACCCAGGCTACGCAGATGCAAGCTAATCAGATGTCCATAGCGAAGGTCGCAGACGGGTTGCGTTCCGCCGCAGTGCCATACGTCAACCCAATTCTGACAGGAGCGCGTTCATGACCGAAGACATGCCGGACTTCAACTCATTGGCGAACCCGTATGAGCGGTTTGCTGAACCACTGACCAGCCGTTTTTGCGAGCGGGCAGCGGTTTTATCTGGCGTAGGCAGTAACGAGCAGGTGATCGACGTGGCGACCGGTACGGGCGCACTTGCGCTGATTGTAGCGGCTATGGGGGCCCGGGTTCTTGCCACCGATATCGCGCCTGCCATGGTAGCGCGGACCAGCGAACGATTACGTCCGTTCCCGGAATGTGAGGCGCGAGTGATGGACGGCGCTTCACTCGACGCCGGTGACGCGAGTTTCGACGCGGCGTTTTCGATCTTTGGCGTGATGTTGTTTGCGTCGTGGCGGGCGGGTTTGGCTGAGATGGTGCGCGTCGTGCGGGCCAATGGGCGGGTCGTTGTGGCAGCCTGGCCAAGCCGGGTTGGCGCCACGCCGATGGTGATTCTGGATGGCGTGTTCAGCCGCGTCTTCCCCGGCCGATCGCTGTGGGGCGAAAATGGCCTGAATGAGTGGTCGCAAACGAGCTTGCGAGGCGCCGTGATTGAAAGTGGCTGCTCCGACGTCACCGTGACGGTTTGCGAGACGATCCAAAGTGCTGCTTCGGTCGACGCCTTGTTGGAGGAATTCGGCCCATTATTTCACTTCGCGCCGAACTATGCGGCCTTGACAGACGAGCAACACGCGCGGCTCCAACCCGCTCTGAAAGCGGCTTTCCAGGCGTATGCAGAGTCGGACGGCTCAATCAACCTGCCTTCATCGGCGCTCATCGCAGTCGGGCGCAAGTCGAAATGAGGTGATGCCTGTGCGGACAAACTGCTCGACCTGCTCTTGTCGCAGATGGCTGCACAGACCAAACATTGGATATTGGCTGGAAACTTTGTTCCCGGGTCGTGGCGGGTGTCGGGCGCGAGCGCGCTGACTGCCGACAGCTACGGAGCCTTGCCGCCTTGGTGACTTATCCCGGTCGCCGCCTGATCGGGAGTGCCTCTTCTGGCCTGAGGGAGGCGCTGTATCGCTTGCTTACACCAAACTATCGTGTAGTGCCTGAAGCCGAACTAGTGCCATGAGTTGGAAATTCGCATACGACACTTTGGCCAGCCATTCGTAGCCCCTAACAAAACGGGGAGCTAGCTGCATCAACGAGATGCGAAGTTGAAGGAGCGGTCGATGAGTACGATAAAGAGCTCTTTACGTCTGCTGGTCGAAAAATGGCTTGGGCCGACTGCGGCCATGTCGGCCCGGGTGACCCGGTTCGGCCGCATGAACTCAAATCAGCGGCGCTATGTATGTGTGGAGGCATTGCGGCCAGCAGGCACATTGGCAATCTATTTCTTCCTCCACGATGACGGTGTGTGGTGCGTGTTTCCACCTGCGGTCGAACGTCCTGCGATGAGCGTTCATGATTTGCAGCGGGATTGCGGCTCGCTGCTTGTTTAGCGAATTTATAACTCATGACATTAGCAATCTATTGCTGCGCAAAGATGCAAGACCACAAACCGTTCACTCCGCATAGTGGACGTGCATTTTGGGGAACGCAAGTAATCCGTTGCGACAGCAGAAATGCCGATGGTTTGCATCGCGACCACATCCAGTCTTGCGAAATGAGCTCCGGCATGCTCCACGAGGTCGCTAAATATTGGGGCCGTCGACTCGCTGGATCGAGCGCGGTGATTGTCAACGGTTCACAGCAACGAGTCGAACGTCCGGAGTTGGCCGCACGCGGTCCAATGATGCCCCCAGGGGAAAGCGGTAACATTGAAAGAGACCGGACGGCCTCGGCACGGGGACAGCCTGTTGTCGCCCCTCAATGGATTCGGACCCGCCACATCGCGCTCAAGGCGGCACGGACCCTGCTACAACTTTCGGAACAGTGAGCGGGAGAGTTCAATGAATGCTAACCACACAAGCGCTGACCTCCTCAGGTTGGCTGAAGTTCTCAGAGAAGTGGGATTCGAAGTCGTCGAACCGAGCGACTGGGCAAATGTTTCGCCGCGCTGGTGGAACGGCGCGCTTTGCCCACGGCCATTGCTCCTGGCGCGCTGCGATACCACCGAGAAGGTGAGTCGTGCATTGCGCGTAACCAACGACGCTCACGTCCCAATATCTATCTACAACGGCGGGCAGGACTGGGCCGGTCGCTCACTCCGCGAAGGCACCGTCATCCTCGACATATCAAGGATGGCGAAACTCGCGATCGACGCCGATAGTCGCGAGGTCATGATCGGCGGCGGTGTCACGGCAGCCCAACTCAATCAGGCTGCGGGCGAGCATGGCCTCGCGGCAGTGATCGGCAATGACGGCGCGGTCAGCATGACCGGCCTCGTCCTCGGTGGGGGGTACGGCCCGCTCATGACACGCTTTGGCCTGGCCTGCGACAGCCTTCTGTCCGCGGAGGTCGTGCTGCCTGACGGGAGGATTGTCGTCTGCGACGCAGAGCGCAACGCCGATCTGTTCTGGGCCTTGCGAGGCGGCGGTGGGAACTTCGGCGTCGTCACCGCCATGCGGCTGCGCCTGTACGATCCCGGAACGGTGCTCAGTGGCACGATAGTCTTCCCTTTGGCAGACGCGCGCGCGGTGTTGGCTCGCTTTGCGGACGTGGCAAGTCAGGCACCCGCCAATCTGTTCGCCTCTGCCGTCCTGTCGCCTGTACCTGATGGCAAACCGGTCGTCGTGTTTTCCATGGTCTGGTCAGGCGAGGTGGCGACCGGCGAGGCAATTCTGGCCAGGGTCGGGTCCGTGGGAACTCCGCTTCTCGTCAAGGCCGTTCCGATGCCGGCGTCAAGCCTCTTGTCTCTCACCGACGGGAAGCTCGCGCAAGGCCGCGGTTACGAGGTCGCGACCAGATGGTTCGACGCGCTCGGCCCGGCCACAATCGACGCTCTTGTCTCTGCGTTCGAGGCCCGTACCTCGCCGCTCACGTCAATCATCATTCACCACTGCCACGGAGCAGCAACCGACGTCGCTCCCGAGGATACCGCGTTTGGGATGCGCAAGCCTCACTTTACGGCCTTGATCTATGCGACCTGGACGCCTGAGAGGGATGACGCTGAACCCCATCGGGCGTGGGCACATAGGCTCAACGCGGCGCTTAGCCCGACAGCACTCCCGGGCGGGTACGCCAACCTGCTACCCGACACGTCCGCAGAACAAATCGCGTGCGCCTATGGACCTAACGCCGCGCGTCTAGCGAGCGTTAAAGAGCAATTCAACCCTTCAGGCGTTCTTAAGGCCATTCCACTCCCGTGATGCGAACACAAGACCGGCAGGAAGATATCACGCAACACCTATTGTAAGGCCACACTATGTTCGAGACGGAACTCTTCGCCGGCTGGGGCGACATGGATTTCAACTCACATATGCGCAACACCGCCTATCTCGACAAGTCGGTCGATGCGCGGATGCTGTACTTCGCGAAACAGGGTTTTTCGATGTCGGAGTTCATGAAGCTCCGTATCGGACCGGTGGTAATGAAGGACGAGATCGAATATTTTCGCGAGATCCATCTGCTTGATCGGATAACAGTAGGCTTTGCGCTCGCTGGCCTGTCTGCCGATGGAAGCCGTACGCTGTTGTGCAACGAGTTTCTTCGCGAAGGCAAGCTGGTGGCCCGCGTGACCTCAGCGGTTGGTTGGCTCGATCTGGAAAAGCGCAAGCTGACGTGTCCACCTCCCGCCCTGCTCGATGCGATGCATGCATTGGACAAGACCGAGGATTTTGTCGAATTGCCGAGCAGCGTAAACCGAGCGCAATCGAGTTGAGCCCTCGGCTCCGGTTCCGTCGGAGTTAAGTCCTGGTCCGGTCAGGCAACGCGCGCCTTTGGAAGACCAATGACCGTTTGAAGAGTGGAACGGACGTCTGAACGGCCGACCGGCGCTACGCCGAATGACACTTTGCGGGCGCTGTCCGACCCTTCTCGGCCGTTCACTGACCCGGCCTCCTTATTTGCGCTTTTGGAGCTGAAGCAGTCATTCGCTCTATAGACTGCTTGCGGGCGCGATATCGATGGATCACGTTATCGTGATTGATCTACTTTCGGGATCTTGCTGCCCATCGATCTCCGAATCGTCAATGTCTTCACGGTAGCCAACGCTAAACCTGTCCGACCAAAAAATTCTCAAGGGACGTCAACACCTCATTCGGCGCATCCTCGGGCAGCAGATGGCCGCCGGGCAATCCCTTGCCCGTCACGTTCGCTGCCCATCGGGACCACGCGTCGAGGGGCAGAGTGCTTCTCGCCTTCTGTTCGCTCTCGCTCCACAGTACCAGGACCGGACAGGCAAGCCTTCGGCCTGCAGCCAAATCGCTCGCATCGTGCTCCAGGTCCTCGGAAGCGGCGGCGCGATAGTCTTCGCACATGGCGTGGCGCACGTGCGGATTCCTGAACGCGCTTCGATAAACGTCGAGGGCCCAAGGATCGATCCGCTCCGGACCGCCCGCCATCTTCGCCAGTGCAGTGTCGAGATAAGCATCCGGATCAGCCGCAAGCATCCGCTCCGGGAGATCGCCCGGCTGTGCCAGGAAGAACCAGTGCCAGGCGTTCAACGCGAACGTCTTGTCGATAGTTGCGAATGCATCGAGCGTCGGTATCACGGTCAACGAGGCATACGCGGCGACGCGTCGAGGATGGTCGAGCGCAAGCCGGTATCCCGCCCGAGCGCCCCGATCATGCCCGACCACTGCGAAGCGCTCGTGCCCGAGCCGGCCCATCAGCGCGACGAGCGCGCCGGCTACGCGACGTTTGGTCCATCGCGGCTGATCGTTGCGGGTGCGGCTGTCGCCGTACCCTGGCAAATCCGGCACGATGACGGTGTGCGACTTCGCGAGCGTCGGCGCAATCAATCGCCACGCGACGTGAGTTTGCGGGTACCCGTGCAAAAGCAAAACCGGCGATCCGCTCCCGCCGCTCCTGCCGCAAAACGAGACATCGTCTGCTTCGACGTCAAGCCTCGCGAAGCCCGGAAAGAAGTCCTTCCCGACTTCATGCTCCATGGTTATCTCCTCGTAAAACGTGACTTCATTGCTGCGACGCCGACCTGACGAACTCGGCCAGATCGCGATTGAAACGCTCGGCTTCCTCGATGAACGGCGCGTGCCCCGAGTCCGCATAGACCTTGCTGACGATGTGCGGATTCAGCGCGGTCGCGCGGGCCAGCGTCGCGTGAGTGTCGACCAGCGCGTCATGACCGCCGTAGATAAAAAGCAGCGGCACACGCGCCTTGCCGAGCCCCTCCGCGGCAAAAACCGTCATCGTCGGCACTTCCTTCTGCATGTCCCACGATGCCATGGCGGCGTTCGCGAGCAGCCGGTCGAATGTGTCGGCGTCAGGCCGATGGTTGAAACAAAGGCCGACGAAGGTGCGCTCACCGTCCAGATGCGTCTTCAGATCGGGCGAATTCATGTCCCGATAAATGTCGGGCTGATCGACGATCTGACCCGGAGCGAGCTCGACCACGCCATCGACATACACGGCGCCCGCGATCGCGCGGTCGCCATACCTGGCGAGGTAGTTTGATATCACCACGCCGCCGAGCGACCAGCCGACTACGACGGGCTTGCGCGCGTGTGAACCGTGGATTACCGCTGCGAGGTCGTCCCCCCAACGGGTTCCGTCGTGATATGCCTGCGGGCCGGATGGCTTGTCCGACAGACCGTGGCCGCGCAGATCGTATGTAATGATCCGGTATTGGCGTAATTCTGGACTGCGGACCTGCTCCTCCCAGTTCAGGCGGCTGCCAAGCAGCCCGTGCACCAGAATAATTGGCGGGCCGTTCGGGTTACCGCTTTCCTCAACCGCCAGCCTTACGCCATCCGTCGATGCAATTGTATAGCTGGTCGGTGCTGCGATGGCGTCGGGTGCGGACGCGAACAAGGTCGCCGCCGAACGCGTGGAAACCAGAAAGTGAGGGAACGTTCGTAAGCTCATTGCCCTTCCTTGGAGAGTGTCACTGCGCCGAGTCTCAACCCTCACACTGATGTAAGAGTCAAGCGAATTGTGTTAGCCTGCTTTTCATGAAAGACAAGCCTCCACAGGAACTGCTGACGATCGGACAACTCTCGCAACTCACCGGCGCGAGCGTGCGATCGATCCGGCACTACGACGAACACGGTCTGCTCACCTCGGTACGTGCGAGCAATGGCTATCGCATGTTCCCCGGGAAGGCAGTCACGCAGGTCAAGCAGATTCAGCGCATGATCGCGACCGGTTTCACCATCGACGATATTCGCGGCTTTCCGGACTGCATGCTTCTGATCGAAGGCGCACGCTCGTGCGACCAGATCACCGACGTCCAGCGGATACGGCTCGAAGCCATCGATCGTCAGATCGCGGACCTCGAAAAGCGTCGCGCGCGGCTCATCAAGACCTTGGTCGAAGGTGCGGTACCGCCCGTCGACTGACGCGGACGGCGGTAACAGAAATCGCGTTAAACGGGAACGTTGGACGCAGTTTTCTTCCTGCGAATGTCCGCGCGCAGGCGGTCGTATTCCTCCTGACTGACCGGTGCTGCATCTCGCTGGCCGAGCGCGTTGACGGGCAGCCGGTAGGTTTCGCGCGCCGTCCATGCGCCTAGCGCGCCGATGCCGCAGACGACCAGCGTGATCGTCCCCACGATCAACGGGATGTGCTGTGTGCCGGGCGGCACGGCGGCTGCGATGAACGCCGGCAGGATCGCGGTAATGGCCGTGCCGATGTTCTGGCCGATCGCCATGGCGGTAACCCGGATACGCGTCGGGAACAGCTCAGGCATGAAGCTCGGATAGACCGCGTTGAAGCACTGATACACCACGCCCCACATCACGATCGCGATGACGATCGCCAGCATGGCATTGTGCAGACTGATCGCATAGAGATACGCGTAAGACAGCAGACCCGAGGCAAGCGCGCCGAATATGATGAGCGGCCGGCGTCCCCATCGATCGGACAGACTGCCTGCGAAGGGAATGAAGAACATCGCGGTCAGATTGGCGAGCAGCGGAATCCAGAGAAAGAATCCTTTCGAAAGACCGATACCGTAAGCGGGCTGTACCGCATAGGCCGCGCCGAAGATAGAGGTCACCGCGAGGATGATCGCAATCAACGCGATTGCGGCGATGCGGACGATATCCCGCCAGCCATCGCGCAATGCTTCCTTGACGGGGGACGCGGGAATCTGTCGCTGTTGCGCTTCATCGACGAAAGCCGGTGTCTCAGACACTTTCCGCCGAATCACATAACCGGCTACGAGCACGAGCACACTCAGCAGGAACGGTACGCGCCAACCCCACGCCAGGAACTGCTTCTCGGGGAGATAGTTGGCGAGCGGCATGAAGATGGCCGCCGCGAACACCTGGCCGGCGGTCACGCCCTGCATCGCGTAACTGGCAAAGTAGCCGCGACGGCCGAGCGGCGCATGCTCCAGCACGAGGGAACTGGAACCGGAGATCTCCCCGGCGACCGCGAAGCCCTGGATGAGCCGCAGGATCACGAGCAGGATCGGCGCTGCGAAGCCAACTTGCGCAAATGTCGGCAGAAGACCCACAGCGAGCGTCGACAACCCCATCATGAACATGCAGGTGAGAAGCAGGTTCCTGCGGCCATGCGTATCGCCACGACGGCCGAGCACAAATGCGCCGACTGGTCGTGCGAGATAGCCGACGCCATAGGTCGCAAGCGACGCGGCGATCGCAACGCGACTGTCTTGGGAAGGAAAGAAAAGTTGCGGAAAAACCAGCGCGGCGGCTTGCGCATAAATGAAGTAGTCGTAGTACTCCAGCGCCGAGCCTATCCACGCGCTCGCGGTGGCGGTTCGTGCCTGATTACTGCTCTGCTGATGCGTTGCTGTCATTTCGTCTCCTGCATGTGTCTTGTCGGCGGTCGGGAACAGGGCTCGTGTACCGTCGTGCGCTCAATACGTCGCGCGGCCGCCTGACAGGTCGAAGGTGAAGCCGGTCGTGAAGCTGCATTCGTCGCTTGCGATCCATGCCACCATGGCGGCGATTTCCGGAACGGTCAAAAACCGCCCCATGGGAATGCGTGCTTTACTGGCCTCGATGTGCTCCTCCGTCATCTCCCGGAAAAGATCCGTTTCGGTGATCGCAGGCGCGATGCCATTGACCGTGACGCCCGTTCCGGCCAACTCGCGCGCAATCGATTTCGTCAGACCGATGACACCCGCCTTCGCTGCGGCATAAGCGCAAATGTTCGAATGTCCTTCCTTGCCGACGATCGACGCCACGTTGACGATGCGTCCCGCGCCACGTCCGCGCATGTGTGGCACGGCGAGGCGACAGGTGTGGAAGACGCTGTTCAGATCGACGGCGAGAACGCGGTTCCATGCGTCGACCGGATAGTCCTGGATCGGCACGACCGGTCCGTTGATGCCGGCGTTGTTCACGAGTATGTCGACATGACCGAACGACTTGAGCGTGACAGCGAACGCGGCCTCAACGGAACGCGCGTCGGCAAGATCGACGGCCTGAACAAGCGCCGCGAACGAGTCGCCGCCTGTTTCGAGCGATGAACAATCGATATCCCAACAGGCGATCCGGCAGCCTTCGTCCGCAAGACGCTCTGCGATACCGCGCCCGATGCCACGCGCGGCGCCCGTCACGATGGCCGTGCGTGATTCAAATCTTCGTTGTGTTATCGATTGGTTTTCCATGTCCGTTTGTTCCTATATATAACGTAGTTCCTATCCTAGAAACGATATTCCGGCTCGTCAACGGCAATCCCACCATTCATTCACATAGGGGAACAAACTAGGGAATGTCCCGGTTCGCGATAAAAACCGCTTGACCGCGCAGCGTCATGAGTACCAACATAGAAACTGATTTCTATACGGGAACACCGAGGAGCGATAGATGGAACAGGCGATGATTGATCGATTGACGATCCGCGAGACGATCGAAAACTGGGCGGTATGGCGAGATGCAGGAGACTGGGAGCGGTTCGCGACGCTCTGGCATCCGGACGGCCGCATGATGGCGACGTGGTTTCAGGGAAGCGGCCGCGAGTTCATCGAAGTGACGAAGACCGGTTGGGCCAACGGCGTGAGCATCCTGCATTTTCTGGGCGGCACGTCGATCGTAGTGAGCGGCTCGCGTGCCGTCGCGCAGACCAAGATGACCATTTCGCAGCGTGGAGAAGTCGAAGACACGTTATGCGACGTCGTGTGCACCGGCCGCTTCTACGACTTCTTCGAGAAGGTCGACGACCGATGGCTGCTGCTGCTTCGACAGCCCATCTACGAAAAGGATCGTCTGGATCCGGTCAAGCCGGACGCCCGTCCCGTTCTCGATGCGGCGCTGCTGGCCGAGTTCCCCGTTGGCTACCGGCATCTCGCATATATGCAGACCCGAATCGGCTACAAGGTCAAACGCGACATGCCGACACTGACGGGCCCGGAGGTAGAAGCGCTCTATGCGCGCGGCCGCCAGTATCTGCAAAACGGAGCGCTATGATGGAGGACGTCTCGCCGATGCGCTTCGATTACCAGGCGCTGCCGGCGCGCGTGCTGTTCGGCGCGGGCAGGCGTCGGGAAACGCCTGAAGTCGCCCGGCAACTGGGCTGCACGCATCCGTTGATCGTCTCCACACCGGAGCAGAAGGATTTGGCCGATGCCATCGCGTCGTTGTTCACCGGTTCGCCGGCGCATATCTTTTCCGAGGCCGCGATGCACACGCCGTGGAACGTGACATCGCGTGCACTCGCGGTCACGCAGGAGACCGGCGCGGACTCCCTGATTGCTGTCGGCGGTGGTTCGGCGATAGGCCTCGCCAAAGCGCTTGCACTGCGCACCGGCCTGCCGCAAATCGCGCTGCCCACTACGTACGCCGGCTCTGAAGTCACACCAATCATCGGCGAGACGCAGGACGGCGAGAAACGTACGCGTCGTACGCTTGACGTGCTGCCGGAGGCCGTGATCTACGATGTGGAACTCACCCTGACGCTGCCCGCGCCCTTGTCGGCGGCCAGCGGTCTGAACGCGATGGCTCACGCGGTGGAAGCGCTCTATTCCGTCGACGCCAATCCGGTCACGTCGATCATGGCTGAACAGGGTATCGCGGCCCTCGCCGGTGCGCTGCCCGAGATTCTCGCCAATCCCGCCAGTCGTGATGCGCGCAGCCGCGCCCAGTACGGTGCGTGGTTGTGCGGAACGTGCCTCGGCTCCGTCGGCATGGCGCTGCATCACAAAGTCTGTCATGTGCTGGGCGGCACCTTCGATCTGCCGCATGCCGACACCCATGCGATCATGCTTGCGCACGTCGTTGCCTACCAGGCTGGCGCGGCGCCGCATGCAATGCGCCGCATCGCACACGCGCTTGAAGCCGATGACGCATGGTCTGGGCTGCACGCGCTCGCTGCAAGGCTGCACGTTCCCCAGTCTCTTGCGGAGATTGGCATGCCGCACGATGGTATCGGGCGCGCGGCCGATCTGGTGCTGCAACAGGCCTATGCGAATCCGCGCACGCCGGGCTATGACTCGATCAGGGCAATGCTCGAAAGGGCATGGCGCGGCGCGGCACCGCAACCCGATTCGCTGTGAGGAATACCAGATGCGCAATTTCGACGAAGACAACATCACTGCAGCGGTCATCGAGCGCCTTGCGGGAAGCAAGAGCGAACGCGTGCACCAGATCAGCGACGCGCTGGTTCGTCACCTGCATGCGTTCGTGAAGGAGATCGAGCCTACCGAAGACGAATGGGCTGCCGCGATTCGCTTTCTCACCCAGACGGGGCAGATGTGCACCGACACCCGGCAGGAGTTCATTCTGCTCTCCGACACGCTCGGTGTATCGATGCTGGTGGACGCGATCAATCATCGCTATCCGGGCGACGCGACGCAAACTACCGTGCTCGGTCCGTTCTATGTAGAAGAAGCGGCTATTCTGCCGCTAGGCGCTTCGATCGCCGATGGCGAGCCGGGCGACCCTCTGCTGGTGGAGGGCACCTTACGCGATCTGAACGGGAAACCGATCGCGGGCGCACTGATCGAGACGTGGCACGCGGACAGCCATGGCTTCTATGATGTGCAGAAGGCGGCGGGCAAGGAGAACCTGCACATGCGGGCGCGCTTCCTGACCGATCCGGAAGGCGCATTCTGGTATCGCTCGATCGTACCCGCGGCCTATCCGATTCCGAACGACGGCCCGGTTGGCCGCATGCTCGATGCGCAGGGGCGGCATCCCTACCGCCCCGCTCACGTGCACTTCCGCGTCAGTGCACCCGGCTTCCAGACACTCGTTACGCACGTGTTCGTGAGCGGCGACATCTACCTGGACTCGGACGTCGTGTTCGGCGTGAAGGACGCACTGATCGAACCACTGGT
The DNA here is from genome assembly GCF_014201055.1 of Paraburkholderia sp. CI2. Lineage (NCBI taxonomy): Bacteria > Pseudomonadati > Pseudomonadota > Betaproteobacteria > Burkholderiales > Burkholderiaceae > Paraburkholderia > Paraburkholderia sp. CI2. The sequence goes on from NZ_JACHDL010000001.1 coordinate 338,076, forward strand.
ACCGCTCGCACCGGGCCTGAGTCCGGCCGGTCATCTCGTCGATGTTCCGAGTGCCCTGCTTGCCTATGATTTCGTGCTGCCGCTGCAGAACTGACCGCTGTGCGCCACGAGCCATTTTTATGTTACGGACGTGTTCCCATGCATGAACTGTCGTTGCATCATCTGACCATTCTGGACGCGCATCCGCTGCAACTCGTCGATGCGGCCGCCGCTGCGGGATTTGAGTTTTGCGGCTTGCGGCTGGTCGCGCCCACCGGTGCCGATGCGATCGTGGATGTTGCGAACCATCCCGCACTCATCCGCGAGTTACGCGCGCGACTCCACGCAACCGGCGTCAGGCTGCTGGACATCGAGGCCATCTGGCTGAGTCCGCAGACGGATGTCGCGTCACTACTGCCTGCACTCGAAGCGGGTCGTATGCTCGGTGCGCGGCACGTGCTCTGCGTCGGCAACGACACCGAACGCGCTCGCCTGCGGGACAACTTCGGCCGCCTGTGCGAAGCGGCCGACGGCTTTGACCTTTCGGTCGGGCTCGAAGCGATCACATACTGCGCGGTGGGGACGCCCGCCGACGCGCTCGAGGTCGTGCGAGACAGCGGACAGCCGAACGCGCGAATACTCATTGACGCACTGCAGTACTTCCGTGCGGGCGCGACGTGCGAGCAGATCGATGCAATCGACCCGGCGCTGATCGAATACATCCAGATTTGCGATGCACCGAGCGCCGCACCGCAGTCCCTCGAAGCACGGCGACAAGAAGCGAGGACGGCCCGGCTGCTGCCCGGCGATGGTGAATTGCCGCTGCGCGAACTGCTGTCGAGACTGCGGTCCGATCTTCCACTCGCCGTCGAGGCGCCGACGCTCCCGCTGCGTGGCCTGCCGTTCGAAGAACAGGCGAGACGCATCCATGCACGCATGCGGACGTTTCTCGCTGGTCCAGTGTCCTGATGCTAGTATGTTTCCATATGTAAACAGGAGCCGGATATGCTGTTGGAAGACGAATCGAATGCAGTGGTCAAATCGGCGGATCGCGTGCTCGACGTGATCGAGTTGCTCGCGAGATGGGGACGCGAGATGTCCCATACGGAAATCGCGGAAGCGCTGGATATACCGAAGAGTTCGCTGACCAAGCTGCTCAAGAATCTTACGGCTCGTGGTTTTGTCGAGTTCGTCCCTGTCACCAAGGGTTATCGCCTCGGCGAAGCGCTAATCCGGCTTTCGCAGCAATCCACGCATAGCCGCTCGCTCGTCAGCTGCGCGCAGCCGGTGCTGGCAGAGATCACACAGCAGACGCTGGAGTCGTGCGCGCTCAATCAGATCAAAGGCGATCAGGTGGAAGTCGTTGCGACAGTGACCAGCCCGCAACGGTTGGTATCGCATCTGCGACTCGGCGATCTTGCACCGCTGTATGCAGTGTCGGGTGGAAAGGTGATTCTCGCGTTTCTTCCGGATCAGATGCGTAGCGAGTACATCAAGACCGTGAAGATGCAAGCCATCACGCCGAAGACGATCACATCAAAGAAGGCGCTGCTTGCACAGATCGAAACCATCCGACATACCGGGGTCGCCTATTCGATGGACGAATACACGCCGGGCATCGTCGGCATCGGCGTGCCAGTGTTGTCATCGTCGGGCTTTCCGCTCGGCTCGCTGAACGTCGCGATTCCGTCGGTGCGCTATTCGGAACGTGTCGGCGCGCGGGCCGTCGCCGTTCTCCAGGCCTCCGCAGAGCGCGTGCGCCGCGATTACATCGCCGCAAACGAACATACCAGGTAAGCCTACTGACACATTTTCGGGGGCTCGTCTTTGTGGTCGCCACAAAATCGTTGGCGATTGTCACAACCGTTTATCAGGGATACCGAATTTAATGACCGCGCGAATTTCAGAGCCGAATGGAACTGTTCAGTTTCCCCGGGTGGGAGTCGGAGCCGGCAGCCTCGCAAACGCGGCGGGCGAGCAGGCGTTCTTCAACATGATTCATGCCGCATGGGCGAGTGGCGTTCGATATTTTGATACCTCGGCAGCTTATCTTGGCGGTGTAAGCGAGCAACGGCTTGGCGCGGCGCTGGCAGCGTATCCGCGAGACGAGTTGTACGTATCGACCAAGCTCGGCAGGTACTTGAGCCAGCCTGGCGCAAGCTCCTTGCCAGGTGGTAGCAACTTTTACCTGGACTACACGTACGATACGACGCTCCGATCGGTCGAGCGCAGCCTGTCGCGACTCCATGTCGATCGTCTCGGTGCAGTTTTTATTCACGATCTGGATCCCGGTTTTGCCCGGACGGCGTATCGCGAGGAACTCAAAACGGCCGTCGAAGGTGCGTTTCCCGCGTTACAGCGCCTAAAGGATGAAAAAGTGGTCGGCGCGATAGGCGTCGCCAGTATGGACTGGCAGGCCTGCCTGGACTTCGCCGAACTGGCCGACGTAGATGTCGTCATGCCGGCGGGAGAGTACTCGTTGCTTCGCACGCGCAGCACCGCATTGCTGGATCACTGCGTCGAGAAAGGCATTGCCTGGATCGCGGCGTCGCCATTCAACTCGGGCATTCTCGCGACCGGTTCGCGTCCCGACGCCTTCTACAACATGCGGCCCGCGACGCGGCTAGCCCTGTTGCAGACGGAAGGACTCGAACGCATTTGCCGGCGCCATCACGTATCGCTGGCTACCGCTGCCCTGCTTTTTCCTCTGCGACATTCTGCGGTCAGCACGATCGTTTTCGGGGCAAAGACCGCCGATGAATTCAAGCAGTCCTTCGCCCGTCTCTCTGAAAATCTTTCGGATCAGTTTTGGCAGGAGATGGACGCATTCCTGATCGAGACGAAGGATTGGGAAGGACGATTAAGCGGAGGTTGCGAGGGAGCTTAATCGCTTCCATTCGAGAAGGACACCGGTCAAGACGCTGTTTGCCGCAGCCCCGTCGACGGCGGCGCTCGCCAACCTGAGGCGGTGACTTTACGGCCTCTTCGGTCTCATGTTCGAGGCTCCGTAGCGGGCCTCTTCGCAGTCGCTACTTTCTCATTTCGGTTCCCCCCGACTGAACAACACGCGCTGGAATGTCTCCTTGCAGATGGCATCCCGACGTTAGGACGAGTCCCCCTGCGGCAAGGTGAACGGCTGGAAATGGCCGGAAGTACGCATTGACCCAGCCTGCAGGAAAACTGCCGATGACGACTCCAATGCCCCTCGCTGAACTGGCGCAATCGGCCACAAGCGGGCGGTCGTCGGTCGGACATTCACGCGTCGGCTCCGCCCCAGTTACCGGCCATTCGACTCTCATGAGCCAAGGCTGCTTCATCGGGCCAGTCTGACGTTCGTGTGCTGGCGCTGATATGCTCATTCATTGCTGGGAGCCGGCCACATGAAGACGCTTAAGCCACAGAGTTGAAGGGCGGCGTTCGCGTGAATAGGCGCCGGAAGTCGTGAGCGCGCATAGCAAGCAGTTCGCAGCGCGGAGATGGACAGCTCCGCTGCGGCGCGACACCTAGCGCCCACCCGTATTCACTTCCAGATCATCGTAACCCTTCATTCGGTAGATGAAGAATGATGCCAGCCACGCAACGATGAATACGCCGATGATGATAAAGCCCAGATTGTTGAAGTTGTCGTTCAGTGCGCCAATCACATCCCAGAAGCCCCCCTTAAAGCTAAGCTGGTCGGCCAGAAGCCCGAGGGCTTCAATACCGCCGATCAAGACGGCCACGACCACGGACACAAGCGTAATCGTAAGGTTGTAGTAGAGCTTGCGAATCGGACGCACGAACGCCCAATCGTAGGCACCGAGCATCAGCAGGCCATCGGTGGTGTCGACGAGGGACATCCCCGCCGCGAACAGCACCGGGAACACCAGTACGACCCAGATCGACACACCTTGCGCCGCCTGGCTCGCCGAGATGCCAAGCAGGCTAATTTCGGTTGCCGTGTCGAAACCGAGGCCGAACAGGAAGCCCAGTGGGAGCATCTATATCGGGTTCGACACGAGGCGGAACATCGGACGGAACAGGCGCGCGAGCAGTCCGCGATTGTTCAGCAGCAGGTCCGGATCTTCATTTTCATATGGCTCGCCGCGACGCACCTTGTTGAAGGTCCGCCACACGCCACACAAGATGCGGCATAACGCTTATGGTTGGAGCGCGCCTCTATCAACTTGCTGATCCACCGCATCAGGCAGGTCCTTGCGCGGATAGCCGATCGCGACAATGAGCAGCGCGAGCAACGCGCCGAACAATTCTGCAGGCGTATAGAGCCAAACCGTCTGAACGCTCAGGTGGATGGGGCCATGGGCAATTAAAGAGGCCACGGTGATCGCGGGGTTTGCGTAAGAACCGGACGGCGTAGCGATGATCGCGGCGAACAGCCACGCGCCGACGGCAATTGGCCCGGTAACGGCCAGCCCGCTTCGCATGCAACCAAAGACGATCGTCATCAACCCTGCGGACGCGATGAATTCACTTGCAACAAGAGCCACTGTTGGCGTAGTTATCGCCTGTCCCATAGACGGCGTTGGAAACAGCGTGTTCGCGATACCTGCGCCTAATGCGGCTCCAATCAACTGGCCCGTCACGTAGGCAGCCGCGCACTTGCCAGTGCGCTCCCGGGTTAACCACTGCAGCAGCGTGATGAGGGGATTGAAATGACCGCCAGAGACCTTCCCAAACGCAAAGATCAGGCCGACCAGTGCGCCGCTCGTTGCTAACGCGCCCAGCAGCAAAGCAAACCCGTGATTACCCGGCTCTGCCTGCGTTGCCGCCAGGCCGGCGCCTGCAGCCACTGTGGTTAGAAGCAATGTGCCGATACACTCAACCGTTGCTCGCCGTGCCAGTTGCAGCTGCGGGTCGGCCTCGACAAAGCAGGTCGGCACTGCATTCGCAGGTGTCGAGTTCATGAATCGCGCGGCGCCACTGCGCTGGGATCAGAGTCGTGAAAGCGAGACTCCACCTCATCCATCTTGTCCGCCAGCTCACCAGGCACCAGAATGCCCTTCTGGAAGAGTATGTTGGCGAAAGCCACAATCCAGCGCTGGTAGTAGCTCAGGCTGTTCACCATTTCGGCACCCAGCGCCTCTACACCACGACGCTTCTCTTCCGTATTGATGATCTTGTGATAATCAAGCACATCAGCGAGTGCATGGCAGCGCTTCTCCCAAGGTTCAAGCGGGTGCTCTACCTGCTGGATAGGCGCGGCGGGGAGGCCGCCGATGTCGTTGGGAAGGCGTTTTACCTGCTGCTCTGTGGTAGTCATGACGCTTCCTTCTCATTGGGGCCTTTCACCATAACGACACCGATCATGGCATCTCGGGTGACCAACGCAGCGAGCTCCTCCTCTGTCAGCGCTTCCGTGCCCGACGGGCGACGTGGCAAGACGAGGTATCGGACCATGGCCGTTGAGTCGCTCACGCGCACTTCGACGTCCTCTGGTATCACCGTGCCGAACTCGGCAAGCACCGCTCTTGGCTCCGATACGGTGCGGGCGCGATAGGGCTTAAGCTTGTACCAGTCCGGGGGTAGGCCCAGTAACGCACGCGGATAGCACGAGCAGAGTGTGCACACGATTACGTTATGTATTTTCTCGGTGTTCTCCAGCACGATAAGCTGAGTGTCGTCGTAGAAACTGATCCCGAACTCCTCGCAGGATTTGCGGCCACTCTCGAGAAGGCGTGCCTTGAAGGCAGGATCAACCCAGGCTCTCGCGACTACCTTGGCGCCAAGGGCCGGCGTGCGTGAATCGAGCACTTCGATCTGCCGTCTGATCTCACCGGGGCCAAGCAATTTCTTCTCGATCAGCAACTCACGTACTGCGATTTCCATGATTTCGTAGTACGACGGATGCCCTTCTTGCTGGACGGGAGCGTGAGAGTGCGAGTGATCGTCGCCGTGAGGGTGATCATCGCCGTGCGCAGGAGCCTCTGTGTTCATGGTTTCTCCTTCTGGAGCCACGTCTCGAATACTTCGATGTGCAGTGCATCGCTCGGTGAATCTTTGTAGTTATCCCAAATAGAGGTCATCGGAAACGAAACCCGGTAGTAGTGCAGCTTTATTCCGGTGTTCCGGCCAAAGCTTTCGTCTTCGTTATCGATACCAGGCGGCTCGATGACCGCTTCTACGACACCGGTCTTGCCCCGCAGATACGTAGGCACGCGGTAATGTCCAACTGGGCTTCGTTCAGCGACCCGGACGATGTCGCCGGCGCGGAAGATGGGTATCTCTCGTTCTGCGAACACGACGTTCGCACTGCTCGCTGGGTTTTCCGTTGATTCGGGCCTCATTGCACTACTCCCGTCTTTGGAAGAAGCAATAATTGGCGGCGCTATCTATCGCCTTGGTGCGGCTGTGAGCGTCGGTGATGAAGCGGATGCGCACTGCCGGTATTGTCAATTCGTGATTCACAGCGCTAACTGCAATCATCTGGTGTGCCGGCAGCGGCCAAGGACCTGCCCCTTAAAACGGGGTCTGCCTTTACGCAGACTAGCAAGCACCCTGGCTCGCGTCAATCTGGTTTTCGCCTCATACCGGAAGCAAATTAGTTTTCCGGTTCTGTAACGGCCGCCCGATGCTCGTGGTCGATCTATTGCGCCATGCTTCGCGCCTAACGTACTGCTTTCAACAGGATGGGACGCCTTCTCTTGAGGTGCGCATCTTTTGGCAGGAGTATGGGATTGCATTGCATCTGCCAGGCAATCTGTGATGGCCTTGACACCAGCACGGAGGTCGTAAGCGGGGTCGGTGCGGCCCGCTAGATGATTTTCAATCGATCAGCGTGAACACGGACGTCGCTACCGGTCTTGTAACCCGGACCGCCTTTCCCACACGTCCAGCTTATTCATAGAGATGAAGAATGGTCGAGCGGGAATCGACGGCACCATAGGCGATCTTGGTCTCGTCGGCGTGAACATGTCCCGAATTCTTGCCGTGCGACGCTTTGGCGAAGAGAGGTGTCAGGCCAAGCTCGCGAATAATCCTTTTGACATGCGAGGGCGAATAACTGAAGCCTAACTCGCGCTCGACCAGGATACGAACCTACTCACGGGTCCAGATATCGACTGAGAAACCGGTCGAGCGGTTGCTTGTTTCTACCGCGCGTGGGCGACAACGTCTTGCCTACGATCGGGCGAATCCGCCGAACGGAAGCGACTCCGATAGTCAGCCGGATTGATTTGCAGTCGCCTTTGGAAGGTGCGGCGCAGACCATCCGTACCATCGAATCCGCACCACCGGGCAATATCGCGCAGCGGAAGATCGGTGCTCTCCAGATAGCGCCTCGCGGCATCAATACGTGCGTTGTTCAGGAACAATGTCGGTCTTATGCCGCATTCCTTCGAGAACAGGCGGGTCATGTTGCGCGCGCTCATATGAGCGCGCTCAGCCAGCGACGCAAGCGTATGCTCGACGGCAAGATTGTCGAGCATGTATTGCTGGATCGCGATCACATGCGAATCAGGCGCGGTCTGCGATTCGAGCAGTGGACTGAACTGCGATTGTCCACCTGCTCTTCGCAGATAGACGACCTGATACTTAGCGCCTCGATCATCACCAGTGAAAGATCGATCCCTGCCGTTACGCCCGCCGTAGTCTAGACGTCTTTCGCGTAGATCTGATCCGGCTCGATCCGTGCGCGCGGAAACGTCGCGGCCAAACGCGGCACATCCATCCAGTGAGTGGTCACCACGCGGTCGTTGAGCAGTCCCGCAGACCCAAGCGCAAACAGGCCGTTGCAGATGATCGAACGCGCTCAGCGCGGCGGTCCTGACCTAGCCTGCGGGTCAACTCTGAGTCATATAGCGAAACGAGCCATGGCATCCCCGCTAGTCACTACGCTATGACCAGCGAGTTCAAGATCTAAGCGCAGGGTATCGAAATCATGAGAGGCCCTGCCGGACGATCGGTCGACCACTCGCAACCCACGGGGGCATGCCCAGTTGTCGCTAGTTACCATTTGTCGGTTCATTTGTATTGGTCGGAGCGCCACTGATTACAAGTCTTGGGTTGCGTGAACGCTGAACGCGTCGTTTGGCCGTATCCGCAAGCGCCGTCAGAAACCAGTCGACCGTTCTACACTCGGAAGCTGCCACCGAGTCAATGTTGCGTCGTGGTCCGCTCAGGGTCGCGTGCTGCCGATCGCCGTCAGGCAGAGACCGGCCACCTGCGGTCATCGGCCTAGGCATCAGCGCGGACATTCCAACGTCGGCTCGCCAACCGACAATGGACATTCGCTGAGCCGATAATGCCCGTCGAATCATTGGCCTCGACTGTCGCTCCGATGCGAACAAGGAACCGTCGAGTTCGGGGCGGTCGTCACACCACCGGCCATACAGGCACTGCGCAGAAGTAGCGCTACGAGTTCCGCCTGTCTGTGTGTGCCTGTCTTGGCAAGCACCTGTTTCAGATATCCGCGCGCTGTTCCAATGCCGATTCCCAGCCGCGCTGCCGTGTCCGGGAGGTCGATACCCCGAGCGAGCAAACTGGCGAGCGCAGCCTCTCGCCGGGTGAGCTGGAAGGTCTCGATGAGGACCATCTGCTCCAGACCGGACGCGCTGTCCGGTTCCATCACGAACAGGACGGCGCGTGCGTCCGAATTCCACGCACTCGTAAGGCCTGTCGTACAAAGCGGCACGACCAAGACGACGAGCGGTGGCCTTGGCGGCCTGCGCGACAGGTAGCAGCGCTCCGGCGCTCCTGTGCGCGTCGCAACCACGCTGCCGTCCCGGCTGACGTCGTGCCAGGCGAGCGCGGCCTTCATGACCCGGCGCAGACCCTCCGTATCCAAATGGAGAGTCGCCGCGACCGCCTGTCTGCTCAACAGCAAACCGTCACGACGCGCCGCGATTGCTTCGGCACATGGATTCACGAAGACTGGGCGCAGTGCCGCGTCGAACAGGATTACACCGACATTCAGCTGCGTGATAACGTCAAGCACGCCCTGCGTCCGCAAGTCTGCTGCCTCAAGACGACCCTGCACTTCCAGCGCCGTCTTTAGGTGCGGGACGATCAGCTTTGCTGCTTCGAGATCGTCGTCGCTGAAATCCGGCGCGCCCAAATGTCGGCAGACCGAAAAGTAAGCCCGCCGCCCAGGGTGCTGCGCAAGAGGCGCGACGATCCCATAGAATCCACCGTAGAATGGGCGAATTGTTTCGTTATAGATCTCCGATCGCCTGAAGGCCGCGTCTGAAATCATCGACGATTGTCGCATCGGCGCGCCAACCGGAATGGCCCGAATCCAGTCCGGAAGACGGGTTTCGAACTCCCGCTGCAGCCTTGATGCATTCTCGACCTCAAAACCGCTCGAAAACGATCTACCGGCGGCGCCAGGTGTCTTCTCGGTCAGCAGTGCCTTATACCCGCCGATTGCTTCCGTCACGGAGGCAAGTGCACTGGGCCAGTTCTCTGGAAAGAGAGCCGCTTCATAGATGCGTCGAATCGCAAAGTGAATTTCTTCGACATGCGTCATGATCGCCTCCTATCACATCCCTCCCAAATGGGAGTGTCGGACGCACAGGATTGTTTGGATTATAGGCAAGTGATTTGCGGTTTTAAATGTGCGCCCTCTTCTGCGCACCGGGCTTACCGGCCCACCGGCGGTCTTTCAGGTGCTACTGACACCTCGGACGCTACGCGCGGTATTGCCGCGCCGTTTCTTTCCCCACCTGGTCGAAAGCCAGGAAAAACGTCCCCGCAACGGGTCACGGCAACGGACGAATTCGCCTGGCAGCGAATATCCTGGCGCGCGTGTCGGCTGCTACGCTCGTTGCCTATGTCAAAGCGGCCGCCCTAACTGAACCTGATTTCGTACTGAAGGAGTTAAGCCATGAAGACGACAATTCTCGCGTCTGCAGCGCTCGTGGGCATTCTCTCGCTTGCGAGCGTAGGGCAAGCGCAGGAGGCATCCGGGCAACAAGATGGGCAAGCGCAGCAGGCATCCGGGCAACAAGATGGGCAATCGGCATCGGCCAATGCTAGCAGTAACTCCGGGTATGGCGGTGTTTCCGGAAGCAGCAGTGTAAGCGGCGGTATGGGTCGCTCGGGGTGGGCTACCTGCGGTCATCTACCCCAATGCAACCCCGACAGTGGTCACTAAATATATAGGTCAGTAGTCAGAAGGATTCGCGGATTGCCGTTGCGATCCGCGAAACCACCTTGCGCTAGCTGGCAGCCGCGAGACGTCGGATCAGGCGTACCGGCTCGATGACCGGGCAACCGCCCGTTGCATGACCGACGCATATATCCAGTTACTTCGGTTGATGGACACAGGCCTTTTGCTGTTTGCAAACCCACGTTCCAACGTCGGGGTATCGCTGATTTTCCCGGACTGATTTAGCAGAAAGGAGAAGAAGATGTTTAGCAGATTCTTCAAGGAAACGGTGGCAGCGGCGATGGCATTACTGTCGCTAAATTGCGTAGCGCAGACAGATGACTTCGCATGCACCACGGCGACGTTGAGAGGGACGTATGGCTTCAAGATCCATGCGGATTTGCTTGGAATCCTGACGGGGACGGCTCCCAGTCAGACTCTCCATCGCCTGGCCAATGCCGGCGTTATCGACGCCGTTGCTCTTGCGACATTCGACGGTTTCGGAGGGGGCCACCAGAAAGATTTTGGGATGCTAAATGGAACAAGAACCCCTGGTGAGCCGCCACTTGAATTCGAGACCGACGAAACGCTCACGTACACTCTGTCGGGAGATTGTAGCGGTCAGATGCAGATTATTTACCCGGGTGGGAAAACGATTACAACCGAGATCGTCGTCCTCGACCGAGGCAAACAGATGTACGGCGTCGTGAGCGCTTTCCACTCTTCTCCGAGCCCCATCACCGCCCTCGATGGAACCAGCTGCAGCAAAGGTTGTGACTTCGGTATCCAGACGGGCACCATGGCTGTGCGCGTCGACGGCGAAGGGGGGCGCGGGCCGCGCGGGCAATAGGCGGCAGCGCGTCGCTCCCCAAGGCAACACCAGAAGCTCGATATGGCTGGCCATTGGCGAGCCTATGGGCAGATGAACAGATGACGCGGGAGATTTCTTCCGGCAACAGTTGCACTACGAGCAGATCAGGCCTGAAGCAGCCGCCGGTGCGCCTAAGCGCGCTGGCGCAAGCGGCTGGCGAAGCCAGCGTTTATGAACTGATGGCGGAGACGATCGAAGCGGCCAGGGGGCCAGTATGGCCGAGCACCAGGCAGGCCCTGTCCGTGTTGGATGGCCGTTGATGACTCGAAAGCGGCCGCAGGCACTGTGTGAGCCTGAACGGCGGCAGTGGGTCGGAAGTGTGAATTCGCTGATGCAGGAAGCTGCCGTCGGGTTGCTCGATGCCGCCACCGTCAGCAATCCGCGATATTGCTGACGCACGACCCAGAGCGCCCCAACGTCGGCAATGGCCGATGGGACTAAACCGCTCGCGCGGTAGGGGGCTGCGGCCCGTCTCTGGCGGCGAATGGGAGGCCAGTGGCGCCGGCGCTTATGTTGGTGGTTGAGGCAATCCGCCTCGTCCTCCAGCAGGAGCCCCATCATGACCTCCTCCGATCCGGGCATCAGCCCGCTGCGCCGCCGTATGCTTGAGGACTTGCGCATGCGCAAGTTCGCACCCAAGACCCAGGCCGCCTACCTACGTGCCGTACGTCAGTTCGCCCGATACCTCGGGCGTTTACCCGATACCGCCACTGTCGAGGACCTCCGGGACTACCAGCTGCATCTGGTCGATCACGGCGCGTCGCCGGTGTCGCTGAACGCCGCGATCAGCGGTCTGAAGTTCTTCTTCGAAGTCACGCTCGGCCGACCTGAGCTGATGGCGCGGATGCAGCCGGTACGCGTGCCTCGCACGCTCCCGGTTGTGCTCAGCCCCGAGGAGGTGCGCCGGCTCATCGCGGCAGCCGGAAACCTCAAGCATCAGACCGCGCTGTCGGTCGCCTATGGCGCCGGGCTGCGTGCGAGCGAAGTGGTCGCCCTCAGGGTCAGCGACATCGACAGCCAGCGCATGACCCTGCGCATCGAGCAGGGCAAGGGCCGCCGTGACCGCTACGCGATGCTCTCGCCGGTCCTGCTCGAACGTCTGCGCGTCTGGTGGCGCGTTGCCCGTGCCCAGGGCTGCATGCTCGATGGCGGGTGGCTCTTTCCGGGCCTCGATCCGATCGACCCGCTCAGCACGCGGCAACTGACCCGCGCCATCCATGCGGCCGCCGAGACCGCAAACATCGACAAGCGCGTATCCATGCACACGCTGAGGCATTCCTTTGCCACGCACCTGCTGGAACAGAAGGAGGATATCCGCGTGATCCAGGTGCTCCTTGGACACAGGCAGATCGAGACCACCACGCTCTATACCCAGGTTGCCACTGACCTCCTGCGCAAGGTGGTCAGTCCGCTGGACCGCCTGCCCGCCGGCTAGCCCGGCCGCACGCGGAGCACCCCGTGCTGGAGGTCGCGGATATCTTCCGCGCCTGCGGGCCGGCGTGGCGGCGCACGGTAGCGCTGAGCCTGGGGCAGCTGAAGGTCATGTCGGCCATCGAACAGTGCCGCAGTGCGGCACTCGGGGGGCATGTGCTGCGCTGCGCCGGCTGCGACCGCATCGAGGTTGCCTACAACTCCTGCCGCAACCGTCATTGCCCGAAGTGCCAGGGCAGTGCTGCGCATCGCTGGCTCCAGGCACGCCAGGCCGATCTGCTTCCGGTCGGGTACTACCATGTCGTCTTCACGCTGCCCGCGCCCATCAGTGCCATCGCCTGGTACAACAAGGCCGTCATCTACGGGCTGCTGTTCGATATCGCCGCCGAAACGCTACGCACCATTGCCGCTGATCCGAAGCACCTCGGCGCCCAGATCGGCGCGACGCTCGTGCTGCACACCTGGGGCTCGGCACTCACGCATCATCCGCACGTACACGGTATCGTCCCCGGTGGTGGGCTGTCGCCCGATGGTCAGCGGTGGATCGGATGCCGGCCCGGCTTCTTCCTGCCGGTACGTGTGCTATCGCGCCTGTTCCGCAGGCGCTTCCTCGAAGCGCTCACGGACGCGCACCGGCACGGCCACCTGCAGTTCTTCGGCCAGTACGCTGAACTTGCCGACCCAGCTGTCTTTGACGTGTGGCTTGCGCCGCTGCGTGCCTGCGAATGGGTCGTCTACGCAAAGCGTCCCTTTGCAGGACCCGAAGCAGTGCTCGCGTACCTGTCGCGCTATACGCACCGCGTCGCGATCTCCAGCCAGCGCCTGCTTGCATTCGATGAACGCGGCGTGACCTTCCGCTGGAAGGACTACCGTGCGAAGGGGCACACCCGCTACAAGACCATGACCCTCGAAGCCGGCGAGTTCATGCGCCGCTTCCTGCTCCATGTGCTGCCCGGTGGCTTCCATCGTATCCGTCACTACGGACTGCTCGCCAACCCGGTGCGCCGCGCCAGTCTCGCGAAGGTCCGCGAACTGCTGCACGTCGCGACCGACGTCAACACATCAGCTCACGAAACCGTCATCGAAACGCGCCCCGCCTTCATCTGCCGGCACTGCGGCGCGCCGATGATCGTCATCGATATCCTTGCGCGCACTGCACCGATCCGCGCACCACCCACGCGCCGGGGCGAGATATGAGCGCCACTGTTCCAGGACGAACAACCCGACCCTCGGCTTTGCGGCAACGCGGCCCACGAGCAGACCTTTGCGTCTGTCGCTTCGCACAGGCCCTTGCACGTCCGTTCCGCCATCACGATGGCGCCACTGCACCGCTTCGGCACAACCTCAGCCCTCAGCCGGCCTCCCGCCTGACCACGCATCCCGCAACACCGCTCGCCATCCCGGGCAATCAATCGCCATAGCCCCGAAGACTCCATTGCATCAGAGCACTCCGCGGTTTCCTCCCTTCAGGTTTATTCAACGCCTGCCCGCACGCGCCGGCGCGCACCCCGAGGCCACGGACATGGGCAGGCATCGAACAAACCTCAAGACATTGCGCCACTCGAAACTGCCCGCGAATGTCGCCCGATTCCGGCGATGGGCTGGTCACGAGCCTGGCCCGCACCTCCTTCCCGCCTTAAGAAGGCCACCGGCATGAAAGCGCATCGAAACATTCGTGGAGCGCCGCCTCCGGCGGGACGAATGCGCACCCTCATAGTCAGCCATACCATCTCCGAGCGCCAGCATGCATTCCGTGGCGGAGCTGGTGTGGAATGAGGATCTGGCGCTGCCGCGGATCAATGTCGACGAGGCTGACCAGTGGACGTTGCGCGTCTTCGGCAAGGGCGGCAATCTCCGCATGAGCAAGAGTCGGAAAGTCATGAGTCGAAGACGTCTGCTTGATCCGAGGCACGGGATCACTTCAATCCATCCCTATTTAAGCGATCGAAAAATAGCCATTGCTTCCGCCCTACTTTCAGGCGTTCCAACCCTGCTAACCCCGGCAGAAAATGCTGCATTGCAATGCGCTTTTTGGACTTGCTGCAGACTTTGTTGTCTCTGAAAGCGGGGTTTTCGTATGCCGCAGACTTTGTTGTGCGCCGATACCACCGCAAAAAAAGTTTGACAGACAATCTTTAGATATATATCTTAAGATGCATCTTACGACACTCATAGGAGAGTCCCAGATGCGTCATCCACATCATTTTTCCGGTCCGCGCGGCGCGCGCGACCGTTTTCATCCCGGTTTCCGCCTTCCGTCGCCGCAGGCGAGCGAAGTCGCCGACCTGGGCGCCTCCGAAGCATGCGCTTCCTCCGGCGCCCGCCACCACTACCAGCTGCGCGTTTTGCGTCACGCCTTTGGCCGCCATCACGAGTGGCGCTTCGGCGGCCGTGGCTCGCGCTTCGGCGGTGGTTTCGGCGGTCCGGGCGGATACGGTGGCGGCGGCCCCGGCGGCTTCGGCGGCGACGGCGATGGTTTCCCGCGTGGTCGCAAATTCAGCTCCGACGATCTGCAACTGCTGCTGCTATCGCTGATCGAAGCGCAGCCGAGTCACGGCTACGAGTTGATCAAGGCGCTCGAAACGCGCTCGAACGGCTTCTACAGCCCGAGCCCCGGCATGGTCTATCCAGCGCTGACCTATCTCGAAGAACTCGGCTACGTCACCGTGCAGCTCGAAGGCAACCGCAAGCGCTATGAGCTGGCGGATGCGGGCCGCGAATATCTGGCCGCGAACCGCGAGCGCGTCGAGCTGATGCTCGCGCGACTCTCGCATATCGCACGCAAGATGGATTCGGTGCGCCGCGCGTTTGCCGGCGAGGAGCCGGCCGACGTCAGCGAAGGCGGCTGGGTGCCCGAGCTGAATGAAGCGCGCCGCACGCTGAAGAACGCGCTGCTGCGCCGCGACAACGCGCCGGCCGACGAACAGCGCCGCATCGCGGCGATCCTGATGCGCGCGGCCAAAGAAATCGAAGGCGGCAACCGTGGCGACATCGCAAAGCCCGGCAACGACAGCGAGCCGACCGCCTGACAACGCGCGCCCGTCCATGAGGCGACCCGCGCGTCCTCCCGAACCGAACCGGAGCATCGCCCACATGCAAGAGCAACACACTCGCCCTGATCTCGCCGTGCATCGCGTACGGCATCCGTTGAAGTTTCGTCTGCTGCAGGTCAAGCAGGTGCGCGCGCTGACGCCGTACCTGATTCGCGTGACCTTCACCGGCGCCGATCTGCACGACTTCGTCTCAGCCTCGTTCGACGATCACATCAAGGTCTTCTTCCCCGACCCCGGCGCCGACAAACCTACGCTGCCGCAAGCCGGCCCCGACGGCCCGGTGTTCCCGGAAGGCAAGCGGCCGACCGCGCGCGATTTCACGCCGCGCCGTTTCGATCGCGACGCCCGCGAGCTCGACATCGAGTTCGCGATGCACGACGCGGGCCCCGCAGCGACGTGGGCCGCGCAGGCGCAGGCGGGCCAGTATCTGGGCGTCGGCGGCCCGCGCGGTTCGCTGGTGATTCCGACCGGCTTCGACTGGCATCTGCTGATCGGCGACGACACCGCGCTGCCCGCGATCGCGCGCCGTCTCGAAGAGTTGCCGGCCGGCACGCGCGTCGCCGCGGTGATCGAGGTCGCCGATCCGTCGGCGCGCATCGAGTTCACGACGCAGGCCGAGGTGCATCTGGTCTGGTGCTATCGCAACGAAGCCAACACGCAAAACGGCACGCGCGGCGAAGCGCTGTTGCACGCGGTGCGCGAGACCTGGCTGCCGGAGAACGGCGAAGGCTACGTGTGGGCCGCAGGCGAAGCGGCGACGATCCGCGCGGTGCGTCAGCATCTATGCGGCGAGCGCGGCGTCGACAAAACGCGGATTCGCGCGGCCAGCTACTGGAAACAGGGCGCGGTCGCGGTCCACGAAACGATCGACGACTGAGCTTCTGCTCGCGTGGCGCGCGGCATTAGCGGCGTACTTCGAACAACGACAAAAGGAAATCAACCGATGTACTCAATCACTGCACGGCACGAGCGTCGTTTGTTGTGGCTGCTCGCGCTCACGCAGTTCACGATCATCATGGACTTCATGGTGATGATGCCGCTCGGCCCGCAGATCATGAGCGCGTTCCAGATCGCGCCGGCCGCGTTCGCGACGGCCGTATCCGCGTATTCGTGGTGCTCCGGGCTGTCGGGCCTGTTCGCGGCGACCTATATCGACCGCTTCGACCGGCGCCGTCTGCTGCTCACCATTTACGCGCTGTTCGCGCTGTCGAACCTCGCGTGCGCGCTCGCGTCGAGCTTCGCGCTGCTGCTCGCCGCGCGCGCGTTCGCGGGCATCACCGGCGGCGTGCTCGGCTCCGTGATCATGGCGATCGTCGGCGACGTGATCCCGCTGCAACGGCGCGGCGCCGCGACCGGCACGATCATGACCGCGTTCTCGCTCGCGGCGATCGCCGGCGTGCCGGCCGGCGTGATGCTCGGCGCGCAGTTCGGCTGGGCGGCGCCGTTCTTCCTGCTGGTCGCGTTGTCGCTGCTGGTGTGGTTCGCGGCCTCGCAACAGGTGCCGTCGCTGGCCGCGCATCTGAGCCGCCGGCAGCCGCCGCTCGCGGAAGTACTGCCCGAGCTGTGGCGCCTGCTGAGCAACCGAAGCCATCTGAACGCGTTCGCGCTGACGTTCATGATGATGATCGCGCACATGCTGGTGATTCCGTTCATTGCGCCGATGCTGGTCGCCAATCACGGCGTCGCGCCGCGACAGCTGTCGTGGCTGTACATGGCCGGCGGCGCGGCGACCTTCTTCACGTCGCGCCTCGTCGGCAGATTCGCCGACCGCTTCGGCACGCAGCGCGTGTTTCGCTGCGCGGCGCTGCTGTCGTTCGTGCCGGTGCTGTTCATCACGCATCTGCCGAACCTGCCGTTCTACGCGCTCGTGCTGTTCTTCCCGTGCTTCCTCGTGTTGATGAACGGCCGCATGGTGCCGATGCAGGCACTGCTGACCACGGTCCCCGAACCCGCGCGACGCGGTGCGTTCCTGAGCGCGAACAGCGCGCTGCAGGCGCTCGGCACCGGCACTGGCGCGTGGCTCGGCGGCTTGATGCTGAGCACGTCGGCTGATGGCCGCATCGCCGGGTACGGAACCGTCGGCTGGGCGGCGGTGGCGGTCGCATGCGCGGCGGTGCTGTGGGTCTCGCGCGTGAAGGGCGTGCCGCGCGAAGTGGCGGCGGCCAGCGCCGCTGGCGCGACGATGCCTCGCGCCGGCATTGAAGCTCACATCGCTGGAGAAGGTTAGCGATGCCAGGCAGCGCGCGGTGTCGCTGCGCCGACTGCGCGCCGCGCGTTACGCCTCATCGTCGGTGCTGCCCGTCAGCGCGCGCCGCGCGGCCTCGCCCTGCCCGTGCGACGCCGAGTAAAACACGCGCGCCCGGCCGATCACGATTTTCAGCGTCGCGATGACGGGCACCGCGAGAAAAATCCCAGCGACGCCGCCAAGCTGATCGCCCGCGAGCAGTCCGACGATCACCAGAAACGGACTGACCTCGACGCCTTCGCTCATCAGATACGGATTGAGCACGTAGTCCTGGAACAGCCGGTACAGCCCGATAAAAATCACGAGCCACAACAGGTGCGGATAGCCACTGAACACGGCGACCACGAGCGTGATCGCGACCGCGGCAAGCGGCCCCGCGAATGGCACGAATTCAAGCAGCCCGGCGCTGACCGCGAGCAGAAACGCGTACGGCACGCCGAGCAGCGAGAACACGACGCCGTAGCTAAATAGCGTGGCGAGCGACAGAAACAGCAGCGCGCGCACGTACTTCGACAGCAGCACGTTCAGATCGTCGACGATCTCGTTCCACAGCACGCGATGCCGGCTGTTCAGCAACGCCAGAAACGCGTCGCGCATCCGTTCGCCGTCCTTGATCAGCAGGAAGCTCAGGATCGGAATCAGCACCAGGTAGATCAGGTTGCTCGCCGCGTGGACGACGCCGAGCCCGAGGCTGCGCGCCAACGGCACGGCGTTGTCCGAGCCGGTCTCGATCTGGCTGCGCACGAAATCGACGATCCGCTCGCGCAGCGGTTCGAGAAAATGCGGCAGCGGAAAACGGTTCGGCACATCGGTGCGCAGCAGCGCGGGCAGTTGCGTGAAGAGGCGCGTCGCCTGATCCTGCAATTCCACGCCGAACAGTGAGCCAACCACCGCGAGCAGCGCGACCACGACGACGAACACGACCGCGATCGACACGACGCGCGGCATGCGGCGCGGCCTGACGCGTTCGACCAGCACCACCATCGGGTAGATCAGATAGCTGAAAAACACCGCGAACACGACGACGAGCACCGTCGTCGACGCGATATAGATGAGGAAAAATAGCAGCGCGAGCAGAGACGCGGTCCAGACTTTCCTGGCCGCGCCGACGTCGAATCCCAGCATGAAGCGTCCTCGAATGGGCGATGCGGCGCCGGCGCGACGAGTGCGCCGGCTGACTCTGGACCGTAACAGAAATTTACACGTTCCGTGTGTCGAACGCCGCGCCGCGAGGGCGCGACGCGGCGAGGGCGCGACGCGGCGAGCACCGGCGGCGTGCGAGGCGCTACGCACGCGGTGCGTCATTGCACGGCTTGCGTGCGTGACTTGATGCGCCCGAAACCGGGGGGCAGGATAAATGAAGCTGCGGGTACGTGAAGTTTCGGCTCGCTAACTCTTCACACGCTCTCGTACCTCTTCGGTTTCTTCGCCGATTCTCGCCTGTATCCTGCCGGCTATTTTTTCGGCCGCTCCTTCGGCCTGTTTCGCGCGATTGCCGGTGACCTTGCCAATCGCTTCCTTGACCGAGCCCTTGAGCTCCTTCGCTGTACCTTCTACACGATTCCTGTCCATGGTGCCTTCCTGCCAGGTTTGACTGTGGAGTTGCCTGCTGGCGTTGCAACGAAACAGCCAACGTACGGCGCGACGCGCCTCGTTATGGCGCGGATCGCTTCGCCAGAGGCGATCCGCGTCGGAGCAACCTTAAAATTCCTAGCATCCGGCGTTCCCGATACCCAGTGCGCCGCGCATCGTCACCTCACCGTGACGGTGTCCTTCGCGGCGTCGTTGGCGGCATCCTTGCCGTGAGCCGGATCAGGATGATCATCTTTCGCGCCATGAAAGATATGCTTGAAAAGTTCCTTGTTCTTTGCGCCATTCAAGAGGTTTCGCAGCGCGGCTTCGTCATCGGCCGGCTTGAACGAAAGCACTCTCTTGCGGTAGCGCTCCCTGCGTTCATCGAGCATGTAACTCGCCGGTAGCGGCAGTTCGCGGCTGCCCACGTCGAGATCGATGCCTTCGAAGGTCAGCAGCCCCGCATCGTGATTGATGAAGCACGCGGGAGGCTTGGTCCGGTCGATCACGTAGACGCACTGCTTCTGCAGATTGCCGGCGTCGGGCAGCTTGCCGCGGAAGATCTTGTCACGCAGGAACGTGCACATTTCTTCCCAGCACTCCTCGGTGGATTTTCCCGCCGCGCAGGACCGCAAAATTTCGGTCTTCAGAATGGCCTCTGGCACGGCATAGTAAATCGGATAACCCGCCCTCAGGTAAAGTTGCAGTTGCAACACTTCGTAACAGCGGCCCAACGCATGGATCGACGGCACGAGCAAAGACCGTTCATCCGACTCGTCGCCTTCGGTGGGTCCGGTCGCCGTCTGACTGCGGATCGACGGATGTTCCGGCAGCCCGGAATTCTCCGGTTCCGGCTGTCCGCCGCCCCACAGGATCAGATCGCGAAACAGGATCATCGGCAGGAACGAATGGACGATCAGATCCGTCGACGCCCTGCGTTTGGCGCGCTCGTTCGCATCGGCTTCCACCGGCAGCGTGGGATGCCACTTGCGCGACGAGCGCACGATATCGCCGATCGCCTTCGCCACGCAGATGCCGTTCGGTAGCCCGCCCCCCTCCTCGTCGGCCCAGGTCTGCACCAGGTCCCACGGCTCGCCGATCGGCACGCCGAGAAAATAAAGACCGAGCGACACTGCCGTCAGCAACTCGACGTAGAACTGATTCGCCTGATATGGCGCCGCAGGAATGCCCCGCATCAACTGCGAATCGGCGAGCAGCTTCTTGCCCGATCCGACCTTGCACAGCGCGCCGGCGCAGTGCTTGAGCCGGTCGACGAGACCGCGCACGTCGCGACCGGCAAGCGGCGACTGCCCGCCGACCAGATGGTGTCTGACGATCAGCGAGATCGGCGTCGTGAAGTTCGACCGGTCCGTGTTTTTCGTCGGCACCACGATGCACATCACCAGGTCGCTGATGATCTCCAGGTCGGCCAGCATCGCATCGATGGAATTAGTCATCACTCGACCTCCGCTGCTATCTCTTCGATCGACGGATCGTATCGGCCGTCGATGATCGCCGTCTGCCCCGGCTCGGACGTGGCGATGATCGCCACGGCATCCCGGATCAATCCCTTGCAGCGCGCGGCCAACACTCGCTTGCGAATTCCCGATGGCGCGTCTCCTTCGTTCGCCCATTCCTTGAATCCGAGTCTTTCGAGTACGTGATCCTCGTTCTGTCCGAAGGTGGCCGCGCCGTCCGCGGGTATGGCCTGATGGGCATCGGTCAGGCAGGTGCAGATGTACTCCTCGACGGTCGGGCCACGCGCCGCCAGCGTTTGAATTTCACGCTTGGCCCAGCGGGCGAGCGATACCGAGATCTCATCCATGTCGTGCGTCAGGTTGCGCACCTTGACGTCCTTGCCGCGATCGTCGCCGAGAATCTGATAGACGGTCCGGTCGACCACATGCAGCCACAGCGAAGTCTGCGCAATGCGGATCTTGTGTTCGCACACGACGTCTTTCGAGTCGGCCTCGAGCGCGCGCCGTACGTGCCACAGCACGACGTAATGCCATACGAGTCCAATGAACTTGCCGAAGAAGAGTGCCTTGTCCTGCATCGAGCCGTCGTCGAACTCGGGATATTCGAGAGGCGTCACCAGCGTCATCTTCGTGCGCGCGCCTTCCTTCAAGGTCCGATAGAGCGTCGCCGCGGGGCTGCTGCGATAGCCGTCCCAGGACTCGCGCGCCCACCATTGCTTGTCGATATCGAAGAAACGATAGATCGAAAAAATGCCTTTTTCAGACTCCTGAACGTTCGCCGCGCCGCCGTGAGGCTGGTGCGCCGCGCCCGGCTGCAAGCGCTGCCTCTCCTCTGCGCGGGACTGGTCGTGGTTCGGGTCGCGATAGGCGTCGTAAATCACGCGAAGACCATAGCGGGTTCCCATCGCGTTATCGATGCTGGCCACCTTGTCGCTGAGCTCCTTGCGGATGGTCTCGAGCACCGCTTCCTGCTCGTCGACGAGCTTGCGTTGCTGCTCGAGCGCGGAATAGTGTTCGGCGGCCACGTAAATGGCGGCGAGCGCCAATGCGAGTACGACCGCATCGGTATAGCCCTCCCATATCTCTCCGCCGAACAGCAATACCGCGGGGACGTAGCAGAACACCGGAATGCACCAGCGCGACGCGAACCAGGTTCGCAGGATGCCGACTACACCCTTCGAGCGGGAGTCGACGTCGGGAGCGGCCTCGCCTTCCTCTTCCGCGATACGCTTCTTCTCCTCGAACTCGCGTTCCGCGATGGTCCGCGCCCGTTCTTCTTCTCCACGGCAAATGTGGACATAAAACACGAGGAACGTGAAGGCCGTGACCAGCAACGCAAGCAGCCAGCTCTCGCCCATGCTGGTTGCGCGATCCGCGTCGCTGACTTCCTTCATCACCGCGGCGATCTTTTTAACGCACTCGATGCCGGGAGGAAAGCAATCCGCATCCGGCACGCGATGCGAAAAGGTCACCATCCAGTAGATACCGCTGCCCACCAGAACCGCAATGCCGCCTAGCGCGGTGAGGGCGAGCTTTTTTGCATGAGGGCCCTGATCGAGGTGGGAAGCGGGTTTGTCGCCGAAGGGTTTGGAGCGGCGATTCTCATCTGACGGCTTTTCCATACGCATTGCCTCCTGATCGATCAAGAGCACGGGAATGCGGGAAGCGGTGACGTATAAACGCACCGTAGGTCGGACGAGCGCCGTGATGAGGGCTGCGAGCAGGCTTTGCCGGTCGGGACGGAGCTGAACTATCTATCTAAGATTGCGCCCGGAAAGATGTCAATTGGCGCGCGTAGTCTGTGTCCGCCACACCACAATTGGCACCGGCGGCTGATGGGCGGGACATGCCAGGCAGAGCTAAGGGCGGGCGCGCGTGCGCCGGGCCGCGCGCCCCGCGCGGCATGCGATACGCCGCGCAAGTCAGTCGCCATGCTCCGCGCCCAGCGCCGCCAGCGGATGCGCGTCGCCGTGCCACGGCGAACTCAGGAAATGCCGCACGCGCTCGGGTTGCACATCGGCGAGCGTCGCCGGTGACCAGCGCGGCCGACGGTCCTTGTCGATCAGTTGCGCGCGCACGCCCTCGCGGAAATCGCCTTCCTCGATCGAGCGCTTCACGATGCCGAGCTCCATCCGGAAGCAATCGGCAAGCGTCATCTGCCGGCCGCGCAGCAGCGCTTCGCGCGTCACGTGCAGCATCGTCGGCGAATGGGCGGTCAGTGCGTCGTAGGTCGCTTGCAGCCATTGCCGCACCTCGCGCGGCGGTTCGCGTTCGAGATCCTGACGCAGTGTCGCGACGATGCGCTCGACGCCCGAACGCCGGTCGAAGTGGCGCAGGATCAGTTGCGTCAGCGCGCCGAGCGGCGCGTGCGGCACGATATTGCACGGCGGCTCGAACACGGCGCGCAGCGCGTCGATGCGCTCGCCGTCGTGCGACATGCGCTGCAAACGTTCCTCGAAGCTCGCGAGCCAGTCGGCCGGCACGCACAGGTCGGCCAGTTGCAGCCGCATCGCATCGGCGCCCGCTAGCGTCGCGCCGGTCAGCCCGACATACAGCGCAAGCTCGGCCGGCATCACGCTCAGAAAGCGGCTCGCGCCGACGTCGGGCACGAAGCCGATGCGCGTCTCCGGCATCGCGATGCGGCTGCGTTCGGTCACGATGCGCAGCCGCGCCGCCTGGCCGAGGCCCATGCCGCCGCCCATCGCGATGCCGTCGAGCAGCGCGACCACCGGCTTCGCAAACGTGTGCAACGCGTAATCGAGCCGGTATTCGTCGACGAAGAACGCGAGCCAGCGTGGGTCGCCCTGCGTCGCGAGCCGATGTACCTCGCGCACGTCGCCGCCCGCGCAAAAGCCCTTGTCGCCAGCGCCCTTCAGCACCAGCGCGACGATCCCGGGATCGGTGCGGCAATGCTCGACCAGCACCGCGAGTTCGCGCACCATCGCGTGCGACAGCGCGTTGAGCGCGGCAGGCCGGTTCAGCGTGATGATCGCCACGCGGTTGACGACGCGAAACAGCACGTCGGGTTCGGCTTGCGTGTTCGTCGCGGCGCGCATTTCGACTGCAAAGCCGTGCAAAGTGCTCATTGCTGCGTCTCCCCCGATGCACGGCTCGTCTGCCAGCGCGGCGCGCGTTTTTCGAGGAACGCGTTGACGCCCTCGCGCTGATCGGCGCCATCGAACAGATCGACGAAGCGCTCGCGTTCTAGCGCAAGGGCGGCGGCGCGCGGCACGCCATGCCGCGCCTGATGGATCAGCTCCTTGCTGAAGCTGACCGCCTGCGGGCTCAAACCGGTGACGCGCTGCGCCATGTTCAACGCGGCTTCACGCGCGGCGCCGCGCTCCACCACTTCTTCGACGAGACCGATGCTGAGCGCGGTCGCCGCATCGACGCGCTCGCCGGTCAGAATCATCCGCTTGGCCCAGCCTTCGCCGACGAGCCACGGCAGCGTCTGCGTGCCGCAGCCGCATGGCAGCAGACCGACCGCCGTCTCGGGGAGCGCCAGCACCGCATGCTGCTCGGCGATGCGGATATCGCAGGCGAGCGCGCATTCGAGACCGCCGCCCATCGCAAAGCCATTGAGCGCCGCGATGACGACGGGCCGCGCGTTCTGCAGCGATTCGAAGGCCGCGCCGAAACGCGCGGCCGCGGTGCGCGCGACTTCGCGATCGCCGTCGGCGAACGTGTTCAGATCGGCGCCCGCGCTGAAAAACTTCGGACCGTCGCCGGTGATCACGAGCGCGCGCACGCGCGCATCGGCGTTCAACTGCTCGACGGTGCGTTGCAATTGCAGCAGAGCGTCGGGCGTGAAAGCGTTCGCGGGCGGCCGTTTCAACCTGATCAAAGCAACGGCGCCGTCATCTGCGTAATCGAGGTCGATCATTGCGTGCCTCCCTGGCCGTTACCGCCGCGCTCACGCGAGCGATACAGCTTGATCACCGCCGAAAAGTCCAGGCGCCCCGCGCCGTTCGCGCTCATGGTTTGATAGAGCTGCTGCGCGAGCGCGCCGAGATAGACCGGTTGACGCACGCCGCGCGCGGCATCGGTGGCGAGGCCGAGGTCTTTCAGCATCAGGTCGGTGCCGAAGCCGCCGGTATAGCCGCGCGAGGACGGCGCGGTCTCGATCACGCCCGGCATCGGGTTATACGTGTCCGAACTCCAGCAGCGCCCGGTCGACGTATTGATGATGCTACCGAGCACCTTCGTGTCGATACCGAGCGCCTCGCCGAGCGACATCGCCTCGGCGACGGCCGCCATCGAGATGCCGAGCACGAGGTTGTTGCAGATCTTCGCGACCTGGCCCGTGCCGGTGTCGCCGCAACGCACGATGTTTTTTCCCATCGCCGACAGCACTGGCTTGACCTGCTCGTACGCGCTCGCACTGCCGCCGACCATGAAGGTCAGCGTGCCCGCCGCCGCGCCGCCCGTGCCGCCCGAGACCGGTGCATCGACGAAGCTGTTGCCATGAGCCGCGGCGAGTTCGGCAAACGCTTTCACGCTGGCGGGATCGATCGTGCTCGAATCGATGATCGGCACGCCCGGCGCGATGCCGGCGAGGATGCCATCGTCCGCGACGAGCACGCTGCGCACGTGAGCCGCGGCGGGCAGCATCGTGATCACGCATTCGACGTCGCTCGCGGCGGCTTGCGGTGAGCGGGCCGGCTGTGCGCCCGCGTCGACGAGCGTGCGCACAGCTTCCGCGCTGAGGTCGAACACGCTGAGCGCGTGGCCCGCCTTCAGCAGGTTCAGCGCCATCGGCGCGCCCATATTGCCGAGTCCGATAAAGCCGATCTTCATGATGTCGTCTCCGGGTGTGCCCTCAGTGCCTTCAACGCAGGCGGATCGTCGTGTTGACGCCATCGTTGACGGTGTCGTCGTCGAACCAGCGCGCGGTGACCGTCTTGGTCTGCGTGTAGAACTGCACGACCTGCTTGCCGTAGGGACCGAGATCGCCAAGCTTCGAGCCGCGCGAACCGGTGAAGCTGAAAAACGGCACCGGCACCGGGATCGGAATGTTGATACCGACCTGGCCGATATCGATCTCGCTCTGGAACTTGCGCGCCGCCGCGCCGCTTTGCGTGAAGAGGCCGACGCCGTTGCCGAACGGGTTCGCGTTGACGAGCGCGATAGCATCGTCGAGCGTCGCCACGTTCAGCACCGCGAGCACCGGCCCGAAGATTTCGGTGCGGTAGATTTCCATGTCGGCCGTCACGTCGGTGAACACCGTCGGGCCGATGAAGTTGCCCTGCTCGTAGCCGTGCACGTTCACATCGCGGCCGTCGAGCGCGAGCGTCGCGCCCTCTTTCACGCCAGCGTCGATCAGACCGAGAATGCGCTGCTTCGCGGCGCGCGACACGACCGGCCCGACATCGGTGCCCGGCTCGTGACCCGCGTTGACCTTCAGCGTCTTCGCCTTCGCGACGAGCTCGGGCAGCCACTCGCGCGCGGCACCGACCAGCACCGCCACCGAACTCGCCATGCAGCGCTGACCGGCCGCGCCGAACGCGGCGCCGGCGAGCGCGTTGAGGGTCTGTTCGCGATTCGCGTCGGGCAGCACGACCGCGTGGTTCTTCGCGCCCATCATCGACTGCACTCGCTTGCCGTGTTCGCTGCCGAGGCGATACACGTGCGTGCCGACCGCCGTCGAGCCGACGAACGAAATCGCCTTCACCAGTTCATGCGTGCACAGCGCATCGACGACTTCCTTGCCGCCGTGCACGACGTTCAGCACGCCCTTCGGCACGCCGGCTTCGAGCGCCAGTTCGACGAGCTGCATCGTCGACAGCGGGTCCTGCTCGGATGGCTTCAGCACGAAGGTATTGCCGCACACGAGCGCCATCGGGAACATCCACAGCGGGATCATCGCGGGGAAATTGAACGGCGTGATGCCGACGCATACGCCGAGCGGCTGGCGCAGCGTGTAAGTGTCCACACCACCGGCGACGTTCTCGGCGAACTCCCCCTGCTGCAACGTGCCGATCGAACACGCGTGCTCGACGACTTCCAGACCGCGGAAGATGTCGCCCTCGGCATCGGGAATCGTCTTGCCCTGCTCGGCCGACAGCGTCTTCGCGATGCGCGGCATATGCTCGCGAATCAGCGCCTGGTACTTCAGCATGATGCGCATGCGCGCGCCGATCGGCGTCTCCTTCCACGTTTTGAACGCGGCGTGCGCGCTATGCACCGCCGCGTCGACTTCCGCGACGGTCGCGAACGGCACGCGCGCGAGGACCGCCTGTGTGGCCGGGTTCACGATGTCGCGCCACTCGGTCGTCTTCGATTCGACGAACTCGCCGTTGATCAGCAGTTTGACGGTGGCCACGGCGCCGGCAACGTCGCGGCCGGTCTCGTTCGAAGCAAGGGTGCTCATGCTGAAACTCCTGTGATTTAGAAAACAGTGCCCCGACGCGTCGAATCCGAAGCTCGAATTCAACACGTGCGATTCAAACCGGGGCGGCAAACCAGCAATGGCGAGGAATAAAGACAGTCACCGCAAGTCGGGAAAATCCTCTTCCCAATACTCGTCCGGCAGACGCGCGGGCTCGGCCGCGCGCTCCATTTCGCGGCGCCGCAATTCGACGCGGCGGATCTTGCCGGAGATCGTCTTCGGCAGTTCGCTGAATTGCAGACGGCGAATCCGCTTGTACGGCGCGAGTTTTTCACGCGAGAACGCGAACACCGCGCGCGCGAGTTCGGGACCGGCTTCGTAGCCGTGACGCACGGTGACGAACGCCTTCGGCACCGACAGACGCAACGCGTCCGCGCTCGGCACGACGGCCGCCTCGCCGATCGCCTCGTGTTCGATCAGCACGCTTTCGAGTTCGAACGGACTCAGGCGATAGTCGGACGACTTGAACACGTCGTCCGAGCGGCCGACGTACACGTAGTAGCCGTCGTCGCGACGCAGCGCGACATCCGACGTGCGATAGAGGCCGTTGCGCATCGACTGCGCGGTCGCGTTGGCGTTGTTCGCGTAACCCGTCATCAGGCCGAGCGGCCGTTCGGCGAGCGGCAGCGCGATTTCGCCTTCGCCGACCGGCTGGTCGTCGGCGTCGAGCAGCTCGACCCGGTAGCCCGGCAGCGGACGCCCCATCGAGCCGGCCACGACCGGCTGGCCCGGCGAATTGCCGATCTGGCAGGTCGTTTCGGTCTGGCCGTAGCCATCGCGAATCGTAATGCCCCACGCGTGCTTGACGCGCTCGATGACCTCCGGATTCAGCGGCTCGCCGGCGCCGACGATTTCGCGCAGCTTCACCGGATAGTCGCCGAGCGGCTCCTGCACGAGCATGCGCCAGACGGTCGGCGGCGCGCACAGCGTGGTGACGTTGAAGCGCACGAGCGCGGCGAGTGTGTCTTTCGGCACGAAGCGCGGGACGTTGAACACGAACACGCAGGCCTGCGCGTTCCACGGCGCGAAGAAGCAGCTCCACGCGTGCTTGGCCCAGCCCGGCGAGCTGATGTTCCAATGGATGTCGCCGGGTTGCAGGCCGATCCAGTACATCGTCGACAGATGCCCGACCGGATAGCTCTGGTGCGTATGCTCGACCAGCTTCGGCTTCGAGGTGGTGCCGGACGTGAAGTACAGCAACAGCGGATCGCTGGCGTGGGTGACGCCGTCCGGCGTGAAATGCGGCGAAGCCTCGTACGCGGCGGCAACATCGATCCAGCCGTCGCGCGGCGCACCGACCGACAGGCGGGTGAGCGGCACGTCGAGCGCATCGAATTTGCCCAGCTCCGCGCTGTCGACCACGACGAACTTCGCGCCGCCGATCTGCACGCGGTCGCGCACGTCGTCGGCGGATAGCTGCGTGGTGGCGGGCAGCACGATCGCGCCGAGCTTCATCGCGGCGAGCATCACGTCCCATAACTCGACGCGGTTCGGCAGCATCAGCAGCACACGGTCGCCGCGGCCGACGCCCGCGCCGCGCAGAAAGTTCGCCATCCGCGACGAGCGCTCCGACATCTGCGCGTACGACAGACGCAGGCCGTCGCTGGAAGGATCGTCGACGATCCACAGCGCGGGGTTGTCGTTGTCGCGCGCGATCGCGTCGAAGTAGTCGAGCGCCCAGTTGAACTCGCCGAGCGCGGGCCACGCGAATTCGCGGTACGCGCGCTCGTAGTCGGTGCGATGGCGCACTAGCAGATCGCGCGCTTCGAGAAAGGCTTTCGCTGCTGTCATCGTCGTCTCCTGTCGACCAGAGTTAGCGCTTTAGCGCTTACTCCGGTCTCATGCAACGTAGTTGCGAGTGGCGCGGGGCGCGCTCGGTTATTTTCGCCGCGGTGATCCAGGCGAGCATCCACGGCCAGGCTATTGTGCGCTCAAACGCCGCCCTCAAACATGGCGCGCGATCACCATCCGCTGCACTTCGCTCGTCCCTTCGTAAATCTGCGTGATCCGTGCATCCCGATAGTGGCGCTCGACCGCATAGTCCTCCAGATAGCCGTAGCCGCCATGAATCTGGATCGCGTTCGAACAGATCTCCTCCGCAAGCTCCGACGCAAAAAGCTTCGCCTGCGACGCCTCCGACAGACACGGCCGCCCCGCCGAGCGCAGCCGTGCCGCGTGATGTACGAGCAGGCGCGCGGCATTCAGGCGCGTCGCCATGTCGGCAAGCATGTTCGCGATCGTCTGGTGGTCTTTCAGCGGCTTGCCGAACTGTTCGCGCTCGTTCGCGTAGCGGCGCGCGGCGTCGAACGCGGCGCGCGCAATGCCGACTGCCTGCGCGGCGATGCCGATGCGCCCGCCTTCGAGATTCGACAGCGCGATGCGCAGACCCTCGCCCGGCTCGCCGAGCAGATTGGCCTCGGGCACCGCGCACTGATCGAGCGAGATCGGACAGGTGTCGGACGCGCGAATGCCGAGCTTGTGCTCCGGCCGGCCGACGTCGAAACCCGGCGTCGAGGTCGGCACGATGAAGGCGGACAGGCCGCGCTTACCGCGCTCGGGATCGGTGACCGCGAATACGATCGCGAGACCGGCGCGCGCACCGTTGGTCACGAACTGCTTGCTGCCGTTCAAAATCCACTGCCCGTCGCGCCGCTGCGCGCGGGTGCGCAGATTGTTCGCCTCGGAGCCCGCCTGCGGCTCGGTCAGGCAGAACGCACCGATCGTCCGGCCGTTGGCGAGCTCGCGCAGATAGCGGTCTTTCTGCGCGGCGCTGCCGAAGTTCAGGATCGGCGCGCAGCCGACCGAGTTGTGCACGCTCATCAGCGTCGCGCAGGCGGCGCAACCGGCCGCGATCTCTTCCAGCGCGAGCGCATAGGCGACGTAATCGGTGTAGGAGCCGCCCCACTCGGCCGGCACCATCATGCCCAGAAAGCCGAGTTCGCCCAACTGCGCGACGACCTCGGCCGGCAGTTGCGCGTCGCGATCCCATTGCGCCGCGTGCGGCGCGAGGCATTCGGTCGCGAAGTCGCGCGCGGCGTCGCGGATCATCCGTTGTTCGTCGGTGTAGAAGCTGTCCATGACTGCGTCCTCGTTGGTGCCGCCGGCCGTGCTGGCGATCGCTGTGATGCGGCAAGTGTAGGCAAGCGGCCCGCGCCGTTCGATGCTCGCTCCGCTCATTCTTGCTGAGCGCTTTTGCCATACTGCTACCATGCACATGCATGGAGCCTCGCCATTTCAGGGGCTTCATGAACCACGATCCAGCCTATGCTGAGCGCTTTTGCCAGAAAAGCCGAATCCCGATGAAAAGCGACAAAGGCACGATCTCCGTCAGTCTCGTCGAGGAAACGCTCGCGCTCGCGACGGCGCGCGGCCTCGACGCGCGAACGCTCGCCGAAGCGGCCGGCATTGCCGCGGCGATGCTCGCGTCGCCGAAAAGCCGCGTATCGTCGGCGCAATACGGCGCGCTGTGGGCCGGCATCGCACGCGCGCTCGACGACGAATTCTTCGGCCAGGACTCGCATCCGATGAAAAGCGGCAGCTTCATCGCGATGACGCAGACGGCGCTGGGCGCGCGCAACGGCGCGCAGGCGCTTGCGCGCGCGGTCGGCTTCATGCGGCTCGTGCTCGACGATCTCGGCGCGACGATCGACACCGACGCGCAGCGCGTGCGCCTGAAGTTCGTCGAGCGCGCGGGCACGCGCAAGCCGGCGATGTTCGCTTACGCGACGTATTTCATCCTCGTGTACGGGCTCGTGTGCTGGCTCGTCGGCCGGCGCATTCCGTTGCTCGAAGCGCGCTTTCGCTGCGCCGCGCCGCCGGCCGCGCACGAATACCGGCTGATGTTCTGCGAAGAGATGTATTTCGACGAGCCGGAGTCGTCCGTCGATCTCGACCCTGCGTTTCTGGAACTGCCGGTGATCCAGACTTCGCGCTCGGCGCGGCCGTTTCTGCGCGATGCGCCGGGCAGCTTCATCGTCAAGTACCGCAATCCGGGTTCGCTCGCCGCGCGCGTGCGCAAGACGCTGCGCGCGCTGCCGATGTCGGGCTGGCCCGCGGCCGATCAGATGGCCGCGCGCCTGCACGTCGCCGAGGCGACGATGCGGCGGCACCTGAAGCAGGAGGGCCACACGTATCAGTCGATCAAGGACGCGCTGCGGCGCGACATCGCGATCGCCGAACTGCAGCGCACGCAGCGCACCATCGCCGATATCGCCAACGCCGTCGGCTTCGCGGAGCCGAGCGCGTTTCATCGCGCGTTCCGCAAATGGACCGGCATGCGCCCGACCGACTATCGGCCGGCCCGGGCCGCGGGGCTCGATCTCACGCGACGCGCCGAATCGGACTAAGCTTTAAGCGGCAACAGGCCAGCCTTGATCGAGGGTAGGGGCCCGCGCCGCCGGTTCGCACCGGCTGGCGCGACGGCCGTCAGCGATGAACACGACTCCGCGTCTCCCGCTCCGGCAGTCCGGTCCGCGCAGGCCGCTTATCCGCGGCGGCATCGTGGGCCGTTTGATGCGCGGCATCGCCGTGCTCGGCGTGCTATGCGCGTTCGGCTTCGCGACGCGCGAAGCGCTGGCGCCGCTGCAAGCGGCCAATGCGGCAAGCGCGGCGAACGTCGCCGCCGCGACCGCCAACAGCGTCGTCGTGATTCCGGTGAATGGCGCGATCGGACCGGCCACCGCCGATTTCATCGTGCGTGGTTTGCAGCGCGCGGCCAGCGAGCGCGCACAGCTCGCGGTCCTGCAACTCGATACGCCCGGCGGCCTCGATACGTCGATGCGGCAGATCATCAAGGCGATCCTCGCCTCGCCGGTGCCGGTCGCAACCTTCATCGCGCCGAGCGGCGCGCGCGCGGCCAGCGCCGGCACCTACATCGTCTACGCGAGCCATATCGCGGCGATGGCGCCGGGCACCAACCTCGGCGCCGCGACGCCGATCCAGATGGGCATCGGCGGCAACGAGCCGCCCGCCGGCGGCCCGCCGGTAACGCCAGCCACCCCAGGCACGCCGGGGCTGCCGGACATGCGCACGCTGCCTGGCGGCGCGTCCGCGCCTGCGCCTGCGTCACCCGGCGCATCATCCGAAGCCGCCAGCGCTCTGCCGCTCGACACCCAATCGACCGAACTGCGCAAGCAGGTCCACGATGCCGCCGCCTACATCCGCGGCCTCGCGCAGATGCGCGGCCGCAACGCCGACTGGGCCGAGCGCGCGGTCCGCGAAGCGGTGAGCCTGTCCGATGAGGAAGCGCTCGCGCAGCACGTCGTCGATATCGTCGCGCGCGACGTGCCGGACCTGCTGCGCCAGCTGGACGGCCGCACGTACGTCACGAGCGCGGGCAGCGTCACGCTGCACACCGCGCATGCGCCGCTGATCACGCTCGAACCCGACTGGCGCAGCCGCTTTCTCGCCGTGATCACCGATCCGAGCGTCGCGCTGATTCTGCTGATGCTCGGCATGTATGGCCTGTTCTTCGAATTCGCCAATCCGGGCTTCGTGCTGCCCGGCGTGGTCGGCGCGATCAGCCTGCTGCTCGGCCTGTTCGCGATGCAGATGCTGCCCATCAGCTACGTCGGCCTCGGGCTGATCTTTCTCGGCATCGCCTTCCTGATCGGCGAAGCGTTCCTGCCGACCTTCGGCTCGCTCGGCTTCGGCGGCGTGGTCGCGTTCGTGGTCGGCGCAACGATGCTGATGGATACCGACGTGCCCGGCTACGGCATCCCGCTGCCGCTGATCGCCGCGGTCGTCGTGTTCAGCGTCGCGTTCGTGCTCGGCGTGTCGCGGCTCGCGCTGCGCGCGCGGCGGCGGCCGGTCGTGACGGGCTCGGAGGCGCTGATCGGCTGCGTCGGCGTGGTGCTGGACGGCGGCTTGCTGCCCGAACCCGAACACGCGGCAGGCGGCCCGCTGGCCGGCTGGGCGCGCGTGCACGGCGAGCGCTGGCGCGTCTCGAGCACCACGCCGGCCGCGCCGGGTCAGAGCGTGCGCGTGACGGCGCGCAACGGCCTCACACTGACCGTGGTGCCCGTTACGTCGGTCGACGCCTTACAAGGAGAACGCTCATGATCGGCTTCACATTCGGCTTCGGCAGCATCCTGATCCTGCTCGTGGTCGCGCTGATTGCGTCGTCGGTGCGGATTTTTCGCGAGTACGAACGCGGCGTCGTGTTCATGCTCGGCCGCTTCTGGAAGGTCAAGGGGCCCGGGCTCGTATTGATCATTCCGATCGTGCAGCAGGTGGTGCGCATGGATTTGCGCACCATCGTGTTCGACGTGCCGACGCAAGACGTGATCACGCGCGACAACGTGTCGGTCAAGGTCAACGCGGTCGTGTATTTCCGCGTCGTCGATCCGGAGAAGGCGGTGATCCAGGTCGCGCGCTACTTCGAGGCGACCAGCCAGCTGGCGCAGACGACGCTGCGCGCGGTGCTCGGCAAGCACGACCTCGACCAGCTACTGTCGGAGCGCGAGCAGCTGAACACCGACATCCAGAAAGTGCTCGACTCGCAAACCGACGCGTGGGGCATCAAGGTATCGATCGTCGAGATCAAGCACGTCGATATCAATGAAACGATGATCCGCGCGATTGCGCGTCAGGCCGAAGCCGAGCGCGAACGGCGCGCGAAGGTGATTCACGCGGAAGGCGAGTTGCAGGCATCGAAGCAGTTGCTGGAGGCGGCCCAGACGCTCGCGCGGCAACCGCAGGCGATGCAGTTGCGCTATCTGCAGACGCTGGTGACGATCGCTGCCGACAAGAACTCGACGATCGTGTTTCCGCTGCCGATCGACCTCGTGAGTGCGGGGCTGGAACGCTTCAACAAGCCATCGGCGTGATAGGACGATATTTGTCAGGACATCCATTCGGCGCGGATTAGCGTCGACGTTTCGGCATACCCGCCCGCTTGCGCGTTGCTTGCGCTGACGTGGCGAACGAGGCTCGCGGCGGGTTCGATTTGCCGGCAGAAATGGTGCGTTGCTTGTACCGCCTTACCCGGCGCACCGAAAAACCACCAGGTCCGGCTGTTTTTCCGCTTCGCAGGAGCCCGCCATGAAACTGTCTTCCCGCATTGGACTCGGCGCGCTGTTGGCCGCCGTGGGTATCAGCACCGTCTACGCGCAAGCGGTGACGCAGCCCGCCGACCCGTCGGCGCCGAAAACGCGCGCCCAGGTCCGCGCTGACCTCGCGGAATGGCTCGCCGCCGGCTACGACCCGCTCGACTGGATCAACTATCCGGAGAACGCGCAGCGCGCGGGCCGCATCGTCGCGCAACACCGCGAGCAGCAGCAAGGCAACGCCCCGACGGCCGTGCAGTAAAGCGGTCGCGGCTTGCATAGTCGCAGCCTGAATTCCGCCCGCCGCGGGCGGCATGGCACGGCTTGCGTCGCGGCAAGGTATCATCCGGTCCCTCCATCCCCCACGCAGCAAACCAGCCGCACACAGCCGGAACCCGCGCCATGCCAATCTGGGTCGATGCCGACGCCTGCCCGGCCGTCGTCAAGGACATGCTTTATCGCGCGGCGCGCCGGACCGGCATGCCGCTGACGCTGGTCGCCAATTCGTTTCTGCGCGTGCCGCCGTCGCCGCTGATCCGCGCGATCCAGGTGCCGGCCGGCTTCGACGCCGCCGATCAGTTGATCGTCGAGCGCGTCGTCGCGGGCGACCTCGTGATCACCGCCGACATCCCGCTCGCCGCCGCCGTGCTGGCAAAAAATGCCCACGCGCTCGATCCGCGCGGCAACTGGTACACGCCCGGCACGATCGAAGAACGGCTGCGCATGCGCTCGATGCTCGACCAGTTGCGCTCGAGCGGCGTCGACACGGGCGGGCCGGCCGCCTTCAGCGCGCGCGATGGCAAGGCGTTTGCTGGCGAACTCGATCGCTGGCTCGCGCATCAGGCGCCTCGCGGTGATGCGCAGGCGCCACAGTCGCACGGCAAACCGCCCGCCTGACGGGCCCGGGCGGCCTGCTGGCGCCGCCACAGGCGCCGGGGCGCTGCCATTCGTGATTACAATTCCGCCGTAACGCTGCCGCGCGGCCTGCCTTGCCGCGCCGCGCTGTCACCGCCTCGATGACAAAAACACTGTCTGAACGACGAAAGAGAGAAAACCCGCCACATGGACTCGATCAAACGCTACTTCGGCTTCGACGCCGTCGACACCAACCTGCGCACCGAAGTGCTAGCCGGCGTGACCACTTTCCTGACGATGGCCTACATCATCTTCGTGAACCCGGCGATTCTCGGCGACGCCGGCATGCCGAAGAGCGCGGTGTTCGTCGCGACCTGCCTCGTGGCCGCGCTCGCGTCGCTGATCATGGGTCTGTACGCGAATTACCCGATCGCGCTCGCGCCCGGCATGGGCCTGAACGCGTACTTCGCGTACACGGTCGTCAAGGGCATGGGCTACACGTGGCAGGCCGCGCTCGGCGCGGTGTTCATCTCCGGGTGCCTGTTCCTGATCGTCACGCTGTTCCGCGTGCGCGAGGTGATCGTCAAGGGCATTCCGCATTCGATCCGCATCGCGATCACCGGCGGCATCGGTCTCTTTCTCGCGATCATTTCGCTGAAGTCGGCCGGCGTGGTGGTCGGCAATCCGGCCACGCTCGTCACGCTCGGCAATCTGCATGACCCGCACGTCGTGCTCGCGGCGGTCGGCTTCTTCGGCATCGTCACGCTGGATCATATGCGTGTGCGCGGTTCGATCCTGATCGGTATCGTCGGCGTGACGATCCTGAGCTTTTTCTTTGGCGGCAACCAGTTTCACGGCATCGTGTCCGCGCCGCCGTCGATCGCGCCGACGCTGTTGCAGCTCGATATCCGCAGCGCGCTGTCGAGCGGCGTGCTGAACGTGGTGCTGGTGTTCTTCCTCGTCGAGCTGTTCGATGCGACCGGCACGCT
Source organism: Paraburkholderia sp. CI2 (assembly GCF_014201055.1). Taxonomy (NCBI): domain Bacteria; kingdom Pseudomonadati; phylum Pseudomonadota; class Betaproteobacteria; order Burkholderiales; family Burkholderiaceae; genus Paraburkholderia; species Paraburkholderia sp. CI2. Next base: position 374,067 of record NZ_JACHDL010000001.1, read on the forward strand.
GATGGGCGTCGCGAACCGCGCGGGGCTGCTGGTGGAAGGCAAGATGCATCGGCTGAACCGCGCGCTGCTCGCGGACAGCACCGCGATTCTCGCCGGCTCGATGCTCGGTACTTCGTCGACGACGGCGTATATCGAAAGCGCATCGGGCGTGCAGGCCGGCGGCCGTACCGGCATGACCGCGATCACGGTCGCCGTGCTGTTCGTCGCGGCGCTGTTTTTCGCGCCGCTCGCCGAAGTGGTGCCGCCGTATGCGACCGCGCCCGCGCTGCTGTACGTGTCGTGCCTGATGCTGCGCGAACTGGTCGACCTGCCGTGGGACGACGCGACCGAAGTCGTGCCGGCCGCGCTGACCGCGCTGCTGATGCCGTTCACCTACTCGATCGCGAACGGCGTCGCATTCGGTTTCATCTCGTACGCGGGACTCAAGCTGCTGACGGGCCAGGCGCGCCAGGTGAAGCTGGTCGTGTGGATCATCGCGGCGATTTTCCTGTTCCGGTATTTCTATCTCGGCAGCGAATGAGGAGGTCGCGCTCGCGCGGCCGGGGGTCGAATGTGTCGTCGGGTTCGGGGACCGTTTATCATCCGATGTTTCGAATGATGATCGACCGGGTCGCGATCGACTCGGTCGCCGCGGCACGGGTCGCCACCCCAGGAGCCTTGATGTCCTCATATAACCGCACGACGGACCGCTACACGAAGCCCGCGATTTTCTTCCACTGGATGATTTTTCTGCTGGTCGCGCTGGCCTATCTGGCCATCGAAATCCGCGGCCCGCGCGGCTCCGACAGCCGCGCGTTCTGGACCGGCGTGCATTATTGGGCCGGCACGCTGGTGCTCGGGCTGGCCGTGTTGCGGCTGCTGTGGAGACTGTGGGCCGGCGCGCCGGAGGAGCTCGAAAGCAATCGGCTGCTCGCTTTTCTCGGGCGCTCCGCGCACCTCGCGCTCTATGTGTTCATCTTCGCGCAGCCGCTGCTCGGCATGCTGACGGTCAATGCGGGCGGGCGGCCGGTGTCGCTCGCATGGACGGACATCAGCTTCACGCTGGTGCGTGCGGATGCGATCGCGCGGCCGCTGTTGAAGGACGCGCACGAGTGGCTCGGCAACGTGTTCTATTGGGTGATCGGACTGCACGCGCTCGCGGCGATCGCGCACCATGTGGTGTTCAAGGATCGGGCGCTGCGGCGGATCATTTGAAAGTAATGGAGTTGGCTGCGTGCCGCCGATGCATTGCACGCGGTCGCGGCTTGCGCGCAGGCCAGCCAGCGGCAGCGGCGCGGGTGAATCCGAACTTCGCGCTTCGGCAGCAGTCGCGCTTGCCGAAGCTGCGGTACCGGTAGCCAGCCGATAGTTTCAGATCGGTCAGTTGCGCCAGTTCGCCTCGTAAAACCGCACGTAACCGCTTCTGAGCACGAGACACTGCGCGCGCGTTTCCGACAACAGCCGGCGCGTGGCGGCCTCGATGCGCGGCCGGTGCGCGTCGAACGCGACGATCATGTCCTCCAGCCGGGGGGACGCGGCGCCGAAGTGATCTTCGAGCGCTTCCGCGGTGATCATGCACTCCACCCTCTGCCCATCGACCATTGCCGGAAACGCCAAAGTAAGTTCGCGACCTGAATATTCAGGGGCTTCGTTCGGGAATTGGATCTGCATGGGAGTCACCTGGAAGAGTGCGCGCACGATGCGCTCGGGTAATGCACGCGCTGATTGCTTGCTATCGCGTCCGCCGCTCGTTCCTCCTTGTCCCATGCAGCCGACGCGGGCCGTCGCCTCGACGCGGCATCGTCAGTTCGCGCCACGCGGAGGTGAATTGATTTACTTTAGACGAGTTCGGGCCAGGTGCAAGATTTCCCCGATTTTTTCTTGAAGGCGCGACTGACGCGCCGATGTTGCGGCGCGGCATAAAGCGGTGTCCGATCCCGTGTAAAGTGTCGCGCACCTAGTCATTGACCTGCACGATGTCCGCCCCCACCCGCCCGCCTGTGGTTCGCGTCGAACCGCTCGGCCAGAGCTTCGAAGCGCCCGATTCGCTGACGATTCTCGAAGCCGCCGCTTTCGCCAATCTGCGTTTGCCGCGTTCGTGCCGCAACGGCACGTGCCGAACATGCTTGTGCCGGATGACGTCTGGGCGTGTGCGCTACTCGATTGAATGGCCCGGCGTGAGCCGCGAGGAAAAGGCGGACGGTTATATCCTGCCGTGCGTGGCGGTCGCGGAAACCGACGTGGTGATCGAAGTGCCGGATGCGGTCGCGATACCGGCACGGTGAGCGGGAGCGTAGGGGCCTGGCGCCCCGCTAGCCGACGCTTTCACGCGCTGTGTCTTACCGCCCGTTGCCCATTGCGCGGGCAATTTTCTTGTCCGTGTTGTACTGGCTCAGCGAATACACCGACCAGATGGCCGCCGGCACCCAGCCGATCAGCGTGATTTGCAGAATCAGGCAGATGATGCCCGCAAACGGACGGCCGATCGTGAAAAACTGCAGCCACGGCAGAATGATGGCAAGCAAAAGACGCATTCGGTTTTCCTGTTCCTGTGATTACGGCAGCATGGGTGAGTCCGCGGGGGACGCATCTGCCTCGTTGCTGAACTCATCGAGCGGCGCAAAACGCGGCACCTTGACGCCTTTCTGCTCTACCAGCTCGAAAAACACCGTCGCTGGACGGGTCCAGATCGTACCATTGGCCGCCTTGTAGACGATCATCGTGACCGTCGGATCCGATTCGAGCGTGGCCTCGCAGACCAGTTCGTAAATGCCGCCTTTGTAGTGTCGGTAGCGCATGGTGTGTGACCCCATTTTGGGCGTCGTCGATGCATTTTCAAGCACGGCGCGCCTGAGCTCAGCCGCCCTCTTTCATCTGCTTCAGGATCTTGTAGACGGTCGCGCGGCCCATCGTCAGCACCGCGGCCACGTAATTCGCCGAGCTGCGGCCGCGAAACGCGCCCTGCGCGTGCAGCGCCTCGACGATTTCACGCTTGTGCTCGCGCGTCAGCGCATTGATGCCGATTTGCCGGTCGCGCAGCCACGTGTGCAGATACGTGTTGATGCGGTCCTGCCAGTCGTCGCGGAACAGTTCGTCGGCAGGCGCGCCCGTCATCGCGCCGCCCTTGATGAACAGATCGAGCGTCGAGCGCACATCCTCGAACACCGCGATGTTGAAGTTCACGCACAGGATGCCGGCGGGCTTGCCGTCGTCGTCGAACAGGATGTTGCTCACGCAGCGCATGCGGCGGCCGTCCCAGTTCAGCTTCTCATAGGGGCCGATGGTCTGGCCGCGCGCCGCGAAGTGCGCGTCGTCGAGCACCGACGGCGCGCCCACCTCGAGCCGCGACAGATTGTTCACCAGATACGCGATGGTCTGATCGCGCAAATCGTGAATCACCACCTCGGCGCACGGATAGAGCAGCGCGGCGATGCCGTCGGCGATCGGCGCGTAGCGCTTCAGCAGCAGGTCTTTGACAGGAGACACGTTCGGGTTGCGCATGGAAAAAACGCGAGGTTCGAAGGAGGCGGCGCGCAATAGCGGATGACGCCGAAGCCAGATGCCCGCAGTGGACGCCGGCGCGCCCGCTCGGTCCGCAATTCAGGAAGTCGCCATTGTAGCGGCCTCGCGCTGGCGCCGCGACTCGACGCCGGACGGCAATTTTGTCTACCTCGCAAGCGCATTTTTTTCGTGCGATAAACACTGATCCGCCGACACCCAACCGAACGGAGCCAACTGATGGCCACACTCGAAGCGCTTCGCGCCGTGCTCGACGACAAGCGCACGCCGGAGATCATTCGCAACCACATCATCGATTCGCTGCAGTACGCGCTGCGCAACCATGGTCAGGTCTTCACGGCCAAGGAAGTCGAATGGTTGACCGGCTGGGACGATGCGCGCCTGCCGCGGGCGGCCGCGCGCGAATTGCAGAAGCGCGTCGCCGAGACGTCGCGCTGACGCACGCGTTCGCGCACGCGTTCGGATAGCGAGCCTCGCGCGCGCCACTCGCGCAATTCGCGCGTCCGTCGCCCGTCCCGCCTCCGACACGACTTCGCCAACCGCCCGCGAAGCCCTGCCAGTCGGGCGTTCCGGTCGCGCGCTGAAGTTTGCACTATCCAATCAGGGCTATTTCAGGCATGATATTGCAATAGTTGCACCTCGCACCCATATAGCACTGGCAGCACCAGGCAGTCTCAACCCGGCATCTCCGCACCACCCCCGACTGTTCGACCGCCCTTTATCGGCGATCCCGTCACTCCGGCAATGCGCCGCCCGCATTCGCCGTCGCGAGAAGTACACCGAGCGGTTCAGCATCATGCGTCCGGCGCCCGAATTGACGCGCCGCTTCAGCGTTTTTTCGGTCGAATCCGCGTTTTCGCGCGACCGCTCGAGCCATTGTCATTGAGCCCGCCGGGTCTAGCAGGCCTGTGCCAACCATTTTTAACGCGGCGCGCCCGTCGGTGCTGCGCCGCCGGTCCGCGCCGTGACGCGTCAAAGGAGCGTTGCCGGAAGCAGCGCCCCGCAGGCGGCGCGTGGACCACGCAATACAGGACATGTTTCTCATGAATCCAGCAGTCAAGACCTACAAGGGTTACGAAATTCACCCGCTCGTTTATCCGCGCCGCCCCCCGGGCGCGCAAGCGACCCGCAATCCGGGCGCCGGTTACGACGCGTCGGTGCGCATCTGCCGCGTCGGCGCCAATCCGGCAGCCGACGGCCGGGTATTTCGCCTGCAGTATCTGTTTCCGTTCGACGGCATGGGCAAGGCGCGCATCGCGTGCATGGCGCATGCGGAACGGCTGATCGACGGCCAGGTGAGCGGTCAGTCGGTCACCGATCTTTGAGCGGCGTCATCGGCGCGTCACTCATGTCGCGCAGCGTGCTTTCGGGCGCCGCTGCTTTTCAAACGAATCCACAGTCGCGCCGCTCGCAATGCCTGCGGCCGGTTTCCCCTTTATCCCATCGACCAGGAGTTATGCATGGCGAAAGAAGAACTGCTTGAACTTGACGGTATCGTCGACGAAGTGCTTCCGGATAGCCGCTACCGCGTGACGCTCGACAACGGCGTCGTGGTCGGCGCCTATGCGTCCGGGCGCATGCGCAAGAACCATATCCGTATTCTCGCGGGCGATCGCGTGACGCTCGAATTGTCGGTCTACGACCTGACCAAGGGGCGGATCAATTTCCGCCACAAGGACGAGCGTGCGAGTGGCGGCGGTGCCCCACGGCAAGCGGCGCGGCGGAGGTAAGCAGGGGTCACGGCGCCGCCCTGCGTACCTGTGATGTTGTGCAGGCGATGCGGGCAGCCCGCCCGAACCCATGCGAAAGCGCGAGGCCTGACAGACTCGCGCCATACCTTCCGACTCCGCGTTCCGCTTGAACGCGCTACGTCAGCCTCGCCGCCCAAGCGCGTGAAATAGACGTCTTCCCTGACATTCGGGATGCTCTCCAGCGCATGCGCGAACGTCGTACGCCGCAACACGCGCGGCGTCTTGATTGGAATCTGGCGGCACGCCGCTTCGGCGACCGCGCACGTCGCAGCACGTCTCGCTAAACTCCAAACACCGCCCCCAAATCCTCCCCACCCGCGCTTTTGCGCACCTGCTCGACCACCCGCTCCTCCAGCTCCATCTGCACCCGCTGCTGACCTCGATCAGCCCGTTGATGACGACGATTCGCGGACGCGACCGGCTTGAGCTTCTACGGCGCGTCATTGCTGACCAGTCTGCCGGTGGTCGCGATGGGCGCCGGCGCGTTCGGCGCGGCGGTTGCGCCGCTCGTGGCCGGCATCGTGCGCGACTGGCGCGGCGGATTCGTCGCCGCGTGGATCATGCTCACCGGCTGCATCGCCGCGATGATGGCGGTGAACTCGCTGTTTTCACCGCGCAGTTATTCGCGTTGGCTTTAAGGCTCCAAGGCTGCGGCCGCGACGAACGCGCTGCGCCGCTTCGGTGCATCGGGCGTCCGCTGTCCTGCATGCCCCTCGCCGGTGCAGCGCGACCGGCGTGGCCGCGTCACCTCTTTCGCGGACGATTCGCAGCGATCGCCCGCAAAAATCCCAATCGATCCCCGCCATTCGCGCGAATGCGCTCACACACCTCTCCAAGCCCCGTCGCGCGAAGACTGGCATATCCATTGCTTTACTGTTGGTCAGATGTCCCTTCCCCCGACTCCATGCTGCGTGTTCTCCTTGTCACCGACACCGACAAACCCATCGGCGATCTGCGCGACGCGCTCGCCTGTCTCGGCTGCGAAATGCTCTCCGGCACCGCGACGCCGCAGGCGCTGCATCGCGCGGTTCAGGACGAGCGGCCCGACGTCATCATCATCGATACGGAGTCGCCGTCGCGCGATACGCTCGAACAGCTCGCCGTGATGCACGCGACCGCGCCGCGCCCCGTGCTGATGTTCAGCCACGACGCGAACCAGCAACTGATCCGCCAAGCGGTCAACGCGGGCGTCACCGCGTATCTGGTCGAAGGCCTCGCGACCGAGCGGCTCGCGCCGATTCTCGAAGTCGCGCTCGCGCGTTTCGCGCAGGAGTCGCAATTGCGCGAGCGGCTCGCGCAGGCCGAAAACGAACTGGCCGAGCGCAAGCTGATCGATCGCGCGAAACGCCTGCTCATGGATCAGCAGAAACTCACCGAACCGGCCGCCTACGCGAGTCTGCGCAAACGCGCGATGAACCAGGGCGTCAAACTCGCCGAGGTGGCGCGCGAGGTCGTCGCGTCGGCCGGCTCGCTCAAATGATGCGCTCATGAATCCAGCCACTTCCGTCACCGCCGCGGCCTTTGCGGAGCCGCCTGAAAAGACCCATCTGCGGCTCGGCTTCGTCGCGTTGTCCGACGCGGCGCCGCTGATCGCGGCGAAGCTGCTCGAGTTCGGCCATGCGCACGGGCTCACGCTCGAACTGTGCCGCCAGCCGTCGTGGGCCGCCGTGCGCGACAAGCTGCTAGCCGGCGATCTCGACGCCGCGCACGCGCTTTACGGGCTCGTGTATGGCGTGCAGCTCGGCCTCGGCGGCCCGCGCACCGACATGGCCGTGCTGATGGTGCTGAACCGCAACGGCCAGGCGATCACGCTGTCGAATCGGCTCGCCGATGCGCTCGCGAAGCATGGCACATTGCGCGAGGCGCTCGCGACGCTCGGCCGCAAGCCGGTGTTCGCGCACACCTTCCCGACCGGCACGCATGCGATGTGGCTGTACTACTGGCTCGCGGCGCAAGGCGTCGATCCGTTGCGCGACATCGACAGTGTCGCGATTCCGCCGCCGCAAATGGTCGCCGCGCTTGCCGAAGACCGGCTCGACGGTCTGTGCGTCGGCGAGCCATGGAATGAAATGGCCGAGGCGCACGGCGTCGGCAAAACGATCGCTTATTCGAGCGAGGTGTGGCCCGAGCATCCCGAGAAAGTGCTCGCCTGCCGACGCGATTTCGTCGATGCGCATCCGCGCACGACGCGCGCGCTCGTGCAGACCGTGCTCGAAGCGTGCCGCTGGCTCGACGGCGCCGGGCATCGCGACGAGATCGCCCGCTGGCTCGCGCGGCCCGATTACATCGGTATCGACGAGACGCTGATCGCGGCGCGGCTCGGCGACCACCTCGACACGGCGAACCCGCGCTGCCTGCCGATGCGTTTCTTCGACGACGGCGCGGTCAACTATCCGCATCCATTCGAAGGCGCGTGGTTCCTCACGCAGTTCGAGCGCTGGGGGATCATCGATGCGCACAACGACTACGACGCGGTCGCCGCGCGCATCAACCAGACGCAGTTGTATCGCGAGGCCGCCGCACGCGTGAACGTGCCGGTGCCCGGCGAGGACGTCACAAGGGCACTGATCGATGGCGCGGTGTGGGGAAGCGGCTCACCATCCGCCGCTTATGCGCGGCGTTTTGCGATCCGCCGCTGAGCGGACCGCACGCGAAAGCCCCGAGATCCGCTGCGCCGACTGCCCACGACCCGCCAACGGCGATCAGGTGGACAGTCGGCGTTGCCGAAGCTCAGAAGTTGTACTTGTCGATGTTGCTCGCATCGAACGTGGTCGGCGGCCCGAGAATGATTTCGCCGTGCGCGCCAATCGTGCGCTTGCCGAGCTTGCCGGCGTCGAACGTTTCGCCCTCCTTACCTGTGATCTTGCCCGACGCGAGCGACGCCGCCGCGTACGCGGCCAGATAGCCGAGTTCGCTTGGGTCCCACAACTGGAACGCGGTCACGGTGCCGTTCTTCACGAACGCGCGCATCTGGTTCGGCGTGCCGAGGCCCGTCACCGCCACCTTGCCCTTGCTCGACGACGACGAGATATAGCGCGCCGCCGCCGCGATGCCGACCGTCGTCGGCGCGACGATCGCCTTCAGGTTCGGATACGCCTGCAGCAAGCCCTGCGTTTCGACGAAGGACTTCTGATCGTCGTCGTTGCCGTACGCGATCTTGACGAGCTTGATCTTCGAGTACTCCGGTTTCTTCAGTTCCTCCTGCATCCACTTGATCCAGGTGTTCTGGTTCGTCGCGTTCGGCGTCGCCGACAGAATCGCGAACTCGCCCTCGCCGCCCATCAGCTTCGCGACCAGTTGCACCTGGCCGCGGCCGATGCCTTCGGCGTTCGCCTGATTGACGAACAGCTGGCGGCCCTCGGGCGCGGTATCGGAGTCGAACGTGACGACCTTGATGCCCTGACCCATCGCCTTCTTCAGATACGGCACGACCGCGTTCGCATCGTTGGCGGCAATCACGATCGCATCCTGGTGCTGCGTGATCAGCGTGTTGATGTACGACACCTGCGACGATGCGCCCGCATCCGATGGCCCGACCGCCTTGCCCACGCCGCCGAACTCCTTGATCGCGGCGAGGCCGCCGTCGTCGGCGATCACTTCGTACGGGTTGTTGATCTGCTTCGGCACGAACGCGATCTTCAGCCCGCTTTTCAGTTCCGCGGCGAACGCGCCGCCGCAGCTGATCGCGAGCAACGCGGCGCAGAGCGCGGCTATGCCGGTGTGACGTAGAGGTTTGAACATGAAGTGTCTCCTGCGTTGTTGTTGGACAGAGAGGGGAAGCTAGGTTGCGGATGAAGAAGTCGTGGCGGCGGACTTCGCGATGAAACGCCGGTCGCGCGCCGCCCGCCAGCGCGCGACGAGGTTCGGAATCAGCACCGACGCGAGCAGCAGCACGCCGGTCACGATGGTCAGCGTTTCGCTCGATACGTCGTCGAGTGTCAGCGCGTTCTTGAGCACGCCGATGATCAGCAGCGACAGCAGCACGCCGACCATCGAGCCGCGTCCGCCGAAAATGCTGACGCCACCGAACAGCACCGCGGCGATCACCGACAGCTCGAAGCCCTCGCCGTTATCGCCGCGCGCGCTCGTGAAGCGCAGCGTATAGACGATGCCCGCGAGCGCGCTGACGAGACCCGACAGCACGAACAGGCGCAAGCGGATCTTCGCGACCTCGATGCCGGAGAACGCGGCGGCGGTCGGATTCGCGCCGATCGCATAGAGACTGCGGCCGAACGCGGTGGCTTGCAGCACAACCGTGAACAGCACAGCGGCGACGATCACGATCACGAACGGCAACGGAATGAACGTGGGGCCAAGCGTGTTCATGCCGAACGCCGTATACGCGGCCGGAAAATCCGCGACCGCCTGATCGCCGAGCAGCACATACGCGAGACCGCGAAACAGCGCGAGCGTACCGATCGTGACCGCGAGCGACGGCAGGTTCAGCTTGACGATCACGAGGCCGTTCAGCAGGCCCGCCAGCGCGCCGGCGATCAGCACCACGACGATCACGACCGGCATCGGCAGACCCATGTGCCACAGCACGCCCATCAGCGCGCTCGACGCGCCCAGCACCGACGCGACCGACAGATCGATTTCGGCGGCGACGATGATCAGCGTCATCGGCAGCGCCATCAGCGCGATCTCGGTCAGATCGGCGAATACGTTGCTCAGGTTCGCGCCGGTCAGAAACACCGGCGACAGCCAGCGGCCCAACACCAGCGACACGATCAGCACGATCACCAGCAACACTTCCCATTGCAGCGGCGTTTCGCGCTTGCGCGTGAGCAGCGCGGAATCGGGTTTAGCCATGATCGCGTTTCCTCATCATGCGTTTGGCGACGGAGCGGGCCAGCAGCGTATCGGCGGCGATCGCGGCGACGATCAGCGCGCCCTGGATCGCCTGCTCCCAGAATGGCGACACGTGCAGCACGACGAGCGCGATGCTGATCACGCCGAGCACGAGCGCACCGAGCGTCGCGCCGAGGATCGTGCCGACGCCGCCCGTAATCGCGACACTACCGACCACCGCCGCCGCGACGACCTGCAATTCGATGCCCTTCGCGGTGCTGGCATCGACGGTGCCGAAGCGCGCGAGCCACAACGCGCCCGCGAAGCCCGCAATCGCCCCGGACAACAAAAAGCCCGACATCACGCGACGCTCGACGTTCACGCCCGCGAGCCGCGCGGCTTCCGGATTCGAGCCGATCGCATAGTGCTCGCGACCGCCGCGAAACTGCTTCAGATACACCGACAGGCCGGCGAGTACGACGATCGCGATCAGCGCGAGCGTCGGGATGCCGAGCAGCGTGCCGGTCGCGAGCCGCGAGTACGCGTCGGGCAGACTGGTCGCGTTGATCTGGCCGCCGTGCACCCATGCGTAATCGGCGCCGCGAAAGATGTACAGCGTCGACAGCGTCGCCACGAGCGAAGGCACGCGCCCCACCGCGACGAGCAGCGCATTGATGCCGCCCGCGACGAGCCCGATCGCGAGCCCCGCGGCCAGCGCGACGAGCACCGGCATATGCGGGAACCCAACGTACAGGCTGCCCACCGCGTACGCGCTGATACCCACCGTCGAGCCGACCGACAGATCGATATGCCGCATCAGGATCACGACGGTCATGCCGGCCGTGAGCAGACCGATGATCGATACGTTCAGCAGCACGTCGCGCAGGTTCTGCAGATTCAGGAACTGCGGCTTCGCGAGCCCGGTCCCCGCGATCAGCAGGATCAGCACGACGAACAACGTGGTTTCGCGGCTCTTCGCGACGCTCGCGACGAGGCCGCCCGATGAAGCGGCGGAACGCTTCGGCAGCGACTGCCGCACCGGCGCGGGATGGGTGGAATGGCGCATCATGCTGCACGTCCCAATGGTGAAAGTCCCTGACCGAGCGCGGCGCCCATGATGCGCTCCTCGTTCGCGTCGGCGCGCGCGAGCTCCGCGCTGATGCGGCCTTCGTGCATCACGAGCACGCGATCGGCCATACCGAGCACCTCGGGCAACTCGCTCGAAATCATCAGCACGGCCATGCCATCGCGCACGAGTTCGGCGAGCGCGCCATACACCTCGGCTTTCGCGCCAACGTCGATGCCGCGCGTCGGTTCGTCGATGATCAGCACTTTCGGGCCGGTCGCGAGCCACTTGCCGAGCACGACCTTCTGCTGGTTGCCGCCCGACAGCGTACCGACCGGCGCCCCCGGGTCGCTCGCCTTCAGGCGCAGACGCGTGCCCCACTTGTTGGCGAGCTGCGTTTCGCTGCGCGTCGAAATGAGCCCATGCCGAACGAGCCGTCCGAGCACCGTCATCGACGCATTGCGCGCGATGCTCAGTTCGAGCGCGAGCCCTTGCTGGCGGCGATCCTCCGGCACCAGCGCGAGCCCCGCGCGCACCGCGGCCGCGGGCTTGCCGGTGTCGAGCCGCTTGCCGGTCAGCCACACTTCGCCCGAATCGAGCGGATCGATACCGAAGATCGCCCGCGCGACCTCGCTGCGTCCCGCGCCGACGAGGCCCGCGAGCGCGACGATCTCGCCGGCGCGCACGTCGAACGAGACATCCTTGAACACGCCGATGCGCGTCAGGCCGCGCACCGACAGACGCACGTCGCCCGGTGTGCAATCGGCCTTCGGATAGAACGTTTGCAGATCGCGGCCGACCATCCTGGCGACGATCGCGTCGGTGCTCAGATCGGCGGTCAGCGCGTCGAAGACTTTCGCGCCGTCGCGCATGATCGTCACGCGCTGCGTCAGCGCGAACACTTCGTCGAGCCGGTGCGTGATGAACAGAATCGCGACGTCGCGTTCGCGCAGCTTGCGCACGATCGCGAAGAGCCGCTCGACTTCGGGCAGCGACAATGCGGCCGTCGGTTCATCCATGATCAGCACGCTCGCGTTCAGCGACAACGCCTTCGCGATTTCGATCACCTGCTGATCCGCGATCGACAGACCGCGCACCAGTTGATCCGCGCGCAACTCGACGCCGAGCGACGCGAGCAGTCCGTCCACTTCGCGATGCATTGCGTCGTACTGGATGCGGCCGAAGCGGTCGACCGGCTGCCGGCCCATGAAGATGTTCTCCGCGATCGACAGATCGAAGAACAACGTCGGCTCCTGATAGATGACCGCGAGCCCAGCGTCGCGCGCTTCGGCCGGCGTCGCGAAGCGACGCGGCTCGCCGTTCACCAGAAGCTCGCCGGCGTCGGGCTGATGCACCCCGGCGAGAATTTTCACGAGCGTCGATTTGCCCGCGCCGTTCTCGCCGAGCAGCGCATGCACCTCGCCGGGCCACAGCACGAGGTCGCCGTCGGACAGCGCGCGCACCCGGCCGAAGGATTTGCTCGCGTGCCGCAATTCGAGTCGCGGCACCGTGGAAGGGGATGGCTGCACTGCGTGTCTCCTTTTTTGCGGCTGTCTTCTCTTCGACGCGCCGCGCGTCAAATCCGGTAGTACCGTTCCGCGTTGCGCCGAAACAGCGCGTCCTTCTCAGCCTCGCTCGCATCGCCAACGATCGCCGCATACGCGCGCCACAAATCCGTATACGAACCAAACAGCCGGTCGACCGGAAAATTCGACGCGAACATCGCGCGTTCGACGCCGAACGTATCGATCGTTTCGAGCACATAAGGCCGCAGGCTTTCGACGGTCCAGTGATGATCGAACATCGCGAGCCCGCTGATCTTCACCGCGACGTTCGGACACGCCGCGAGCACGCGCATGCCTTCGCGCCACGCGCGGTAACCGGCCACGCTATTACGATCGACGAACATGCCCGCATGATTGACGACCAGAAGCGTGTCCGCATGCGCACGCGCCAAGGCGGCCGCCTCTTCCATTTGCGACGGATACAGCTGCAGATCGAACGACAGGTCGTAACGGCGCAGCAACGCGAAATGCTCGCGCCACCGCGGCTCGCGCATGTAATGACGGCCGACGTAATCGAACAGTTTGTTGTCGTGCACGTTGAGAATCTGCCGGATGCCGCGCGTATTCGCGAACGACGCATGCGCTTCGAGCAACGCGGGCGCATTTTGCGCGGACAGGTCCACGGCGGCGACGATCGCATTCGGCATGCCGCGCGAGGCGTCGCGATCCGCGATCGACTGCAACCAGCGCGTTTCCTCGACGGGATCGGCCGGATCGTGATTCGCTTCGACGTGCACGAGCTTCAGCACGTCGACGTCGCCCGCTTCACCGAGCAGATCGTCGAGCAGATAGTCGTGCGTCAGATCGCGCGCATCGCCGACGAACGACACGCCCGGATTCTCCAGCCACGGATAGCGATGCGTCTTCAGATCCCACAGATGGATATGCGAATCGACAACCTGCATGCGGCACCTTCGTCCGGTGAAAAGCGTTTCGAGGTTCGTGCGTCGTTGCGGGGTTCAGCTGCGTTCAGCGCGACTCAATGACTGAGATGAAAGACCGGCTCGAGCGTCTGCGACAGCGGCGTATGATCGGGCCCGGTCTGCATGATGTCGGCCATGTAATCCCACCATTTGCGCATCACGTCGAGTTGCGGCAACTGGTCCATCGTGTGATCGCTGGTGCGCGAGAGCACCGCGAAAAGATGATGCGTGTCGGGGTCGAAGAAAATCCGGTAGTCGCGCACGCCGGCGTTGTGCAGCGCGTCAACGAGCTCGGGCCAGATCTGCGTATGACGCCGTTCGTATTCTTCGCGCATGCCGGGGTTCAGCACCATCCGGAAAGCGATTGTCTCCATTGCGGCCTGTCTCCTGTCGACCTCTTCGAACGACTATAATTCCTGCATCGATAGCCTCTCAATCCGTTGTTGGGATTGGTCGATCCACAAACCGAATCGCACGGGCACTCCTACTGGCACCATGAGCCAACATTCAGCCGCCGTCGCACTCGTCAATCGTCTCAAGTTCAAGCATCTCGCCCTGCTCGTCGCACTCGACGACACCCGCAACCTGCATCAGGCCGCCGAGGCCGTCAACGTCGCGCAACCGAGCGCGAGCCGCATGCTCGGCGACATCGAGGAAGCGTTCGGCTTCCTGCTGTTCGAGCGCAACGCGCGCGGTATGACGCCGACGCCGCTCGGCGTCGTCACGCTCGCTTACGCGCGCCGTGCGCTTGCCGAGCTCACACGCTTCGCCGAAGACCTCGATGTCAAACGCCGCGGCGGTCACGGCCAGTTGACCGTCGGCGCGATCATGGGCGCCGCGCCCGATCTGCTGGCGATGTCGGTCGCCGCGCTGAAGACCGAAAGCCCGCTGCTCAGCGTGCGCATCCTCGGTGAAACAAGCGATCAGGTCGTGCAATTGCTGCATCGGCGCGAGGTCGATCTCGCGCTGGGGCGCCTGACCAACCCTCTGCAGCACAACGACTTCAGCTTCGAGCCGCTCGCGCGCGAAACGCTGCTGCTCGTCGTTCGCGCCGTGCATCCGCTCGCGCGGCGCACGCGCATCACGTTGCGCGAACTGGTCGCGTGGCCGTGGGTTGCGCAACCGGTCACGAGTCCGGCGCGCGTGCTGTTCGAGGAAGAACTCGCGCGTGCCGGGCTCGCCACGCCAGTCAATCTGACCGAATGCGCGTCGATCTTCGCGACGCTGCAATTGCTCGAGAATTACGATGCGGTCGCGATGCTGCCGGAGTCGGTCGTGCGCGATCATGTGCGCGGCGGGCTGCTGGTCGCGCTGCCACTCGAAATCGGCAAGAGTCTCGCGGGTTTCGGCATTCTCACGCGCAAGGAAGAGCAGCTCGCCGAGCCGGCGCTGCGCTTCATCGAACTGCTGCGCGGCTTCTCGCGCGACCTCGCGCGCGACGATCCGGCCGCCGCACCCGGCACGCCGACTACGCCCGTCACGGTCAATTGACGCCCGCATCGCGCGTCGCTTATTGCAGGTTCACGAACAGGCCGCCGTCGACGAGCAGCGCGGCGCCCGTCACATAGCGCGCGCGGTCCGACGCGAGAAACACGACGCAATCGGCGACGTCGTCGGGACGCCCGAGGCGGCCGAGCGGAATGCGCTTTTCGAAGTAGGCCTTCTTCGCTTCGTCGGCGAGATCTTCGGCGTTCAGATCGGTCGCGATCGTGCCCGGCATGACAGAGTTGCAGCGGATGCCGAACGGCCCCAACGCGATCGCGCACGACTGCATCAGCGAATGCACGCCGGCCTTGGTCGGCGTGTAATGCGTTTGCATGCCGCCGCCCACCAACGCGCTGATCGAACTCGTCGCGACGATCGCGCCGCCGGTGCCCTGCTTTTTCATCTGCTGCGCGGCAGCCTGTGTGACGAAGAACGCGCCGTTCAGATTGACCGCGACCGTCGATTCGAGCACGTCCGCCGGCATGTCGAGAAAAGCGTGAAACGGGCAGATGCCGGCATTGCTCGCGAGCACGTCGAGCTTGCCGAACGCGTCGACCGTCCGTCGCACCAGCTCCTGGCCGGTGTCGCGCGCCGCGACGTTGCCTTCCACCGCGATCACGCGCCGCCCCAACGCCTCGATTTCACCGACGACTTCCTCGACCGCCGAGCGCCGGCCATACGATGCGTCGTTGTCGCCCCAGTAGTTGATCGCCACGTCCGCGCCTTCGCGCGCGCAGGCCACCGCGATCGCGCGTCCGATGCCGCGCGAGCCGCCGGTGACGATCACGACTTTGTCCTTGAGCAGCACCTTAGTCTCCTTTGCGGCGGTTCGCCGTTCGGCACAGGTTCAAAACGTTCGACACGTTCAATGCTGATAAGGCCGCACCAGCGCGCATTCCGGATTGAGCCGCACGCCAAAGCCCGGCGTGTCCGGCACCTTCATGCGCCCGTTCACCGGCACCGGCTCGTCGAGCAGGAGCGGGTTGAACATCGGCACGACTTCGTCGGCTTTCGGCGCCATCATCAGAAACTCGGAGAACGGCGAGTTATGGCGCGTGACGACGAAGTGATAGCTGTACACCGACGACCCATGCGGCACCACCATCACGTTGTGCGCATCGGCGAGCGCGGAAATCTTGATCAGCTCGGTGATGCCGCCGCACCAGCCGACGTCGGGCTGGATCAGATCGCAGCACTGCATCTCCAGCAGCATCCGGAAGCCCCAGCGCGTCGCCTCGTGCTCGCCGGTCGACACCATCATGCCGCGTGGCACGTTGCGGCGCAGTTCGGCGTAACCCCAGTAATCGTCGGGAGGAAGACATTCCTCGACCCATTTGAGGCCGTATTCGTGCGCGCCTTGTGCGAGCCACGTCGCGTAGCGCACGTCGAGGCTCATCCAGCAGTCGTACATCAGCCAGAAGTCGTCGCCGACGCGCGAGCGCATGTCGGCGAGCTTGTCGAGGTTTTGCCTGAGTCCGTCTTCGCCTTCCGCGGGACCATGCTGCAACGGCAGCTTGCCGCCGATGAAGCCCATCTCCTTCGCGAGATCGGGCCGCGCGCCGGTCGCATAGAACACCAGCTCGTCGCGCACCGGGCCGCCCAATAGCTGATACACGGGCTCCTTGCGAACCTTCGCGAGCAGATCCCACAGCGCGAGATCGACACCGGAAATCGTGTTCAGCACGACGCCCTTGCGCCCGTAGTACAGCGTCGCGAAGTACATCTGATCCCACATCTTCTCGATGTCGGTCACCAGCTGCCCTTCGAGAAAACGCGCGAGATGCTTCTCGACGATGAACGCGCCGATCTCGCCGCCGGTCGTCACCGCGAAGCCCACGGTGCCGTCGCTCGCTTCGATCTCGACGACCAGCGTGCCGAGCACATTGATGCCGAACGACTGACGGCTCTGGCGGTACTCGGGATAACGCGCCATCGGCGTCGCGATGTGATCGTCGATCCAGTGTCCGCCGGCCTGGTCGTGATAGTCCGCGCCGCCGCCGCGAACGATGAAGGCACGCACGTGCCGGATGGTAGGCATGGCCATGAAAGGGCTCCGGGAGAGAGGCGTCGAAGCGGCTCGACAACGCGCGTTCGACGCGTGTGCAATACGCTGCGGGATGTGAGCACTGCGTGAGCAATGCGCGAGCAGCGCGCTCAATAGGTGGCGCGGCCGCCCGACAGGTCGAATACCGAGCCGGTGCTGAACGCGCAGTCTTCGGAAGACAGCCACAGGATCAGCGACGCCGCTTCTTCCGGCAGCAGGAAACGGTTCATCGGAATCTTCGACAGCATGTAGTCGATGTGCTGCTGCGACATCGAATCGAAGATTTCGGTCTTGGCCGCGGCCGGCGTGACCGCATTGACGAGGATGTTTCTGGTCGCGAGTTCCTTGCCGAGCGACTTGGTGAGCCCGATCAACCCCGCTTTCGATGCGCTGTAGTGCGAAGCATTCGGATTGCCCTCCTTGCCCGCCACCGACGCGATATTGACGATGCGGCCGTAGCCCTGCTTCAGCATCTGCGGCACGACCGCGCGGCAGGTCAGGTACGGACCGATCAGATTCACGTCGATCACGCGGCGCCACATGTCGGGCGCAAGCTCCCAGGTCGTGCCGTTGCCGCCGGTGATGCCCGCGCAGTTGATCAGCACGTCGATCGAGCCGTGCCCGGCGACCGTTTGCGCGGTGGCCTGCTGAACCGCGGCGTCGTCGGTCAGCTCGACCGTGATGGCGCTGACCTTGCCGAGTTCGCTCAGCTCGCGCTGGCTGCGCGCGAGCCGTTCGCTATCGACGTCCCACAACGCGACCGACGCGCCCGAGCGCAACGCCCGCTGCGCGACCGCGTAGCCGATGCCACGCGCGCCGCCGGTGATGACGACCGTGCGCCCCTCCAGATCGATCCGATTCATTGCTGTGCTCCTGTAGGCCGCCGTGCGGCGTGCCATCGAGTTGTTGTATATCGCTGCAGTCAATATACGGGCGGTGCGATGCGCCAACAATTCGACTATTCGCGGGGGCGATAGCAAAAGTGGATCGGCAGCGGGAGCGAGCGCTAAAGGGAAGCGAAGCGGCTAATCATCGGCAGCGATGAAAAGCATTGAGACATACAGAATGGTCGACACGACAATGATGCCGACGCCGACCAGCACCTTGGTCTGGTCGAAGTTGATCCCGCCGATGATCGCTATGCCGATCCCGAACACCGACGATAACGTGCCGAGCGCGGCGAAGCCCACGTGTATCTTGCTGCGGACCAGCCGTTTGCGCTCCGATTCGGCAGTGGTTTCCGTTTCGCTCTGTTCCATTCCCCGCTCCTTCGCGCGCGACGCGATGACCATCGTGAAACCTGAGCCGCAATGGCCGGCGCGACGTCGAACCGCCGGTTGCGGTTCGACGCCGTGCACCTCGATACGCTTCAGCGTAGTTTATTTAAGCCTTCTCGATCGCCGTTATTTGACGTCCGCGCCATTGCGCGACACCGACGCCGCGATGGCCGAGACGAATACCGCGCGCACCGAATCGCCGACCTTCAGTTTGTCGAGCGTAATGTCCGGCGCCACGTCGAGCGTTTCCGTGCGCGACGGCCCGCGCAGCGTGATCGTGCGCTTCTTGCGATCGATCTTGCGCACCGTCGCGACGACCTCGACGCGCCGCGCCGATGCAACGACACCGTTCGCCGCAGGCTGTGTGACTTCGGTATCGATGCGCTGGCGGATTCCGTTCGGCGCGAGTTTGTCGACGCCGACCAGCACCGCCCTCTTGTACGCAATCGTCACGACGTCGCCGACATGCAGCTTGCTGACGTCGGCGGCTTGCGGATTCACGTCGAAAGTTTCCTCGCCGCCTTGCGGGCCGCGCAGCGTCACGCTGTTCGTCGCGGGATCGATCGCAACGACGCGCGCCTGAACGTGCAGCAGCGCGGCGGCGCCAATTGCCCGCTGTTCCGGCGCGGACGCGGCCGCGTTGTCCTGTGCCAGCGCCGGACCCGCCGCCGCGACGCAAACCACCAACGCAACCGCGATCGCCTTCACCCGCATGAGCCCGGAGTCCGTTGAATTACAAGCCATGAAATGCTCCTTTTGATTGCCTCGATGTTACGGCAAATGTTTTGTCGCAGATCGCGTACTACGCTTAGCAGCGGCAAGTGCAGTCGCTTCGAATAAAAAGAAAAACGGACTATTAATCGCTTTTATCGGACGGGGTTACGCTTTTTGAAACCAATGGCGGTTCCTTTCTAATGCGTCGATTTGTCCTGGAGAGCTGATCGCGAAAAGCGCGTGCTTCTCCATGCGATGCAATCGGTATGCGGAGTCGTGGCGGATGAGCTTGCGCAAGGAGCCGCGCGGCTTTGCACATGCGTTCCCGCGAGCGTCAGCGGAGGGGTAGAGAGCTAGCCATAACATATTCCTCGCAACGAGATGGACTACCGGGCGACCCAACGTGAGCGGGTCCGGAAATTGCCGAACGTTATGACTATTTAAAACGGTTTCGGAGATGCTAGCAAACGCGCAAAGGAATGGCAAGAAAAGTGGCGCATCGCCATTCCCGATTAATCGGGTTTGCCGCGTCAAATCTTTTATGACGATGGGCGATTCATTTGCGATAAAAATATGATCGCTGCAATTCGCTGAGTTCAGATGCCCGGCGACGCCGTCCTCGCTCTGACTCTGTCCGGTTGCCTGACAACAGTCGAATCGGCGCATTCGATATGCATTGAAAAGCGGTAGGCGCGCGGCAGATTGGCAATCGCCGAACGACTCCGCACAAACCCTTAATGGATGATACTGAAGCGATTACGCATCGCTGCGCGACGAATACAAAAAATTGTCGTCAATCATTGGAATACTGCGAACACGGCTTTTGATCGAGCGAATTTTGCCGTCAAGGCAACGAATAAGGACGCCCGAGCCGATGGCCATAGTCATGTGGGCATCACAGGCACAGCGTTCGCTAACGCTCGCGTCACCGTCTAACGCACACACATTGGTTTATCGAAAGGACACCACACATGGTCACGACTCGCCCCTGCACCGCCGCCTGCGTCATCGACGGCCTCCTCGTCACGCTGACGTTCTATCCGGACAACGGCGTGTTGCGTATTGCCGATTCGTCCGGCGCCTGTCTAAGAGAAACGCGCTGGCATGGGTCATGGCGCGCTCTGCTCGAGGAGTTCCGCGGCTACTACGAAGCGGCGGAAAACGACGCGGCGCGCGGCGTCGACGATATCGTCGCTCGCCTCGGCGAGCGCTGCGCTGACGCCCAGCGGGAATTGGCATTCGCGTGAAATGGCATGCGCTTGCGATCAAGCGCGTGAAAGGCGGCGGCGGCAGCGCTCGGCACCTGTTCGTTGCCTCGCGATCCGGGGTCGTTCCTGGCGCCCCGCTGCCGCTCGCGAACTCTGGTCATTGACCGAAATAAGTCTTGCACTCCGTGCTGAACGAGCATGACTGGCTGCGCCGGCCTCCCGCTTGCGACTCGCCCGCCGGAACACCACCATACGACGCGTTGCGTATGCCCTGCTCTCGTGGGTCCCAGTTCTGACCGAACGACATGTCGGTCGTCGCCTGCGCCGATTCGTCCGCATCGTGCTCCATCATCGCGCGACCCGACACGGCGTGGTCCGCCTGGCCGCTCCACTCCTCCGCGATGGCCGTTCTCGGCGCGAGAAACAGAACGGCGGTCGCGGCAATCATCAATATACGTACTCTCATTTCCGGACTCCTCGAATCCGGCGCAGCAGTGTTCGTCCTCCACAAGAATTGATCCGCGAACAGCCAACCTGCCCAATCGGGCCGAGGAACGGGTCGATGCCAATGCGCTACTGCTGCGACGGGTCACCGAACTAAACAGATGAAGAATTACCGCGCTTGCAACCGATACTCGACGCGTTCCCGAGCGTCGGCGGAATCGGCGCGCACAAGGCGGCTGTAAGTCTGCATTCGCAGCTTGTCGTCCTTCTTTTATAGTTCGCGCACACCGGAATTCAATCCCAGGAGCTTCCAGCAGTGTCGCCAATCGTCCACACCGTTCGATAAACCGCGTTCACCGACAAATTCAACGTGAACTAAGCGTGCTTTGCTCGCGCATTGCGCTATCATGTTGCTACAACGCACAAAAAGCGAACCCGCACATCGACGAAAGTCCGGTGAAAGACGGACAGCGTGGAATGACTCCATCCATTCGCAATCATTGCATCGAGACACAGAGTTTTTCATAGCGAACGTCAGGCTTACCGGCCTCGTTCGTCGCGTTGCGACATGCTGAAATATTTGCTGATCGAGACTCTCGGTTCGAGGGTCGGTTGTTCCAGCGGCCGTCTTTGTCCGAGGCCGTATTGCAATTCAGGGAGCAACGTTTTTTAACCCGGCACATGGCATTTCCGTCAATCGACAACCCCACCGCGGAGCGGCCCCATTCAGTCGGGCTCGATGCTTCGCAGCTTTTTCCCCGCAATCTGTCTTCGACAGCACGCTGCACGTTTTAGAAGGACGAATATCCTATGGACGAAAGGAAGCGAGATAGCATGATTGCGTATCTCCGCCATCGTATGGAAGAGTTTGGTATCAGACCAGAAGACCTTGCCGCAGCGCTGGCGACCGAGTCATTGGCCAAAAAGGCTGAGCGCTATCGCAATGCGACCGGAGACAGCTGGGACGGCAACGGCGAAATGCCGCAATGGTTGAGGCAGGCTATTAGTGCCGGCCAGAGCATTGAGCATTTCGAATTGGCCGCAAAACCGGCGCCCGCGCCCCAACCGAAAAAACAGGTGGACTGGTCGAATGACCCGTTCGCCGGCACGCGGCTCGGGCGCCCGAATAACCGCTAGGTGCAGGCCGCCGCGCTCGAAGGCGCGGGCACAATGGCTGCGGCTTCGAAACGAACCGCCGTGCCACGCACCGGTTTTGCGCCACCGCTTGCCACATTTACGGCATTCACCGTATTCCCCGCATTGACGGCATTCGCCGCATCGACGAGATTCGCGTGATTCGAGGCAGGCTGCGCATATTGCGGCAGCTCGATAAGCGCGCTGACCTGCCGGACGATCTGCCAGAAGGTCTTGTCGAAAAGACAGGCCTGCTCGTCAGCGGACCCGTGGCCGCCCGCGAGCGGATCGGTAATGGTCCAATAGACGAACGCCGGTGCACCGGGAAATACCGGCGCGTGCAGTCCGCCGACGAATTCGTCGAGCGCGATCACGATATCCATGCGCGGCGCCCATTCGCCGGTGAATTCGAGCCAGCTTTTAGGGCTCAGCACCGCGCGCCCGGAAATGCCGGGCCGCAATTGCGCGACCGCGAGTGGATGAAGGCGCGCGGCCGGTTCAGGGCCCGCGCTGAACGCGTCGAACCGGTGCCCCGCCAGTTCGCGCAGTAAAGCTTCGGCAATGATGCTGCGGATCGAATTATCGCGGCAGAGAAACAACACCTTATATTTTCTGGACACGCTTACCCCGTACCGATGTTTTTTTATTGGCCTCTGGGCGGAATTGTGCCGCTCCAGTCTTGCGCCCCCGTGACACTACGGCATCTTTATTATTTGCGCCTCGGGATTCGCACCAGGTATCTCGACTCACGGGCACAGAGCACAACTTTGCGAACGATGGGCAGTGTACCAGTGTCCGGCCCACTGTTTCAGCACCCTGTCAATATTTGCCAGATCAACCGACGCTGCCGCCGGCCCGCCGGTCCGGCACGATGGGCCTGGCCCGGTCGCCGTCGGCGGCGGGTCAGAACTTCAGGCTGTTGAGGAACTGAAACCACAGGTTGCCGAGCGCGCCGGCCGGATGCATGTCGCTGACGGTTTCGTCGCGCTTCGCATGGTTCTCGCTTCTGGAAGGCTGCGTGTGGTGAGGGGCGGTTTGCGAGGCCGCGCCGGTGTCTTGCGCGCGGTCCGCCAGTTCGGGCTCGGACGCCTCGGCTTGCGCCGCTTGCGCGCTCTTCGCGGTCTTTCCCGCGCGCTGGGCGTTTTGCGCGGCGTCCGCCTCGTCGCGGCGCGCGGCCTGCAACGCCGCGACGCTGTCGGCGATCTGCGCGGCGCGCTGCGGTTCGCATTGCCGCCCGAGCAGCACGCCGAACAGCACGTCGCGATTGTGGCCCTGGTCGGCGAAGCGGATCGCGATCGACACCATCTCGGCATACGCGGCTTCGTCGGCCGCACGCGCCGCTGCCTCGCGCTTCGCCTGCGCGCGTTGCCGACGCGTGTGCTGCGCCTCCCACTCGCGCATCTGCTCGGTGTAGACCGCGTCGTAGACGTTGCGCTGCTCGGCATCGGACAGGATCGCGTACGCGTCCCTGATTTCCTGGAACGCCGCGCGCGCCACGTCCTCGGCACCGTGGTTGCGGTCCGGATGCCACTTCATCGCGGCTTTCCGGTAGGCCCGCT
Organism: Paraburkholderia sp. CI2; assembly: GCF_014201055.1. Lineage (NCBI taxonomy): Bacteria > Pseudomonadati > Pseudomonadota > Betaproteobacteria > Burkholderiales > Burkholderiaceae > Paraburkholderia > Paraburkholderia sp. CI2. The sequence goes on from NZ_JACHDL010000001.1 coordinate 397,526, forward strand.
TGATTTCGTCGTCGGTGGCGTGCGCGGGCACGCCGAGCGTCTCATACAGGGTTGCCATGCTGGACTCGATCTCGCGAAAAATCACTGCGGGCATCGTAGCATGCTAAAAGCGGCGTCATCGTGACCCGGCCTCCACGCAGGCACGCGCATGCCGGCATTGCCGCGATGGCACGGCGGCAGATCGTCCTCCAACGGCCCACGAAAAAAAGGCCCCACCACTTGCGTAGCGAGACCGAGTCCCATGTCTAAGGAGATGTCATGGAGGAGATGAGCCCATCTTACCGTCAGACCCGCACGCGCCCAACCAACGGTTCGCCATATGCTTATCGGCCGCGCGCTCACGTGCATTGCAAAGCGCCCGCCGCGTCGAGCCATGCGACTGCGAGCCATGCGACTGCGAGCCATGCGACTGCGAGCCTGGCCTGCGCACCGAGCCCCGCCACCTCCATCGCCGCTGACGGTCGTCCCGCGCGCGTCCTGCACGCGGTCTGAATACTCCCCGGGCACCGTGACGCCGCCGCAATCGCGCGCGGCGCCACGCTTTGCGCCGAGCGACCGTGCGCCACATAACAGACACCGTGCCTCCACGCGAATAGAGTCACCGGACACAGCGACTTCGATCCAATCCGGGCTTCTGATTACCACTCCGGCCCCGCGCTGATCTGCTTTCGACGAAAGATTGGTTCAACCGCTGCGCAGCGCGCCCTACGCTTGACCTGCCCGCCGCTTCACTCACCTATGGCAACGACAGGGCCGCGCCACACGCATTGGTATTCCGCACGACATTCGCGGGCACACAGACAAGTCAAGATCATGAACTCACACATCCGCTACAAGGGCTACGAGGTCGAAGCGGCAACGCAACCGCTCCCCAACGGATTATTCGCCGCCAATCTGACGATCGAGCAGCGCGACGAGAATACGCGCAAGGCTTATTCGTTCGACGCGCTCGACTACTTCTTCGACGAAGAGCATGCGCTCGCCTACGCGTCGGACTGGGGGCGTATGTGGATCGATAATCACCAATAAGGCGATCCCGGAGCGCATCGATGTCGATGACAGCGAGCACGACACGCGTTGCGCATCGCCCGGCATCGGGTTTGAGGCGGATGTGCCAGAATAGGTGAACCCTTGCGTTCGCTGTCTGCCCGTGTGAGCTGTCCGCTACTTCGACGGATGCAGTCGAAACTCGCGCCGCCCGCGACGCACCCATCGATACGGAGACGCCGGTCATGACATGGACCGTCGACGCACAGCTCGCGCTCAGCGCGACACAAGCGGTCGAGGCGCTGCAATCGGGCCGCCTCAAAGCCGTCGACTACGTCGCCACCCTGCTCGCGCGCGCCGCCGCGCTCACGCACCTGAATGCGCTCACCACGCTCGACTTCCACGGCGCGCTCGCGGCGGCGCAGCGCATCGACGCATTGCCGCCGGCTGAGCGGGCACGTCTGCCGCTCGCCGGTTTGCCGATCGTCGTCAAGGACAACATCAACACCGCAGGTCTACCGACGACGGCCGGCACGCCCGCGCTCGCGGGCTTCGTGCCGAACACCAACGCCCCATCGGTGCAACGCCTCGTCGACGCGGGCGCGATCGTGCTCGGCAAGGCCAACATGCACGAACTCGCGTTCGGCATCACGAGTACCAACCTGTCCGCGCACGCGGGGCCGGTGCGCAATCCGTACGATCCGTCGCTGATACCGGGCGGCTCGTCGGGCGGCACCGCGGTGGCGATCGCCGCGCGCATCGCGCCCGCCGGACTCGGCACCGACACCGGCGGCTCGACCCGCATCCCGGCCGCGCTGACCGGCACCGCGGGCTTGCGTCCATCGGTCGGCAATGGCGGTGCCGAGCGGCGCTATCACGACCCCAACGCGGTGGTGCCGATCAGCCATACGCGCGATACCGTCGGGCCGATGGCACGCAGCGTCGCCGACCTGGCGCTGCTCGACGGCGTGATCACCGGCGACGGCGCGTTGCCTGCGATTGCGCTCGACGGCTTGCGCATCGGCTTGCCCGCGCCGCTGTGGGATGCTCTCGAGCGACAGGTCGAGGACGTCGCGCGCGCCGCACTGCAAAAGCTCGAAGCGGCGGGCGTCACGTTCGTGCCGGTCGCGATGCATGAGCTGGAGTATCTGAACGGGATGGTCGGCGGTCCGCTCGCCATTCACGAAGCGCGCGACGACGTGCTCGCGTGGTTGGTCGCGAATCGAGCGCCGGTGCAAACCGTCGCCGCACTGGCCGTGCGCATCGCGAGCCCGGATGTGCGCGCGATCTACGACGACGTGCTCGCCGACGTGCTCGGCTCGCACTACTCGGCGGCGCTCAACTACTGGCGACCACGGCTGCGGAACTACGTCGCCGCGACGTTCGCGAATGCCGGTCTCGACGCGTTGCTGTTTCCGACGACGCGGCTCGTCGCGGTACCGATCGACGATCTGAACGGCTCGTCGACGGTCACGATCGACGGCGGTCCACCAATCGATACGATGGAAGCGTTCCTGCGTAATACCGACCCGGCCGGCACATCCGGCATTCCGGGGCTGTCGCTGCCGGCGGGTATCAGCGCGAGCGGGCTGCCGGTCGGCCTCGAACTCGATGGGCCGCTCGGCTCGGACAGGCGCCTGCTGGCCATCGGTGTCGCGTTCGAACAGGTACTGGGAACGTTGCCCGCGCCGGTGCTTTGAAGCCCGTGTTTCACGTGCGCGCCATCAGGTTTGTGCTTTAATGCCTGCGCGTTGCAGCCCGCATTCCGACGCTTTGCCCGCCCGAACCTCCTCTTAAGCGACGATGACGACCCCCGCCACCGCCCTCTCATTTCGCGGCCTCGTACGCCGCGTCGTTCACTTGAGCGCCGTGCTCGCGGTCGCTTTCGCCGCCAGCGCCTGCGCGCGCCTCGCGACGGTCGATTCCAACGCGCTGTGGAAGATCGTCGACATCCGCTGCGTGCCGTCGCAGCAGGCCACGGGCACACCGGGTCAATGCACGGTCGTCGATCTCGACAAACGCTACGTCGTCCTGAAGGACATTCTCGGCCGCTCGCAGTTTCTGCTGATGCCGACCGATCGCATCACCGGCATCGAAAGTCCGCTGATCCTCGCGCCCGATGCGAAGGACTACTGGCGTGACGCGTGGGATTCGCGTCATTACGTGCAGCAAGCGGTCAAACGCGAGTTGTCCGACGATCAGCTCGGCCTCGAAATCAACTCCGAATCTCGTCGCTCGCAAAACCAGCTGCATATCCACATCGACTGCATGCGGCGTGAAGTCAGCGCCGCGCTCGCCGATCACGCTCACGACACGCCCGGCGAGTGGCGTTGGGAGACGCTCGATGGCGAGCGCTACAGGATCATGCGGGTGAACTCGCTGAGCGGCGCCGACAACCCGTTCCGGATCGTCGCCCGCGACAATCCTGATCCGGCGACGATGGCCACGCAAACCATCCTGGTTACCGGCGCGGGACCGTCCGCGGCTCGGGATGGCTGGCTGATCGTCAACAGCGGTATCGACATCGAAGGCGGCAGCGGCACGGCCGAAGGGCTGCTCGATCACGCGTGCCGCTTCGCGGACGATCATTGAGCGTTTGCCGAACACGCAGAATTCGCGCCCGCTTTTCCACGATTGCGCAGATGCATTGCTCAATCAAACGGTTCGGGCGCACAGCGTTGCCCCGTACGATCGGTCTGAACCTGCGAGTCGCGACCGCGATTGGCGCGACGTACCCGCATGGCTCGCGCGATACACGATCAGATCGAGCGGCTCAAGGCCGGCATCCACCGGGCCGGAATTGGCCCGCACCAGCATGCGAGCAACGGAGTCAGCGCCGGCCCGCGCCGTGCAAAACCAGCAAGGTTACGGTTTTCGGCGGCAGAGTAAGGTGCAATTGGCCGCTCGCATAGTCGGTGTCGTGCAGACGGGATAAGGCATTGTCCATCAGTTGCCAGGTCTGGGCTTTGCCTTGAGTCACATCAAAGTTGTTGATCGCAATGGTGGCGTCAGCCGGTTGATCAAGCTGCTTGTTGATCACCACGATGGTCATGACGCGGTCGTGATCACGCACGGCGGCAAAAGACGAGACCCGATCCGGGTCGGGCTGCGTGTCGGCGATGCTGGTGGTGCCAAAGCCCGAGCCCTGGCCATCGTAGTTGCGATAGAGCTTGATCGCCTTGTAGACCGGCATGTCCCGATTCAATGTGCCCCAGCGCGTGGCAATGTCCAACCCTTCCCGGCCAAAGATGCCCAGCACGTCGGCCTGGGCCGTGGCGCCGTTCATGGTCGTATCGCCGCCCCAACTGTATTCCGTCAGCGCGATCGGCGTACCAGCGTAGTAATAGCTGTCGACCCACCGCCGCATCAACGGAATCAAGGCCACCACGCTGTTGATCCAGGTCGGATCCTTGTAGCTCGTATCCCACAGGTCGCGCGTGGAGCGGTTACGGGCGAGTTCAATGGCAGGCGTTTCAGCCGTGGCCGCATTCTGGTTTTCCTTGAATTCTCCGCCCTGCGGGTAAAAGTGCAGGCTGAAAACGTCGACAGGGCGGCCGGCCTGCTTCCATTGCGTGAGCAGCCATGGGACGTAGTCCATGCCTCGCGTTTCGTTTTCCCTGTCCGGCGGATTGCCCTGACCGTGCGCGGCGAAGTACTGCTGATCGAAGCCGCTAAAGCGATACCCGGTCCAACCCCACTCTTCCGGCGCCACGACCCGCGCGCCCGGGTCTGCCGCCTTCACGGCGTGCGAATAGGCGATCACCTTGTTCGCTACCTCGCTGGCATGGGCGCCGATGGGATGCATGTCGCGATGGTTGAGTTGCCACAGACTCGGCTCATTGTCCATCAGGTAGTAATGCACACCGTCCGAGCCGGCACTACCGGATCCACGCATGAGTTGCCTGACGCGCTCCTGCTGGCTCTGCGGATCGTCCAGCAACGAAGCATCGTCCGGGTCGTTCCTGATAGGGGTGCCGTCGGGTGCGATGCCGTTGCCCGCGTCAGACAAACCGTGAGCGTCGACACTCTGCTGCTTGCCGTACCTGTTGACCGAAAAACTGACGAGCGGCTTACCGTCCTTATCGAGTCGCGCTACCCTGCCGATCATCGGGATGGTCAGCATCGGTAAAGCGTGTCCGTCACGGGTAAGCGCCGCGAAACGGTCGTTATATTGGTAGATGTCCTTTGGATCGGTCGGCAGGCTTTCGAAAAACCAGTCCTGGCCCGTGTTGTGAGCGTCGACCCGCCAGTTGTAAGCCGAAGCGGTGTTGCCGCCCGAGCGGTTGATCGGCACGCGCAGATCCCGCAGGATTTCCGCCGTCCCGAAGTTCAAGCCATAGATGAGCGGGCTGATTGGATGCCGGTTGGCCGCGGCATCCACCGTAATGATCACCGGCAGCGGCGCAGCCATGGGCAGATCGGCGTAGAGCAGCGCGCCCGCCCCTAGCATCATCGCCATCAAGCTATGGCAGTTAAAGTGTCCTGGCTTCGACATGCGGAGTCCGTGAGTCTATGGCGCTGGATTTCGGCACGACGACCGTATCTTCCGCTTCGAGCGGCGACTGCAGATCCCGTTCGTCCAATTCCCAAACGACGAGCCTGGGCGGCGTCTGAGCATAAGCCGGACTCGCGAAATAGGCGCGCGCCGAGCCGCCGAACTTGCCGCCCTCGCGTGCGAAATTACCCACGCCTGTTCCGAGTGCCAAAGCGAGCTGAGGCACGAAATCGGACGTCGTCGAATAAGAAGTGCCGATCACGGCGATGCCAGGCAGATCGGCATCGCCGAACAGATCGTCGGCTGACGCGGCCGCCTGAGCCTGAGGAATGTAGTCACGGCTGGCCGCAATCTCAGGCCTCGGCTGCCAGGACGGCGGCAAATCATCCAGGCCGGCCAGACGCACAAGATCGCCGGGCCGCCGGCCGGGAGGCTTGTCTGTGACGCGATAGTCGGGCTTGCTCGAACCCAGCGGGACCCCCATCGCACGGATGCGCTGCGCCACGGCCTGCGCCGCGGCACCCGCGCCGCCCTCGGTCCAGTGCGTGTCAGTCCGAAAAAAAGCGCCGCCCGGCGCGCCACGCAGCGCCGGACTTAGATCCAGCACCTGCACGCCGTCAGCGGTCAGACGCGAGGTCCACTCAGCGAGACGCGCACCCAACGAAACCGGTCGATACAGACTGCACAGATGTTGCGGCTCGATACGCGACTTGTCGGGCACCACGACGACCAGCAACGCGATACCGTGCCTCGCCAGCTCGCGCCGCACGGCGGCCACCGTGTCCGCGCGCGTGGCGAGATGACTGTCGCTATCGGCATACACGCTGAGTTCGTCGCGCAGGAACAACCAGCCCGGGCAGCCCTGGCGCACGCGCGGCCCCAGATCGTGCAGCGTCAGCCAGCCCAGCGCACGCTGCGCGCGCGCCGCGTCGGCGGCGATCGGCGTATCGGCCATGCGATTGGCGAGTTCTTTCGATACCGCACCGTCCAGAATGCCGGCCCGGGTCACGGCATGAGGCAACACCGATTCGGTCGTCGACGCGAACCTGAGATTGGAAAGCAGGCCCGCGAACAGGAAGACCATCAGGATGACGGCAGCGATCTTGCTGGCGCGCGAGGCGGGTAATTGAGGTAGCGGCTTGGGATCTTCCATGGCGTCAGAACTGGAAGTAGAGGAAAGGCACCGCGCCGCGCGCGACGATCAGACCGAACGACAACAGAAAACCCGCTAGCGGCCACCCCGCCTGCCATAGCTGCCGCAGCGCCGTGTCGGGAAGGCTATCCCAACGCTGTTGCCAGAGCGGCAGCAGCACGCACACGATGCCCAACCCGGCAGCCAGAGCGTGCACGGGCCGCAGCAGCACGAGCGTCGCGTCGCTCAAGCCGATGCCATTCAAACCGAACTGGCCGCGATACATGGCGAGCGCGGCAGGGAAACCCGCCGCGCGAAACAGTGTCCACGCGAGCATGACGAAAACCAGCGTCAGCACGTGCGATAACCAGGACGGCATGGTCAGCATATCGAACCGGCGCCAGAGGCGCGCGACCATCAGGGCGATGCCATGAACGAGGCCCCACAGCAGGAAGTTCCAGCTATCGCCGCCGTGCCACAGGCCGGCGATCGCCATGGTCAGCAACAGATTGCGGCAGGCTTGCCACTCACCGTGGCGGTTGCCGCCCAGCGGGATGTACAGGTAATCGCGTATCCAGCTCGACAACGACAGGTGCCAACGGCGCCAGAAATCCTGAATGCTGCTGGCAAGGTACGGATGGTTGAAGTTCTCGGGAAAGCGAAAGCCCAGCATCTGCCCCAACCCGATGGCCATGGCGCTGTAGCCCGCGAAATCGAAGAACAACTGCAGCGTGTAGAAACCGCAGCCCAGCCAGGCGTCGGCCAGCGTGGGCGCGTGCAACGAGAAGATCGCGTCGACCAGCGGCGAGAGTGTGTCGGCCACCAGCACCTTCATGCTCATGCCCACCATGAGCCGCCTTGCGCCGGCTGCAAAACCGTCCCAGTCGACCTCGCGCGACACCAGCTCGCGCCTCACCCACGCATAGCGAATGATCGGCCCCGCGATCAGATGCACGAACATCCCCTGATAGGCGCCGTAACGGATCATGCTGCGATCGGCCGCCACCGTGCCGCGCTGCACGTCGATCAGATAGGAGATGGATTGCAGCACGATGAACGAAAGCCCGATGGGCAGCACGACGTGTCGCCAGGGGATGGACCCTGCATGGCCTGCCCCCAGCACACTGTCGAGACTATCGACCACGATGTTGGCGTACTTGTACCAGCCCAATATCAGGACGTTGACGACGATGAACACGGCCAGCCAGCCACCGCGTGCACGCTGGCTCGGCGCCCTGTCTATGACCATGCCGCCGAACCAGCCCCAGAAGGTCAGCGCGATGAACAGCAGCAGAAAGACGGGGCTCCACCAGCCGTAGAAAAGCCAGCTGCAAAACAGCAGCACGCCATTGCGCCAACGCGCGGGCAACGCGACGTAGATCGCCAGAAAGGCCGGCAGAAACAGCGTCAGGAATTCGAGGGACGCGAAAACCATGCATCGTTCTCAATCGAAAAAGATATCTGGACCGACGCGCCATCGCGAAACACACCGAACCCCGCTCTGCCCGTCGTAACCAGATGAAAAACGGGGAACAGCCGGAAATCGGCGATGAGCGGCGTCGCTTTCAAGGAGGAGGCGCAAATGCGATCAGTGGCTCACCGCGTCGTTCGCCATGAAGATGCGCGAATGCGCCCCGCCCGGCACGAGCAACACCGTATAACGCTGCCCCGCCGCGAGCGTACCCAGGCTGAGCGGCTGCCCCACAGGCTGGCCGCCGCAGACCAGCTGCACCGAGAGGGCGACCGGGTTGACCTGGCGCCGCCTGGCTTGTCCCACAGCCACGCCGTCGAGCAGCACGATGTCGCGACCCGGCACTTTCAGCGTGGGTGTCGCGCAGCCAGCGTCGAGGTTGTAGAAAGCCACCGAAGCTTTGAGCGCATTGAAGTCGTCGGGTTTTTCGCGGACCGTCACCGTATGCAGGCCACCCGCTTTATCCGCGCCATCGAGCGCAACGATGCTGACGAACTCGCCAGGCTGCACCGTCGCCGATACGTCCTGGTGCGCGCTACCGGCTCTCAGTGTGCCGCCCACCGGTTTGCCGGCGGCGATCGGAAGGAAGTGAGTGGCCGGGTTCGCGGCGTCGAGCGTCAGACGCGCTTTCGACCCCGCCGCGCTCACGTCGACCGGACCCGAACCGCCATCGACAAAACGCACGAACGACGAGTCCTCCGCGGGACCGCTCGGGTATAGCGGAATTTCTGCGGCCATGGCCGGCTGCACGGACAAACCGAGACCGGACAGAGCGAAGCTGGACAACAACAGGGAGGAGAGGAAATTTTTCATTCTTTTCTCAAACGGGAAACCTGGGCAGGCGCAGCTCGAAGCCCGGCGCGTCATTTCTGCGGAACGACAGGCAGCTTGACCAGCGCCTTCATGATGTCCGTGCCCCAGTACTTGTAGCCGGTCGTCGTCAAATGCTGACCATCGACCGTCGCCCATTCGCCCGGCCTGGAAAACGTGAGCGAGTCGATGTACTGACACGGCGCGACATTGGCGGCGAGGAAAGACGACAGCTGCTTCACACGGGCGAAGCTCTTCTGATACTTGCCGCCCTCGGTGCCCCAGACCGGCCCTACCCAGACGCAAGCCGTCTTGTTGGCGGCCAGATCTTGCGTCAGCGCCGTGACCTGCTGCCAGGCCCAGGCCTTCGGGAAATCGTCCTTGCCGTATCCGCCGACCGTGTCGCCCTGGACGATGATGACGAGCTTGGCCTTGTTCGCGGCGATCAATTGATCGACGGGTTGGGTCTTCGCGTTGTGGTCGATGACCAGGGGCGCCTTGCCGTTACGCTCGGCGCCACCGCATGTGCCGGGCACGGACTTCACCCAATCGCCAGGAATACTGCCGCAGACGCCGTAGGTATGCACCTGCGCGCCAGCGGCGATCAACTGATCCTGCAACGTATCGATGAGATAACCGGGTTCGCTCAGATGGCTATCGCCGACTATGAGAATGCTGAGACCAGCAAGTACGGAAGCAAGCATGACTCTTCGACTCCTGAAAAAATAATCAATGTCCGATCGATCAGTATGGCGGGCTACTGATCGCTGTAATGCGACTGGTAAGGGATGACCGGCATATCGAGCGCCTTCGTCTGTGGCGCAAGGGTATAGCGCAGATACAGGCCCGCCGCCCACTGCCGGTAGCTGGACGAGTTGTTGGCGCCCACCGAGGCTCCGCCAGTCAGATGATTGGTGAAGCGGTATTCGGCCGTGGCCAGCAGGTTGTAGCCGAAGCCGGTCGAGGACTGGTCGGGATGGATCGCGCCGTCGGCGAGGCCGATCATCGAAGCCGCTGAGACTGCTGCGGCCTGCAACCCGCTGTCGGTCGGGAAATACGGCGAGCCGGCCTGGTGGTAGTACTGCACACCGACGGCCCCTTGCAGCTTGTAGGTCCAGCGCTCCGAACGCTGCGCCCACGTGAGCGGAAGGTTGAACGCATAGAACCGCTGCGGGCTGAAGTAGCCGCCGTTGCCGTAGGTGAAGTTGTTCGCGTTGTGGTCGTAGATCATGCCGCTCAGGTTCACGCCCGCGCTCAGCATGCTGTTTTCCGTGCGCAGCAGGTACCAGTACGTCCCGGCGCCGACCTCGGCACCGACGTTGGACTGGACGTTATGACCGTCCAGGTATTTCGCGGAACCGTAGCCGTAGACGCCGTAGTCCTGATTGTCGAGGCCGATCGCACCATGCACGCCGGTGGCAGTCACGCCACCCCAGCTCAAGCCGGATCGCGAATCGGTCGAGCCAGCAAAAGACGTGATGCTGTCCGTCACGGCGCGGCGCGACACGCCCACGTTGAACCAACTGCCCTGCCCGGCATCGATGGAGTTCCTGAACATCACGCCGCCAACGACATTGGTGTACTTGAAACCCAAAGGCGTGGTGCCGATGTCGGCCACCCAGTTCCCGGTCTCGTAGCCGAGACCCAGACCGACGCCGTAGGCGGTCTGTTTGCCCGGTGCGGCGACCTTGCCGGCCTGCTGCGCCCGGGTGGCGGCCGGGCCGCCGCCGAACTGACTGGCGCTGAAGACGTCGGTACCCAACGTGCCGCCCTCGAGTTCAACCGGCGTCACGCGAATGGAAAGCTTGCCGTTGTCGACCGGCAGCACCCCTTCCAGAGCTTGCTGCACGCTCGTCAACTGACCCGTACCGGGCGCTGCGTTGTTCGACGAGACGAACAGCCCACCTCTGACTTCCGGTGAACGCTGCGCCCGGAGGTCGCTGAGTTCATTACGCATTTCCTCGAGCGACGGCGAACCGTCCTGAGGCTCGCTCACCGCGACCATGTCTTGCGGCGCCAGGCCGCCGACCGGCGTGCCCGCCACGGTTGGCAGAGCGGATGGACCAGAGGACGAGCGCTCGCGCGCAGCCGTGGATGTCACGGTCGAGGCAGTCGCGCTCGCCGCGGTAGCAGCCGGAGCAGCAGCGGGCCCGAAACCCGGCTTCTGGTTCGCCAGCACGCAATCCGGCGCTGCGGGTTGCGGGGCGAACGTTTCGGCAGCGGGCAGGCGACGGTGGCGGACCTGACGACGATGACCGTCGTCGTCGTGGACGAAGGGATTGCCCGCCACGTGGACGTCTTGCGCCTTCACGCCGAGCCGCTTTTCCTTGGCGTCAATGGCGGATTCCAGCAGCGACTGCGCTTCGCGGGTCTTGCCCTGCATGACGTAAATGCGCGCGGCGCCGGCCAGCACGTCGGGATCGTTGGGCGCCTTCGCAACGGCCTCTTTCAATGCCGCATCGGCAACGCTGTTCTTGCCGGCCTGCACTGCCGCCATCGCGACGCCCAGTTGCAAACCCGGATTGTTGGGGTCGTTGACGAGCGCCTTCTGGTAAAGCGACAGTGCCTGGTCATACTTGTCATCGGCGGCGTACATGCGCGCGAGCGCGGCCGTGGCGAGGCTGTCGTCGGGCCGCTTCGCGAGGATCGGCGCCAGCGTGTCGTAGGCCTGCGCGAGGTCACCTTGCTGACGTTGCTGGTCAGCCAGTCGCACGGTGTAGAGGTAGTTCAGTTCGTTCAGTTGCCGGCGCTGGTCCGCGGTCAGCGTCTGGCCGTGCAACTCGCGCATCGCGAGCCCGGCCTGGACATACTGGTTGGTCTTGAGCAACAGGCCCAGATAAGCCAGTTGCACATCCGGGCCGCTGCCCTTCAGACCGTTAGGCATCAGCCCGTGCATCAGGCTCATGGCGCGCGGCGTGTTGCCCGCGTCGACATACGCCTGCGCCAACGCGCCCACCTTGGCCGGGTCTTGACCCGCCGCGGGTTCGAGCCGCGCCAGCACACTGCGCGCATCCTCCAGATTGCCTTCGAGCGCCGTTTGCGAGGCTTGCGCCACGACCACCTGAAAATCGATCTGCTGCGCCGTCGCAACCATGTTCGGCGTGCGCGAGGCGGTGGAGATGCGCGTCATCGTGTCCTGCGCGCGCGTCCAGTCGCCCATCTGCATGGCCAGCAGCGCGCTCGCATAGAGCGCGTCGGGATTGTCCGGGTTCGTGACGAGCAGGCCGTCGACGAGTTGCTTCGCTTCGTCGGCATGACCCTGTTTGAGATCGTAGCGCGCCAGCTCCAGGCGAATCCACGGGTTGTCGGGCGCGCTGCGCTGGGCGTCTTCCAGAATGTGCCGGGCCGCGCTCAGATCGCCACGCTGCGCGGCGGCATCGGCCCGGCCGGCGGCGACGGCGGCGCGCAGCCGATCGAGCCCGCCGATGCCGGCCTTCTGTTCGGGTGACATGCCGTCGATCAACTTCTGGGCCTCATCGGCGCGTCCCGTCTGCGCCAGGATATCGATGAGGCCGCTCGCCGCCTCGCGGTTATCGGGGCTTGTCGCCAGCACGTCGCGGTAGCCCTTTTCAGCACGCGTCAGATCGCCCTGCGCCGCATCCAACCGGGCCGACGCATTGCGCCCGCCCGGCTCGGCTGGATCCAGCCGCAGCGCCTGATCGAGTTCGCGTCGCGCGGCGGCGAAGTCGCCCACGTTTTGCGCGCCCTCGGCCTGGCTCACCAGCAGCCAGTAGCGCGCGGAATTGAGGGCCTTGGCCCAGTTCGCGCCCGCGCCCGGACGCGACACCGCCCGCGACAGCAGCGTCTGCGCCTGCGCCAGGTCGCCTTGCTGCATGCGCACGAGGCCCAGTCCCCCCAGCGCATCCGTGCTGTCGGGTTTGTCACGCAGCACAGCGGAAAAGGACTGCTCGGCCGTGGTGATGTCGCCTGACTTGAACGCGGCGAAGCCGCGTGTCAGTCGTGCATCCACGACCGGACCGGCCGGTGCGAGCGGATGCGGCGCCAGCATCTGATGACGTATTTCGTCGTCGTCCGGATGCAGCTTCAGATAGTCTTCAAACCACGATCTGTTTTTCGGCGTGGGCGTGACCCAAGTCAGCACGGAGCGCCAGACTTCCGTCGCTTCGCCGCCGATGTCCGGACGAGCGGCAAGCTTTTCCAGAAGGGCGACACCCGCCGCGCGATCCTGTTCGTCGCGCACCATATGCTGGGCCAGCGGCAACATGGTGTTCGGATCGTTCGGCGTCTCGGCATTCAGGCGCTCGAGGCCCTGGATGGCCTGATCCACACCGCCATCCGTATAGCCGAGATAGCTGTAATACTCTCGCGCCACACTGCCCTGCGGCGCTTTACCGCCCAAGGCCTTGTTATATTCGGCGATGGCCGCCAGCAACGCGGCCTGATCCTTCTGGTTGACGGCGTCTTGCGCCATCTGGCGCGCCTTGGCGAACGTGGACTTACCCGGTTCGACCGCGAGGCGCAAGCTCTGCTCGAGCAGCGGCACGAAGCGGCTGCCCGGCGCGGCCGCACGAAGTCTGGCCAGATACCCGTTCGCCGCCGCGAACTGCTGCTTGCCGACGGCGATCGTGCCCATCCCATACAGCGCCTCGGGCTGCTTCGGGTCGCTCAGCAGCAGTTTCGACCAGGACTGCGCGGCCAGATCGGGCTTGTCATGCGTTTGCCAGTAGCGGCCCTGTTCCAGCAGCATGTTGGACGTAGCATCCTGCGCCCAGCCCGGGTGGCCGACCGATGCGACCATCAGTCCGAGAATCCAGGCCCGGTTGCGGCTGCGTCTGACTGACATGACTTTCCTTGCTTATGATTGTTGCTGCCGCGATGCCCGCAGCCGCTCACGGGCTTCAGCGTCGCGCCGGGCCTGGCGGCGCCGCAAGAACGAAAACAGACCAACCGCGATCAGCACGAGCGCGATGATGCCCAGCGCCTTCAGCACCCACGCGAGCGACAGGCCGAATGAAGCCAGCCACCAGTCGAGGCCGCGCCAGATGCCGAGATGCCCGACGTAGTAGGTATGCTCGCTCACGAGCGAATCGACTTCCGTGCCGCGGATGGACACGAGGCTTCCCTGGATGGGCTGCTTGCCGGAGTTCGGCGCATCCAGCAACGCGGAGACCGCATCCTTCAGGCCGTCGGGCTGATTGCTGGCCAGCATGACCACGCTGCGGCCCGGTTGCTTCGGCGATTCGAAGCCTGCGAGCACGGCGCTCGCGCCCGGCCCCGACCAGGCCAGCGACAGGCGGCGGGGTTCGGCGTCGAGGCGCGGGTTGGCATGGAACCAGCCCAGCACGCGACCCGGCAGATCCGATACGGCGAACTGCGCGCTCTGGTCATACGCCGCGGGCATGGTCCGCGCCCAGTCCTTGAGCCAGGTTTGATCCGCACCCGAGGCGATCACGAGCAGATCCTTGTCGGACGGCATCGCGTCGATGCGCTGACCGCGCAGCACGGTGACGCCGCGCGCCGGATAGCCGGTCGAATCGCCCATGCGGCCCATCACCGCCAGATACGTGCTGTATTCCGGTGTGCCCGCGTTGGGGCCCAATACGACGTCCGTTCCGGACAGGTCGGCCATGCGCGTGAACGGGAAGCCCGCCTGGGCGAACGAGGCCAGGTTCGGCATGGCGATGTAGTGCGGATACTGCGACAGATCGATCGTCGATTCAGGATCGACCGCGCCGCGCACGTTGTCGATGATGATGTCCCGGCACTCGCCCTGCTTGATGTAGTCGTACATGTAGCGGAACTGCAACTGGGTATTCGGCTGCAACAGCGCCTCCAGCGGCACGTCCAGTTTCGCCTGGCGCGGCAGGCTGCTGTCGGGCAAAACTTCACCCCGCAGCTTGCTGCCGCCCTCGAGCCGTTCGAGCGAGAGCAGCGGAATCGACTTCATGAACTGGTCACTGACGCTGAACAGCAGCGACGAATTGACCATATAAGGCTGCGGCGTATAGCGGTAATGCAGGTCGATCGGCACGTTGGGCGCGTGCCAGCCGAACAGGTCGGGCGGCACGCGCATATTGATGCGGATCAGATCGGGGCTGTAGCCCGACACCTGCAATTGTTTGGCGTCGACGAGTTCGCCCAACGACATCGGACGGTCGGTGCGCAGCCAGCGCGGCGCATCGTACGGCTTGCGCGGCGCGAGCTCGGCGAACCGCGTGATGAGCGCGCTCGAACCCGACAGCGTCTGGCTGCCCATGACCAGCGTGTCGGCGGCCTGCTTGAGTTCCTTGCCGTCACGGCCCATCACCAGCAACAGCTTGCCGTTGGGATCGTTGGGGTTGGTCACGACGGCGAGAGTCGGACCTTGCAGCGGCGAGCCCGCCAGGCTCGCTTGCGCCGCGCTGTCGACGATGACGACCGCGTTGCCCCTGGCAGGCACGGTAGAGATCGATACCGGGAATTGCGCGCCGCGATAGGTCGCCAATGCGCCGAACCACGACGACACGGCGCCGGCCGCTTCCAGCGCGGCCGTATCAGGATTGCCGGCGAACACGAACGGCAGGTTCAACCGGCGAATATCGTGCTCGTCGAAGAAGGGTCGCGGCAGGCGAGCCAGCTCGCTGGCCTGCGCCAGCGGCTGGGTGTCGATGCTCAGCGTACTGTCGTTGCTGATGTTGGCCCACAGGCTCGAATGCAGCGGGTCTTCGCACTGGTTGGTGTAGTGGCCGATCAGTTGCAGACGCAGCTTGCTGTTCGCGGTGAACAGATACGGCGGCAGCGTGATAGTGCGCTGCAGGTTGGTGCCGGAGGTGTTTTTGGGCACGTCGATCGATGCCGCCACCTGATCGTTGACCAGCACATTGATGTGCGACAGATCGGGCAGCAGCGCCGGCGAATAGGCATAGCGCAGGTTCAGTCGCGCACCTGTGACGACCCGATCGTCGCGCACGCCGACCGGCAGCGTATTGCTGCCGTCGACGCCGCGCAGGTTGAGCGCGTATTGCGCGCCGAGTTGCTGCAGCGAATAGGTCACCGTCGAAGAAGCCGCGGTAGCGGCTCCGGCGTCCGGCGCGGACTGCAGCGGCGCCGCGTTGCTATCTCCCGTTGCCGGCGGCGCGACCGGGTTGGCCGCGCCGCCGGCCGAAGCCGGCGCGTCCTGCCGCGCAGCGGCGGCAGCCGCCGCTGGTTGCGCGGCCTCGGTTACCGTCGATGTGACAAACACACAACCGAGCAACAGTGCCGGCCATACTGGTTGCGCAGTCATGCAACGCGCAAGGCGTGCCCGGGAGATGTCAGGCCGTCTTCTAAACATGAGAACCTCTTCGTCCTTCTTCACGTTGCGATGTCTGGGGAATATCCAGGTCTAATCGATTCAGGGCACGCCGGTGCAGAAACACGCCGCCGAGCAAACCTATGAGCGCGACGCTGGCGAGCGTCGCCACGAGCAGCAGCAGGATGTGGCTCGCGAAGAACCATTCGAGCGCGAGCCCAGGCGGCAAGGACCCGATGAAATAGCTTTGATCGTTGCTCAGCGTGGTGAGCGTGCCGTCATGCACGACCACGAGGCTGCCGCTGATCTTGTGGTCCGGACGCTTGCTGATGAGGTAGCGGTTGGCTTGCAGCACGTCCACGACAGCGTCGAGACCGTCCGGCGTATTGCCCGCTACGACCACCGCGCTGCGGCCGCGAGCCAGCGGCGACTCGAGTCCCGCCAACATGCCGTCATGGTCGTCGCTGCTATACAGTGCGGCGATGGCGGCCTCGCGTTCAGCCTGCGCATGCCCACCCGTCAGCTTTTCCCACCACGCGGCGATCCAGCGGTCCGATGAAGCAACCGGAGCGAAGAAGCCGCGCGGCAGATCATCACGCCATGCTTTGAGCAAGGGCTGGTTATCGCCCGACGCCAGCACGAGCAGGTCCTTGCGACGCAGCGCGTCAACCTGTGCTGGATCGCCCACCGTCACGCCCAGTACCGGATAACCCGTGGTTTGACCCATGCTGCCCATCAGCGTCAGGTAAGCGGAATAGTCGCCAGCGACCGGCCGTGCGGGCAGGATCACCGCCGTCCCGGACAGATCGGCCATCCGCGTGAACGGAAAGCCTGCGTCTGCGAAGGCGCGCAGATCCGGCATGGCTGCGTAACGCGGCAGTTGGGAAATGTCGATCGTCGAAGTCGGATCGATGGCGCTCAGGAGCGGGCCGCCGGGCACATCCTCGACGTGGTCTTGCGGCGCCACGGACTCGTAGCGATAGTCGAATTGCAGCGTCGTCAACGGCGGCAGCAGATAGGTCGGAACGCGTATCACCGCATAACCGTCCGACGCGTCGCCTGTCAGCGGCAAGGTCTGCAGGGGCGTGTTGCCGGCCAGCACACCGAGCTCCGAGCGCGTTGACTCCGGACGGGCCGTATAACGGTAATGCAGGTTCAGCACCGCGCCGCTGTTGTCAAAACCGAACAGACCCGGCGGCAGACGCAGGTCCACATTGATCGCCCCAGGGCGAAAGCCCTGCACCGTCAAGCGGTCCGCCGCTAGCATCTCGCCCAACTGCACCGGGCGGTCACCCGGCAGCCAGTTGGGTGCGTCATCAGGCTTGCGCGGCACCACGGAAACCGGGGTGTCGATCTTGACCCGAGAGCCCGACAGCGTCTTCGCGCCAAGCACCAGCGCGGTCGCGGCCTCGCGGATCTGCGCGTCGTTGCGGCCCATGACCAGCAGCAGCTTGCCGTTAGCGTCATTGGGGTTGGGCACGATGGCCAGCATCGGCCCTTCCACCGCAGGCAGGGTCAAGCCCGGCACCTCGCCCGGCAGCGCGAGCACCACCGCATGTCCATGCGCGGGTATCGCACCCAGGCTCGCGGAGAAGTGCGCACCGCGATAGCCCGCCTGCGCACCCAGCCACGAGGTCACGATACCGGCCGATTCGAGGCGCTGCGCGCGAGGCGCTTGCGGCAGCACGACGGGCAGGTCCACCCTGCGCACATCGCGCACGTCGAGGAACGGCGCGGGCAGTTGCGACAGGTCACTGGACAGGGTCGCCGGAACCACGGTCAGTTCCAGCGCACTGTCCGGCCCGGGCTTCAGCCACAGGTCGGAACTCAGCGGATTGTTGCCCTGATCGCTCGCCTTGCTATGCGCGATCAACTCGAGGGTGAGCTGGTTGAACCCGGACAGCAGCGACACCGGCAGATCCACACTGATATGCGCCGGCGTCCGCGGCGCCGGTTCGGGCAACGCTACGGTCGCCCCCACGACGCTGTTGAGCAACACCTTGAGATGCGAAAGCGTAGGCAGCAATGTGGACGAGTAACTGTAGTCCAGCACGAGCCGCGCGCTGACCACGCGCTCGTCGCGGCGCAAACCGAAGTCCATGCCCGTATAGGCATCCTCGCCGAGCAAGGTCAATCCCTGCTCCGCGTTTTGCCGCAGCAGCGGGATCCGGTAGGTATACGCGTCGGCCGGCGCCGCCGCGCTGAGTTCCGGGTGCGGGCCTTGGCGCACGGCATCGACCGGGACAGCCGACGCGGCCAGCACGTCGCCCGCTCCGAGCAACAGGACCGAACACAACACCGCGCCCAACCGGCGCGCGCTCGTCAAGGAGCGCAAAAGCGACAGGTAGCCGACACTCACGATTGCTTTGTTCCCAAGTCGCTTGCCGGGTCTGCGGACGAACGGCCAAGGCGCTCACGCCCACCCAGGAACAGATGCCGGAACAACTCCCCGAAGCCGCGCATGCCGATGCCGAGCACCTCGAACAGGCTTCGCAGCGGCCTGTCGGGACGATATCTGCCCCATGAGGCGATCCAGCTGTCGGCGCGCGAAAACGTCGCCCCTATCCAGGCGCGCTCCTGAGCGATCGTCAGGGTCGGAAAACTCACGCCGATGGTGCGTCCGCGGCACACCTGCACTTCGGCCGGGAAAACGTCCTCGTAGTCGTCGCGCAACACCGCCACCGTGATGCGATCGCCGTGCTCCGGCAACGGTGCGCCCTCAGGCAGCACCAGCCCCAGACCACCGTGCGAATAGTCGCTGGTCTGACAGTCGACGCGAGTTCCGTCGGCGTGAATCACGGCGGCCGGCAGTTCGATCTGGACCCGCGGAGCGAGACGCAACTGTCTCGATTCGCTCGCTACGCCCGCGGCCGCGCTGAGGTTCATGATGTTGTAGGTTACCCATACCAGGTTGAACAGAATGCTCGTCGCTTCGGGCCAGCCCGGACTGCGGATCAGACCTGCGACACCCACCATGAATCCGCTCAGATTGATGAGCAGCAGAACGATGTAGGGCCGGGCCATCGCCCAGTCGAGGAAGGACTGACGGATCACCCCGCCCTTGGACGTCACGTTGAAGCCTTTGCTGCCTGGAAAGAGTACGGCTTGCAACGCGGGCAGAATCACGTACCAGGCCAGTACCGTTTCGTAGACTTCGCTCCAGAACGAATGTCGGAAACGCCCTTGAATGCGCGAGGCGCCGAGGCTCGAAATGACGAGGTGCGGCACGACATAGGCCAGCACCATCAGCGCGGAAGCATGAAAGACGTGCGCGCCAAAGAACAGATACGCCATCGGTGTGATCAGAAACACGATGCGCGGCAAGCCGAAGAAAAAGTGCATCATCGCGCTCAGGTAACACAGACGCTGTGGCAGTGTTAGCCCTGCGATCAACAGCGGGTTGAAGCGACGGAATATTTCCGCCATGCCTCGTGCCCAGCGTATGCGCTGACCGACGTGACGCCCCAGACTCTCGGTGGCGAGACCCGCTGCCTGAGGGATGGCGAGATAGGCCGTGTTGTAGCCCCTCGTGCTCATCTTGAGCGCGGTGAGCGCATCTTCCGTGACACTTTCCGTCGCCACGCCGCCTACATCCTCCAGCGCTGACCGCCGCAGCACCGCGCAGGAACCGCAGAAAAAAGCGGCATTCCACAAGTCGTTGCCGTTTTGCAGCACGCCGTAAAACAGGTCACCCTCGTTGGGCACCTTGCGGAAAGTTTCGAGGTTGCGCTCGAACGGATCGGGCGAGTAGAAGACGTGCGGCGTCTGCACCATGGCCATCTTCGGATCTTTCAGGAACCAACCCATGCAGACCTGCAGGAACGAGCGCGTGGTGACGTGATCGCAGTCGAACACTGCGATGTACTCGCCGCTCGTCCTGGAGAGTGCCGCGTTGAGATTGCCTGCTTTGGCATGCGCGTTGTCCGGCCGGGTCAGATAATCCACGCCAGCCTGCTCGCAGAATTGCCGGAATTCGTCACGACGGCCGTCGTCCAGCACATACACGCGCAGCTTGTCGGCCGGCCAGTCGAGCAGCGTGGCGGCCAGCACCGACTGCCGCACGACCTGCAGCGGCTCATTGAACGTGGGAATGTACACATCCACCGTCGGCCATGCCGAGCTATCGGCCGGCAATCGCGCAGGCCGGCGATGCAGAGGCCAGAGCGTCTGAAAGTAGCTGCACAACAGCATGAGCACCGCGTACCCTTCGGCCAGCAGCAGAAGGCAGCCAAAGGTCATGTCGAGCGAGGTGGTAAAGGACAGCGTCTGCGTCACGCGCCAGTACAGGTAGCGCAAGGACATAAACACCGACAATGCCACCAGGGACACCGTGATGATCCTGCCGCGAATGCGGTTCAGCAGAACCGCGACGACCATGCAAAGGATGCCAAACGTCCATTGCTTCGACACGGCCAGATTGACCGTCATGGCAGAAGTGAACAACAGCGCGGCCAATAGCGTCACTGCCAGCCGCAGCCAGTTCGACGCCCATAGCGGTGTCCCCGCTTCCAGAAGTTTGTCGTCCCAACTTCCGGCATGGTCCGTGTTGCGCGTTTGCCGCCGCGGCTCCGTCTTGCTCAGCCTACGTTTGATCTGTGCCATGAAAAGGTCTTCTAGCGCGTGCGCCGGTTCGGCACGACGCGCAGGTTCGCGGCCACCGTGGTTTTAACCAGGCCGTCATTGACGGAAAAGACTGTGACGAAGTTCATGACGTCTGGCGTTGCGGAACACCTTCTTGAGGCTCGCTCCGTTCCCGCAGGCGCGCAAACACGGCGCTCAGAGAATCCGGCTGTTGAGGAGCGGTGACAGGTTCGGGATTGAACTGAAGGACCGGCTGTTCGGGGGCGGCTTGCAATACCGGAAGAGATCCGGACACGGCAGCGGGGACGGCTGGCGCAATCAGCTGCGGCGGCGCGGCGGGGGCCACTTCAGTCACATCGGTGGGAAGAACGGCTTCAGCCTCGCGAGCCGAGTCGTCCCGGGCCGTGTCCCCTGGCGACGACGTGGTCTGCATGGACCAACGCCCACGCGAACCTTGCCCCTGCTCTATTCTTTCTATTTCTTGATAATGCGACGGGCTCACGCCCAACATCTGGAAGAGATTCGAAATGTCTGATGCACTGCTCATACGCCATCCCCGTCGAACTGGCCATATTGTTTGTTGCAGACTGCACCGCGTACCATCGGGCAATCTGCTGTAATTTTTACTTACCGAATAAGGATAACCATTATTCGTTACATCATTGCGTCCGCCATAATAATTCCCAAATCGTGAGGCGGCACCATTGATACACTCGCCCTTTAGAGACCTCTTCAGGAGAGCCGCGCCCAGGTCTTGTTTTTCAGTCAAGGCAACCGAGGGCCCCGCCGCTGCGGTACGAGCGTGTAACTCATGAGATACCCTTGCGCTCAGGATGAGCGGCGCATTGTACAGCGGAACTTAATGCGCGGCCCCCAAATAATTCCAATCTATATATCGGCATTTCCAGAGCAAAGTTAAGCGTTTTAAATGTTAAATATGGTCAGTCAAACGTTTGCTTTTTATTGGGCGTCCGATTATTCCCGAATTTGCGCTGGGAATCGGTTTTGAAAAGCGCGCCGTGGTGTTGCCCTTGAGGTCATTGTCATCAAATCGCCCCGGATCTGTTCGAGCACTGGCATACGAGGGCCGACGTCGGAAATGTAACGCGGGACCGGTCGATAATTGCGTCGTACGTCTATCAGGACGTGAAGAACGTCAAGGCAAACGACGCTTCGCTGAACAACTGGCCGGTCGACGTTGCGCGCCCGCGCCAGATGGCGTCGCTGTGGACCAACTGGACATGGCATACGGGCGCGCTCACCGGCTTCGGCATCGGCGCGGGCATCCGCTATCAGAGCGCGCTGGCGGGAGCGGCCGACAACTCGCTCACCATCACAAGCTATACGTTGTGAGACGCCGCGCTGCGCTATGACACTCGCAACTGGCGCCTCGCACTGAATGTGGCGAACGTG
The DNA here is from genome assembly GCF_014201055.1 of Paraburkholderia sp. CI2. Taxonomy (NCBI): domain Bacteria; kingdom Pseudomonadati; phylum Pseudomonadota; class Betaproteobacteria; order Burkholderiales; family Burkholderiaceae; genus Paraburkholderia; species Paraburkholderia sp. CI2. Next base: position 419,646 of record NZ_JACHDL010000001.1, read on the forward strand.
TTCGATCCTCGCTACGTGAGCGCTTGCCAATCGTACGCAGCTTGTGTATTCGGCAACGAGCGGACTGTGTTGGCTACTGCGAAATGTGATTGGTGATAAGGCATTTCCAAGCTTCGCAATGGCGGGTATTCGGGACTTGGCTAAACCGATGCGACGCGCTCCAGCATCGCTCGTATTCGCAGCGGTCCAGGCTTCACGCCGAGTTTGTCGGCAAGTTGCACGAGCGGCAGAAAACGCCGCTGCAATTTTTCTGTGTGATTCTGCGCGATGTCCGCTATCCGGTGCTCAAGAAACGGATTGAGCAGGCGCTCGCGTAACTCGACGAGATAGGCGAGAGCCTGCTCGCGCTGACCGAGGACCGCAAATGTCGGGAGCACATCTTCCGCCCAGACAGTTTCCAGGCTGGCGCGTAGTATCGGGTCGTTCATTGCCTGACATACGGTCTCGTCAACCGGTCGGCGGTCCTCTAGCCACCGCTCCGCCAGATAGCTGTGACCGAGATTGAGCAGGAACAACTTCAGGCGCTCGAAGTGCTGCAGATCGTCAGTCAAAACGATGTTTTCATGGGTGCAGGGTAGAACCAGCCCCGGCTGCTGCTCAATCGCCCAGAGCGCATACGGTTCGGCAACGGCGCCCACCGGTTCAATCGCCTGCGAAACGATGCGGTCGACGAGCGAATTGGCCCATATGCAACGCGTTCGAAGGTAGGTAGTGAACGGCTCCGGCAGCCGCCACTTTACCGCGAGAGTCACGACAAGTTCGCGCAACGTATCGCCGTTATTGACCACGAGTTCGCATGGAAAAAGGGAGAGCGGCGCATCAGGGTTTCGTTCCCAACGGGCATGAAGCAACACCAGCAGCTTGGCCGGAAAGCTCTGTGGCACGCGCTCCGGATGATTCACGAGCGTCGCGGTATCCCGGTCATCAAGCCGGAATCCCCTGTCTCCCGTATTGGAAACAATCACTTCGACGTGCTCTGCCACGGCGTCTCGCACTTGTGCCCAATGAGACTCGGCGTGCCATGCTGCGCGCACCGCGTTGCCGCTCAGCATCTCGTCCACCAGCACTCCGTGACGCATACCTCGAACCCGCACCGGATATCGCCCGCCCTCTGCCAGCGCTGCAATACGCTTCTGACTGGACTCGCTGCTGGTGGTCTGCACGACTGTAATGCCACCGAGCGCGGCACCCCGCGTCATGGCTTCCGAAACAAACAGGTCGACATGCGCCTGAAGAAAGCGGCTAGTGCCGAACTGGAGAATTGGCTGGCTCATGGCAAATATCCGATATGCGTCAGAGTCAGCATTCGATGATGGCTTTCACTACACCTGCGGACGGTTCGAGCAGTTTCGAAAATTCGGCAGGAACATCGGCAAGCTTCATCCGGTGCGTGTTGAGTGCAGCATCGGGCACCTGACCGGCGCGCATGGCCCTGAGCACAGTTTCGAAATCATCCGCAGTCGCATTGCGGCTTCCGATCAAGGTGGCTTCGCGCTTGTGGAACTCCGGATCGGAGAAAGTGATCTTGTCTCTCACCACGGAAATCAACACGTATTTCCCGCCGTGCGCAATAAACTCAAAGCCACGCTCCATGGCAGCCGGATTACCCGTCGCATCGAAGACCACATCGAAGAATTCGCCGTCGGTGAGTTTCGCCAGCTCGTCGACGTCGGTATCACCGATTTGCACAGTAGCCGCCACTTCAATTTTCTCAGCGCAGAAGTCGAGACGATCGAGCCGTGTATCGAGCGCCGTCACCGTGGCCCCGCGCAGACGTGAAAAGATCATTGCGGCCATACCGATCGGACCTGCACCGACCACCAGCACCCGCTGTCCCGCCTGAACGTCCGCGCGACGAACCGCGTGCGCGCCAATGGCGAGAAACTCGATCATTGCCGCCTGATCGAGCGTGATTCCTTCAGCCTTGTGAACGAACTGACGCGGCAAACTTAGATACTCCGTCAATGCGCCATCACGATGCACGCCCAATACCTGAATGTTCACGCAGCAGTTCGTTTTTCCGTTCCTGCAGGCAATGCACTGACCGCATGACAGGTAGGGCATCACGTAGACCGGGTCGCCGGCGTCCAGGCCGGAATCCGTGTCGGCTTCTTCGACCGTCCCTGACAGTTCGTGTCCCATCACGCGGGGGTAGGCGAGAAATGGCTGATTGCCGGTAAAGATGTGCAGGTCGGTGCCGCATACGCCGACGCGTCGCACGCGTAGCAACACTTCGCCGCGATCGCGCGGTGGCCGTGAGCGCGTCTCAGCGCGTAGTACGCCGGGAGTTTCACAAATAATAGTGAGCATGAGGTTTCCTTTTTCAGCTACAGAACCCGCGAAGCCATAGTGCGGTTTCGATGCGAGCCCGGTTAATCTGTTTCTTCATGGCGAGGTCAAACGAGTGCCGTGTCGAGACAACGCTATTCGAGGTAAAAGACCTCTTCCATCTGTGCCCAGTGTTCCGACGGCGCACGACTCACCAACGGTTTCTGGCACGGGCTGCACAGGCTCCACCAACGTTGTGTTTCCGGGTCGCTCGCAATCTCGGCCATATCGCTTTCATAGTCAGTTCCGACGTATTCCCAGTAACCAAACAACAGGTTCTCGGGCTCCCGCAGGAAAATCGAGTAGCGGGTGACATTCGAGCGTTTCAGGCGATCGAGCACCGTCGGCCACACCTGCGCATGCAAGCGTTTGTATTCGTCGATGTGCTGCGGATCGATACCGATGACCATTCCCATTCGTTGCACTACACTCTCCCTATTCTTCGAGCCGGTAGAAGCGATAAGCGTTGCCGCCGAATACAGCGTCTTTGTCCTCATCGCCCGCATACCGCTCACAGTAATCTTCACAGGCGGCAAGCCAACCGGCGTAGTCGCCGAAATGTGTCGCGAGGTGCCAGAAATGGTGATGTGCGTCGATACGCAGGCTCACTCGACCACCTCGGGTACAGGTGCGGTGTCCGCGATCAGACCGTCCGACTTCAGCTCCTGCCACAATCCGGCTGGCAGCGCCTGCTCAAACCACGCGACGTTCTGCTGGAGTTGTTCGACACTGCGCGCGCCCACCACGCACGACACAACCGCAGGATGCGCAAGCGGAAACTGCAGTGCCGCGGCGGGTAGCGGAACCTCGAATTCGCGGCAAACCTCAGCCAGCCGGTTGACGCGCGACACGACACCGGCGGGGGCGTCCCCGTAATTGAACTTGCCGTTACCTGCCAGCACGCCAGAATTGAACACACCGCCGACCACGATCGAATTCCCATACCGTACGCAATTGTCGAGAAACGGCGCGAGACAATCCTGCTCGAGGAGGGTATAGCGGCCCGCCAGTAACGTCACATCGAGTTGTAATTCCTGCATGGCTTCATGCGCGACCTGCCACTCGTTCACGCCGAGGCCGATGGCTTTGACCACCCCCGCGTTGCGCAGCGTGTCGAGCGCGCGGAAACCGCCCCCTTCTGTCAGCTGTTTCCAGAATTCGACGTTTGCATCCCCATGTGTCATTCGACCGATGTCATGCACATACAGCAGATCGATCTGCGCAATACCGAGACGCTGCTGGCTGTCTTCGAAAGACCGCATGACGCCGTCGAAGCTGTAGTCGTAGTGCGGCCGGAAAGGAAGCGGCTCAGCCCAGCCGTCGTCGCCGCATTGAACAGTCGGATCCGGCCGAAGAAGCCTGCCGACTTTCGTACTCAGCACGAACCCGTCGCGTGGCCGCGCTGACAACGCGTTGCCCACGCGGCGTTCCGAAAGCGTGTACCCGTAGAACGGCGCAGTGTCGAAATAGCGCAGACCGAGCGACCATGCTTCGTCCATCAGCGCGCGCGCCTGTTCCGGCGGCATCGTGCGATACAAGCCGCCAAGTTGCGAACAGCCCATACCCAGTGCGCTCAGTTGCACCCCGGCACGCGACACCTCACGCAGATCACTTGCTTTCATCAGGAATTCCGTTCCCAGGGATTCATTGCTGGATGTTCAACGCTTCACTGCGCGTCTTGAGTAGCGCTGGGCTCAAGGGCGGACAACGCCGTCTGGCGTCGTCCGCATCGCGCTTCAATACAAGACATTCTTCGCGGCGGGCTGATCGATGTTGTCCTTCTCGACCATCACGACACCGGTATCGAGTTGCTTCGTAACCGGCTTGTGTTCGATGACATCCACCGCCGTTTTGACACCCTTGTAGCCCATCTGATACGAGCCCTGGACAGCGATGGCCTGGATGGTTCCGTCCTTGATGAAGCCCTGGAGGTCCTGGTTGCCGTCAAAGCCGATCGCGACGATCTTGCCGGCTTTCCCGGACTGCGCCAACGCGCGCCCCATCCCCACAGCAGTCGGTTCATTTGCACCGAAGATACCCTTCAGATCCGGATTGGCCGACAGCACGTCGGTCGTCTGATTGAGCGCGGTTGCCATCTGCGACTGCGAGTAGAACGGTCCGACAACCTGCAGCTTCGAGTGCTGCGCGAGATACTTCCGGAACCCACCCACGCGGCCAATCTCGGAACCCGCGCCGGCGACGTACGACATCACAGCGACTTTCCCCGTCTGTCCGACACGGTCGATCATCGCTTTCGCGCACAGCTCACCGGCCTTGACGTTATCGGTCGAGAGAAACGACTGGTAATACTGCTTGCCGGAATCGGACACGAGCGAATCGATCAGGACGACCGGAATTTTTGCCTCCCAGGCCTTCTTCATTGCCGGGATCAGCGCGTCGGGATCGGACGGCGCGAGCACGATCGCCGCGACATGCCGGTTCACCGCGTTCTCGACCATATTGACCTCGTCCGCCACGGCTGACTCGGTCGCCGGTCCCTGAAACGTCATCGTGTAGCCGTTCAGCCCTTTCATGCCCTCCGTTGCACCCTTTTGCACGTTCTGCCAAAAATTAGAGTTGGCCGTCTTGACGATCACGGCGATCTCTCCGCCCGCCGCATTCGCGTGCGCCGTCACTGCGGTCAAAAGTGCGGCGGCCAATACCAGATATGTCTTCCTCATGTCTCACTCCTTGGGTTGGTGATTGCACTGCTTTGTTGGACTTCTCGAATGGCTTCATTCGATGTGCTTCATCGACGGTTTCTGACCTGGTCGATCCAGACCGTGCCGAGAATGACCAGTCCGATGATGATTTGCTGGATGAAACTCGATACGCCGTTCATGTTCAGACCATTGCGCAGCACCCCAATCACAAACGCACCGATGGCCGTACCGGAGATCGTGCCTACACCGCCCATCAGGGACGTCCCGCCAATCACGGCGCTGGCGATCGCATCGAGCTCGTACATGACGCCTTCGTTCGGTTGCGCCGTGACGAGGCGCGACATCAGCACACAACCCGTCAGACCGGCGAGCACGCCGGACAGCACATAGGTAAACAAGGTGACGCGGCGGACATTGACGCCGGAGAGCCGCGCGGCTTCGGCATTCGATCCGACTGCGTAGATGTGGCGGCCAAGCGAGGTGCGCGTCAGCATGATCGACACGGCCACCGCCAGCACGACCATGATGATCACGGGATACGGGATCCCCGGAAATACCGTATCGGGGAACCCGTCTGCCCCGATATGCGAGATGCGGAACAACGCGCCATTTCCGAGTTCGCCGAACGCGTCGCCGAGTCCCGAAACCGGGCGCGCGCCGGTGATCTGAAGCGCGAGACCACGCGCGACCAGCATCATGCCGAGCGTGGCGATAAAAGGCGGCAGACCCATACGCGTGACGCACAGGCCATTAACGAATCCGCACAGGCCGCCCACCACGACGCCGCCGAGCATGCCGAGAGGAATCGGCACGCCAGCCTTGACGAGCAACGCGGCGACCACACCAGACAGCGCGAGTACGGAACCCACGGACAGGTCGATTCCGCCCGTAATGATCACGCAGGTTGCCGCCACGCCGAGATAGGCAATCGACGTCACCTGCAAGGCCACTGTCATGCCATTGTCGACCGAGAAGAAAGCGGAACTGGTCAATGAAAAGACGGCCACCAGCATGATCAGACTGCCGAGCGCGGCAAATTTCTGAATCAGGTCGCGACGCCGGAGCTTCGCGCTGGTGTCGACAGTAGTGGTCTGTTCGGTTGTTATTTCAAGCATGATTTCGTCCCGATGCGAAGTGCATGATTTCTTCCTGATTGGTGTGGCGCGTCTCCAGGATCGTGGCGATCTGGCCTTCGTGGAATACCGCGACGCGATCGGACATGCCGAGAATTTCAGGCAATTCCGAACTGATCAGCACAACGCCGATGCCCTGCGCGGCGAGCTGGTCCATCAGCGTGTAGATCGCGTATTTCGCGCCCACATCGATCCCGCGCGTGGGCTCGTCGAAAAACAGAATCTTCGATTCGCGAAACAGCCATTTGCCGATGACAACCTTCTGCTGATTGCCGCCGGACAGGTTGCGCGTGAGTTGATGGACGGTCGGCGTGCGGATGCCGAGCGTTTCGACGTAACGCTGTGCGATGGCCGCTTCTTCGGCGAAACGAATGAAGCCGGCGCGACCCGACACCGCCTCGATATTGGCCAGCGTGATGTTGGTCGCGACCGGCATCTTCAGCGCGAGGCCGTCGCTCTTGCGGTCTTCCGACAGATACGCGATACCGTGGCGAATCGCATCGATAGGCGAGCGGATCGAGACGCGCTCGCTCCCCATATGAATCTCGCCGCCGTCCGGTTGGTCGGCGCCGAAAATCGCCCGTGCCACTTCGGTCCGGCCTGCGCCCATCAAACCGGCGAAGCCGAGAATCTCGCCTCGCCTCAGTTCGAACGAAACCGGCCCAAATGCCGGTGCGCGCGACAGATTGTCGACGCGCAGCAGCACGTCCTGCGTCGGAACCGAGCGGCGCGGCGGGTACGCATCGTTCAGCGCCCGGCCGACCATTCGCGCAACGATTTCATCCATGCTGGTCGCCGCGAAATCGTCGGTTGAAATGTGGTGTCCGTCACGCAGCACCGTCACGCGGTCGACAATCTGCTTCAGTTCATCGAGACGATGAGAGATGTAGACAATGCCGACCCCGCTCTCGCGCAACTCCTTGATGATCCGGAACAGGTGCATGGTTTCGGATTCCGTGAGCGACGAAGTGGGTTCGTCCATGATCAGCACCTGGGCGTCGAGCGAGAGCGCCTTGGCGATTTCGACCATCTGTTGCTGGGCGATCGACAGCGTCCCCACCAGCCTCGTGGGCGGCAACGACAATCCAATGCGGGCGAGCGCACGCTGGGCGTTCCCATTCAGTCGTGCGCGATCGATGAACGGCCCGCGTTTGGGCTCGCGTGCCAGGTAGATGTTTTCCGCAATCGACAGGTGCGGCACCAGATTCAGTTCCTGGTGAATGATCGCAATGCCTGCTTCCTGTGCCTCGAGTGAGGACGCGAACCGCCTTTCCATGCCGCGAAAAACGATCGTGCCGGCATCCGGCTGGTATTGCCCGCTGACGATTTTCATCAGGGTCGACTTGCCAGCGCCGTTTTCGCCACAAATGGCGTGCACTTCGCCGCGGCGCAATTGGAAGTGCACGTCCTCCAGTGCAACGACACCGGGAAACCGCTTGCCCAGTCCGCTCAGTTTCAATAGCTCCGGGGGTTCCTTTAACGCGAAGCCGTCCATCACGCGCGGGGCCAGGTCAGTGCTCAGATCTGTCACACGTGTCTCCTTCTTTTGTGTAGAGGCGCTGGCGTCGGTCAGGCCAATCTGATGCAGATTAAAGAATAAATGGCGATTTTGGTCAAGCCAATTTGCAAGATACTTCTTCTGGCCTTACCAAGGGCAAACCCGAACTGTTCCTGCGAAATGCGCTGAAAACCTTGTCAGGCTTGCGTGGTAGACTTTGATCGCTGGTCGACAGACGACCCGGGCCATTTATCCTTCCGGCAGCAAAATGAAACAGACCGAGCCAAAGCGGCTTTACCAATTAGTCGCCGACCAGATTCGCGGCCTCATCCACGGAGGGGATTTCCCGCCGGGGTCGAGACTGCCGCCGGAGCGCGAGTTGTCGCAGCAACTGGGTGTTTCGCGCCCGTCTCTGCGCGAGGCGTTGATCGCACTGGAAATCGGCGGCAGCGTCGAGACCCGCATGGGTTCGGGCGTCTATGTGCTCGAAACCGCAAACGAACGTGAAGAGTCGCTGGCTGTATTAGGCGAAAGTCCGACGGAAATCATGCAGGCCCGGGCCGTAATCGAAGGCAGCCTCGTCGTGCTCGCCAGCACGCGGCTTACGGCCGGCTCTCTGGACCGGTTGCGGCGCAGCGTGGATGCGATGCATCGCCTCGCCTCTGCCGGCAAATCTCCTGTGGAACCGGACCGGCAATTCCACCTGATCATCGCGGAAACGGCCGGCAATACGGTGTTGAGCCGGTATGTGGCCGATCTGTTCGACGCGAGGCGCGATCCGATCGGGGCGAGGATTAGCGAACTCGTCGAAAATACGGCCACGTGGATGGCTGCGGTTGAGGAGCACGAAAATGTTCTGCATGCACTGCAAGCAGGAGACCCTATTGCTGCAGAAGCGGCGATGCGATCGCATCTGAAATCTTCTGAAGAGCGTTGGGTCGGAAGTGACATCAAGAAAGTTGCACCCAACGATGCCGACGGTAAAGCTGGCCGCGTGCGACTGGGTTGAGTTGCGAAGTCGACCGGTTAGAGCTTGCGCCGAAATTTCAAGCGTCGCCGTGAGGCCCACCATGAAAGCAGCGCTTGTCGCCACAACGTAACGGCGTTCGACGATATTGATAACCGTTGAACATCAATGCTTCAAAAAATTGCACTTCTCGTTCGGGGCGTCTTGAGCAAATATCGATGCTCAAGAAGTTCATAAACGCGTCGACAGAGAACGCATCGGAGACAGGCGCGAAACGCAGAACAGCGTTTCGCCGCATTCCAGTGCAACCCGGTCACGGGTGCCGCCAACGGTAGCCGATGCCCATCTCGCATGACCCACCTCGCGTTGTGAATCCTGCCGCCGCTTTCAAGCGAGTCCACGGCAGATGAGCATTTCGCGCCTTCCGCAGCAAGCTAAGCGCACTCAGTACCTGCTTCATTCGTCATTGCCTTGAATTTCAGGAGACACTCATATGCAGATCACCGGAATGTTGCACGGCGCGCGCCTATTGCAATTCGTCGGATTCCCGGCTAGCGAAGTGCTGGGGCCGAGCGCCAGCGAGGAGGAGATAAAGTCGCTGATCGACCGCCACGGGCAGGTCTTTATCAAGCCGGTATTCAAGGGCGGCGTGGGCAAGAAGGGCAAGGCCGGGTTGCTCGGGCGCGCGACAGATCTCAAGACGGCGCTCGCCGAGAAAGAGCGGCTGTACTTCGCCGAGCACGTCGTGGGTCATGTAAGGGCCAAGGCGAACGGCGTCACGTTCGAAGCAGGCGTACCGGCCAAACATGAAGTCTACTTCTCGATCACCGATTCCACCCGCTTTCGCGCTCCCACCATGACGCTGTCGCACGCGGGTGGCATGGACATCGAAGAGGTCGATCCAAAGCAAGTCGCAATGGTGCCCTTTGATGCATTGACCGGCCTGAAGGCGTTCGTCGTCGCGAATGCGTTGAGCGAGATCGGCGCGCCGCGCGAAATCATTTCCCCACTCGTGCAGCAATTGCCGAAGCTCTGGGAGCTCTTTCACGACTTCGGCATGACGACGCTCGAGCTGAATCCGATCCGCATGCGCGAGGACAAGAACGGTCGGCTCACACCCGTGGCCTGCGACTTCAAGTGCGGGTTCGACCGTGACGACCCGCGCTTCTCGCGCCTCGGCCTGCCTGCTCACCTGTTCGCTGCCGACTACTCAGACTTCGAGCAGGAGATCAACCAGCTTCGCACGCACCAGGGTCAAAGCGACGTCTATGTGATCAATGACAAGGGAACGATCCTCGCGCCCACGTTCGGCGGCGGGGCCAACTCGCTCGTCACGGAGATGTTGGGCGACGCAGCCATCATCTCTTCGGATTTCGGCGGCAATCCTCCCTACGAAAAAATGAAGGAAGTGGCGCGCATCTGCTTCCGGCATTGGCTGAAGCAGTCCAACGTACTGTTCATCATTGGCGGCAAGTCCAACAACACCGATATCTACGAAACACTGCGCGCGATGGCCGATGCGCTACGCGAGCACTTCAGCGAGCACGGTCCCACCCCGCTTTATGTCGTCCTTGGGCGCGGCGGTCCAAACCTTGTTCGTGGCATGTCGGCACTGCGCGACACCTGTGATTCGCTCGGCCTTCCCTATCGCCTGTTCGGCTTTGACTCCGACATCAGCGAAGTGATCCAGTACGCACGGAAGGCCGATGCGTGGATGCAATCGGGAGGACGCGCGCAGGTCGCAGCGCGCATCGGCGCGCGTCAGACGCAACCGCAGACGGATACGGCAAAGGCGTAAGGAGATCGACATGATCAAGCAAGGCAATAATCATTTCAGGTATTTCGTCGGCATCCAGTCGCTTGCACAAATAGTCACGCGCGAGGACCGCGTTTGTGTGCTCAACATTCTGGGAGGCGAGTCGTCGGACGTGACGCCGGTGAGCCACGCGTTTTCCGGTGGGAATATCGTATTCGGCACTGCGCCTGGCAAGCGCGGGCAGGTGCTCGTGACGCCTGCCGGCGACATCCCCGTCTATAACAACGTGCGCGAAGGCCTCGAAGCCGGGCATCGTTTCAATTGCGGCGTCGTCTATCTGCCGCCGTCGGCCGCGCGCGATGGGGTGGCCGAACTGATCCGCGTCAATCCCGATCTGCGCAAGATTTTTATCATTACGGAGAAGATCTCCGTGCACGACGCCCGGGAAATTCGCGCGATGGGCCAGCAAGCAGGCATCGACATTTTTGGCGCTAACGGGCTGGGCGTCGCGGACTCCTGGCAGCGGGTGCGCATCGGGGGTGCGCTCGGCGGCGATGATCCCGGCGCAACTTTGCGGCGGGGCTCGATCGCGATCTTTTCCAACTCGGGCGGGTTTAGCACCACCATTGCGCAATATCTGCGCATGAGCGGCTGGGGTACAACGACCGTCGTATCCAGCGGCAAGGACGTCTACATCCACTATGCGGCGCCGGAGTTCGCCTTTGCCCTCGCCAACGACGCGCGCAGCAAGGCTGCCGTACTGTACTGTGAGCCGGGCGGCTACTACGAGGCCGACGCCACATTTACGAAACCCGTCATTGCCTGCGTGGTAGGCCGCTGGAAGAGTCGTCTGACGCGCGCGGTGGGGCATGCGGGCGCAATGGCGGGCGGCGCCGACGATGCTCTTGCGAAGGAGCGTTGGTTCATGGAGAAGTTCGGCGTCGAGCGTCTTTTTACGCCGGACGATCCATGCTGCTCGGTGAAGGGCGCCGTTGTGACAAACATCGCGCACATTCCCGCCGCGCTCACCGCAGTGATGCGCGCGAACGCGACGATGCCCGACTTTGAGCCGGAAGGCAGCCTCTCGCTCAAACCGTGGTTTGGCTCGGATCAGGGGATCGAACTGCCAGACTACCTCGCCCTGCCGGTCGTGGAAGCAGTCGCGCCGTACAACGAACAGATTACGCGGGCGAACAGCCAGATCGGCACAATCCCGCCGCGCCAACCCTTGAAGGACGCTTCGGGCGCCTCGCAGATGGACGCAAAAACGCAGGTGAGCAGCCTGCACGGGGTATCCATGCTCGAAGCAGCGACGCACTCGCTTGAGGAGAACATCTGCCTCGCGCTGTTGCGGGACTTCGGCGGGGCAAACGACACAAAGCTCATCGACGTGGCTGTTGGCGCTGCAGTGAATCTGCACGGGACACCAGAACTGGCGGCCGCGCAGGCTTCGCGCGAGGCGGGCAATGCGCCCAATGCCGTGCTCGCGGCCGCGGCGGCGATCGTCGGGCCGAATCGCCAGCGTGCTGCGCGCGAGGCGGCAGCACTGATGATCGACCGCTTCGCGACAGCCAGGCTCACGGACGCGTTCGACGAGACCTTCGATGTCGATGCCGTCCACACCGCGGACACTGCAGCGCTGTTCTGCGATGAACCCGATCCAGAGGCGCAAGCCATGCTGGGCGGGCTCGCCTCGCGCGGCGTAAGTTCCGCAATGATCCGATGGCTGTCGTGTGGCCCGGGCCATCCGCGCCCGGAAGCAGTACTCGCGGCGATCACGACGACACTCGCCTGGGGCCCGCTCATGCGCAAGCGGATCTCCCGCCTGACCGCAGAAAGCTTGCCGTGGTGGACAAAGCTCTTCGGCACCATGATCGGCGCCTCAGCGGACGCCTCGCAGCACGGCCCGGACGGATTTTGCGGCTTCGCCACCGAAGAATTACTCGGCGAACGCACTCTGACGGAAATCGCCTTCGCAGCGCTGCTAAACCTGAAACCGACTGTCGACGACCTTTTCGCGTTCAAGACCCTTGTCGGTTTGCTGCTCACGAACGGACCCGGCGCCATTTCGGCGCAAGGCGCAAAGGGCGCAGTATCTGCCGATGGCCCGGAAAGTCCCGAGCGGGTGCAGCTAAACAAGGCTCTGGCGGGGTTCCTCACGCACACTGGATATACGCATGGCGGCAACGGCTACGAAGGCATTGCGTTCCTCAACGAGGCGTTCCGCAGCAGCGGCCTTGAAGATCCGACCGATGCTCATCATGCCGTGGACCTCGAAGCGCTTGCCCGGCGCTCCGTCGAGCGATACGCGCAGTACAAGGCGCGCCAGAAGCAGTTGGGGAGCCTCGATATTGCGAAACTTCCGGGTGTTAATCATCCGGTCTTCAAAGACAAGCCGGTGAACCACGACCCGCGGGAAATCTTCATCGCCAACCTTTATGAAGCCCGCGGCGAGTACAACGCGTTTCATGCGTTTTACCGTGTGCTGGTGCAGGCTTTGTTCGACGCAGGCGTCTCGCGCAATGTCTATTGCGTCAATGTCGATGCCGTGATTGCCGCGTTGCTGTTGAAGATGCTGTGGCAGCCGCTCAAGCGCGGGGAGTTCAGCGAGGCGGACCTTGAAACGGCCGCGTTCACGATCTTCCTCTATCCGCGCATGCTGGGCTGCGCTGCGGAAATTGACGATCATTTGAACCGCGGACGCAATATGGACACGCGTACGGCCGCTTCCCAGTGTCGTTTCGTGGCCTGACCGCTGGCCTCTGATGGTCGCCGCCACGCGCTGGCGCACAGCTAACGCGCGGCGGCGGCGAAAAAGGGGGCGCCGATTGATAACCATTCGACATCAATCGTTCAGAAGATTGCACTTATCGTTTGATTGGCCACGGGCCAAAATTCCCGAAAAGACAAAGAGCGGGACCACCGCATAGCTCGGGATTTCAGGAGACACATTGATGCACCCCTCACCCTCTACCCTTTCGCCGGGACATTCAAAGGCCGCGGCGGTTTTCCGCGTGACGGCCGGAAATTTTCTGGAGCAGTTCGACTTCTTTCTGTTTGGCTTCTATGCGACGCAGATCGCCAACGTCTTCTTTCCGGCCGGGAGCGAATTTGCCTCGTTGATGATGACGTTCGCGGTCTTCGGTGCCGGTTTTCTGATGCGCCCGCTCGGCGCGGTCGTGCTCGGCGCGTACATCGACGACGTCGGCCGCCGCAAGGGGCTCATCGTCACGCTCTCCATCATGGCGAGCGGCACCATCCTCATTGCGTTCGTGCCGGGCTACGCGACCATTGGCCTTGTGGCACCCGCGCTTGTGCTGCTCGGGCGGCTGTTGCAGGGCTTCTCCGCGGGTGCGGAGCTGGGCGGCGTCTCGGTGTATCTCGCCGAGATGGCCACGCCCGGCCGCAAGGGCTTCTTCACGAGTTGGCAGTCCGCGAGCCAGCAGGTGGCGATCGTCGTGGCCGCGGGCCTCGGCTTCGCGCTCAACCAATCGCTGAACGCCGCTACCATCGCGGCGTGGGGATGGCGCGTGCCGTTCTTCGTCGGCTGCATGATCGTGCCGTTCGTCTTCATGCTGCGTCGTAATCTGCAGGAAACCGAGGAGTTCAAGGCTCGCCAGCATCGCCCGAGCATGAAGGAGGTATTCACGACGCTGGTCCAGAACTGGACCGTCGTGATTGCAGGCATGATGCTGGTGGCGATGACCACCGCGAGCTTCTATCTCATCACGGTCTACGCGCCGACTTTCGGCAAGACGGTCCTGCACCTCAGCACCGCCGATAGTTTGCTTGTGACGCTGTGTGTGGCCGTGTCGAACTTCGTGTGGCTGCCGATCGGCGGAGCCCTCTCCGACAGGATAGGCCGCCGGCCGCTCCTCATCGCCATGACGGTGCTCGCCATCGCGACCGCGCACCCGGCCCTGTCGCTGCTCGCTCACGCGCCCAGCTTCCTCAACATGCTGCTCGCCCTCCTTTGGCTCTCGTTCATGTACGGCATCTATAACGGCGCGATGATCGTCGCACTAACGGAAGTGATGCCGGCGCAGGTACGCGTCGCGGGCTTCTCGCTCGCCTATAGCCTCGCGACCGCCGTATTCGGCGGTTTCACACCGGCGATCTCCACGGCGCTCATTCACATGACTGGCGACAAGGCCGCACCCGGCTACTGGATGAGCTTCGCGGCAGCGTGCGCCCTGATGGCGACGTTTGCACTCTATCGCCGCCGCGCAGCGACGCTGACTCCGGCGCACTGATTCGCGTCTCGCTCCGCAGGCGGCTAAACACACAATCTGACACGACTCCGATCATGAGAAATCTGTTTCTGAAACTATGCGCCGCAGCACTGGTCGCAACCTCGGCTGTTGCGGCGAACGTGCAAGCCGCCGACCTGCACGTCATGAGCTCGGGTGGCTTTACCGCAGCGTACAAGGTGCTCGGCCCGAAGTTCGCATCCGGGACGGGCAACACGCTCGACACCGCGCTTGGTCCGTCGATGGGCAAATCGCCCGAAGCGATCCCCAACCGACTTGAGCGTGGTGAGCCCGCCGACGCCGTTATCATGGTCGGATATGCGCTTGACGAACTGATCCAGAAAGGCAAGGTCATCCCCGGATCGCGGGTCGAGCTGGCCGATTCGCGCATCGGCATGGTCGTGCGCGAAGGAGCGGTGAAACCCGATATCAGTTCGGCAGAAGGCCTCCGGCAGACCCTGCTGCATGCGAAGTCGATCGCGTACTCGGACAGCGCAAGCGGTGTCTACATTGAGCGGGAGTTGTTCAGGAAGCTCGGCATCGAGGATCAGGTCAAGCCGAAGGCGAAGATGATCCCGCGGATTCCGGTAGCCTCGGTGGTGGCGAACGGCGACTACGAAATCGGCTTCCAGCAGGTGAGCGAGTTGCTGCCCGTCAAGGGGGCGACCTTCGTCGGAAAGATTCCTGAGTCCCTGCAGTCGGTCACGCGTTTCGCCGCCGGCATTCCCGTCGGCGCACAGCATCCGAAGGAAGCGAAAGCCCTGCTCGACTACCTCGCTTCACCTGGCGTACAGGCAGACGTCAAATCGACAGGGCTAGATACCGTCTCCGCTCATTGACGCAAACCTGAATGAAGGCTTGCCTCAGGCGGCCTTCCTGTCACATCCCCGAGGTATCTCTCGCGGGATCCCCCGCGCCGTCCGCGCCGTCCGCGCCGCCTGGCGCTGCCGCCCCGAGCATTCGCGCAAGACGCGTACGATCGCAAGCACCCTCCCACATCGAAACGAAGATCACCGCGCAGGCGTTGCTGATCACGCTCGTCAGGGCGCGCGCCTCGGACATGAAGCGGTCGATGCCCACCAGTAGCGCCACCCCGGCGACGGGCAGATCGGGAATCACCGTCAGCGTCGCGACGAGCGCCACTAATCCGCTGCCCGACACACCCGCCGCCCCCTTGGAGGTGAGCAACATAACGGCGAGCATCATCGCGATTTGCGGCGCGGAAAGCGGCACGTCGCACGCCTGCGCGATGAACATCGAGGCGAGCGTCAGATAGATCGCGGTGCCGTCGAGATTGAACGAGTAGCCTGCGGGCAGCACAAGCCCCACAACGCCCTTGTCGCAGCCGAGCGCCTCGAGCTTCGCGATCAGGCGCGGCAGTACCGGCTCCGTCGACGATGTCGCGAGAACGATGAGCAACTCCTCGCGCATGTAGCGCAAGAGCCGCCAAAGTGCGAAGCCGTGCAGCCGCGCGAGCGGAGCGAGCACCAGCGCAATGAACAGCAGGCATGCCACGTAGAAGGACACCATCAACATCCCGAGCGATCCGACCGAGCGGATGCCGAAGCGGCCCACCGTGAAAGCCATCGCGCCGAATGCCCCGAGCGGAGCGAGTCGCATGATCATCGCGAGGATGCGGAACAGAGCCTGGGCAATGCCGTCGATGAGCGCGAGCACCGGCCTGCCCGCCTTCGGACAGGAATTTAGCGAAAAACCGAAGAGCAGCGAGAGCAGCAGCACTGGCAGCACCTCGCCCTTGTCGAAGGCGCCAAGCATCGTCTCGGGGATGACGCTCAGCGCAAATGCGACAAGGCCGCCCGGCTGCGCGTGCTTCGCATATTGCGCGAGGATGCTCGCGTCCAGATGGTTAGCGTCGATGTGCATGCCCGCGCCGGGCCGCAGCACGAAGGCCGTGACGAGTCCGAGCGCAAGCGCCACGGCTGTCAAAAAATAGAAGAGTCCCAGCGCCTGAAAAATTGTGCGCCCGATGGCCTTCCCGCTCGCAAGCGACGTGATCCCCGAGACGATCGTGCAGAAAACGATCGGCGCAATCATCATCCTCACGAGGCCGATGAACCCGTCGCTCAAGGGCTTGAGCAGCGGGCTCGCTTGCGGCAGGAAGTGACCGAACGCCATGCCGAGCATCATGCCCAGCAAAACCTGCAGATAGAGCGAACGAAGCGGTCTTGCCAACCTCACGATGCGGTTTTCCTGCCTGGCGGCTCTTTTGGAGACGTGTTATTGCCCACGGCATCGCTGCATGCGACGCCGCCGCGCTTCATCTCGACAATCGTTCTGTGAAACTCCTGCGCAGCCGGTGTAAGTGGACGTCCGCGGCGTCTCACGATTCCCACGCGCCGCTTCACCACCGGTTCGACGAGCGGCACGCTCGTGAGGATGGGGTGATCGCGCCCGGGCATGGC
Organism: Paraburkholderia sp. CI2; assembly: GCF_014201055.1. Classification (NCBI taxonomy): domain Bacteria; kingdom Pseudomonadati; phylum Pseudomonadota; class Betaproteobacteria; order Burkholderiales; family Burkholderiaceae; genus Paraburkholderia; species Paraburkholderia sp. CI2. The sequence goes on from NZ_JACHDL010000001.1 coordinate 436,664, forward strand.
CATCGACGGCACTGCGGCGACACCGAGCCCCGCCTCGATTAAACCGAGCATGGTCGTTACGTGACGCGTCTCGCAGACGCTCGGCGCACGCGGCGCCACGGCCGACAGCGCCTGATCGAGCAGCAGTCGGTTGCCGGAAGTTTTGTCCACCGAGACGTACTCGTACTCGTAAAGCTCGTTCCAGGTCACGCGTTTTTTGCGCGCGAGCGGGTGATCACGGCGGCAGGCGGCCACGAAGCGCTCCTGCAGAAGAACCTTGAACTCGACCTCGGACTCCTGGCTGCCCAGAAAGCTCACGCCGAAATCCGCCTCTCCGCTGATGACGACGCCAAGCACCTCATTCGCGCTCATATCCAGCATCTTGACCCTGATGCGCGGGAAGCGGCGATGATAGCTCGCGACGGCGCTCGGCAGGAAGTAGTAGGCCACCGAAGGCACGCAGGCGATGGTGACATGTCCCAGTCGGCTCGAAGAAACGTCGCGGATGCCGAGCAACGCGACGTCGAGATCATCAAGCAGCTGCTCGGCGCTCGGCGCGAATACCCGGCCGACGGTGGTGAGCGTGACGCTGCGCGTGGTGCGCTCGAATAGACGCACGCCGAGTGCTTCCTCGAGCTTGTCGATCCGGCGGCTCAAGGCCGGCTGCGAAATGCTCACCGCCTCGGCGGCCTTGCGGAAGCTTCCCAGTTCCACTACTGCTCGAAACGCCTGCAAGTCGTTCAAGTCGAAGTTGATACCCACGGAGTCATCCTCCACATCCTGGATGTGGCTATTTTGCATGAAGCAGCTCAAAGCGCCCGTTGCGAACTACGCCCGTTCGCTCGGCCCTCCGGCGGTACTGCAGACGTGAGGCGCGACGGGCCGGTTTCACGGACTCAGCCGTCATTCACATGAGAGACGCGGGCATCGCCCTCTGGCCGACAACGGGCGAAAGCACGGCGCGCCAAAGTCGTGTGAGACAGCAGCAGGGCGCTAGAAAAGCGAGGCCTCTCGATGACAGTGTGGGTCGATACGCATCAACGCGACGGAGCGCTAAGCACCAGCGCCACCGCGCAGGCAGGTGCGAACGCGGCACCAGCGCCTGACGATGACATGACGCGCGCGGAGGCTATCGCGAGAAAGTTGATCGGGAAGAGCGATAGCTTGGGCTCTCATGACGCCGGTGAGGATTGAGTTCGTGCTTCTCGTGCGACGGGCCGTCGCGAGGCCCGATGTCCCTGCCGGGGCGCGGCGTGCCGGACTTGCGGGCAGCCGCGCTCGCAACAGGTCGTCGGGCTATTTGCCAAAATATGAACGTCGTTTATAATAGCGAATGGACGGCCGCAATCTGGCGGCGATCTAGCGCTAGTCGTATGCGGGTGCTCTGTCATCGCGCAGGTATCCGGCTCGGCTTTAACCTTTACGCCGAAAGTTGTGGGTGGTTACGAGGTGTGGGCCACACTACACGAGGAGCTCGCCGTGCCACGCGAAGCCGTCACCGCTTGCCGCATCTGCGCCGGCAACTGTTCACTGCGCTTGACCCTGGACGACGCCGGACGCGTCGTTGCTGCGCGCGGCGACCGCGACAATCCGCTCACGCGCGGCTACGCCTGCATCAAGGGCGCGTATCTGCATGAGGCGCATAACAGCGCGGAGCGGCTCCTGCACCCGCTGAAACGGCAGCCCGATGGCAGTTTCGTGCAGATGCCGCTTGACGTGATGCTGGCCGAGATCGCGGCGCAACTCCAGGCACTGATCGAGCGCCACGGCGCCGATGCGGTCGCAGCCTTTCGCGGCACCATGAACTACTCTAACCTCGCCGCCAATCATATGTTGCCCGCCTTCCTCGCGGCGCTGGGTTCGAATTCGTTTTTCTCTACAATGACCATCGACCAGTCAGCCAAATGGGTGGCATTTGAGCGACTGGGCGGCTGGGCCGCCGGCAAAGATCCGTATGCGCTCGCCGACGCGCTATTGTTCGTCGGCACCAATCCGCTGGTGTCGCTATCCACGTTCAACTTTGCATTGCAGAATCCGGTCAAGCAGCTCCACGAAGCGAAGGAGCGCGGCCTGAAGCTGGTGGTGATTGATCCACGAGAGACAGAGACCGCCCGCCATGCCGATGTCTTCCTGCAGGTGCTGCCGGGCGAGGACCCGACCGTCCTGGCTGGCCTGCTGCGCATCATTCTGTGTCGCGGCTGGCACGATGCTGAATTCTGCGCGCGCTACGTCAAGGACCTGCGACGACTGGCGCGCGCGGTCGAGCCGTTCACGCCCGACTACGTCGCCCGGCGCGCCGGCGTAAGCGTCGAAGGGCTCGAAGCCGCCGCTGCGGCCTTCGCGGAACCGGTCCGGGAGGCCGGCGGCCTGCGCCGCAAGCGTGGCTCGGCCGCGTCGGGAACCGGGCCCAACATGGCGCCGCACTCCAATCTGGCCGAGCATCTGGTCGAATGCCTCAACGTCGTGTGTGGCCGCTTCGCTCGCCCCGGCGACCCTGTACCGAACCCCGGCGTAGTCGCCCCACGCTACCAGCGCCGCGCCGAAGTGATTGCGCCACGCCGTTCCTGGGAATCCGGCTGGAAGAGCCGTGTCGGCGGCTATGGCATGCTGTTCGGCCAGAAGATGAGCGGCACGCTGGCCCAGGAAATCACTACGCCTGGCGCCGGCCAGATCCGCGCGCTGTTGGTCGACGGCGGCAATCCAGTCGATGCCGTGCCCGACCAGCGCCGCATCGCCGATGCGCTGCGCCAACTGCAACTGCTGGTATGCATCGAGCCTTTCATGACTAACACTGCGCGGCTCGCGCACTACGTGATTCCACCGAAGCTGATGTTCGAGCGCGCCGACCTGCATTCGCGCGACTATGAGTCCTACATCATGTTTCAGCCTTACGCACAATACTCGGCCGCCGTGGCGACGCCGCCGGAGGGATCCGAAGTCGTGGACGACTGGTTCGTATTCTGGGATCTGGCGCGGCGCCTGGGCAAGACCATCATATTCGACGACGTTCCGCTCGATATGCGCGCAGCTCCGACCACCGAAGAGCTGCTGGCGATCCTGGTTCGCCACGGCTCGATCTCATTTGACGAACTGAAGCTGTACCCACAAGGGAAAGTCTACGAGATCGAACCGATGATCGTGCAGCCCGGCGAGCCAGGGAACGCCGCGCGCTTCGACGTGATGCCGGACGACGTCGAGTGCGAACTGGCGGGCGTACTGAACGAAGCGGGGGCTCCGCCGGGGTTCACGCATCGCCTGGCGGTGCGGCGCGTGCGCGACGTGCAGAACACCATGTACCACCACCTGCCCGCGGTGCGCCGACGCATGGCGTTCAATCCGGCCTTTGTGCATCCCGATGACCTGGCTGCTCAAGGACTGACCGAAGGCCAGTGCGTGGCCATTGTTTCGCCGCATGGCCGCATTCGAGCCATCGTCAAAGGGGACGCCGCGCTGCGCCGAGGCGTCGTGTCCATCCCGCACGGCTGGGGACCGATGCCCGACGAGGAGCCCGAGACCTACGCCGGCGCCAATCCAAACCAGTTGCTCAGCACTACAGTTGGTCTTGATCCGATCAACGCCATGCCGGTAATGAGCGCGATGCCGGTACGCATCGAAGCTGTAGTCTGAATCGCAAGAGAGAACCCCGTTCGAATCGAACGATTTGTTTCCGAGCGCGACGATGCAGCTACCCGGCCGTCCTGCCGTCGATACGCTACTGCGGGTCGTGCAACAAACTGAGCGCAGCCCAACGCGTCGGCCGATTACCGCCCGCGGCTGGCGCCCGTAGAACACGCTAAGGCTTGACGAATCTCAGCGTCATGCGATCCGATTCACCGATTGCGGCGTAGCGCGAGCGGTCGACGTCACCGCCCGCGTAGCCCGGCGGCAGCGACCATACGCCATGCGGATAATCTTTCGTATCTCGCGCGTTCGCGTTGATTTCGCTGCGTTGCGCGAGCACGAAGCCGGCCGCCTGTGCCCGGTCAATCACGAAAGCTTCAGTCACATATCCGGTTTCGATCATCTGCTGTACCGTCGAGCCGGGCCGGGCGCGATGTTCTTCCACGCCAAGTTCGCCCCCGTGCTTCAGCGCGTCATGGAACGCACGCAGATTGGCATCGAGCTGCCCATCCTTGATCCAGTTGTGAATGTTGCGAAAAGTAAGCACGCGATCGAACCGCTCGTGTGCATCGAAGCCGAAAAACTGGCCCGCGTGCAATGTGCCGACCACGACGTTCCCGTAGATTGCGGGGGCGCCCGCGAGCTTGCGCAAATACTCTGCATCGATTGACCGGTCTTCCGAGGCCAGGTCCGCGGACGTGCTCAGATATTGCGCTTCGTACAGGTGACCCGCGTCGTGCAGATAGGGCGCCAGAATGTCCGTGTACCACCCGCCGCCCGGCGCGATCTCCAGCACGGTTTGCGTCGGACTCAGATCGAAGAAGCGCAACGTCTGCGCCGGGTGACGATAGACGTCGCGCGCCCGGGCGGTCTGACTGCGTTGCGGATTGGCGACCGCCAGGTCGAGCGCCTTCGCCTCGGAAGCTTGCGAAGGTGTGACATGACCGCTCAGCTGTGAGGAGGAAACGCATCCGGCCATGATCGTCGCGATCACCGTCATCGCGAAACGGACAGCACGACGCTTCGAATATTCCACCAGGGTCGAGCGCACGAGAATCGGCTTCATAGGCACCGCGCGGAGTTGACATGGCACACACGATACCCGCTCCTTCGAAGTTCGTGTTTGCCGCACTGCTGGCCGGTGCATCGATGTCCGCGCATGCCGTCGCGCCGGGAAGGACCCCAGTCCTCGAGCCCGCGTGTCAGGGAGCGGGCGATGCCTTGTAGGTGTCTTCTATTGCCGTCAGCGTATCGAACGCGAGGTCCAGGTCCTGTTTGAAAGTATCGAGCACCTTTCGTTCGCGGGTGGGGCGCGTTCATTTCATTCTCACGCAATGACTTAGACCGGAAAACCTACCGGGACCAAATAGACGACGGTCTGGGCGTGCGGCAGGCCGAGCTTGCGCGCCGCCGGAGCTCCGTCGACGGCGCCCACGGGCACCGCGACGAGCCCAAGCGTGACGACCTGGAGCAGCATGTTCTGGGTCGCGTGCCCGACCTCGAGATCGGCATACAGATTCGCTCTCCCGCCATACCTCGCGGTCAGCCGACTGGGGTCGGCGGCCACCACGAGCAAGGCCGGGGCCGCCTCGACGGACGCCTGGTTGACCGCCAGTGCTCTCAGCTCGGGGCGCAGGTCGTGGGTCGCCCGCGTCTCGGCCCGGTGGCCATCAGGCAGATAGTGCATCACCTCCGTGGCGGTCACCACGTAAAGTTCGAGCGCGTACAAAGCGCCGGCCGCCGGAGCCGCGCGCTTGCCGTCCGAGCTGGTGATGCCCTGCCCGGCCCACAGCAGTTGGCCAATGGCCTCGACGGGCAGCGGCTTTGGCGCGAATCTGCGCACGGACCTGCGCTTCTCGATGGCTTCTTCGAGGGACAGCGTGCCTTTGAGGTTGGGCTTGGGCAGATCGATCTGACCGGTGAATTTCGCCTGGCTTGCCTGCGCCAGGCCGGTAGAACCCTCGGCGAGCGCGCCTGCGGCCAGCGCAACCAACAGTTCACGGCGTTTCATCGGCACCTCCATCAGCAAAAAAGCAGGCTGGCCGGCAGAGCCTGCAGCCTGCGCGAATCTCAGTGCTGCAGATTTGCCGCCTCGTCTGTTGCGGGGCGGTCCGCCGAGCGGCAACGGCGCAGTCGACCATTCGCGCGGAGCAAACACGAACACGGCTAAGCGACGGAACCCACGACCGGTGTGCGCCGCACTTCCGACAGGTAGATCAGGATCAGCGAAACCCAGACGATCCCGGTGACGACGCCCATGGAGCGAACTATCTTGTCGTGCTGCCGGCGCTGGCGGTCAGCATCCTCCCATTGCCGGTGTTCATCTGTGACAGCACCATGACCATCCGAGGACTGGGGACGGGGGGCCGTGAAGTAACGTAACCTGTCCAGAAAGTGGCTCATGCGCGTCCTGCCTCTATCAGACCAGGCCGGTGCAAGCTCAAAGCGATGCCCGGCACGCAAGCACCTAAACGCCATCTGGCATAGTGACAGGTACGGTGTCTGCCTCAATCGGACTTTGGTCCTACAATCGCCGCCCGCGGGTGGTGTAGGGTTGTCATGCGCAACCGACAGGAGAGCAATCATGTGCCGCTGGCTCGCTTATACCGGCAATCCGCTTCAGCTCGAAACCGTGCTGTTCAACGCCCGGCATTCGCTGATCGATCAGAGCATGCATTCCCGGCTCGGCGCCACCACCACCAATGGCGACGGATTCGGGATCGGCTGGTATGGACATCCCACTGACATTCCGTTTCGCTACCGCTGCATCCAGCCCGCGTGGAGCGACCGCAATCTACGCGAGGCCGCGCGGGCAATCCACTCGCCGCTGTTCGTCGCGCACGTGCGCGCGGCGACCGACACGCCGTCGCAGGAAACCAACTGTCATCCGTTCCGCCACGGCCGCTGGCTGTTCGCGCACAACGGCCTGGTGCGCAACTATCCGGCGGTGCGCCGCGACCTGATGGTGAAGATCGACCCCGATCTGTTCCCGTCCATCGAAGGCTCGACCGATTCCGAGGTGCTGTTTTTTCTCGCGCTGACCTTCGGGCTGGAGCTCGCGCCCGTCACCGCGCTCGAACGGATGGTCGGCTTCGTCGAAGCCACCGGCCGCCGGCATGGCGTGGATGAACCGCTGAACATGACCGTGTGCGCGACCGACGGCGAGCAGATCATCGCGGTCCGCTACTCGAGCGAAGGACAGTCGCGCTCGCTGTTTCACAGCACGTCGTTCCGTCATCTGCGCGAGTTGTATCCCGACGACGAGCGCATCAAGACGGCCGGCGAGAATGCGTTCCTCGTGTTGTCCGAGCCGCTCGCGGACTTGGCGGGCTTTTGGGAGGAAATTCCCGAGAGCACGGCGGTGGTCGCGCGCGGCGGCGAGATTGGGCAGTATGCGTTCAAGCCGCGACTGGACTGAGCCGCGCATGGACTGAGTCGCGCCAAGCCAATCGTGCTCGAAGACTTGCCTGACGCGATCGACGAGATCCAGTTGCGGACGAAGCCTCTCGCGCACCATGCGTGACGGTGTCCGCCGGCACGGCCCAAAGTTCGTTACTCCGTTTAGAAACCCGCATTTCCGCGCACTGTCAGCGAAGGCGCCTTGCGCATCTTCGCCGGTGCGCTCGTCGAGCGCGTCCATGATGTGTAGCCGATTCCTATGCCCGCCTTCCGAAGCCGCGCGACGCTGGCACGAACGCCCGGGCCCGCGACTTGCTAAACGTTGCCGCGAGGTGACACATATATGAACGACGAAGAATTGATCGAGCCGGAATCCGCCGTACGCGATTCCGTGGAGCGATCCTGGATCAGACGCCTGGGCCCTGGCCTGATCACGGGCGCCGCGGACGACGATCCGTCAGGAATCGGCACCTATTCGCAGGCCGGCGCGCAGTTCGGATTCAACCTTCTGTGGGTGATCCTGATCACGTATCCATTGATGACCGCAATACAGCTGGTGAGCGCGCAGATTGGCCGGGTAACCGGCAAGGGCCTCGCGTCCAACATACGCGCGCATTATCCGGCATGGCTGCTGTACGGCGCGGTCGCCCTGCTCGTCGTGGCGAACGTGATCAACATCGCCGCCGATCTGTCGGCGATGGGCGCCGCGGCCGAATTGCTGCTGCCAGGTCCGCAGCACCTTTATGTCGTCGGCCTCGGGACGCTCTGCGTCGTTCTGCAGATTTTTGTCCCCTACGACAGTTATGCGCGCGTTCTGAAGTGGACCGCCCTCTCGCTTCTTTCGTACGTCGCGGTCGCATTCATCGTTCCGATCCCCTGGGGTGAAGTCGCGCGCGCCATTGTGTTGCCGCGCATCTCGCTGACGTCGGACTATCTGACCATGGTCGTCGCGGTGCTGGGCACGACGATCAGTCCGTACCTGTTCTTCTGGCAGGCGTCGCAGGAAGTCGAAGAAATGCGCTCGGCACCGGAACAGGCGCCGTTGCGCCGCGTACCGCACCAGGCGCCCGCGCAGTTGCGAAGGATCCGTTTCGATACGTGGGTTGGCATGGGGGTGTCCAACTTCGTCGCATTCTTCATCATGTTGACGGCGGCGGCTACGCTGCATCTGCATCACATCGACGTGAAAACCTCGGCCGATGCCGCGCGCGCGCTCGAGCCGTTTGCCGGGCGCTTCGCTTACGTCCTGTTTGCGCTCGGCATCATCGGAACCGGCCTGCTCGCGCTGCCGGTCCTCGCCGGCTCGGCCGCCTACGCCGCCGCGGGCAGCTTTCGCTGGCGCAGCAGTCTCGCGTTGCATCTGACGCTCGCGCGTGAATTCTATGCGGTGATCGCACTGGCCATCCTGGGCGGTGTGGCCATCACCTTCATGCATTTCGACCCGATCCGCGCGCTGTACTGGAGCGCGGTGATCAATGGCGTTACCGCGGTGCCGATCATGGTCATCATGATGCTGATGGCGCGAAGCCGGCGGGTCATGGGACAGTTCGCCGTCAAGGGCGTGCTGGCCTGGGGAGGATGGCTAGCAACGCTCGCGATGGCGCTGGCGGCTGTAGGCATGTTCGTACCGTCGTAACAGACGCGTGCCACCGTGAACCCGGCTTGCGCACGGAACAGCGGTGCGCCGCAATTCGGGCCGCACGGGTTGCGCAACGGCAAGCGAATCTGAACTTCCCCGTTTCAGGTTCGTCTGAACGGTGCATCCGGCCGGCGACAGCGCCGTCACATGCTGACGGTTTGCCGACAACAGCGAGGCCGCTCCCGTTCGACGATCAAGGAGGATTGCAAATGCCGAAAAAGCGTTCAGATGAATCGCCAACCGCACGCGGCAACCGCAGCGACAGGATTCTCGCCGCGCCCGTTTTCTCGCAGCCACAACCCACGCCGGACCCGCAAACTTTCGTGGTCAGGCACGCATCCGATGCCGCAGCCTACAAGGTCATCGACGAACTGAACCGCGAGCACAAACTGAAGGCGCTGCCGTTTCCGCCACCGCGCGGCGGCACCGAGCCCCGGCTGACGTTTGCGGAGGTGGTGGACAACAACCAGAAGCTCCTCGATACGATCAGCGCGAGCGGACAGATCGTCTTTCACGCCACCGGCGATTGCGGCAGTACGAAAGGTCCGTCCACCCAGAATGAAGTTTCGGACAAGATGGTCAGCGACTTCGACGAAGCCGATCCCGCCGAGGTGCCGCAATTCAACTTCCTGCTGGGCGACATCGTCTACAGCTTTGGCGAAGCGCAGTACTACTACGATCAGTTCTATGAGCCGTACCGCAACTATCATGCGCCGATTCTCGCCGCTGCCGGCAATCACGACGGAATGGTTTCGCCGTTGCAGCATGAGAAGAGCCTGCAGGCGTTTCTGAGGAACTTCTGCTCCGACTGCTTCCAGGTCTCTCCCGATGCGGGCAACCTTTCACGGACGGCGCAAATCCAGCCAGGCGTTTTCTTCACGTTCGAGGCGCCGTTCGTGCGCATCATTGCGTTGTACAGCAATACGCTCGAGGACCCAGGCGTGATCGCGGACCGTCACATCGGCAACAGCCAGCTGAAGTTCCTGAAAGCGGCGTTATTGCGGGTGAAGAAAGAGAACTATCGAGGCGCCCTGCTTTTCGCGCATCACCATCCGCCCTATGTGGCGCGTGGCCGTCATGGCTGGAGCGTCGACATGCAACAGCAGATCGATACCGTTTGCAATGAGGTCGGTATCTGGCCGCATGCCGACCTCGCGGGACACGCGCACAACTATCAGCGCTTTACGCGAACCCGTTCCGATGGCACCCACATCCCTTACATCGTTTGCGGGAACGGCGGTCACGCCGTACAGCGACTCACCACCAACGGACAGCCGCCCCTTCGCGCGCCGCAACTGATCCAGGCTGCGTCGAAAGACACGGATGCCGTGGTCCTCGAAAGCTACGACGACCGCAACTTCGGCTATTTACGGCTCGTCGCCAACGCGAGGCAACTGCGTATCGAATACCATCCCGCCGTTGACGGACCCAACACGAAGACCCCCGACGATCAGGTGACCATCGATCTGGCCACCCGGCAGGTCGCTCACTACGTGGCTCGCGACTCGGGAATACCCGCTCTTGCGGAGCGCATTCGTCAGTTCGCGCAGGTCAAGCCCCACCAAGGCTGATGGGCGCGCAATCCGCCCCCGATCTCATGCGAACCGCGGTTCCCGCGCGTTTCCCCGCATTAAAGATTTGTGACTTCCTACCGTAATAATAAAAGTGAGGCGGCTCGCAGCGTTCGAGCCGTCGCTCAACCCGGTAGCCGGAGAACAGCGTGAGATTCAAAGCGGCTTCGTGCCCTAAAGAAACCAAACCGATTGAGTCCCGGGTCGATAGCGACGCACATGCCAATGGCTGGTCAGCCCGCAACCAGCAGTTTCTTTCCTATTTCCTGTCGCGGTACGGTCAACGCAGGACCATACCGTTGTCGAGTCTCTGCATTGCCGTCGTTGCCGGCGTTGGCATCGGTGCTCTTGTGCATCAAGCGGCCGGTGAAGCAGCGATTACCCTACGTGTCGCATTGTCGATGGTGTCGGGCGTCGCCGGTCTCGCGATCGTTCGTCGCAAACTCGGCCTGGATTACGCGCGGCAAAGCGCCGCCACCGCACTGGCGAGCGGGCTTCTGCACGCGAATCGCGACTGCCTGAAGGTGCTCGCTACCGACGGAAAAATGCTGCGGGTGTCGGAGCATGGCGCGATGTTGATGGAAGCGGAGTCACCGGAGCAACTGTCCGGCGCGGACTGGCTCGCATTCTGGACCGGCGAGGACCGCACGGCGGCCGAGAAGGCTTTGGCGGGCGCCGTTTCCGGCAAGAGCACATCGTTCACTGGAAGCTGTGCGACGACGAGGGGGCGTACCAGGTGGTGGAACTCCACGCTCACGCCAGTGACGGGCGACGACGGTGCGGTGAGCGCGCTGCTTTGTGCTTCCGAGGACGTCACCCAGCAATCCGAGCTGTTGAAGACACTGCGCGAACGCGATGAATTGATGCATGAGATGGAGTTGCATGTCCGGCTCGTGTTCTATTCGTATAGCTCGCATTTTGAACACTGTCATCATGTCAGCGCAGGTGTCGAAAGCGTGTTCGGCATTACGCCTCAAGAGCTTGGCAACAGGCCTTCCGCGTGGCTCGATCTCGTGGTGCCGGAGGACCTGGAGCCATTGCTCGCCGAGATGAACCGCGTCGCGTCCGAAGTGGCGGAAGGTCGCGTCGAATACCGCATCCGCCGTCCGGATGGTTGCCTGCGCTGGATCAGAAGCACGGCCTATCCCGTGTGCGACGGCTCCGCGAACGTGGTGCGCATCGTCGGTGTCAGCGAGGACATCACGCTGGAACAGGAGCGCCTCGCGGCGCTCGACCATCTGGCCTACACCGATGGCCTGACAGGTTTGGCTAACCGGGGCGCGCTGATCCGCCAGATGAAGACGCTTTGCAGGCAGAACGTCGCCTTCAGTCTGATGTTCGTCGATCTCGACCGATTCAAGGTCCTGAACGATACGCTGGGCCATACGGCCGCTGACCGTCTGTTGCAGGACATCGCCAAAGTCATTCAGGGAGCGCTTGCGCCGGATGCCTGTGTAGCGCGCCTCGGCGGAGACGAGTTCGCGGTGATCGTCAGGGGCGAGAGCGACAAGGCCACGTTGGCGAGCCTGGCGCAGTCTCTGCTGAACCTGTTTTCAAGCAACGTTCGAAAAGACCACGCCGCGCCATTCGTCACGGCGTCGATCGGCATATCGATCTTTCCCGAGCACGGCCGCAATCACGAGGCGCTGCTGACGAGCGCGGATATCGCGATGTATGCGGCGAAAAAAGGCGGTCGCAACGGCTTCCGGTTCGCCGACGAAGCATCCAGCGATGTGCTCGGCGATTTCGAACTCGAGTGCAGTCTGCCCACGGCGCTGGCGTCGAACCAATTCGTGCTGCATTTCCAGGGTATTCATGAGCCAGCCTCTCTGGCGGTGAAAGGCGTCGAAGCACTGGTTCGATGGAATCATCCAGCACGAGGCCTGGTGGGTCCGGGCAGCTTCATTCCGATCCTCGAAGAAAGCGGGTTCATCGTCGAAGTCGGGGCATGGGTCGTGGACGCGGCCCTCGCTCAACTGGCCGTCTGGCAGGCCGCCGGAAGAAAAGAGCTGTCCATGTCGGTGAACGTGTCCGCGCGTCAGCTCAGGGATGACTCGCTTGTCGCCATAGTCGACCAGGCGCTGCGAAAACACCGGGTGCCGCCGCGCTGCCTCCAGATCGAACTGACCGAAAGCGCGTTGATGGAAAACCCCTCGCTCGCGCAGGCAACGCTGATGGCGCTCAAGCGACTTGGCGTGCGCATCGCCATCGACGACTTCGGAACGGGATACTCGAGCCTGCGTTATCTGGCCGATTTTTCGCCGGACATCGTCAAGATCGACCGCTCGTTTACGGCAACGCTGGGACGCGACGCGGGGGCCGCGTCGATCGTTCGGGGCATCATTCAGATGTCGCACGAACTCGGCATCAAAGTGACGGCCGAAGGTGTCGAAACGAATCCACAGCTGCATGCGCTGCGCGACGCAGGCTGCGACTACGTGCAAGGGTTCTTTTTGACGAAGCCGATGAATGCGGAGAATCTGGTTCAGTGCGAAAGCTTCGTGCCTTTGTCCGCAGCGGGAGCAACCAGCTACTGCTCCCACTGACGAACAGCTCCGCGACGACCGGGCGCAATTAGCGATTGCCGGCCTCGACCTACATACGATGACGCAGCCAACCAGGTTCCGTTCCGGTTCTCGCCTTTGCCCTCAATGCGTGCGCACCGGTTGCCCGCTCTATCCCGCACTCATCGCCGCGCCTCTTTCCACTCGATGCAGGGCCGCGACCTTCGCTTCGGCAGCTTGAATGTCGGCGGGATACGAACCATCGTCGCCGACCGACGGGTTATATCCGGCCGCTTCCAGCTCCTCGAGTGCCGGAGCCGAGTTGCATCCGGCGCAACGCGGCTTGTATCCGCAACGTCATGCGAACGTCCCGCTGGTCTCGTGCGTCACGACCTGTTCCGATGCGCGGGCCATATCGACGATGTTCATTTGATCACCCATTTGCCGTCAGTCTTACCTGCAAGAACGCGGGGATGCGGTGGTTATTCCCGATTCGATTTACGTGGCTTCGCAGTGTCGAGCGAGTACGACACTCTGGTGCGCCCGCGATGACGATTCGGCGCGCGTTGCGTGAGTTAGCCGACTATGATTGATTGGTTGATTCTGGCCGACCGGAACCACATCGACAGGCCGATGAAAGACTTCTACCAAATCGAATGCAAGTGCGGATATGCGGTGTCGGGCGGTATTGCGCGCAAGACGCGGCGTGGCGTTGCGCACGCGGTGGCCGCGCCGTTGGCAAAAACAACAAAGGTCAAAGGTCATGGGTACGTCATGGCATAGGGGGCTGATGCCGCGACGTCCGGTGCCGTCTCCAGGCCTCATTGGAAGGAGACACGGCGATGAACTTGAGCAGAGAGTCGTGGCGCGCGCGTGGGCGCGTGCCGTCGTGGGTGGGGGCCTGCTGTGTGCTGGCGCTGTGCGCGATGTGGAGCCACGGCGCGTACGCGGGTTCGACAGCAGGACAATGCCAGGGCGAGGCATGCAAAAGGCACGAGCCACCACCCCGATCGAAACTCAGCTGTCCGAATCTGAATGGATTGACCATCCGCGCCCGTGAGATCGGTTTGCCGACGACAGGCGCCGTCGTCACCTCGACGACCCAGATGGCCGCGAGCGGCAGCGGTGCGACGGCTACCGGGTCGTACTGCCTCGTGGCCGGCGCGATTCATCCGGTCGATCCATCCGCGCCAGACATCCTGTTCAACGTCGCGTTGCCGGACGAGTGGAACGGCAAGATCCTGATGCTCGGCGGCGGGGGTTTCGACGGCTCGATTCCCGCCATCACAGGTAACGTGCCGAGCGCGCCGGCGGCTCTGCCGGGACCGTTGTCGCGCGGCTACGCGGTGTTCGCGAGCGATTCCGGGCACGAGGCGACCAACGGTTCGGTGAACGGCGCGTTCTCCGTCAACGCCGAGGCCTACGACAACTTCATGGGCGAAGCGCTGAAGAAAACGCATGACGCCTCGCTCGTGATCATCGACGCGCATTACGGCACGCATCCGTCCAGGGCGTATTTCGCGGGCGGCTCAACTGGCGGGCGCGAGGCGCTGACCGTCGGGCAGCGCTGGCCGCGCGACTGGGACGGCATCATCGCGTTCTATCCCGCGTACGACTTTACGACGCTGAGCCTTCAGCAATTGCGCGTGACCGAAGGCTTCGCGGCGCCCGGCGCATATCTCGACACAGCGCAGCGCGCGCTGCTGCTCAACGCGGTCATGCAGGCTTGCGACGGACTCGACGGCGTGGTCGACGGTCTCATCAGCAACGTGCAGGCGTGCAATGCGACGTTCAACCCGGCGACGGCCAGCGTCGACGGCAAGCCTTTGCGTTGCGCCGGCGGTATCGCGCGCGGCGACACGTGCCTGTCGGACCGGCAGATCGCGGCGCTGAACACGATGAACACGCCGCTCGTGTTTGCGTACCCGCTCGAAAGCGGCGAAACGCTGTATCCCGGCTATAACGTGTATGGCGCCGATCTCGGGGTGGGCAGCAGTTCACCGCTCGAAGGCACCGTCACGACGCTCGCGCTCGGCACGACGCAGCCGTCGTATCCGCTGCAAAGCACCGCGATGTTCGACGGCCAGATCGCCGACGACTTCGTCCGCTACACGGTGATGGACAACCCGGACGCAGACTCGCTGCAGTACAACCCCGCAATTGCCGGTCGATGGTCCGGCCGCGTCAGCATGCTGTCGGGGCTTGACGCGACCGATGCGAACCTGACGCCCTTCATGCAGCACGGCGGCAAGTTGCTGATGGCGCACGGCACCGTCGATCAGACCGTCAGCACGCGGGCAACCGAGATCTACTATCAGCGCATGCTGGTGACGATGGGCTTTGGCACGGTCGGCTCGTTCGCGCGCTTCTATGAGATTCCGGGGCTGCAGCACGCGGTCGGCACCGAGTTCAATGCGTCGTGGGACTCGCTGACGACGCTGGAGAACTGGGTCGAGCACGGCACACCGCCGGCGCATCAGGTGGTCACCGACACGGCGGGTGTGCCGGGACGCACGCGGCCGCTATGCCAGTATCCGGCGTGGCCCAGCTATAACGGCGCGGGCGACGTGAATAGCGCGAGCTCGTTTACCTGCGTGCAGTGAAGCCGGTCATGGAGAGGCTTGCCGGTCGCGGCGCTAACTGGATGAATCGACATCGTGCCGGAATCGACGGCGTTGCGCGGGGTCGGTGATGCAGTCCTCGACCCGCTGGACGAACTCGTCGAAATTCGCGGCATGCCGCGCCTCGCGACTGGCGATCATCTTCGCGATCGGGCCCAGATAGACGGCCAGTTTAACGGCGACGGCATCGACGCTGGCCTGATCGATCGCACTGTCTGGTGACGTGCCCGCGGCGCTCGCGGGCGATACAGCCGATACCTTTGCGGCAGCCGTCGCGACGCGTGAGCCCGGCGATGACGAGGTCATCATCGACATATCGGGCAAGCCAGCCGTCAGCCGCGCGAAGGCCTGCTCGAATTCAAGCCGCGCCGTGCCCGGCAACGCCGCCGCCAGCTGCGCGCCGAGCGTCGGCAGGTCGTTCGTCTGGGTGGCCGCCCGTCGCACCAGAAGGCTCGCGAGCGGGCCCATCTGGGTCGCGAGTTGGCGTTCGATGCGCGCGAGCATCTCGGGCGGCCAACTCGGCGGCGCCGAAGGCACGGGCACAGGTGCGGGGTCGACGCCCGTCGCATGCGCTGGCAAGGAAGCGGACGCTGACCAATACGCGGACGGCGTCACGATAGTCCGGTCATCGTCGGCCGCCGCCGGTGCGACGGCCAACGACCTCAAGCTCGCGAGCCATTCCGCGGCCGAACCGAAGCGGTCGTCCGGCCGCCTCGCGAGTGCTTTCGCGACCATCGCGTCGAGCGCCGGCGGCAACGCGGAGACGATTTCCGATGGCCGGGCCGGCGCATCTTTGATGATCTTCTGCCTGATCGTGGCCGGCGAGCCGACGAACGGCTGGCGGCCGGTCAGCATGCGGTACAGCACGACGCCGGCCGAGAACAGGTCCGCGCGGGCATCGACCGATTCGCCCTCGAACTGCTCGGGCGACATGTAGCTCGGCGTGCCGATCATCCACCCGGACGAGGTTGCGGATGAGCCGATGCGCGCGACGCCAAAATCGGCGACCTTCAGAAGCCCTGCCGCCGTGACGAGCAGATTCGCGGGCTTGATATCGCGGTGCACGACGCCGGCCTCATGCGCATACGCGAGCGCGGCGAGCAGTTGCGCGAGCCAGTGGAAAGCGTCCGACAGCGGCAACGCGTGGCCCGGCACCAGCAATGTATCGAGACCATGCCCGGCGACGTACTCCATCACGATATAAGCCGTATCGCCGTCTTCGCCGAAATCGTGGACCATGACGATGTTCGGATGCGCGAGCCGACCGGCCGCGCGTGCCTCGTTGCGAAAACGCAGCAGCATGTCGCCACTCGTGTCCTCGCCGGCGAGCAGTTCGCGACGCACGGTTTTCAGCGCCACCGGTCTTTCCAGGTGCGGGTCGAACGCGAGATAGACGACGCCCATGGCGCCCGTCCCCAGCACGCGGTCGATGCGGTACTTGCCAATGCGCGTAGGCGTTGCTTCGTAGCTCATTCGGGTTCCGGTCGAGGGGCGCCTGGCCGATCACGCCAGCTTACGCCCCCAGCATCCGCAGCGCTTCGACGAGACTCGTTTTCATGCGGTTGAACGAGACCGCGAGCGAGGCGATTTCATCGCCGCCGCGCGTCGAAAACGATGCGGTGTCGAGCTTGCCGAGGCTGACTTCGTCGGCCGCGCGCGACAAAGCCTTGAGCCGCTTCGTCACGAGGAAATGCACCATCAGGTTCAGCGCGATCAGCACGCATCCGAACACCGCGGCGAACGACAGCATGAACGTGCGCCAGACGCTGTGCGCCTGTCCCAGCGGCAGCGACATCGGCACGGACACGACCTGCGCGCCGATCGTTTCATGCAGGGGCCAGTTGAAGCCGTTCGCCGGCCCGTATTTGTCGATCATCGTGCGCGGCGCTGCGCTGGGCGTGCTGTGGCATTCGAGGCACGCGGCCGAGTCGATGCGGGTGGGCCGCGCGATGTACAGGCTGGGGCCCGACGGCGTCGCGCGTTCGCCAATCAGTTCGGGCAATTCGGGGTGGTCATGCAGGCGCCGGATCACATCGGTCTCCCAATCCGTGGCGCGGTCGCGCGGGTTGGTCGGATCGAGCATCGCGCTCTTGTACGAGAAGCCCGGAAACTTCTTCTGGATCGCGAGCAGGCTCTCGACGGCGGAATATGCGGGAATCGACTGCGGGACGAAAGCGTACTTGATCTGCGTGGAAAGCAGCGGCGTCACCTGATCGGACGTGTAGTTCTGCGCCGCGGTAGCGGCTTCGATCATCAGGCTCGCGTCGCGCACGGTTGTCTGCACCGCGTTTTCCTGCAACACGCGGTCGGCCACGAAACCCGTCGCGGCGAATCCCGCGGCGAACACGACGAGGAAGGCGAGATTGAATTTCAGAGTCAACGACAGGTTCATGGCTGCTCCACGCGAATGGTGTGCAAGGGCGTCAACGCCTGGTGGTGCATGGTACGTCAATGCGCGTCGGCGTCGTCCGGCGTAGGTTAGTTCCGGTATAGCCAGCTGGGGAAGGATTCGGGACGCACCGCCGGCGGCGCTTGCGCGGGCCTTTTGTGTGGCTCGCTCGCCGGGCGTGGCGGCGGCGGATGCAAAATCGGCCGCCATTCCGGCAAAACGTCCAGATGGGCGTCGACCTGCGCGCGAAAGGCCGCTGTTTTCAGGCGCGGCACGAAGCGTTTGACGAAGGTGCCGCGCTCGCTGACGCTGCTCGTGAGCCAGTCGGAGACGTCGGCGTAATCGACGGCGCGCAGTGGCGCGGCAAGTTCGTGCCTGCTCGCGAGCCGTCCCGCCACCCCGACCAGCGCGTCCCGAAAGCCTGGCGGCATCGTGCCAATGAACTCCGCGGATGGCCGGGCTTGCGCGCGCAGGGGCCCGTCGGCATCTCGCTCGAGGTACTGGCCCGCGTGCAGGATCTGCCTGGGCGGCTTGGCAGGGGCGCGAACGACGACGATCGCGTCATCCCCGGACTCCGCGAAGATTGCGGCGCGCTCGCCGGTGGTCATCGCGACGACCGACCACGGACCATTGCCTGAAGGTTTGATGTCGAGGCCGTGAAGCTCGATCGACAGCGGCGGTTGCGCACCTGCGCTCACCTTGCAGCCAACCTTGAGCCAGCCGCTCAGCATCGTGATTCGCAGCGGTCCCACCGCGGCGTTTTGCGACGTCGACGGCGTTTTGAGCAGTATTTGCGTTTGCGGCCCGAGCGCGATCAGCGTCCCGGCACCGTCTTCGAGCTGCGCGGATTTGCCGGCGTCGGTTTCGATGATGTCGTCGTCGCGCAGCCTGGCGCCCTCGCCCGTCCGATACAGCGAGGCGCCGCGAATCACCGACACGGGACTCTCGGCGAAAGAGACGACGACGTCCGCGTGGACGAGCGGCACCGCCGACGCAAACAGCGCCAGCGCGCCGCCCGCGCGTGCGCGCAGGAAGGCTGACGCCAGCATGACGAGGAAACGGCGAGCGGATGGCATCATCGGGGTCCGTTACGTCGGTGTCTGCGGTACTGTTTATCGTAGACGGTCCGATTCGTCGAGGGGTTAACCGACGAAGGCCGACACACGGCGTATTTCCCCAATCGCGGCGTGCGGCTTTCAAAAAGACGCGCATAGCGTCGTTTATTGCGGACCGCCGCGCTTGCCTCAATTCGCAAACGTCGCCAGCTTGAACGTGCACGCAGTCGCCCCCGGCATCAGAAGCCCCTGCTCCACACCAACGGGCACCTGACTATTGCCCGGCCCGTACAGCCAGTAGATGAAGTAAAGCGCTCCCGCATGGCTGACCGCCAGTCGTTCCAACGCCTGGAACGGCCCCGAATTGATCTTGCCCAGCTGCGGCACGAGGTTGATATCGGTCGAACCGCCGAGCGTGTGCGCAATGGCGTGCCCCCGGTGATAGGTCCCGCCGTTGGCGAGCGGATGTCCGCGCATCCGCGTCGCGATTTCCTTGCGCGCCACCGTACTCTTTCCCTGACTGATTCCCCACGCTGCGACGAGGCGCTCGGTCGTCATATCGAACAGATATGAAAACTGGCCCATGGAAGTTTCGGGTATCCGTATTTCGCGGTTGATGAATGCTGTGGCGCAGCAAACCAAAGGACAATGGGCTCCGGCTTTTCATTATATGAACCGGCCAACCGCCCAACGCCGCCTGGCCGTTGCCGGTGTCCGCCAGCCTGGGACGGGCGATGGGTGCCCAGTCAGGCGCCCCCGTACTGTGGGCAGGTATCGTGGCTGGGCGATTCATCGAGCCCGCCCACCCGCGGGGCGTAAGCACTCTTTTGAGAAAAACGGGGGCAGATTGATACTTTTTTGCCTTTGCGTTAGCTGAACAGCTAAAGAAGCTTTAATTGCTAAAGTAAAGCCATCGGCGTACATTATGCGGTACAGCAATATCACCGGTTTTCGCTAACGAGCCATGGGAAACTTCAGCCACAACCCGAGCGCCGACGTGCGCAGTGCTTTCGAGGCCGAAATCGCGAAGGAGCTTTGCTCAAGTCTGGATGAGGTCGCGGACGGTCGGATTAAGGTCCGGCATATCGAATCAGATTTCGCGAATCTACCCGGGGTGGATTTCACTCTGGATCTTGATGCAGACGGCAGTCCGGTACGCATTGCCGTGGAAGCTCTCCGCTATGCCTATCCGCGCGACGTCCAGGGAGCAGTATGGAAGCTTGACGAATTCAAGCACGCCTACAACCACGATAGGTTTGACGACCTTATCCTCCTCGTAGCCGCTGAATCGCTGAGTCCCGGGGCGCGGGACCTGCTTCGCAAGCGCGGAATTGGCTATTTCGAACGCAACGGAAACCTCAACCTGAAGTGGCGCAACTGGCTGATCAACATCGAGCGGCCCGACCCACCGTCGGTAAGAAAAGAGGCCACCTCGCTCTTCACGGATTCGCGTGAGGCGGTCGTTCATGCGCTCCTGGTCAACCGGCACAAATGGCTGAGCGGGGGAGATCTGGCCGCAATGTCCCAAACTTCGCCATACACGGTCTCTGTCGTCTTGCAGGAGTTGGAGCGCCGTGAGTGGTGCGAATCGAGCGGCGCGGGCAGAACGCTTCGACGCCGACTACACAAGCCACGAGAATTGCTAGCAGCATGGGCTGCTCAATGGACGAGGCGCAAGGAACAACGTTCCAGTTGGTACTTTTTCTCCGAGCGCCCAAATCTGCTGCTCACAAAATTGACGGACAAGATCGAGTCATCAAACCCATCCTTCGACTGGGCATTCACAGGTACAGCCGCCGCAAATGTCTATGCGCCGCTCCTAACGAGCGTAGACACTGCAGAGATCATCGTCCCGCCCGGGGAAGCCGAGGGTCTTGCTCGAGACATGCGGTTGAAACCCGCCGACAAAGGCGCCAACGTCGTCTTCGTCGAACGTGACGGTGCGAGCCTTCTGTTCCGTGACGCGGTACCCGAGTACCCGTCATACTTCGCGAGCCCGTTCATCATGTATCTCGACCTCCTGAACGGGCGAGGCCGAAACAAAGAGCTCGCCGACCACCTTCTTGAAAAACTGGAGTTATAAATGGCCGGAGTCAAACCCACCACTGCGGCAGGGTACAGCGCCGATGTCACCGAGGCTTGCGAGCGGACTCTGCTCACCCTGATCGGCGCATTCGGCAGCCTTGGGGAAACCCTCCGGCTGGTAGGTGGCCTCGTTCCGCGCTATCTAACGCCCGCGGCGCCGCCGGACGTCCCCGCGCACGCTGGCACGTCCGACGTCGATATCGTCCTCAACATCGCCCTTGTCGATGCGGGGGAAGGGTACGCGTCACTGGCCGACCAGCTCACAGCACGTGGATTCGAGCGCTTTTTGAAGGATGGCAAGCCATCGTCATGGCAATGGAAGCTCAAGGTACACGAGCAGATGGATGTCATCGTCGAGTTTCTGCGTGATGCCGTTGGCCAAACCGCAGGGCGGCCGGTGAATGTCGATGGCGAACGGGTCTCTGCGCTGGCAGTGACGTTCGCAGAAATCGTGCACGACTGGTTTGGTGAGAAAAGGGTAGCGGGCCGGTTACCTGGCGATGGAGGCGTTACCTCGCGCGTCATTCGCTTTGCGGATGTGCCAGCGTTCGTGATCCTGAAAGCGATGGCGATCGAGCAACGCAACGAAAACAAGGACGCGGGCGACTTGGTCCACGTGCTGCGTTACGCTGGAACGATCGATGAGGTGGCGGAGCTTTTCGTCCAACGGAAACTGTCAAACACACACAGCGAAGCGATGGACGTTGGGCTCAAGACCCTCCGTAGATGTTTCTGTGATGACGAAGACGCTGAAGGATACGAAAAAGTCGGCCCAGTCCGCTACGCCGCTTTTCAGGGCGTCACCGATGAAGATTCGAGGGTGGCGCTCCAGCGCTTCGCATCGGGCCTCGTCCACGCGATCCTCGATCGTTTCGAAGAGCGTCTCGCTGAGTTGGTGCCGGCCGGATGAGAGTCGCCCAGGCAACGCTGGTTGCGTCGCGGTTTCGGATCGTCGCCTGACATTTGCCCCAACGCGAAGAGCCGAACCTGATCGAGACTTTAGCGCTTTGAGGAAGGAAGCAACGTGATTACCTGCGAACGTTGCGACCGCGAGTCGGCGCCGGACCACGCTAACTAAAACTCGGAAATCCAGGTGGATCCACAGCATGAAAGGAAAAGGTACTTTTTCTCCTGCTGAAGCTGACGGCGTGCGGGAACTGCTGCGAAAGGTTCGCGCGGCCGATCGTGCTAGCCAGAAGATGCTCCGCGATCGCCTGCGCAACGAGCTTTGCTTTTACATCTCGGATTTCACGAAATCGAACCGAGGCTTCGGCCCGGACGACTTCGATGAGATGGTGAAGCGCGGAACGATCAGGATCGTGTGACCAAGGAAAACCCGGCGCGATATGCTGTTTTGCCGCATTGCACAATTCATCACCCACGAAATACGGATACCCGAAGTTTCGAGCAATTCGCACGATGCCACGCGCCGAACATAATCATCAGCCCACAGGTCGACCAGCAGCGGGGCCACCTCGTCGCTAAACGCAGCGGTCGCATGCGCGTGCGACAGGCGCGGCAAAATGCGGTTGAGTTCTGCGTAATCCGTCATGCCTCACCTCGACAGCGTGTGTCGCGCGATTCGCGCGGCTCGCTTCGTCCTTGCTATCCGCCCGCTCTCGCGACCGCCTCCTGCAAGCGCCGCCGCACCTTGCCGACATCGACGCCGCCAGGTCCCGGCGTGTCGATGATCGGCATATAGCGCGCAGGCGTATGCAGCAAATAGGCCTGCATCTCATCGATCACGATCCGGTCGCTCGGGTCGTAGCCGAGATTCTCCAGTTGCCGGGTCAACTCCGCGCGTTCCTCGAAGCTCAATACCTGCCACCAGAACGCGCGGCACGCATGTGCGTATGCGCCGTCCGAAAAGTACCGCCAATGGCCCAATTCGTGACTGAGGATCGCGGCCCTGACGGTGGCGTCGATCATCTCGCCGCCTGGCGCGCGACCCAGCCCGGGAATAGTGATCAGAAAATCGTGTGCGTTCGTCGCTTTCCAGATCCCCTGCTCCTCGCGAATCAAACGCCATCGCACGAGAATCGTCTGCAACGTGCGCTCGCCCTGGTTCAGCACCACGCCCTGCTCGCGCGCGAGTTCGAAAAAATGCGTCAACTCCTCCGTGCTGAAGTTGTTGCCCGCCGTCAGCCCGGCGGGGTCGGTGCCAAAGCGCCGCGCGTGAGCCGCGATGGCCGCCGCCGACACCACGCGGTCGCGCGGCATATCGCGGCGTTCGAGCAATGCCACCACGCGCGTGAACATCGCGCCCTGTTGCTCGAGGCTGGCCGCCTGCATCACATGGAGGCCGGGTTGGTCCGTCACGGTGAACAGTTGCAGGCGCGCGTCGGGGGCCAACGCGGCGGCGAGCCGGGCAAGCGGCAAGCGCACCGCTCCGGTGTCGTCGTCGACGGCCGCGGGTCTGTCGGCGGCGTTGTTCGAGTCCTGCGGACCCGCGGCGAGCGCGATCGTGGTGACGCACGCGAACAGCAGCGCCGCGCCCGTCGCCACGTTGCAATACACGCGATAACGTGTCATCGGCGGCAACCTCGACAGCGCCTAATCCGTAACCGTGACGATCGTCACCCGACGGTTCTCGGGCGCCGTCGGATTGCGCTTGTTCAACGGATCGGAAGAACCTTTGCCGAGCGACGACAGCCGCTCCGCCGAGATGCCGTCTTTCTGCGTCAGATATGCGACCACCGCGGCCGCACGGTCTTCGGAGAGCTTCATGTTGGCATCGGGCGACCCGCGAGGATCGGCATGCCCTTCGACGCGAAATCGGTACGCCGCGAGTTTTTCCGATTGCAATGCACCGGCGACCTTGTCGAGCGCGGCCTTCGCGCTGTCGGTGAGCGTGGCCGAATTGGTGGCGAACGTGATCAGGATTTGCGCGGCGGGTTTTCTCGCGGGCGCGGGGCGCGGCGCGGCGGACGGCGGCTTGTTCGACAGCACGAAGCCGCGCGTCAGGACGTTCTCGCCCGACTCGCTCGACTGGTCGGGCTCGAGCGCGCGCGTCACCGACTGCTCGTTGATGTCCTGCTCGTTCAGGACCGGTTCGGCTGCGCGCGAGGCTGTGCACAGCAATGCGAGCAAGCACAGCGTGGCGGACAGAACGCCGCCCGGAATGCGTCGTGCGGAAGACGGATGGGTCAGGCGTGACATACGGCGATCTCCGCAGAATGGAGTTGCGGTGAGGCCGCCAGCGCCCCTTTACGGACCGTCGGCGAACACCGGCGGGAACCGGCGTATGACAGCCTCATCCTTTAAAGACGAATGATGGGAAGTCAATTTGAAACGCTTACCCTACCCGCGGCGGCGACCTCAGTGATGCCGTTGCTGTGCGCCCGGGTTCGAAATCACGTCGATCACCGAATCCCACTCCTGCGTGCCGATGTCGAGCAGACTCGCGAACTGCAAGCCGGTCGTCGCGCCCGCGGAAACTCTCGCCGAAGCCGGCACGGCCGGCGATCCGTCGCTCCACCAGAGCGCGTGTCCCATTGCGACGGTCTGTTCGAGCAAGGCGGCGAATCCGCCGTCGGCTGCATCAGGGATGGCGAGCCGCCACGGCATCGATCCGCGATCCCGATTGAACAGGCTCTCGGCTCGCAACGCCGCGTCGAAAGCATCGAGGGCGAATTCCTGCGTCAGTGTCGACAATGCGAGCGCCACCAGGCGGTCATACCATCCTTGCGCATCGGCCAGTCGCCGTGCGAGTTCGGCGCCGTCGATCGCCTCTGCGATCGTGAACGGAAAATAGCGTCCCACACGGTCCACGCCCGGCGTCAGAACGCCCGCCCACGCGCTCGGGCCATACAGACCCGCGCCCAGCGCGAAACACCACACCGGGGCATTCAGATACAGTTCCAGCCACTGCGCGCCAAAGCGCTGCCGCGCGAGCAACATGCCTTCCTGCAAGCGCTCATCCCAACGCGTGACGAATTCGACTGGCAAGCGCCGTCCCACGAAGTCGCCATGCGTGCGCACCTTGCCGAAGAAGCCGGGCCCGAATGTCGGCTCCTGCGCAAGCTCGCCGCTCATAGCCGATCCGGACAGCGAAACTGCTCGAGCATGGCACGGCGAAACGGATTCACGATGCTGCTGGCTGCCAGTTCGAACTCTGCGCGCCGGCCATCCGAGTCGAAGCTCAGGCGAAAGCGGTCGGGTTGCGCGGTGGGTTGCAGACGCGCATCGTCCATCAGATGCAGCAGTGCCCACGGTCCGTCGGCGCGCGCCGCCGGTGTGCTGCCCGCCGGCGTGAACTCGACGTGCGCCTGGCCGGTGCCCTTGCCGCTCGGCCACTGGAACACCATCGATTGCGGCGTGTCGGGTTTGACGACCATTTGCTGCCCATCGATGTCGAGCGTGAACTGGGTAATCGATGGATCGATGGTGAGCGGCTTCACCGTGAAGCGCACCGACACGTCCCGGCCGCCGGCCCGGAAGAACGCGTCGCGGATCTGCGCGGCGCGCTGGAACTGGCCGAGCACGTCGACCGGGATGCCGAGCGTATCGACGCCGCTGCGCCATTTCCACTGCGGTCCCGACATGTCGACCATCGTTGCCAGATTCTTCTGGAAGAAATCGTCGATCAGGCCGCCTGGGCTCAGCAGCCTGCCGAAATCGTCGGGTGCGACGTCGCGCGTCGAGCCGCGCACGAGAGGATAGCGACCGTCGAGCGCCTGCCGGCACAGCTGCGCCACGTTCGCCTGCCACAACGCGTTCAGGCGCGCCCGCTCGCCGCCCACCATCAGCGACCCCGCCCCGCTCGCGACGCTGGTGGCCACCGTCGCGAGCGGCGGCGGCGCCCCCTGGGCCACCAGCTTGAGCTTGTTCAACGCATCGCCGGGTGGCGGCGGCAAGCCCTGACGGCGCGCCGAGTCCGCGGCCTCCAGATAGGTCGCGGCGTCCTTCAGCGCGGCGAGTTGCGCGTCCAGCGGAGCCGGGCCCGGTGCACCGGGTTTGCCGGCCAGTTCGTGCAGCGCCTGGAAATGCGCGTCGACCGGATTGAGTTCGGCCGGCGCGGGCGGTGCCGCGTCTTCCGGCTGGTTGCCGAGCGCGCTCTCGAGGCGTTTTTTGGCCGCATCGAGCTTGTTGGCCAACGCGGCAACGCCCTGCTCCGTCAGCGAACCGCCCGTTTTGGTGCTGCCCAGCGTGGTTTCCTGCGCCGCGGCCAGCATCAGCGAGCGCAGCGGCGAGTCGGGCGCCGCGAGCACATTCGCCACGCGTGCCGCCTGCTGCACACCGTCGAACGGCACCACGTCGATATCGTTGAGCAACGCGTCCCACTGGCGGATGTACTCGTCGTAGTAAAGCCGGGTGATGCCCGCCTTCAGATCCTCGATACCGTTCGGCGTCAATACCGATTCCTGACGGCCGAGCACCCAATCGTCCTTTGCGATATCGATCACCGCCGCGTCGCGCAACTGGCCGAACTTCTGATAGCCGGCCCGCGTGTACGCGCCTGAAACACCGCGCGTCAACGGCGCGCCGCTCTTGCGCACGAGCACCAGCGCGGCATTGCGCCCCGCCGCGTCGGCGACGCTGAACTCCGGCAGTCTGCTCTGTTCGAGATCGCGTTTGACGCGGTTGAACAGACGCTGCGTCAGCGGCATTTTGGCGAGCGTCGCGCGCGCCTGCGCGATCAGATCCTTGTCGAGCGGCAGCGACGCATCGAAGCGCGCCGGCTGGAACAGCGCGGCGAGATGGCCGTCGAGATCGTTGCGCTGATCGTCGCTGGCATCGCGCAACGGCCCGCGGCGCCAATCGACATCGGCCCACAAGCGCACCGAGTCGGCGTCGAAGTGCAGCGAATCGCCCAGCATCAGATATGCGCGCAAGACTTCGTACTGGAAGTCGGGATTGTTCGCGTCACCGCGGCGCAATTCTTCTTCCATGCGGCTCACGACCAGAGGCAACAGCGTCTGCCGCAACAGCCGCCGATAACTGGTCTGCGCTTCGAGGCCGAGCTTGTCGCCCTGATAAAGGCCGAGGCGCGACAGCCACGGCACGCTCCTGTCGCGGTCCGCGTAACCGCCGGGAAGGTCGCGCGCGGCATTGAGCAGCGGCAGCAGCGCAAGCGGGTTATCGCCCGGCTGGGTGGTCTGCGCGAGCTTCTGCAACCCGGCAACGTGCTGTTGAACATCGGCGACGTAAGCGCGATTGCGTTGATAGCTGACGAAGAACAGAACCAGCGCCAGCACCGTGACGATGCCGATCGCCGCCAGCGCGGCGCGCTGAAACCAGGCGCGGCGCCGCTCCAGCTTCTGGTTCACGCCCGCGAGTCCGGCTTCCTCGAAGATCACGCCGCGCAGCAGCCGCGTGATGAAGTAAGCGCGCCCGCTCGCCGGGTCGGGCAACACGACCTGTTGCTGGAAGCCGAGCGCCGAGGCGACCGCGCTCATCACGCGATCGATCGGCCGGCCTTCCTGGGTGCCGCTCGTGAAATACACGCCGCGCAGCAACGCGGACTCCTCGAAGCGCGAGGTACTGAAGGTTTCGTCGAGAAAGCTTTTCAGTACGGCTTGCAGACCCGCGAACTGCTGCGGAAATCCATAGACGAGCGCACGCCGGCGCACATCGGTCTCGCGCTGCATACGGTTCAGCACGCGGGCTTGCAACTGCTGTTCCAGCGCGTCGAATTCGGCGGGAAATGCGGCCAGTGCGTCGTCCGGTGAGCCTCGCTCGGTGAACGGGAACGTCATGCCCCAGACCTGTTCGCGCTCGTCGCGGCCGAGGTCGTCGAAGAATTCCGCGAAACCCGCGAGCAGATCGCATTTGGTCACGATCACGTAGACCGGAAAACGCATGCCGAGCTTGCCGTACAGTTCCCTGAGACGCTCGCGCACGGCTTGCGCCTGCTGCGCGCGTTGCGGGTCGGACAGTTGCAGCAGGTCGCGCGTCGACAAGGCCACGATCACGCCATTCAGGGGCCGGCGTGGCCGATACTTGCGCAGCAGTTGCAGGAAGCCGGCC
Source organism: Paraburkholderia sp. CI2 (assembly GCF_014201055.1). Classification (NCBI taxonomy): domain Bacteria; kingdom Pseudomonadati; phylum Pseudomonadota; class Betaproteobacteria; order Burkholderiales; family Burkholderiaceae; genus Paraburkholderia; species Paraburkholderia sp. CI2. The sequence goes on from NZ_JACHDL010000001.1 coordinate 464,496, forward strand.
CACGCGGCCTGATCGGCTTCGGCGAAACTATCCTGGGTGGTGAAGCGGCCCGCGGTATCGAGCAGCACCGCATCGTCGGTGAACCACCAGTCGCAATTGCGCGTACCGCCCACGCCGCCGATCGACTGCTTGCCGAGCCGCTCGGCGAGCGGAAACTTGAGCCCGGAGTTCAACAGCGCGGTGGTTTTGCCCGTGCCGGGCGCGCCGACGAACATGTACCACGGCAACTGGTACACGTACTGACTACCGAAGCGCCCCTTGACCCGCGCCTTGCGCAAGGTCGCCATGGCGGCTTCGAAACGCTGCTTCAACGCCGCGATGTCAGCCTCGGATTCTTTCTTGCCGGGCGCGGGCTCGGCCGGTCCCTCTGCCACCACGCGAGTGAACTGGATGTTGGCGAGACGCACCGCGATCCAGCGCACGCTCCAGTACACCGCCCACACCAGCAGCAACACGATGATCACGGCCCAGCGGCTGCTGTTGCTTTCGAGCGGCTCATGACCCGCGTACGCGACGAGCGGCCCCTCGACCCACACGATCAGCGACAGTGCGAGCACGCCGAGCAACGACAGCACGATGGCTCGTCTGAGCCAGCCAAAGATTTTCATACCCGGCTCCCCTGTGCCACCCGCGACGGACTCATCCCGAAGGCCTTCACGACGCCGCTCCCGGCGCCAGCACCGTGATATCGACGCGGCGGTTGCGCGCACGATTCGCGGCGGTGTCGTTCGGTGCGATCGGCTCGGCGTCGCCGCGCCCTTCGGCGCTGAAGCGGGCGGGGTTGCCGGCCCGCGACGCGAGCATGTCGCGCACCGCTTCGGCGCGCGCCTGCGACAGATGCCAGTTCGACGGGAAGCGCGCGGACAAGACTCGCTGGCTGTCCGTGTGACCCGCGACCACCACGTTGCCCGGCACTTCCTTCAACGCGTCGCCGATACGCTGGATGAGCGGGACGAAACCCGCGGCGAGATCGGCGCTGCCCGAGCCGAACAGGCCGTCGCCATTGATCGTGACGACGGTCCGGTCGGGCAACTCCGAGACACGCACGAGGCCTTGGGCGATTTCAGGCGCGAGGAACTGCGCTAGCTTCGGCGCAAGTTTGGGCGCCGCCGCCAGCTTCGAGGCAAGCACCGGAGCCGGCGCGACGCGGATGCCGTGCAGCGCTTCGAACACGCGGTCGGACATGTCGTTGAGCCTGAAGCTCAGGACCAGATTGACGATCACCAGCACGAGGCAGGCGATTGCCGCCGCCACCCACAACGGCACGAGTTGCAGCAACGGCTTGCGTTCGACCTTGACCGGCAGCCAGTGCGGCGACAGATCGCGTTCGGCCGCGCCGCGCTGGCCGCGAATCATCTGTTCGAGGCGTTCGCGGATCGTGTCGAGCTGCGTGCGGCCACCGTCGATCAGACGGTAACGTCCTTCGAAACCGAGGCCGAGAATCACGTAGATCAATTCGAGCACGTCGATATTGCCCGCGGGGTTCTGCGCGAGACGCTGCAGGATCAGGAAAAAGCGCTCGCCACCCGAGGCCTCGTTGTGGAAAGTCACCAGCAAGCTGCGGCTGCCCCACAAGCCCGCCCCCCATGGCGTGCTGGCGATCGCTTCGTCGAGGAACGTGCACAGGCAATAGCGCGAGGCGCCGAGCTTCTCGTCGTCGATGCCGTTGGCGCGGCCTTGCGTCTCGAAGTTGCGCACCATCTGCATCAGCTGGTTGCGCAGGTCTTCCACATTCGGATGGGTCGGCAACTGCCGCAACGGCAGCGCCAGTTCGATCAGCGGGTTGGCCGCGCGCAACAGCGGATTCAGACCGCCGCCGCCGGACAGCATCGGCGCGGGCGTTGCCGCGGCCGCCATGAACGCCGCCCGCGCGCCGCCCGGTGTCGGAATCAGAATCGTCGCGCCGGGATCGTCGGCGGGGCCACGCGGTTCGTCTGGACTCACGATGAACTTCCCCAATCAATGCATCAGCGGCGAATTGCCCAGAACTCCATCGTCAGTCCGGGAAAGTCGCCGGCGACGTGCAACGCCATGCCCGCGGAATTCGCGAACTGTTTCCACAGTTCGTTGCCGCGATCGAGTTCGAAGTAGGTAAAGCCCGCATGGAACGGCAGTTGCCGGGGCGCCACGGGCAATGCGCGCAGGCCGACGCCCGGCAATTGCAGATTGACGAGATCGCGAATGCGTTCGATCGGGCCGATCTTCACCTGGGGCGCGAAGCCGGTCAGAATGTGCTCGGCCGGCATTTGCGCGCGCACCGCGAGCACGAAGGTGGCGCCGGCAAACAGCGTCTTGTCCGGCACGATCGCCACGCGCAAGCCGAACTTGCGCTCTTCGAGCGGGATCGCCACCGCGTGCGGGTCCATCACCATGCTCAGCGACGCGCGAATGTCGTCGATCACCGGTGCGAAGGTTTCGCGCAACCACTCATGGCGATACACCGGATACGCCGGCGGCCGCTTCAACGCCTGGCTGAAGGTCGCCAGCTCGCCGGCCAACTGCACCGTCGCCTGGTACAGCGCCTCGGGATGCAGACCGGTCATCGTCGAGAGATGCGCGGCCAGCGGCTCGTGGCGATTGATCAGCTGCAGCAACAGGAAATCGGCCACTTCCGCGACACCCGTCACGCCGGGCTGTGCAAGGCGTCCGGCCAGCGCTTCACCGCGTTGATGCAGAAGGCCCACGAGGTCGTCGACGAACGCCGCGAGGCGGCGCGCCACCCGATAGTCGAGACACGGCGGGCTGTAGTCGTTTTCGAGCACGACGCGGTTGTCGGGCAGCCGTTCGAGCACGCGCGCGACGCCGAGCGCGGTGTAGGCATTGGCCACGTCGGGAGCGAGCGCGAGACGCACGCGCAGTTTGCCGATCTGCAGCAACGCCGCGCCGGCATTCGGATCGTTGCTGTCGCTGACGTCGAATTCGGTGACACGGTGTCGCGCGAAGTTCTCCTCGCTGGCTTCGTTGCCGGTTTCGGCGACACCCGGCCTGCGCACCGGCAATGCCAGTTGGACCAGCATGTTGCGGGTGCCTTCGGGAATCTCGAGCGGCTCGGGCAAGTCATCGTCGGCGGGCAGATCGAACGGTGTGCCATCCGGCATCACGCCGGAGCACGACAGCAGCGCGAGCTTGCCGAGCTTGAGCAGCGACTCGTCGATCTCCAGCGCGGTAAAGCCCCAACTGTACGGACGCAGGCCGGCCGCGCGCGTCTCCAGTTGCCGCTGCAGATAGCGGTCGTGCTGCTGCAAGTGCTGGGGCTGCAGAAACATCCCCTCCGACCAGATGACTTTGCTGTTCCAGGACATGTTGTCTCGTTCAAACGTTTCTAGGTGGGACCGGCGGGATGCTTCGGCTGACGCTCGCGGGCCGCGCGCAGTTCGTCGATCTGGGCCTCGTATGCGTCATTGAACGCCTGACCGAAGAGCTTCTGGAAATCGTCGTCGGCTTCGCGCGCGACGGCGCCCTGCAATGCGACGAACAGATCCCACAGTTTCGCCTTGCGGTTGGACAGCACTTTTTCGAGCGCACCGGAGTCTTTCAGCTGCGCTTCGATCGAAGCGGGATCGAAGCGTCCGAGCACGTGCGCGAGCGCCGCGCGCATGCCGGCGAGCACCGCGAGCTCGTGCGCCTCGATATCGTCGAAGGCGCGCCTGAGCGCCTCGTCGGGCGGCAGATAACCGGCCGAGCGGCCAGTCAGCATCTGCGCCAGCGCGCTGTCGACGTCCGGGAAAAACTTGAGCGGATTGTTGTCGCGCGCGACGATCATCGTCGTGTCGAGACGGGCTTCGCGTTTGGTCATCGAGCGCGCGCGCAGCACGCCCATCGTGCCGCGCAGCGCGTCGCGCAGCATCGTGCCGATCAGACGCGCGAACTCCGGTTCGGGCAGGTTCGGCGCGCGCGACGGATCGAGGCCGAGGCCTTCGAGCAGCGCCTGCAGGGTGGCCGGTTGCTGGCTCGCGGAAGTGGCGGCGGCCGCGTGCCGAACCGGGGCCGGCTGGGCGGTCGGCGCCGGCACGGCAGGCGCTGACGTGATCGGGCCCGCGGACGGAGCCGGCTGCTGAAGCTGCTGCATCACAGGCTCCAAAGCGGGCTGCGCAGCGGACGACGGCCCCGGCGCCGCGCCAGGCACAGCCACCCGCGCGGTGGCGGCCTGCGGCGCGACCACGGGCACGACCACCGGCACCACGGGAGCCAAAGGGGTCGATGGCGCAAACTGCGTCGACGGCGTTGTCGGTATCCCGAACAGATCATCGAACGGTGTCGCCGCCGACCCTGCCGCGCCGGGATCGAGCAATCCCGGCGGCAAGCCGGTCGGGCCGCCCAAAGGCGCGGCCGCCGGCGCGGGCGCAGTGGGCCACCCCGGCAACTCGTGCGAAGGATGCGGCGCGGCCGGCGAGCCGCTGCCCGGCTGCCCGGGCGTTTCCCATTGCGCCAACGCCTCCGCGAGCGGGTCGTAGTCCGCCGGAATACCCCCCGTGGGTGTGGCAGGCCGGCCAGGATCGGGCCGGGACGCTTGCGGCGCCGAAAACGCCTGCAACTCCGGCGACACATGATCGCTTTCCGAGCCCGCAAAGCCCGGACCCGACGAGATCCGCTGCGGTTCGCCGAAGCCCGGCTGCCCGAGTGGATCGAGCGCGCCCATCTGCAACGCGTCGCCTTGCGAATCGGCCGGCAACGGTCCACTGAGCACCTGCGCGGCACTCAGCGGATCACGCCCGCCCGTCAGACCGCGCACGCCGGCCGCCTGCTCGCCGATCGACACCTCGAGCAGATACGGTCCGATCAGCAGACGGTCGCCGTCCGCGAGCCGCGCCTCGCGCGTGCCGCCCAACGCGCGCTGATTCAGCACGCTCGGATTGCTGCCCAGATCGCACAGCAGATAGTCGCCGCCGCGAAACTCGACGCGCGCGTGAACGCGCGAGATCGCGCGTTGTTGATCGGGCAGCACCAGCGTGCAGTCGTTGGCCCGGCCAATCGTGCCTCCGGCGGGGCCGAACGCGATCGCGATCGGCTCGGCCAGCGTCTCGTCGTTGAATCGCGCAACCCGCAGCGAAAGAATCGGATAGTTCACTTGGCTCCCCACGAGCGGTCAGGTGCATCACTCACGATTTGATTTTTTTGGTTCCGTCGTCGGCGTCTTTGGGCGCGCTCGGCGCGGTCGGTGACGAGCCGCTGCCGGAGCCCGCCGAGCCGCCCGAATTGAGCAGGATCGGCGTGCCCGACACCGCCACGCTGACCGGCCCGACCACCACGAAGGCGCCGCCCGCCTTCAGCGTAATGCTCGCGCCCGCTTCGATCACGATGTTCATGCCGGCCTTGATGTGGATATTCATGCCGGCGTCGATCGCATAGTCCATGCCGACCTTTTCCTGCAACTTCTGCCCGACCTTCAGCGACGCGTTGCCATCGACCTGGGCGTTCTGGTCGCCCGTCACGGCGTCGTGGCGCGCGCCGGTGATCGCCACGAACTCGTTGCCGGTCACTTTCAGATGCCGGTCGTTGCCGACGTTACTCAGCATGTCGTTCTTGACCCAGGTCTCGTGGTCCTTCTCGGCGTGGAAGAACAGTTGCTCGCTGCCCTTGTCGTCGTCGAAACGCATTTCGTTGAAACCGCTGCCGCCCTTGGTCGAATTGCTCTTCAGCGTCGAGAACATCTGATTGGCCGGCAGTTCGTACGGCGGCATCGTGTTCGCGTTGTAGACGCAACCGGTCACGAGCGGCCGGTTCGGATCGCCCTCGACGAACTCGACGACCACCTCCTGACCGATTCGCGGCAAGAAGAACGTGCCCCAGCGTTTGCCGGCCCAGCTCTGCGACACCCGCACCCAGCACCGCTTCATGCGCGCGTCGGCATCGGCCGGCGGAGCGAACTGCTCCCAATGAAACTGCACCTTGATGCGGCCATATTTATCGGTGAGGATTTCTTCGCCGTCCGGGCCGACCACCATGGCGGTCTGCGGGCCCGCCACGACCGGCTGCGGCGTCAGCCGCTCAGAGCGGAAGTGGTTTTCCTTGCGCAACGCGGTGAACGCGCAGTCGAAGAGCGGCAGCGAAGGATCGTGGCGCACCGTCGACACATAGACATCCGAATTGATCTCGTACGCGGCGCTGACCACCAGATACTCGTGGTTCTGCGCATCGCAGGCGTGATTCTCGAGCCTGAACTGACCGCCCGGCCAGATGCCGCGCGCGCTCGATCGGCCCGAAATGCTGTCGTTGCGCGCCTGACGGATCTCGATACCGACCTTCGCATAGCGGTCGCCATCGCTCGACTGCGCGTGGCCGCTCAGATGTTCCTGCATCGCGTACACCGGCGGATCGTAGACTTTCGGCCGCGTCGCGCGCGACAGCAGGCCTTGCTGATTGCTCAACGTGGGCTTTTCGAAATCGTAGTCGTTGACTTCGTACTTGCCGGTCTGCAATTCCGCGCCCGAACTCCACGCATACACGCATTCCTTTTCGTTCGAAGGCTCGTACCACGCATCGTACGAAATCGACGCATAGTGTTCGATCGGTCCGTGAACGTCGCTCGAATCGGTCAACACCAGCGTGTGCTTGCCCCCTTTGTGCTCGAAGTAGTAGTACATGCCCTCGTGCTCCATCAGGCGGCTCACGAAGGCGAAATCGGTCTCCCGGTATTGCGCGCAGTGCTGCAGCGGCGGATAGGTCGCCTGGCATTTATTGCTGACGTCGATGTTGTAGTCCTGCAGCACGCCGGTCACGATATCGAGCACGCTCTTTTCATGGAAAAAGCGGCTGTGCGACGCGCGCGTGAGCAGCCACAGCCGCGGACGCACCACCGCTTCATAGCGCGCCATGCGGTTGCGGGTGTTGTCGCCCGGTGCGACGATCCGGAACGCCGTGACGATCCCGTTGAATTGCCGCTCGCCGTCCTCTGGCAACGACAGCGCAATCGAGATGTCATGCCCGAGCAGATCGCCGGCCTGCAGATCGTTGCGCTTGCCAAGCAGATCGAGCCGCCATTCGCTCAGGCGCCCCAACTCCTCGGTGCCGCTCAGATGCAGAAACAGCAGATCCCCGCCGGCAGGCGCGCAACTGACGGTGACGTGTCGGTTCGGGTTTTGCGTGGTCATGTCACGGAATCATCGTCTTGACTGTCGCCGGATTGACGATCGTGACCACGCCACCCCAGTTGCACATGCAGGTCGACACGTTGTCGAGCGACGGCTGGTTGCCGAGCAGCACGGTCGGCGCGCCCGGCGTCCACGGCGTCATGGTGGCCGGAATGCACGGCATCGGCGTCAGCACGCCCAACGCCGCCGCCGTCGCGGCGGCGACGGTCGGATTGGCGGGCGAGCTGCACACGCCGAACGGCATGATATTGACGAGCGGAATGTGATCCATGATGTTGGCCGCGGGCGGCCCTTCGCCCATCACCCGGTTGACCGGCAACACCACGAGCGTCGAAGGCGCCGCGCCGAAGGAACATTGCAGCGTCGCGCCCATGCTGACTTGTTGCGGCATAAGAAGGCATCCTCCGCTTTCGATCAATCGAACGTATAGAGAAATTCACCGTCGCGCGCGCCGATCTGCACTTTCGTGACCGCGCTGCCGTTCATCATCCGCGTCAGAAACTCGGTGCTGATGCGCGGCAACAGCGTGTTGGTCAGGATCGCGTCGATCATGCGTCCGCCGCTTTCGAGTTCGGTGCAGCGGCTGCCGATCAGCTTCACGACGTCGTCGTCGTAGCTGAACGGAATCTTGTGCGACACGCGGATGCGTTTCTCGATCCGGCCGAGCTGCAGCCGGATGATCGCGCCGAGCATCTCGTCGGACAGCGGAAAGTACGGAATGACCACGACGCGCCCCAGCAAGGCCGGCGGAAACACTTTCAGCAACGGCTCGCGCAGCGCTTTCGCAATACCCTCCGGCTCCGGCATCAGCTCCGGGTCCTTGCACAGGCTCGTGATCAGATCCGTGCCGACATTGGTGGTCAACAGGATCAGCGTGTTCTTGAAGTCGATCACGCGGCCCTCGCCGTCTTCCATCCAACCCTTGTCGAACACCTGGAAGAACAGCTCGTGGACGTCGGGATGCGCCTTCTCGACCTCGTCGAGCAGCACCACGCTGTATGGACGGCGGCGCACCGCCTCGGTCAGCACGCCGCCTTCGCCGTAGCCGACGTAGCCGGGCGGCGCGCCCTTCAGGGACGACACCGTATGCGCTTCCTGATACTCGCTCATGTTGATCGTGATGACGTTCTGCTCGCCGCCATACAGCACCTCGGCGAGCGCCAGCGCGGTCTCGGTCTTGCCGACTCCGGAGGTGCCGGCGAGCATGAACACGCCGATCGGCTTGTTCGGATTGTCCAGACCCGCGCGCGAAGTCTGAATGCGCCGCGCGATCATCTCCGTCGCATGAGCCTGGCCGATGATGCGCCGGTTCAGGTTCTCCGCGAGCTTCAGGACGTTTTCGATTTCGTTGCGGACCATCCGGCCCACCGGTATGCCGGTCCAGTCCTGCACGACGGAGGCGACCGCCTGCTGGTCGACGGTCGGCAGGATCAAAGGGTCTTCGCCTTGATGCTGCGCGAGCTGCGCCTGCAGGTCGCGCAGTTCGGCGAGCCGCGCTTCGCGCGTCGCGGTGTCGCTGGCGAGGTTGTCAGTCGCGCCGGTGGCCGCTGTTTCGTCTACCGTTTCGTTCGCAGCTTCGTTCGCTTCGTTCGTGCGGCTGGCTTGCGCCGCGCCTTCCACCTTGCCGGTCTCGCCCCGCAGTTGCGCGCGCAGCGCGAGAATCCGCGTCACCAGTTGTTTTTCCGCCTGCCAGCGGGTGTCGAGCGTGGCGAGACGCGCCTGTTCGGCGGCGAGCTTTTCCGCCGCGGCGGCTTCACGTTCCCGCGTGTCGACGCCCACCGCGCTTTCTCGGCCGATGATCGCCAGCTCGGTTTCGAGCGCGACGATCCGCTTGCGCGAATCGTCGACCGCTGCGGGCGTCGCATGCTGGCTGACCGCCACGCGCGCGCAGGCGGTGTCGAGCAGGCTGACCGCCTTGTCGGGCAACTGCCGCGCCGGAATGTAGCGATGCGACAGACGTACCGCGGCTTCGAGCGCTTCGTCGAGCACCTGCACCTTGTGGTGCTGCTCCATCGTCGAGGTGACACCCCGCATCATCAGGATCGCGCGGGTCTCGTCCGGCTCGCTGACCTGCACGACCTGGAAGCGCCGCGTCAGTGCGGGGTCCTTCTCGATGTGCTTCTTGTATTCGGCCCACGTGGTCGCGGCCACCGTGCGCAGCGTGCCGCGCGCGAGCGCCGGTTTCAGCAGATTCGCCGCGTCGCCGGTGCCGGCCGCCCCGCCCGCGCCGACCAGCGTGTGCGCTTCGTCGATGAACAGGATGATCGGCTTTTCCGAGGCCTGCACTTCCTCGATCACCTGCCGCAAGCGGTTCTCGAACTCGCCCTTCATGCTCGCGCCCGCCTGCAACAGACCGACGTCGAGCGTGCGCAACTGCACGTCGTGCAGCGACGGCGGCACGTCGCCCGCCGCGATGCGCTGCGCGAAGCCTTCGACCACCGCGGTTTTGCCGACGCCCGCTTCGCCCGTCAGGATCGGATTGTTCTGGCGGCGGCGCATCAGGATGTCGATCACCTGGCGAATTTCCTCGTCGCGCCCGACGATCGGGTCGAGCTTGCCGTTGCGCGCCTGTTCGGTCAGATCGGTGGTGAAGCGCCGCAGCGCTTCCTGCTTGCCCAGCGCGGCGGCCGGCACCGGGCCGCCCGTGGTGTCCGCGTCGCCGCCTTCGCGCTGCGCGCCGCCCGCCTGAAAACCATCGCTCGCGCCCATCGCCGCTTCCGGCGACTCGCGCAGCAGGCCGTGAAATTCGTCGACGAGCGAATCGAGCTTGATGCGCTCGAACTGACGCGAGATGCCGTAGAGCCCGTTGCGCAGCGACGGCGTCTTCAGGAGGCCGACCACCAGATGGCCGGTGCGCACCTGCGACTCGCCGAACATCAGCGAGCCGAACACCCAGCCACGTTCGACCGCCTCCTCGACTTGCGACGAGATGTCGGTCACCGAAGCCGAACCGCGCGGCAGACGGTCGAGCGCTTCGGTCAGATCGCGCGCCAACGCGGAAGGCTCGAGCCCGTAGTGTTTGACGATGCGGTGCAGATCGGAGTCCTGCAGTTGCAGGATCTGGTGGAACCAGTGCGACAGCTCGATATAAGGATTGCCGCGCAACTTGCAAAACACGTTCGCGCTCTCGATTGCGCGGAATCCGAGCTTGTTCAGCTTGCCGAACAACGCTGCCCGTTTGATCTCGGCCATTTTTCTATTCCCTCGATGATGTCGATGGCGGCGCCCCCGCGGACGCCTCGCGGGCCGCCACGGCAATCCGTGAACGGCCGTCCGGGCCGGTCGGCCGCAACACCAGTTGCCGCTGATCGCCGCGCGCCGGGTGGCCGAGCGTCCAGGTGGTGTAACCGAGCCGCGTGTGGCGCCCGAGCTTCAGGCGTGGCACATCCTCCTGTTTCAGCACCAGCCGGAGATCCCAATCGAGCCCGTCGCGCGCGTAATTGCGCACCCAGTCGACGAGGCGCTTCAGACTCTCGCCGCCCGGCAGGAAGCGCTCGTAATCAGCGCGGCTCAACGGTCCGATGACGATGCGGAATTTATGCTGGCAATCCCAGACGCGCGCGCCGAGCAGCGTCGACACGCCGAGCGCGGCCGCACCGTCCGCTGCGCCCAGGCGCAACAACGAATTCGCGGGCAGCGTCATCCAATGGCCGACCCACTGCTCGATGTCGACCGGCAGGTTGAAAAAACGCGCCAGCACGAGTTTCAAACCGGAGGCCGGACGGGTCGGGCCCCCCAGCAATCCGGCGAAGTGCAGTTTGGCGAAATCGGGCACCGCGTCGCGATCGCGCAGCGTCGGCTCGCCCAGCCCGAACACGCTGCCGACATAAAAGGAAAAGTGATCGCGCCCCGGACGGTCGAGACTCACGGCCGGTTGCGCATTGGCCCACGCGCGATAGAACAGCGACACCATCCGGTGGTGAAAGACATCGAGAAAGCGCGCGAAGGTCGGATCGTTCGCGTTGCGGGCGCGGTCGCGAGCGTACTCGGTCAGATGGGTGGGCAACGGACCATGCGGCCCGAGCAGGCCGAAGAACTTGACCGCGAGGCGCGCGGCGTGATGCTCGCCGGCCGGGGTGAAGTCACCGAGCGTGGTCGGATGGAAAACCAGTTCGGGCTCCTGCACGAAACGGATCGCATCGTCGCGCGGCTGCATCGACTCGCCGACGCGCGGCTTGTCCGCATACGCGTTCTCCAGCAGCCGCACGACCTGGAAGAAGTCGAAGCGGCGCGCATCGTCTTCGAGCCGGCGCAACAGTGTCAGAGCGTCCGGCATTGTCCGACCCTCGCTGGCCAGCGCATGATCTCGCCGCGCGACAGCGTCTTCACGACGGTCTCGGTGAACGAGTTGATCGATACGTATTGCGCGAAATATTGCGCGAGCACGGCACCGAGCAGAAACGCGCCGGCGCCTTCGAACGCGGCTTCGTCGAGCGTCAGCGTCACTTCGAGACCGCGGCCGAATACGATCGGTCCCGCGCCCGGCAAGCGTCGCGTCACCGAGCGCGAATCGATCGAGCGCACGCCTTCGATCAGCCGCTGACTCGCGATCTCGTCGGCGGGACAGTAGAGACTCAGCAGATCGCGCAGCGCGCGGGCGCCCTCCTGTGCATCGTTATCGAGCAGCGACGAGTAGTTCAACGACAGGTGACTCAACAGCCGCCACGCCACGGCCCCGTGCGCATACGACGGCAGCGGCCGGCTCGGGCCGCTCACGCAGCGCACGCTCTGCACCGGCGCTTCGACATCGAGCGTGAAATCGGCGGGGCCGACGCCGACCGGCATCGTCAGTGGCAGGTCGCGATTCGTGCACAGCACCTGCAAGCCGAGTTGCCGCAGGTCAGCGCGAAACGGCGCATTGCTCGCGTCCACCAGCGCGATGAACATCTCGCTGCCGAGGTAGCTCGTGCGCGGGCCGCGCTCATGCTGACGCGCCGACGGCAGCCGTTTTTCGCGGCGCACCTGGTAGTACGCGCCGGCGCGATACGTCGCGCCGAGATCGCGCGCGTGATAGAACGGCTCGAAGCGCTGCTCGCCGCCGGCGCCCGCGCTATAGCCGGTCGCACTCTCGATCTGATAGATCTCGAAGTCCATCGGCCGGGTGCGATCGGCCACCACGTGATATTCGAACTGTTCGTCCGACAGCGCGATGCGATCGGTACGCCGCGCAAAGAGATTGATCGCGGGCGTGCAATGCAGCGCGAAATTATTGGCATCGAGCGATTGTTCGAGCAGCGGATCACCGCGTTTGAGCAACACGATGACTTCGATTTCGGTGTCCGCGCAACGCCGCAACGCCGCGTGCAAACCGTCGATGGCGAGAAACATGAAGCGCTGCGCAAACGCGAAATACTCCTGCAACAGCCGGTAGCCCTGGAACGACTGCCGGCTGACCGGCAGCAGTGCTTCATCGTCGGCAAACCCGAGCGGCCGCAGCGCGCTCGCCGGCAACTGCACATGCCAGGACGCCGGACGTTTGGCCGGCATCACGACGACGCCGCTCACCGAACCGAGCAGACGCTCGTGGATACGCGTGGCCATCCCGTCCGCGCCGCGCAGATACAGCGTCAGCCGGTCGAGTTTCAGCTGGTTGATTCTCAGACCAGCGGTGGCGCGTAGGCGCAGCCTGAGGCCGGCCTTGATAGCAGCGCCCGCCGCCATGCTCGCCGGCAGCGCGCTGTCGATGCCACCGAGCGAGCCCGCGTGCGTAAAAAACCGCGCTTCCGTGATGTCGAGCGGCCAAAGCTTCAGTTCGTGCGCGCTGCGGTATTCGCAGCGAGTCGAGCCGTTCTTGTCGAGCACGCTGCGCAGCGTACTGCCGCGTGGAACCCGCACGCCGTCCGCGAGATTGGAGCTGGTCAGGTCCGGCTGGATCTGCACCACGGCCATCGACGGCGTGGGCGCGAGGTAATGCGGGTACACCAGCTCCGCGAGATGCTGGGTGAAGCGCGGAAACTCGTCGTCGATCTTCAGTTGCACGCGCGCCGCGAGGAAACTGAAGCCTTCGAGCAGACGCTCCACGTAGGGGTCCGCGCATTCGAGGTTTTCCAGTCCGAGGCGCCCGGCGATCTTCGGAAATTCGCGCGCGAACTCGCCGCCCATCTCCCGAAGATGCTGCAGTTCCTGGCTGTAGTATTTGATCAGGTCTGGATTCATGGCTTCAGCGCGGCCCGCCCTGGTCGATCACGCGGATTTCGCCGACTTCCAGGTCGAGTTCGGTCCTGAAGTAGAGCCGCTCCGGATACGGCTGCGCCCACAGATCGCCCTCCACCAGAAACGACACGGTGTTGTGGCGCCCGGTCGTCTCTTCGAGTTGCATCGAACTGACCCGCACGGTGTCGCGCAGAATGCGCGGCTCGAACGCCCAGATCGCATCGCGCACGAGCCGCTCGAGCCGCGACGGATCGATGCCTGAGGCGGTCTTGCCGGCAATGTCCGGCAGGCCGAAATTGATCACGGATGTCGCGACATACGGATAGCCGCTCAGATCCTGCACCGACGCGAGGCCATTCGCGTTCAGCAGCCAACCGAGGTCGCGCTGCACGCTCTCGCGCAGCGCGCGCATCGACAGAACGCGCCGCTCGCGCGCTTCCTGCTTCGCCTCCGGTTCGAGATCGGTCAGCCGGTCGAGCAGCGACGGTTGCAGGCGATCACGCGCGGTCAGTTCAGCCATGATCCGGAGCGGCCGCGCCGTCCTGTTCGGCAGGCGCGTCGCCGCTCGTCAGTTCGATCGTGCGCACGTCGAAGAGCGCGTAGTCGTTCGCATCGGAGGCGAACATACGCTGTCCCACCGGCCGCGCGAGCACGGGATCGTCACCGATCCATTCGGTCAGGCGCGCGAGCCACAACGCTCGATTCGGCTCGGCGAGCGTGCCCGGATAGCGGGCGGGAATCAGACCGGCGCCCTGGCCGTCGTTGGCCCACGTGAAAACGGCCGGCATCCAGACGCGGTCGCGCAGGTCGGACGGCGGCTCGATTTCGATCCGTTTGATGCGCGAAAAAGGAATCCAGTAATAGCGGCCGTTCAGCACGGCTTCGAGTGTCGGGCCGAGCCGGTTGTCGGCGTCGGCGAGCCACCTGAACGGTTCGCCATTCAATGCGCCGGCGCTGGCGGGTGCCTCGTCGAGCGCCCGCGCGCGCGCGGCGGCCGCCGCGCCGCTATCGCCCGCGGTGTCGAGCCGCAATGCCTCGAGGAGCAACGCAAGCCAGCCGGTCGGCTCGCCGAAGATCAGCGGCGCGCGCTCGCCCTTGAAAACCGCTTCGCGCAGCGCCTCGCATTGCAACGCTTCACGATAGGTTTGCACCATCGGCAACGCGGCCGCGTCGAGTTCGCCGACGACGTTCAGTTGCGTCAATGCGCGATCCCAGGCGCCCGTCACCGCGAGCAACTGGAATAGAAAGACGCGATAGGCGGCTTTCGACGGATCCTTGCGAACCTGTTTTTGCAATTCGCGCAGACATCCGTCGAGATCGCCTTCGCGCAAGCATTCTTCTGCGTTCATGCCGGTTCGCTCCGGTCTGGCTCGAGTCGTCCCACCCGCCGCCGCACTGCGACGGCAGGACCGCCGCAGTGCAGTCGCCCTTTGCGCTCAGCCGATCAGGTAGTGGCGTTGGCGGGGATGTTCCATTTCACTTCGACCACCCCGCCTTCCTTCTCGCCCTTCGCGTTTTGCGGCTGGTACTCGACATGGAATTTTTCGAAGTTGAGCGTGACGTTCTCGGTGAAGCGTTCTTCGCCGCCCGAGCCGCCGGTCGAATACGAGCTGATCAGTACGCCGTTCAACGTGATCTTGTAGTACTCGAGCGGATTGTCGCCACCTGCCTTGCGCACCGTCAGCAACGCCGTGTCGATGTGCGTGCCTTTGGTGCAGGCTGCCATGATCGGCGGACTCGCCTTGTCGCTGTATTTGGTAAATGACAGGTCCTGCACCGACACCTTGCCGGCGCCGCCGCCCGTGCCCATGTGCATCGTGCCGCTCTGGCTCATGCCCCAGCTCCACGCGAGCACTTCGATTTCTTCCTTGTGGGTCTTGTCCTGAGACTCGCCCTTGATATCGCCCAGCTTCATGAACATGTCGATGGCCATCTTCTTCTCCGCTCAAAGCAATTCGTCACTGAATGGGGATTTCCGTCATGCCGCCTTGGCGGACGGAAGCTTCGAAACCAACCGTAGCGATACGGTCAGGCCTTCCAACTGGTAGTGCGGACGCAGGAAAAACTTCGACGTGTAATAACCGGGATTGCCTTCGACTTCCTCGACGACCACCTCGGCGGCCGCGAGCGGGCGTCGTGCCTTGGACTCTTCCGTCGAGTGCGCCGGATCGCCGTCGACGTACTGAAGGATCCAGTTCTGCAGCCAGCGCTGCATGTCGTCCCTCTCCTTGAAACTGCCGATCTTGTCGCGCACGATGCACTTCAGGTAGTGAGCGAAGCGGCTGCAGGCGAACAGGTAGGGCAGACGCGCGGCCAGGTTCGCGTTCGCGGTGGCATCGGGGTCTTCGAACTCGGCGGGCTTGTGCAGCGACTGCGCGCCGATGAAGGCGGCGAAATCGGAGTTCTTCTTGTGCACGAGCGGCATGAAGCCGTTCTTCGCGAGTTCGGCTTCGCGGCGATCGCTAATGGCGATTTCGGTCGGGCACTTCATGTCGATGCCGCCGTCGTCGGTGGGGAACGCGTGCACCGGCAGGTTCTCGACGGCGCCCCCCGACTCGATGCCGCGAATCCGCGAACACCAGCCGTACATCTTGAACGAGCGGTTGATATTGGTCGCCATCGCATAGGCGGCATTGGCCCATGCGTATTTGCCGCTGTCCGCGCCGGCCGTGTCTTCCTCGAAATCGAATTCCTCGACCGGATTGGTCTTGGCGCCATACGGCGCGCGCGCGAGAAAACGCGGCATCGCGAGACCGACGTAGCGCGCATCCTCGGATTCGCGCAGCGAGCGCCACGCGGCATGCTCAGGAGTCTGGAAGATTTTCGTCAGGTCGCGCGGATTGGCCAGCTCCTGCCATGAATCCATCAGCATCACCGCGGGATCGGCGCCGGCGATGAACGGCGCATGCGCGGCGGCCGAGATCTTTGATATCTGCGTCAGCAGATCGACGTCGGGCCCGCCGTTGTCGAAGTAATAATCAGCCACCAGCGCGCCATACGGCTCGCCGCCGAACTGGCCGTATTCCTCTTCGTAGAGCTTCTTGAAGATCGGGCTTTGATCCCACGCGGTGCCCTTGTACTTCTTGAGCGTCTTGTACAGATCGCCCTTCGATACGTTCATCACGCGGATCTTCAACGTCTCGTCCGTCTCGGTGTTGTTGACCAGATAGTGCAAACCGCGCCACGCGCTCTCGACTTTCTGGAACTCTTCCGAGTGGATGATCTGATTGATCTGGGCGGTCAGCTTCTCGTCGATCTGCGCGATCAGCGATTCGATCGTCGCGAGCACATCGCCCGAAATCACGTTCGTATCGCGCAGCGCCTGTTCGGCGAGCGTGCGCACCGCCGTCTCGACGGCTTCCTTCGCCTTCTCGCTCTTCGGCTTGAATTCCTTTTGCAGCAGATTCGCGAAATCGCTCGTTTCAAGCGACGCCTCGCCGGGTTGCGCTTGCCCTTGGGTGCTAGGTTCAGCCATGGTCAGACTCCCCTGTAGATCACGCTCATTGCTGCGGCTTCGGTGCGGACGCCAACGACTGCAGCAACGCAGGATCGTTGAGCAGTTTCGCGATCAGCTCCTCGGCGCCGGTCTTGCCGTCCATATAGGTCAGCAGGTTTTGCAACTGGCCGCGCGCCTCCAGCAGCTTCGACAACGCGTCCACCTTGCGCGCGACCGCCGCGGGCGAAAAGTCGTCCATGCTCTCGAAGGTCATGTCGACCGCGAGGTTGCCCTGACCGGTCAGCACGTTCGGCACCTGCACGGCGACGCGCGGTTTCATCGACTTCAGACGCTCGTCGAAGTTGTCGACGTCGATCTCGAGAAACTTTCGATCCGCCACCGGCGCGAGCGGGTCCGCCGGCTGACCGGAGAGATCGGCCAGCACGCCCATGACGAAGGGCAGATTGACCTTTTTCTCCGACCCGTAGACTTCGACGTCATATTCGATCTGAACTCGCGGCGCTCGATTGCGCGCGATGAATTTCTGGCTGCTTTCCTTGGCCACGACCATTCCCCTGGTTGACGCCGCACGGCCGCGAGCAGCGTGGCGCATGACTGGCGTTGCTAGAAGCGAAAAAGCCCATCCCCGCCTGACTGCTTACTCGTTTTCGATACCGCCGGCCTGCCTGGCCTGGCGCACGCCTTCGGGCGCGAGGTCCTGCAGAATTTCCATGAAGTTCCTGTCGACCAGCCGGCGAGCGCGCCGCAGCAGCAGCGGCAACGGGCTGGAGGGTTCGTGACGCTCGTAGTACGCGCAGATCTTGTCGATCATGCGGATCACGTCCTGACGGTCCGTGATGTCGCCGGACAACGGCACGGGTGCCGGCACTGCGCCGGCGCTTTCGCCCGGGGTCACGTCGCCGTTCGGCGATGCTTGCGGCGCTCCGCCCGGGACGTCGAGACGCTCGCCGAGAAAGTCGGCTGCACGCCGCAGCAGCCTCGATAGCGGCGACAGATCGATGGAGCGCGCCGCGCCGACACGCTCGGTCAATACCGTCTCGATGCGCATCGCGCTATGCGTGGCCGCGAGCAAGGCTGTGTGCGCTTCGGCGGCGTCCTGGTGGGCGTCGGCGATCACCGCGTCGATCGAGCTCAGCGACGCCGCCTCGACGCCCTTGGGCAGCGGTACTTCGCCGGTCGCATATTCGATGTCGCGCAAGCTGACGCCACCGTGCGCGCGCGACGACGCGAGCGGTGCGTCGCGCACGTCCACCAGCATGCCGGACGGTTCGACGAGGGCGGCGAGCGCGTTGACGCGGGCGGTCGGATCGTTGTCGTCGTCGGGATCGAGCTGTGGATAGACATGGTCCCAGCGCTGTTCGAGCAGGCCTTCGACGAGCGCGAGGCCCTCGGCGAAGCCGGCGAAACGACGGCGATTGAGTAGCGCGCGCGCCAGGTGTACCGCGACGCGCAAGTCGCGGCCTTTTGCGAGCAGATCGAGCGATAGCGCTTCGGCCACTTTCCAGTCAGGCGGCGTGGCGGCGACCATGGTCTCGCCGAACTGCACGTCCGGCTTGCCGTGGACGACCTGCTCGAGCGCAAGGAAGTCAGGGTCGTACTCGAGGTCGTCCCCGCATGGACTGGCAGCTGATATGTCGGCAAGCATTTCGCCCGCGAGAAGCGTGGCCATGTCTGGTATCGGTCTCGGATGAGTAGTCTCGACGCACCGTAAGTGACCGGTACGGGTTGCCCTTGCCCGCCGGGAATCAGCGTTCCCGGAAATACGTGTTAACTCTGATTAGATTGCCTTCGCCAGCTATTGCGATGTTTTTAGCGAGCGTTGTCCTTTCTCGGCGGCAATCCGATATGAGAATAGCACGCAGCCCGGAAAATCAAAGCCGGATAGCAATAGAAACGGATTTTGTTTAATTAAGCGAAACAGTATATGTAATACCATTCAACTCCATAAACACTTAAGAAGTTTTAACCTTTTCGTTCCGGCACCATTACAATCACAAGCTCGGACAGTCGTCTTACGACCTCACCAGCGCGCCCTTTCAGGACGGTCGATTGGCGGGATCGCCCGACATCTGGGTAAACGAATCAGGTGCCCGGATTTTTTAAAAAATTTGACCTTTCCGGGTTGCCGGTAGGCGCTTACGTTGCGTTTAGGGTTAGTCCTGATAGCGATAGAACCCGTCGCCGCAGCGGTGAATAACATATTAAGTTTTACCTTGTAATATATAAAACGTGCCAATAGACTAAGTCTGTTTTCCAATCACGCGCCGGTTGCACGGCGGAATTGCCGGTATTGCAAGCGTTTGGCATACGCAATCTGCCCGATATGGCGGCAAAGCGAGTGCCGGATTCATTGGGGACAGAAAACCGGCGCACCACACACGCGGCGAAATGGGTAGTGTCAGCAGCCGGGCTCCGCCCTTAAGAAGCGGGGCTCACCACCTCGGGGTGAAAAGTGGCAGATATCCAAAGCGCTGCAATTGCCGACCACGCTGGAGAAAGCGCACTGCCCGACCTGTGGCAACGCCGCACCTGCCTGAGCCACGACGAAATGGCGTCGATCTATACGATCGTGCGCCGCGCGCTGACCGGCTACCATCCGTCGGAATTGCAGGCGCTGGGCGAGGACAAGGAAGAACTGATCTCGCAGTTCCTCTATCTCAAGGTGTTCCGCCTCGATACCGCGCCGACGGCATTGCCCACCTTCCCGCTGCACAGCGCGCCTTCGACCAGCCATGCCGTGTGCGCCTATTTCCGCCGCTATCTGATCGACTGTCTGCGCAGCGCGAGCCATCAGCGCAACGTGTCGCTCGACGAAGGCGACGTGATGCTCGAAATCGACCGGCAAACGGCTTTTCATCCCGATCCGATCGGCTCGGTCCTGTTGCAATACGGTCTGCACGAAGCCGAGGTACGCGAATCCGCGTCGCATTTCATCGCTTCGCTCGACGACGCCGACCGCATGCTGCTCGCCGGCAGTCTCGGCTGGCTGTCGAACGAGAAAGGCGGTCTGTCGCAGGTGGCCGCGCGTTACGGCATCGCGTCGTATCACTACCGGGCGCGCAAGCTTGGCGTCACGCTGAAAAAAGGCTCGATACCCGCCGACTTCGCCCGCACGCAAATCGGCCAATGGATCGAGCACAGCCTCGGCATCGACATCTCGCCGGGCAATCGCATCGTCATCCTGCTGGTTCTGGGCATTCTGTCCGCGCAGTCGCACGCGCAGGAATGAGCTCGACAGACCACGAGCATATGAGAGGTCAACGGTGCAACTTGCCACCGCAAGCCTGACCGACCGGGGCGACCGCCCGCGCAACGAAGATTCGTTCGGCGATTGGTCGAGCGAACGGCTCTACTATTGCGTCGTCGCCGACGGCGCCGGCGGACACGGCGGCGGCGACACCGCCTCGCGCCTCGTCGTCGCTTCGGTGCTGGCGGATTTGCGCTACCTGACCGTTGCCGAATTGCCGCCGACGGGCGACCGGCTGATCAGCGCGCTCACGCATGCCAATGAGAACATCGTCGAAGAACAGTTGCGCGGCAAAGGCAATGAACAAGACATGCGCTCGACGGCCGTGGTGCTCGCCATCGACCGCGAATGCGCGACGGCCGCGTGGGCCCATTGCGGCGACACCCGCCTCTACTGTTTCCGCCACGGCGAGATCTGCGCGCGCACGCGCGACCACAGCATGGTTCAGCAGATGGTCGACGCGCGGCTGCTCGCCGAGGAGGAGATGCGTCATCATCCGCGCCGCAACGTGCTGTATGCGGCGCTGGGCACGCGCGACGCACTCAACATTGCGGGCGTCGACGGTACTTTCGCGCTGCATGACGGCGACGCTTTCCTGATCTGCACGGACGGCCTGTGGGAGTACGCCGACGACGCCGGCATCGCCGACGCGCTGGCCCATGCGGCGACACCCGGCGCCTGGCTCGACGCGCTCGCGCAACAGGTGCGCGCGAGCGCCAGCACGAATCACGACAACTTCACGGCGTTCGCGGTGTGGGTCGGCGACGACGCAGAGGCGACGCAATTGATGCCCGGCCCGGCACAGGCGTAACGCAGCGGATCAGCATCGGAACGGGGCTCGCATCATGCCGATCTCGATCATCATTCCCTGTCTGCAGATGGCGGCAACGCTTGGCCGCGCACTGGAAAGCTGCCTGATCCAGCCCGAGGCGGCACAAATCATCGTCGTCGACGATGGCTCGACCGATGCTTCGATCGAACTCGCGCAACATTACGGCCGCCTCGACGCGCGCGTGCAGGTGCTGCGCATGCACGTGAACGGCGGTGTCGCCGCCGCGCGCAACTGGGCCGCGATGCACGCGAGCGAGGATCTGCTCGGATTCATCGACGCCGACGACGAATATCTGCCCGGCGCGCTGGCCGCGGCGAGTGGCTATCTGCAGCGTTGTCCGGGCGAGGCATCGGTGCGGCTCGACGTCGACTATGCGGGCTTTCCGCGCGCGATCGTCGAGCATCCCGATTTCGATAAATATGCCGCAATCCTCAGCAACACCGTGCCGAGCAGTCTCGTGATCCGGCGGGCGGTGTATCGCGCGCTGGGCGGGTTTCCGCTCGACGCGTTCTTTCGTCGCGTCGGCGGAGAAGACGGCGCGTTTTCGTGGGCATTGAGCCGGCTGTTCGGCAACCGGCGGCTGATCGACGCGAAGCGGGTGCGCCAGCATTACCACCCGGCCATCCACGCTGAACGATTCTTCCGGATTCACCTCGGGATGGAGCAGCCCGTCCATCAGGAGGTCGTCGAAGCATGGCGGCTCTCGCAACGGTTCGTCGCGAGCGCCGAGGCCGCCATCGCGCAACTGCGCGCGCTGCATTCGCCCGCAGGCGCCGCGCCACCCGTCCCGCCCGCTTCGCCCGGCTCCCGCTAGAAGTCACCGCAGCCGTGCTGGGTGTTGGTCAGCAGGCAGCTGTTCAGGTTCGGCTGCGAACGCACCCGCTTCCATTCGACCGCGAGGATGTCCTGTTTCTCGCCAGGCGGCGTCGTGCTGAAGAGCGGCTGGTTCGAGCCGATGCAGATGTTGGTGCCCTGCAGATTGTTTTCGTAGACGAACGTCTGCTCCTGGCTGCTGAAAAACGTCTGCAGACCGCTTTGCGCGACCGGATTGGGGATCGGGCCCTGCGGATTCGGGATCGTGCTCTGAAACGGAATCACCGTCAGCGTGCCCGGCACTTCGTTGACGATATAGCCCACGCTGGACGTGAAGTTGGGGTCGATCGGATAGCCACCCGCCGGTGAAGTCAGAGTGGCCGTGGTCGTCTCCGAGCCGCTCAACGTGCCCGCGGCGGTATCGCCGTTGATCAGACCGCTCGTCGTGTAGGTGAACGCCGGGTTCGGTGCGCCGACGTAGCGCGTCGCGCCGTCCGCGCTGACCGTGACCGTCGGCCGTGCGACATAGACGAAATGATTGCCGGTGGTGGGCACCGTGCCGCCCCAACTACAGCCCGAGCCAAACAGGCAGCCGTAGAAATTGGGCTGGGCGGTGTTCGGCTGCACGCTGCCGCGTGTCTCGCCGTTCCAGGTGCTGGCCCAGACTCGCCATGCGTTGCCGGCGCCAAGTGTGCCGGAGTTCGCATCGACGAACACGCCGTTCTCCATCACCAGATCGATCGAGCCGCCCGCGCTCAGATTCGTATTCGGAGCCGTCGCGGACGGCGTGCTCGCGCCCAGCCCGATATTGCCGGTCGTAGCGGTCGCGACGAGGCTGCCGGTTAGCGTAGAGTTCGTCACGCTCATCGGGCTCAACTGGCTCGCGACGGAGTCGAACGTCTGGCTCGTCAGCGGGCCGATCACGAAGCCATGCGAGTTCGAGAAGTCGACGCTCCCCGCGTTGGCCAGCGCCAGCACGCCGACGTCGTTTTGCGGATCGGTCAGCGTGAAGGTACCGGGGCCGGCGAGAATCAGCCCGGCGGCCTGGATGCCGCCAGGGTCCGTGACGGGACCGGCCGACAGGAGCATCAAGGTCTGGCCCGGAGTCGAGATGCCGTAGGTCAGCGCGATCCCTTGACTGCCCGCGCCCGGGTTGGACAGCGTGAGATTGTTCGCGAAGCCCGGACGTGTCGGCACGCAAGGCGAGCCGGCCGATACGCACTGCCCGTTCACTGTGATGCGCCCGGTTTGCGTGCTGGACCCGAGCACGATGCTGGGAATCGACGCGAAGGTCGAGAAAGTCGGGGCGTCGATGCTGAGACCGCCGCCCGTGCCGAGCAGCGTGATCGGCGTCGCGTTCTGAGCGGTGATCGTGAAGCTCGAGGGGTCCACCGACGCCGGCATGATCGACAGCACGCCGCCCGGCGACGACAGCGTCGCCTGCGTGATGGCGAGGCTGCTCGCCGTGCCGTCGTTGAATGCGCGCAACACGATCGAAGCGGGATTCGTCGTCGAGATCGTCACGTTGTCGGCGGTGGCATTGGCGACCGCGCTCGTCACGCCGCCGCCGGTGGCGATGGAGGTCGGATTGATCAGCCCAAACTCGCTCTGCTCGGTCTCGGGCACCGCAAGGCCGATCGCGACGCCCGGATCGGACGTCGTGGTCGAACCGGCAATGCCGATCGTGGTGGTACGCGTCCCGGTCGCGCTGATCGCGCCATTGGCGATCAGCACGCCGTAGTCGTTCTGCAGGTTCGGACTGCTGCCGGCCGGGCCGCTCACCGCGCCGCGGATATCGATCGCCCCGCCGTTGGTCGACGTGATCGTCGTGCCGTCGGTGATCAGCACACCCTGCACGAACGGACCGGTGCCGCTGCCGAACAGGCTCACCGTGCCCGTGCCGGTCGTCACCGATACGGAGGCTGTCTGGATGCAGTCCACGCATAGCGTGTTCTCGAACATCAGCCCGATCACCGAGTCGCCGTTGACCGCGGCTCCCACGCTTTGTCCGGTGAACTCGAGGTTGCCGCTCGTCGACTGGACCGACGAACCATGCATGTCGAGGCCGATGCTGACGTTCATGTTCGACGACACGCTGCCGGCGGCGGAAATGTCGCCGCTGCCGGTGCTCAACGTGGTGCCATAGAAATAGACGCCGTTCGCGAAGGTGCCGCCGGCGGCTGTACCGGTGACATTGCCCGTCACGCCGATCGAGCCGGTCGTGTTGGAGATCGTGGTGTTCTGAATCTCGACGCCGAAGCCCCCTTGCGCGCCTTGCGCCACGCTACCGTTGACCGTGATCGCGCCGCCCGAACTGCTGAGCCCCGGCTGCAGCGCGGCACCCTCACCCACCGTGGCGCCGCCGCTCAGGAACACGCCCATCGCGCTGCTGCCAGAAGAACTGCCGTTCACGCTCAGTGCCCCGCTCGTCGTGCTGGCTGAAGTGCCGGATAGAAGCACGCCGATGCCCTGATCCTCGATATTCGAACTGCCGGCGCCGCTGATGGTGAGCGCGCCGCTGCCGGTTTGAATCGTATTGTCACCTTGCGCGATCACGCCGTCGTTGCCTCCGCCGCCGGCGGTCGCCGTGCCGGCGATGCGAAGCGCGCCGCTCGTCGTCGAGAGCGAGCTGGTGCCGTTGATCGCCACACCGTTGGCGTTCGGACCCAGCGCCACGCCCGTCAGCGAGAACACGCCGCCCTCCGTGGAAATGGTCGACGAGTCGATGAAAATGCCCGACGACGACGTGATCAGATAGCCAATCGCCACGCCATTGATCGGGAACGTGCCGGTGACTGTCAGATCGCCGCCCGCGGTGTCGATGTTCGAGTTCTGGATCAGGACCGGGCTCGCGCCACCGCTTCCCAACGTCACGCTGCCGCCGTTGGTCTTCACCGTGACGCCCTGGAACGAGACCAGGCTGAGCGGACTCGTGCCGCCCACGTTCGCATCGAATACGAGGCTGAGCGGCCCCGCGCTCGACGTAATGGTGTTGTTGACCAGCACCGATCCCGTCGCGCTCAGCTTCAGCGTGGCGGGAAGCGTGCCGGTCGTGAGGTTGAGCGGCGCGTCGACGACGATATCGCCCGCGCCGAAGTTGGGATCGGTCCCTGTCAGTACTGTCACCGACGTACCGAGGCTCAGCGGACCGGTAAGCGCCGTGTTCAGGATGAACGTGCTGCCCGTGATCGGCCCGAACGTCATCGTGTTCGAATCGGCTGCGGTTTGCGTCGGGACCGGCGCCGCGGTGACATCGGGCACCTGCGTCACGATGTCGACCTCGAACGGATCGAGCAGCCACCTGCCGCCCTGACCCTTCGCCGCCGATGCGTCGACGCTCATGCCGGTCGTGTCGAGCGTATGGCCGGACGTTTCGATCAAGCCGCCGTCGCCGCCCTGCGGCCCGCCCTTCGCGGTCAACGTGCCGTAAATGCGGCTGGCCGTTTCGCTGTAAGCCACGACGTTGCCGCCATTGCCGTCGACGAGCGCATCCGCATGGAGGCTGGCGCTCGGCGACATCCAGATCGCATTGGCATTGCGAACGGAGGGGTCCGCGCCCGCCGGGCCGCCGCCGAAGTGGACGGTTCCGCCGCCCGCGGCGCCGCTCGCATCGACGTACGCTCCGGCCAGCAGCGCCACGTCGTAGCCGGTCACGTCGATCCTGCCGCCGGTTTGCCCCGCGCCGCCGCTGGCGTCGAGCGTCCCGCTCACCTGTGTCACGCCGTTCGTGCCGCCGTCGAGCAGAATGCGGCCGTCGTGTTCGCTCAGGCTCTGCGCGCGCACGATGCCTTGCTGGTTGATGACGGTGCCCGCCAGCGCGTCGGCCGTCTGTGCGCTCATCACCACGGTGCCGCCGTCGGCGGCCAGCGTGCCGGTATTGCCGATCAGCGCGTGCGCCGCGCCCTGGTTGATCTTCAGGGTGGTCAAACCGTCGCCGGCAAAGTCGACGGTGATGTCGTTGCCCGCCCCCAGCGCGACGCTGCCCAGTTTTGCGCTGACCGTGCCGCTATTGCTGACCGTGCCGCCGAGCAACGCGATGGTGCCGCCCGCGGCCGCCGTCAGCGACCCCGCATTGCTGAGCGCCGCCGCGGACGCGCCGACGAAATGGAAGTTGCCGGCAAGGAAATCGGCATTGGAGATATTGAGTGTCGAGGCGATCATCGACCCCACGTTCACCGATGATCCCGGCGCAAAGATCACCCCCGCCGGATTGACGAGAAACACCTTGCCGTTGGCCTGCAGGCGTCCTGCGATCACGCTGGGGTCGTTGCCCGTCACGCGGTTGAGCAGCGCGGCGGAAGCCGACGGCTGCGAGATCCTGACCGCTTCGCCGCTACCGATCGAAAACGTGTTCCAGTTGACGATCGCATTGGACGAGCCCTGCGTGATGTGCATCTGTCCCGCGCCCGGCGAGTTGATGCTGACCGTGCCGGCCACCACCTGGGCGCCGGTCGGATTCGCGAGCGCGAGCGGCATATACGACGCCGCGAACAACGCGGCGACCGCGCCGGCGATCGTGCTCACGTGCCCCGGTCGCACATTGCATGGCTTGTTCATCGCACACCTCGGTGCAGATTGCTGCTGCTTGTCGTTGCGTTGCGTCTCGTTGCGTTTGGCTGCCTGCTAGAACGTCTTGGTCAGTTGCACATAAAAGCGCGGCAGCCTGTCGTTGCCGGTCGTATCGGGCCCGGTCGTGCGCCATGCGACCGTGCCCTGTAGCGCAATGCCGCCCGGCGCGGCCCAGAACGCGCCGAGACCCGCGCCACTGCGCGTGATCACGTTCGACCCTTGGCCCGGACGCGGCGTGGCGTTGTACCAACCGGTACCGAAGTCGAAGAACGTGAACACGGTCGCCCGCGCATCGATCGCAAAGCGCCCTTCGAGGGTGGCGACGAACCCCTCGTCGACCAGTGCCTCGGACGGCGAATAAGCGCGCACCGCGTGCGGGCCGCCGAGCAGGAAGCGCGACGAACTGTCGAGCGTGGTTCCGGCCCACTGGCCGGACACGCCGGCGAATACGCTGAGCCGCTCGGTGATCGCGTTCAGGCGGTTGGCGAAGAAAGTGGCGCGCACTTCGGTACCTTGCGTGTCGCGCCCGAGCGGCGAGGCATCGAGCGCCTCGGCTTGCGCGTTGCGGAAATGCAGACTGCCGATCAACAGCTCGACATCCGCGCTATTGAAGCCGCCGCCGAACAGCGCGTCGCGGCTTTCATAGCTCAGGCCGATACTGCCCTCCACCAGCGATCTGGGATTGTGTTGATCGACGATGCCGACGTTGTCGATCAGGTCGCGATACTCCAGATTGACGCGCCCCAACAGGCTCTGATTGCGTGTGCGCACGAGCGGATGCGTGAGCGTGAAGTCCACCACGGTCGCCTCGCCCTGCGCGTCGAGCGACGCGAATTCCTGGCCGAGCGCATAGTTGAGCCGCGACACCGCGACCCCGACGCGCGTGCCTTGCGCATTGATCGGCGCTTCGTAGCCGACGCGCCCGTAAAGGGTGTCGCCGCGTTCGCTGCCGAGCAGCCGCAGGTCCAGGTTGTCGCCGATCATGAACGGCGAGTTCAGGCGCGCGAGCGCACCGAGCCGCCAGGTACCGCTGGACTCCGCGCCGAAGTTGTCGACATCGAGCGCAAAGGTCCAGCGTTTGGCCGGCGCGACGTTGACGGTCAGATCGACCGTGCCCGGCTCCTCGCCCGCTTCGATTGCCGAGGAGACCTGAATACCCGGCAGATCGGACAGCAGCAGCATGGTCCGTTCGAGTTCGTGCTGCTGCAGCGGCTTGCCCAACGGAATCTGCGCGACCCGCGCGCGCAACAGATCTTCGCGGATCGGCGTGCCGGCCGCGATGTCGAGCCGCACATGGCCGACGCGCCCTTCGAGCACGCTCATTTCGACGTTGCCGGACGTGACGTCCTGCGGCGGGATCACCACCTGGGCGAGCAGATAGCCGTGATCGCGATAAATCTGCGTGATGCGCGCGGCAATCTCTTCGAGCCCGGCGAAGCTGGTTTGCTTGCCGAGCTTGTCCTGAACGGGCGCAAGCAGCGCGTCGCTGGCGATCGTGTCGTTGCCCTTCAACCTGATGCTCTTCAGCAGGAAGGTCGGGCCGGGCGCCGTCACGGGCGCCGCCGGCGGCGGCACGGCGGGTAACGCCTGAGTGCCGCCCGGCGGCGCCGGCCGGGTCTCGCGCGGCGCCGTCTGGTTCAGGATGCTGCCCGCGTTCGGCAGCGTCTGGCCCCACGCGAGCGCACTGCTGCAGGACACCGCCGCGGCGATCAGTCGGAGTCTGTTCATCGGTCTAGGGTCTGTTTGGTTCATCCCTGCTGCTGACGCGCGATGGTCAAACGCCAGCCACCCATCAGATCGAATGGCGCCCAGAAGAACGGATGCGCGAAGCGCGGCGTGTGCAGAACCGTCAGTTGCGCGGTGCGCATCGCGTCGATCGCGTCATGGCCTTGCGCGAGTTGCGCGTAGAAAGTGCGCATCGTCAGCGCGCTCGATTCGTCCGCGACCGGCCACATCGACACGATCAGGCTGGTGGCGCCGGCATAGAAGAACGCCCGCGTGAAGCCGAGAATTTCGTCGCCGCGCGCGATCCGGCCAAGCCCCGTCTCGCAGGCCGACAGCGTGACGAGCGAGACGTTGTTGAGCTTCAGGTTGTAGATGTCTTTGGCCAGCAGCGCGTCCGGGCCGTCGGCCGGCTGCGTCGCGGGCGCGAGCAGGATGCTCGAGTGCAACGGATCGATCGTGTCGGCCTGGGCGTGCGTCGCCACGTGCAACACGCGTCCGGCGGGCGCGTTGTCGCGAAAGCTCAGGCGCGTGGCATCGCTATGCAGAAACACCTCGTTGCGCGCGAACAGCGGCGCGATGCCCTGCACTTCCGCCTCGGCCCCTGGCAGCGCATAGGCAGGTGTGATGGTCGGATTGCCGAACGCGACCAGATCGCTCGCGATCTTCTGCTGGCGTTGCGCGAGTTGTACCGCGACGCTCGCCGATGGTTCGAGCGCGATCGCATGGCGTTCGATCAGAAAGCCGTCGGCATCGTGCAGCGCCTGAAACGGCAGATAGTGCAGCGCGCCGTGCGGAACGATGATGAGCCGCTCGTTGGCGCGCAAGCCGAGCGGCGCGATCAGCAACGCATCGAGCTTGTCGCCATAGGTCAGCGCGGCCGGTCGCCGGCGCACGATCGCGTTGCGCAGGTCGGTCACGGCGGCATCCATGTCCGCGCGCGCGATCGGCAAGGTGTGGCCGGTCAGGCCATCGTTGCGCACCACCCAGACGATCAGCTCGTTGGGCAGGCTGTGAAATTCGACGATCGCCTCGTTGGGCCGGAGCGCGCCGCGCGTCGCAGCAAGACTCGGCACCTGCCCGTTCAATTGACGGTCGTCGACGCCGGCGTCGACGCGGTTGCGCACGACGTCGAGCAGCGCACGCGCCCGGCTGCGTTCGGACAGACTCCATGCGCTCTCGTAGTCACCGGCTTCGACCGTCAGCGCGATGGCCTCTTCGAATACCGTTTGCGTGTCGCCGAACAGTGCCGTCTTGAACTCGTCGCTGCGAAACCGCGCGCGGATTTTCTCGGAGTCGTCGACGGCCAGCAGGTAGGCTTCGCGCGCATGCGGCTTGTCGCCGAGCGCGAGGTCGGCGCGGCCGATTCCTTCGTGGGCCCACAGGCGGTCGTAGTTGGCGTCGCTGGAATTGCCGCTTTGGCTCAACAGCGCTTCGAACGCGTGTTTCGCATCCTCGGGCTTGCCTTCGGCCAGCAGCAGATTGCCTTCGATGCGCCGGTAGGCGGGCGCGAGTTCCGCAGTGGCCGGTGCGCCGAGCGCATCGAAGGTTTGGCGCGCGCCAGGCGTATCGCCCTCGGCGAGCTGCGCGTTGATGATCGACATCAGCACCAGCGGTTTGTAACGCGGCGAGGCGGTCGTGAGCGCGTCTTCGTAGGCGGCCAGCGCCTGCTGCGGCTTGCCCCGGCGCAACGCGACATCGCCGAGCACCTTGTTGGCCGGAGCAAAGACCTGCTCGGGCGCCTTCGGCGTCGAAGCGAGAGCATCGCGGGCGTAGCGTTCGGCGTTGTCGAGGTCGCCGGCATAGCTGTAGGCGATCGCGAGATCGCGTTTGGACAGGGCCGCCAGATCCGCATTGTTGGTCTGCCCGGCCACCACCAGCGCGCGCGCGGCGGCATCGACGCTGTCGCGGAAGTCGCCGCGCTCGGCGGCCGCGACGGACATGCTGCAATAGTCGTAGGCAGGGAGTTTGACGCGGTCTCGCGACAGCAGCAGACGTCCCTCGGACGTCAACGTGTTGATCGTTTCGGCGTCGCGTTCGCGTTCATCGGCCTGACGAAAGCCGAACGACTCGGGCGCGAGGGCCACGGCGCTCGCGGGCCGCGCCGCGGCGGCGGACGTGCCAGCGGCCAGCGTATTGCCCGCCGCGCCCAGCAGCATCGAGCCCATGACGAGCGCGCCCGCGATCCACGCGGCGTCGATCCGGTGCGCCCATGCGACGAGCGCGCGCCGCGAGTCGCGTCGCACGACGCGGTGTGCCATCCCGCTCGATAAGCCTTGGCGCTCGTTCACTTTAACTTCCTGCAAGAAGGCAAAAGGAAGCGGCTGGGATGGAATGCGCGTACAACCCGCAAGCTGCACGCAGCGGTTGACCGACACCGTATAGACGAATCCGGCCGGCCGATTTTGAAACCGGCGGCCGCACGCGGACCACCGCTCAGGCACGCGCGCCCGCCTGATTTCAAAAAATGACCCGCTCATTCGTCTTAAAGACGGACGCGCCTGCGCGTGAGGGTGGCGCTCGCGTGTGCCGGGCTCTGCCGTCGTACCCTCCAGGGAGCCACAGCCGATGAGCAGCCCCGACGACAAAACCGTGATGGTGCAACGGGCGTCCGGACCGGACGGCCAGCAGAACCCCGCCGAAGCGGCGGACGCCGATCGCACAGTCGTCACCCGCCCCGCCGCGCAGGGTTCGAACGCGCAACATGCGCTGCCCGCGGGCACACGGCTCGGCGAGTTCGAGATCGTCGATCTGATTGGCGAAGGCGGCTTCGGTATCGTCTATCTCGCCTACGACACCCAGCTAGGACGTCACGTCGCGCTGAAGGAATACATTCCCGCTGCGCTGGCCTCGCGCGTCGGCGCGGCCGAAGTGTCGGTCCGCTCGGAACGTCATGAAGACACCTTTCGCGCCGGCCTGAAAAGCTTCATCAACGAGGCGCGGCTGCTCGCCCGCTTCGATCATCATTCGCTCGTCAAGGTGTACCGGTTCTGGGAGGCCAACGGCACCGCGTACATGGTGATGCCGTACTACGAGGGCGTGACGCTGCGCGACGGCTTGCGCCGCATGAGTGCCCCACCCGATGAAGCATGGCTGCGCGCCCTGCTCGCGCCGCTGCTCGAAGCACTGGCGGTATTGCATGCGGCGCAGTGCTATCACCGCGACATCGCGCCGGACAACATCATGCTGCTCAAGGGCAGCGGCCGCCCCGTGCTGCTGGACTTCGGCGCGGCGCGGCGCGTGATCGGCGACATGACCCAGGCCTTGACGGTGATCCTGAAGCCCGGCTATGCGCCCGTCGAGCAATATGCCGAAGTGGCGGCCTTGAAACAGGGGCCGTGGACCGATGTGTACGCACTCGCCGCGGTCATCTATTTCGCGATTCAGGGCAAGACACCGCCGCCGTCGGTCGGCAGACTGATGAGCGACACGTATGTGCCGCTCGCCACGACGGCGGCCGGCCGCTATAGCGAGCGGTTCCTGCGCGCGATCGACCATGCGCTCGCGGTCCGCCCCGAACAGCGCCCGCAAAGCGTTCAGGCGCTGGCGGACGAACTGGGCATTGCCATCGATACGCGTGATGACGCCGCTGCGGCGATCGAACCCACGACTCGCGCTTCCGTCGAGACAGCGGGTACCAATGCGCCGCGAACAACGACGGCCGCGACAGTCGAGGCGAAGCGCAATGAGCCAGGCACAGCGGCCGTTCCTGCGGCTGGCGGTAGTCAAAAGAAACGCACGGGCTTGATCGCAGCAGGTGCCGTTTGCGTCGTGGCGCTCGCGGCGGTCGGTACGTGGTTTGCCATGCGTTCGCCACCGACCGCGCGCCCGGCTGTCACGGCAAGCACGGATGCGCGCGACACGGCTGCGCCGACGCCTGGCAATGCCGCTCAAAGCCCGGCAGCCGTTGCTGCTGTTGCCCCGGTTGCCCCGGTTGCTCCTGCCTCGCCCGCCACGGTTGCCGCGCCCGCCACACCACCCGCGCAGGCCGACGACCTCGCGCCCTTCACCCCCGCGAGCGAACTCGAGCGAATCGTGACGCTGGCCGATCCATCGATTCAGATCACCGCCACACCGCGCAGCACGTCCGCCACGATCGGCAAGGATCATCTGCAATTCAAACTCGACAGCAACCGCGCGGGCTACGTGTATGTGTTCATGGTCGATCCGGACGGTCAGTACCTGATGCTGTTTCCGAACGGACTCGATCGCAACAACCGGATCGCCGCCGGTCAGACACTGTCGTTGCCGCGCGCCAGCTGGCCGATGCTGGCGGGCAACCCGCCTGGTCCCAACCATTTTCTGACGCTGGTATCGACGACGCCGCGCGATTTTTCCGACGGTGGTTTGAAGTCCGCGGCGCCGTTCCAGTCATTCCCCGCTGATGCCCAGCAGCAAGCGGCCGCGCGTCGCGGCCCGCGCTACTCGCCGTTCGCGGGCAAGCCGCGTTGCCCGGCAGGCACGGCGGATTGCGCCGGCGCGTTCGGCGCCGCCACGTTCACCATCGATGCCGTCAAGCCGCCAGGCTAGCACGCGCGACGTTCGCGATGGTCCGCAAGGAGGCCGCATGCAACGGGCTCAGCTTCTCCTGCTTGCGCTGACAGCCACGCTCGCGGCTTGCGCGAGCAACACGCCCGCGACCAGCGTCATCCTGGGGGACACGAGCCACACGGCGACGTCGCCGGTCGAGCAGGCGGCGCCGACGGCGCAAGCATCGCCACCCGCGCCGCCGACGATGCCTGGGCCGACGCCGGCTCCCGTAACGACACACGCGACGGTCTCGGGCACGTCCACCGGCTCCAATAACCCGCGTCCCAAGGCTGCGTTGAGCGGCGGCTTCGCCACGCGCCACGCTTACTACGAGCCGATTGCTTTCGCCGACCTGCCCGGGTGGGACACGGACGACGTCACCGCGTCATGGGAAGCGTTTCGCCGCAGCTGCACCGTGCTCGGCGCGCGCAGCGGCTGGTCGGAACCGTGCAATGCCGCGCGAGCGGTGGACGTTGGCAACGCCGCGGCGATCCGGCGTTTCTTCGAAACGTATTTCAGCGCGTACCAGATCCGCAATCCCGACCGCTCGCTCGACGGTACGATGACCGGCTACTACGAGCCGCTGCTCAATGGCAGCCAGCAGTACGGCGGCGCCTATCTTTATCCGGTCTATGGCACGCCGGCCGACATGCTCTACCTCGACGCGCGGCGCCTGCCGGACCGCGCGCGAGGTGACGTGAGCGCGGCTCGCATCGATGGACGTAACGTGATCGCGCTCAGCGATACGACGAGTGGCGACCTCAAAGGCGTCTACGCGCTGGACCTGCGCGATAGCGTGCCGGATATCCGCGACAAGAAGATTCGACTGCGGCTCGATGGCGGGCGCATCGTGCCGTACTACACGCGCGCCGAGATCGAGCGCGGCGCACTGAAGGCGCCGATCCTCGCCTATGTCGACGACCCCGTGATGTTGTACTCGATGCAGCTGCAAGGCGCGGGCAAGGTCCGCATGAGCGACGGCTCGATTCGCCGCTTCGCCTATGCGGAACAGAACGGCCGGCCGTTCCTGCCGCCGCTCGCGCACAGCGGCAACGCGACGGCCGGCGCGCGCAAGCTCGTCGTGCGCGGCATGGAGATCGAGGTCGACATCAGCGACGACGGCGCGCCCGCTACGAGCAACGAAGGCAACGCGGCGCCCGCCGACGGTGACGATGACGAACCCACGTCGCCGTTGCTGCGCGGTTTCACCCTGGCGACGACCACGCCGAAACCTCATCCCGTGTATGCGGTTTCGGATCCGAGCTATGTGTTCTTTCGTGTGATCCCCGATTCACCGAACGGTCCGCTGGGCGCGTTGGGCGTGCCCCTGTCGGCGGGCCGCTCGGTGGCCGTCGATCCGCGCACCACGCCGCTCGGCGCGCCGGTATTCGTGTCCACGCGTGACGACCCTCAGGCACCCGGCGCGATCAACCGCCTGATGCTCGCGCAGGATTCGGGCGGTGCGATTCAGGGCGCCGTCAGAGCCGACTACTTCTACGGCTTCGGTCAAACCGCGCAGACCCAGGCGAGCCACACCAAAGAGCGGCTGCGCATGTGGGTGCTGCTGCCCAAGGGATTGCGCATCGCCGCGCAGCAGACGTCGTTGAAAACGCGCGGCGGCGGACCTGCCGCGTCTGATGCGGATTGTCTGGTCAGCGATCCGGTGCTGTGTGTGGACGATGCGCCGTAGACGTCTGGCGGAAAGTGGGCGACGCCTCGCGCCCGGGGGCATGAAATTTGCGGGAGCCGCGTCAACGCATCCAGACAAGGAGACCGACATGGACACGCGGCAAATCGAAGAGCTCCGCCCCACACAAATGACCCACGGCGCGCGGGAGGTCCGCGAAAAAGCCCGCCAATACCGGTCCCTGAGCAGCCATGACCTGGAGATGGCCATCGCCGAAAAGCCGATACCGGTCGTCTGCGGACCCAACGGCATACCGTTCGCGATCGATCATCACCATGTGGCGGCGGCGCTGTGGCAGGTGGGCGTGCGCGCGGTTCCGGTCGTGCTGGTGCGGGATCTTTCGTCGTACACGTGGGCATCGTTCTGGCTCAGCATGGAAAACCAACGATGGACCTTTCCGTATGACGCGCAAGGCGTGCGCCGGCCGTTTGCCGAATTGGCGGAGCACGTGTGGGAAATGAAGGACGATGAATACCGAAGCCTCGCGGCAGCGGTCCGCGATGCCGGCGGCTATGAAAAAACCAGTGTCCCGCTGGAAGAATTTCGCTGGGCCGACTTCTTTCGCGCGACGTTGCCGCGGCCCGATAGCGACGAGAAGTTCACAGCTTTGCTCGAGGAAGCCTTGCAGCTGGCGAGGAGCGACTCTGCATTGGGGCTACCGGGCTATCTCGGTCGCACGGATTGAGTCGGCGGCCCACTCAATCGTGGGCCGCTCTGCCCGCAGGCACTAGAAACTGATCCATCAACGAGATCTTCAACGGCTTGTCCGCATCGAGCTTCTTCTTCCCGATCACATACTTCCAACCATCCCCGCTACCCGGATTGCGATAGAACGCGACGACCGCCACATAGTTCGTGTCGGCCCGCATCGGCTGCGACAGGCTTGCCGACGCGCCGGGATTCAGCACCGATGCCATGCTCGCCTGCAAGTCCTGCGCGAGCACCGTGCGGTCGTTCTTCAGCAGATCCTCGTACGACGCCCCATCGAACATCTTGCGGTCCTTCAGCTGATACACGCGCACCGCGACGGATGTGGCACGACCAGCATCGTCGGGGTTCAGCGCTTCGCGCGCTGACAGATCGATGTCGAGCACCTTGATCTGCTTGAAAAACACTGCGTGATAAGCGCTCGACGACGCGTCCGATACGGATTGCCAGGCGCCGCATGCCGACAGCAGCGCGGCGGACGCAACGGTGGAAACGGTAAAACGAAGGTTCATCAATGGTCCTTTCGGCGCGTCGTTCATGACGCGGCATGAGTCAGGTACGGATTGGCGGCGGGCTTCGGAAGCGCCCGATAGACCCCGAGTGCGACGTCGATCAGGCGTTCGTTCACGGCAGGCAGCACGGTCGTCCAGCCGAGGCGCGGCGCGGGTCCGGCCGATCCGGCAGCGACCGGGCCGGGCGAGTTGATCGCCGGCAACGGCGCGAGGCGCGACGACAATTCCATCCGCAGATGCACGTCGGCCTTCAGCCCGACATACAACTGTACGAACGCCATCAACTCGCGATGCAGCCACGCACCCGGCAACAGATCGTGCGCCTGCGTGGCATGGGCCGGCCGCAACGTCACGCGTACCGCGCGACTGCGATACGCAAGCCGCTTGCCGAGCACATAGCCGCCGCCGAGGCCGCGACGCGCGTCCTCGTTCGCCGCGCCGGCACGAGCGGCCGACGACGTCAGCGGCTGCAGCTCGCCCGCGCGCGCGAGCGCGGGAAAGAACTCATCGACGCGCACGTCCGCGCCGGGCACCGCGAGCGCGATCACGCCCGCGAGCCCTTCAGGTGTGCGCGTTCGCTGGATCAGCAGACCGAGCAGCGCGAGCATCCGCGAATCGGACAAGCCGGCGCGTTGCGGCTTGTCGCCCCAGCCAAAGCCGGCGAGGCACAACAGATTGCGCGAATGCGCATCGCTGCCGCCCGCGCGAAAGCTTTCCGGATAGCGGTACTTCTTCCACGCCCGATACAGCAGCGTGACGAAACGATGATTGAACTGATCGAGAAAGGCCTCGACCGCTTCGTGCCCTTCCTCGCGCATCACGATCTCGTCGATCATGTGCGACGGCATCGCCGCGTCGACGCCGTAAAGACCCATGAACGTCGTGCGCACGGTCGGCGCCGCGGCACTGACCAGGGAATCCGGATCAGCAGCGAATTCGACTGCGGCGATCTCGCCCGCCGGAAAGCCTGTGCGCGCGCGTGGCCGGAAGCGCACTGGTTCATGCGCCGGTGTATCGAGCGTGCCGAAGCCCGGCTGCCGCGGCATCCGCAATTCGAGCAGTCGGCACAACTGCATGAAGTTCATCCGCGGCGCGCGCGCGAGGAGCGATGCGACGAGCGGGTCGAGATTGGGCGGGTCATTGCGCGCTTCGCAAGCGTTAGCGTACGCGCTCATAGCGGAGCCCGCTGCGCCTTGCTGCGTGGCCAGACCGTGCGGGTCTGCGACGGTAGGCTGACGATCGACAGCTTCGTGAACAGATTGATCTCCGCGTACAGCGCGAAAAAGCGTTGCAACAACTCGCCGAACAGCATCACGTCGCCGTCGCCCGCGAACGCATGCGAATCGAGTGTCACCTCGATGTGCACGCCACGCTCGACCGAGCCGCCCGACACCTCCTCGAGCAATTCCTGCGACACCCACAGAATGCCCGCGAGGCGCCGGCGGTTCAGTTCGTCGCTGGTCCAGTCGTAGAGCGCGAGCGCGCCGCGCAGCACTTCCGCGTTCATCATCGACAGGAAGTTCGGCGCGAGATGCGACAGCACGCGCCACTGGAAACGGTCGCCGGTCGGCGGATAGAGCGGCAGGGTCGGCGCGACGAGATTGTTCACGCCCACGACGTTCGGCGTGCTGGCCGCCAGCTCGGCGATGCTGGCTTCGCGCAGGCCCTTGCGCGGCAGCATGCCGTTCGTGCCGGTTACGCGCAGCGACAGGCTTTCCTCGGGCAGCGTGTCCATCGTGTCCCACGCGTGACCGCCGAGCACGACCCACGTCTGATGCAGACCCGCGACACCGGGCCGCACGCGCGCATGGAAGTAGCGTTCCGGCGCCTCGTGGCGCAGCATGCCGCCGCGATGCCGGAACGTCGCGAACGGCACGTACTCGTAGCGCTCGGCGGTGTCGTGATCGAACGCGTCGATTGCATCGACCGAATAGGTCTCGACGTGCTCGCCCTGATGGCCGGCCGGCAACACGCGGTATTGCGTTTCGTGATGGTCGATCTCGATCGGCTCGGCATCGAGTTCGAACAGGTTGATGACCGGGGTGCAGAAAAGCCGCAGGTTTTCCGCGCTGAAACGCTGATCGGACGGATACGCGTGCTTCAGCAAGATCTCCAGATCGAAGCGCGTCGACTTCTCCGGTAGCTTCGTCACGTCGAGTCCACACAGATCGACGAACAGGAATTTCTCGCGGAACGTGAAGTATTCGAGCAGCAACTGATACCCGGAAAACGCCGCGTCGGCCTTCGGCCACAACCTCTCGTCGGCCGAGAAGCCAGCGGGCTCGATCGCCACGTTGGCGAGCGGCAGCGCTTCGCCGTCGCGCACTTCCGGAATGCGCCAGTGGATTGCATCGACCTCGCGCGTGAGCGCGACATGCATCGCGAACGCGGTCGGCAGATCGGCATTCAGATACACCCGCAGCCGCGACAGATCGGTTTCCTTGCGGCGCGCGGACTGATCGAGCTCGAAGCCGAGCCGGATGATCGAGCGGCCATCGTGGCGCACGGCCGGGCCCGCGTGCGTGATCGACAGCGGCTGCAGCGTGACCGGCTGCGTGGTCCGGTACAGACATTGCACGGTCTTCGGCGTCGTGCTCTCGACACCCGCCGCGTTCGGCACGGCGATCGGCGCCGAGCGCACCGGCACGCCGGCCGGCACGACCTCGGTTCGCTGCAGTTTCTCCGCGAGCGGCAACAGTTCGACGATCGACAGCGACGGAATCATCCGCAGATAGTGCGGCCACAGCAGACTCACGAGGCCTTCGGTCAGCTCCGGCAATTCGTCGTCGAGCTTTTGCTGCAGGCGTCCGGTCAGAAACGCAAAACCTTCGTGCAGCCGCTCGACGTAGGGATCGCGATCGCCGACGCGATCGAGATTCAGCATGCGCGCGCGGTCGGGATGCGCCTTCGCGAATTCCTTGCCGGCCTCGCGCAGGTAGCGCATTTCGGCTTCGTAGTAGCGCAGGATGGGGTCGTCGTGTTCCATGCTTAGGTATGGTTATCAGAGGGTCAGCGCCCGCGCCGGGTCCAGCACGGTCAGCTCCGCTTGCAGTTCGCCGATGCGGCGTGCCAGCGCGGATTTATCGGCATCCTTACGACTGCTCAGCGCCTTCAGCGCGCGCAGGAGTTGCTGCTTGACCTCGAAGACGAGCGCGGGCTCCCAGCGGGTGAGCGGCAGCGAGCGCGCGCTCGCGTCAAGTTCGGCGAGTAGCGCGAGCGCCGTGTCCGCGCGACCTGCGTGATCGGCGAGGCGCGCCATCACCAGACGTTGCAGGTAGCGATGACGATCGGTGCGCAGACCCGGCAACGCTTCGAGCCAGGCGAACGCGGCCTCGATACCGTGCTGCCCCGCGAGGTCGCGCGCCTGCGCTTCGATCTCGGGCCAGTCACCGGTCGCATCGTCGTCGTTGCCGGCCGATACCGGCAGCGGCGCGATGCTTTCGCCCGCGTCGAGATTGCGCACGACCGCGTGACGCGCGATCCATTCGAGCGTCGCGTCGTCGGCGAACGGCGTGCCGTCGTTGAACGCGAGACGTTCGACGCCGGGCAAGCGTTCGAGAAACAGCGCGAAATCCGCGCGCAACTGTTCGCGCCATCCGCCATAGGGAGCGCCGACGTGATCGAGCGCGACGTGCTGGAAATACTGCAGATCGAACCACAGATGATTGACACCCTCCATGAACGCACCCTCGACGCGTTCGAGCAGCTCATGCCACTGCTTTTGCAGCACGAGCCGCTTCATCTGCTGACGCAGCTCGCCACGCGGTGGCATCAGACGCGTGCGCGACGCCGCATCGGCGGGCGGCACTTCGTGCAGCGTGTCCCAGCGAACGGTGCGCACCAGCCGCACCGACGGTAGATAGCCGCTCTCCTGATCGCGAAGCCACAGCGCCATCGAGCGGGTCTGATCGAGCAGATCACGCGTCGATGCGATCGATACGTTTGGACTGCTGCTAAAGGCAGCGCCGGCCGACGCGGATGACGTTGTCGTATCGGGCTCACTACTGGGCACCGACGCGTCGTTGCGCTCGAAGCGCGCGACGAGCGCGCCGAGACTCGGCCGCGCCGCGTCGGCCCACGCGGCCGTGGCCGTGACGAGCAGATCGAGCGCGGCGATCGCGCGTTCGAGATCGGCCGGCGCGAACTCGCCGCGACTGTCGAGCAGCTCGATGATGCGCGCGGTGGCGAGCATGTCGAGCGCGCCCTTCTTCGCTTCGGCGCGCGCAGGCAGTACGTTCTCGCCGAAACGCTCGACAAGCGATGCCGCGAGTTCGAGACCATCCGCGAAGCCGACAGGGCCGTCCATGCGCAGACGTGCGAACGCGTAGTAACCGGCCAGACGCAGATCCTTGCCGGTCTCCTTGAGCAACTGCTCGCACGAGCGGACGATCAGACCATCGTCGATACCGGAGAGCTTCTGCGTTTCCTCGCGCAACTCGAAGAACAGGTCTTCGTAGCCCGGGTCGCGACCGCAGCCCTGTTCGCCCGGCAGCGGTTGCAGCCATGCGCTCCACGCATCGACACGCGCGCGCACGCGTTGTTCGTCATCACGCGACGGGAACAGCGTCTTCAACAAACTCGACAGCATTTATTCGACCTCCGGCAGCGAACCTTTGGGCAGCGACACTGCGGCACGTTTCGCCGCGGCAAGCGCCGCCGGCGGCAACGGCGGCGGATTGGCCCCGGATAGCTTCGGTGTGCCTTTTGCCGCACCAGTCACGAAGATGCGCGCGGGCAGCTTGAAATGACTTAACGCGAGCACTTCGAGCGGCCCTGAGCCCACCTCACCGCGCAGCTGCACGCGCAGCGCAATGCCCTCGCTCTGATCGGGCTGCCACGACAACAGGTAACGCGCGCCGTCCTGCTGCGACGCCTGCGCGCGTTCGAGCAGCCGGATCAGGCCGAAGCGGCCCTGGGCGTCGAGCGCAGAACGCAGGCCGCCGTGCTCGGTCTGCCATTCGATATGCGACAGGTTGTCGAGCGAGTCGCCGGGCCACAGGAAAGGCGTCCACTCCTCCTTCTGATTGAAGTAATGCAGTTCGCGGCCCGACAGCACGAAGCGCATGTCGGTGACGCCGGGCGTCGGCACCGCGCGCAACTCGTAGCGCACGTGCGCGTCGCCCGAGGGGAACAACACCGTCGATGCGCGCGTCATTCTGTTTAGTCCGTCGAGGAACGCGGGATCGAGCGTCAACGCGCCGTGGCTTGTGCCCTGCGCGGTGACCCAGCGATCGCCCTGCCGCTCGACCACACCGGCCAACTGCGTGATCACGAACTGCGCGATTACGCCG
The DNA here is from genome assembly GCF_014201055.1 of Paraburkholderia sp. CI2. Taxonomy (NCBI): domain Bacteria; kingdom Pseudomonadati; phylum Pseudomonadota; class Betaproteobacteria; order Burkholderiales; family Burkholderiaceae; genus Paraburkholderia; species Paraburkholderia sp. CI2. The sequence continues at coordinate 505,108 of NZ_JACHDL010000001.1, forward strand.
TTGTCGGGCCGCATGAAGCGCGCCATCTCGGGCAACGACGCGTCGTTGTCGGAGTCCGCGAACGGATAGCGGCCGCCGAACGCGCCGTTCCAGTCCGCGACGATCGCCGTGCGCCAGATCTCGTTGAGGCTCGCCGCGGCCGGCTGCACGAGCACCTGCCAAGTTTGATCGAGCGGCGCCCGCAACAGCTCGCCGAACCCGGCCCACTGCTCGCCCAGACTCGCGGCAACGCGGCCCGCGTAGTCGCGGCTGTCGGCGATGTCCGAGGTCTTGCCTTGCAGCACCGCTTGCGCGGCCACACGCGACATCGCATCGGTGTCCGCACTCGACACCATCTGCTCGATTCTTAGACGCATCGCGCTCACGCGTTCGAGATAGCGCGCGAGACTCAGGTCGCCAGTCGACGTAAGTCGCGCCACGGCCTTCGCGTTCGCCGGCGTGGCGCTGGACGCGACATCGCTGCCGGTCAAACGCAGAATCGGCCCGAACGCGACCGCGAGCGGCGCAAGCTGCGGCTGGGTTTGCTTCGACGGATCTTTCTCGTCGGCGCCGACCAGTTGCTGCGCCTTGCTGATCAGCGTGTCGGACAGCGATTGCGTGCTTGCGCCCGTGCCCGCCTGATAGACGACCGCGTTCATCAGCATCAGAAGGGGCGAGCGCTGCGGGTCACCGAGCAGCGTCAGCTGATCGGCCGTCGCGGACAGCGTCGGGGCCGATTGCCAGCGCAGGCTATTCAGGAACAGCGCCCACGCGCGCGCGTAGTCGTCGAAATAGCGTTGACGCAGCGCGGCCTTTAGCGACGACGGCGGCTCGGTTTTGCTCTTCACGTCCGACAGCACCCAGTCGCCCGCGACGTTGCTCTGCTCGCTCGCGTCGTCGATCGCTTTCGCGATGCGCTCATCCCACGCGGCGCGTGTGAAGACGCCGGGGACCGTCGCTGTCGAGTTGAAGAGGCCTCTGCTCTGCGTATCGCCGAGCAGCGTCGCGAGCGAAATCGGCGGGTATTTGGCTTTCGCGTCGTCGAGGATCCGCTGATAGACCGTGTCGGTCGAGTTCTGGATGCCGCGCACGCCGATGATCGTTTGACGAGTTGCTGAAATCAGTCCGCTGTCGAGGACGATTGCGAGCGACGAACCGCTTGTCGATACGTGCTGGCCGAGGTGATGCGCGAAGAAGTCGATTGTGTGCTGGCGCAGGTCTTCCCATGTGCCGGCCGATAGCGGCGAGTTGTCGGGACGCGCGAGCGCGGACGTCGCGGCGAGCTGCGGAGCGAGGAAGGCGGCGACCGCGCGCTCGGGCTTGGCGAGCATCAGGTAGGTCTTCAGCGTGTCGTACGCGGCTTGTACCTGGCCGCTGCCGCCGCTCGCTATTTCGGCGTCGGTCAGTGACGCGAGTTGATGCAGACGGGCTTCGAGCTTCTCGCGGATCGGGCTGACGAGGATGCTGCCGGCGGCGTTTTCATACCTTGGCCATAGCGCGTCGAGCAGTGCCGCGTCGCGGTTCAGACCGAAGCGCGTGAGACGCGGGGCGCCCTCGCGCTGGTGCGATTCGAGTGTGTCGATCTGCTTGTCGAGGGCGTCGAGCGTTTGCATCGATCGGGTTGGGTCCTGGCTGCCCGCGAGTTTCGTTAGGGTGTCGCCGGCGGTGTGGATCGTTGCGCGGTTCGTGCAGCCGGAGAACATCGTGCCGGTGATCCATAGCGCGATGGCCGCGGTGCTCGTCCATGCGGCGGCGGTGAATAACGAGAAGCCGACGCGGCGGCCGTGGAGCTTGCGGCTGTGGTCGGCGACGGTTTGCCAGACGCCCCGAAGGAAGTCCCCTTGGGGGATCGTTCGGTGTTGGGGGGTGAGGTGATTGTCTCGCGCGTTTTTGTCCGCGTTGTCCGTGTTGGTATCTTTGTTCGTGGCTGCGGGCGGAGCGAGTTCGCGCTCCTCGAAAAGCGGCGCGAACAGCAGGCCGTGGACGGCCTGACGCCAGTAGCGCGAATGCGCCGTCTGCGCGACCAGTCCCGACAATGCGCTGGACAGCCCTTCGATGTGTTGCGACAGTTCCGCGGGATAGCGATCGTTCGAGTCCTCGGCTATACGCAGCACGCCGGCGTCGGCGAGATTGCGGGTGAGGTTTTGCAGCGAGTCGTCGATGTGGTTGGCGTGCACCCGCGCGTTCGACCATGTGAAGCCGATGGCTTCGTCCTCGCCTTTTGGTTCCGTGCTGAAATCGGTCACGTTCAGCAGATAGGCAGGCGCGGACCAGTGCAGCGCGCGGGCGTGGCGGGCGAGGCGTTGGGATAATGCGGCGGCGTCGAATGGCGCGTTGCCTGAACTGCGGTTGCGCGCTACCGCGACGATCGCGTCGATCGGGCGGCGGCGGCGCAGGCGGCGGATTTCGGTGAGCCAGGTCGTGTCGAGGGTCGTGCCGGTTTGTGTCGCGTAGAGCAGGACTGTGCTGCCGATGATGGCGTAGCCGGTTTCGGCGAGGGTCGGGGCGAGGCGTTTGACTAGAGGGAGGTCGCCGGCTATCAGGATCCAGCGGTCGAGGTAGCGCCAGCGGCGGCCGTGGAGGTCGCGGAGCGCATTACGCAATGCAACATGCTGCTGCGGGGCCGCAACATGCGTTACTGGCGCGCCTTCGCTGGCACCTTGCGCTTGCTTTTTTTTCGAATCGTAGAGAGCCAACCACCGCGTCGCGCGCATCGAGGCGATCCACAGGAGGACGGCTTCAAAATGCTTTACGAGGATTAGCGCGATGAGCATGCCCGAGAGAAGGCACAATTCAATAATGATTCGTGTCTCATACGTCCATCCGCGCGCCCGCCCTTCTATCCAGACGGCCAGACCCAGCGCGACGAAAAGGATGAAAATTCCGATGCCAATGAAAAGAGCTACCGGTTCAGACTTGTGTTCATTCATGCTTGTTTTCTGCACACGAGCGCGATCAAGTCGCGGTTTTCTTGCGTAAGGACGAGTTGCGGTTTCCCGGTTCGCGCGGCGAATTCAGCCGCGAGTGCGGTGGCGAGCCAGCCGCCCGCCTCTCCGCAATCCCCAACGGTGGTGCTCAGGTCGACCCTGGAGCTTTGTCGATCGAATTCGGGCGACGACCTGATTGCGGCCTCCATTTCCGACGAAACTCCGTGGCGCCAGACCGCCCCAATGTTCGTCCGCTCTACTTTTCCCCAACGCGTGGCGTTTTCCACCGTTTCGCCTACCGCATTGGCCAGACCGCGTGCCGGACGATGCAGGAGCACAGCAGGAGCTTTCGCCTTCGTCTGGGCAAGATTTTGGTGCCCCAGCAGTAACGCGACGCCCGCCTCTGCAACACCATCCTCTAGACGTTCGCTGACGGCGTTGCGCAATTGCACTGCGACCAGCAGATGAGCCACCTCTGGCCTCATGTTGTCGAACCATGCGTCGGTACTAAACAACGTGGAGGATCCGGCCGGAGGCTTCAAGATCACATGCACCGACGGGAACTTCCCGGCAACTAGATTCTTCAGTCTCGCCGACACTTCGATGCTCTCAAGGGCGCAATGCGAAACTGCTTCAACGTAAAGCGTCATCCGCGCAGGAAGAGCAGCGAGTTGCGGCGTCAGATCGTCGATCAACTGGGCCAGAAGCCAGTTGCAGACCACGCGTTGGCGACGATACTCCGTGAGTTCGTTTCCAGCATTGAACCTCTGGTTCGGGATTTCTATCCAGCGTGCATCAACATCGGTATTCGGCGTGGCCCTGCTCGCCCGAGGCTGCAGCTTCAGGCTGCCATCGACAAACCCTCGAACATCGTTCTCGTCGCGATTGGCAGAAAACCGCCACGCATGACCTATCAACGCGAGCGGCACGCTGGCATGGGCGTGACATTTTTCGGTCTCACGGTCGCTAACTCGATTCATCGCTATCGCTTCGCTGCGTCGCGCATATAGATATCCGAGACGGCAGGACAGCAAAAACGCCCACGCCAGGATCGGATAACCGATGGCGCAGAACCAAAACCAGATCGGATTGGTTGGTCCGCCTCGCGGCCATAGAAGAATCGTTAGTGCTGCACCAAAACACAGTAGGACGCCTAGAAGCGCAGTCCAAACCAGTTTTGATAGTTGCGGCGGCGGAGGCACCGCTACCCGCGGCGGAACACGAGCGAAGTCGATCGGCATTCGTTTATCTAACCGTCGCGCCATCAGATAGGGCAATGAGGACACTCCCGCACTGGGTCTTGTCTCCATCGCATGAAAGTGGCGTGCCAGCATCCTTGAAACTGCTACTTCCTTCCACGATTACGTTGTCGCCGTGAATCGGACAGGACACGAGGTCTCCGACCCGTGCCGCGCGGCGCCCGTTGACCTTGATCCGATTCGAGCCGGTCAGGATCTTGCCGCCGTGACTCGTGCTGTCGCCTTCGTATGCTAGTTTTTTATTCAAATCATCTGCCTAATCAGATTCGATCATCATTATGGAGAATTTAGATCCCATTTCCGACAAGTGTTCGCGTTGACAAGACACGAGCACGCGATTATTTCGATCCAATATCCATATATTCCTCTTTCTTAATTTCACTATATGCAGCCTGTTGAATCGACGCATCATTATTACAAGTTTCTTGACTTATTTTCCTGCCATCACGGTATTACTATTCCAGAAGAAAATTCCGGACCACCGTCCACCCTGCACTGTCTTGTCATACAAAAAATACGTATAGCCGCCATTGAAAAATGGTATATGGGCCTCACCACCACCCGAATAAGGAATACTACCAAAATAAAACTTTTCTTTCTTCCGCAAGCCCACGGATGACACTTCAAGATCAATTCTATTAATTTTTCCGTGGCGATATGTTAGCGCGTCACCACCTATCTCTTTACATAGAGCAGTCGATCGATTGGATTGACAGTTGAACACAATCATTTCATTATCATTGCACACACCTTCCGCATGTGCATCTCCCGAGTAAAATAAAATAATTGTTAATCAAAATTCGAGGTGAATATTTTTCACGATATGCCGCACGCACTCAAAGACATGTTTATTTTTTGCAAAGTGCGATATCAAAACAAGCGATCCATTTCGTCAACATTTTTCCATTCGACTGTTTGTATTCAATTTGAACCCAATCTGCCCCCCGACCGCCAATCACCTGGACAAGATCACCCTTGATCAGATACATTTTCGTCTTGCTTGCTGGATCGGGATTCTCATAAAGTCGGGACCTATCAACTGAAATCGCTACATAAGTGGATTTATTCCCACTATCAGAACCGAGCCTTTTTTCGACAAAATTCGCATCAGCAAAGTCTCCTTCTTTTCTTAACTGACCAGCCATCAGTAAATATGCACCTCGGTTTTCGACAGATGGAGGCTCGCACGTCATCATATTCGCGATCCCCAAATTATCTTCGACGAAATCTTTGATCGTGCTAGAAGGGGTTATTGCTACGGATTGCATGTATTGGCGCCACAAGTTATTCACATGATTAAATTCATATTTAAGCATCGCCGAGGTGGAGTCGTACTTATTGCCAGTGATCGTCCACTCATCAGTATTACCCGCCCAATCCCCTCCACATATTTCTCCTGTCTGCATGCTGACAATACATCCCGACGTTGTATCCAATACCGGACAATATTGCCTGCTGGATACTTCGGCGTTCCCGCTGGGCCCGGGATCTACAATTCCAGTTCTCAAAACACTAAAAACAGCGTATTTTCCTGAAGGAGAGATTGCTGGAGAATAGTCCTTGTCAAAAATCAATCCCCCTGCAGAAGAAAAATTCCCCATGTGAAAGAGTGCTACCTGCTTTCCAGATAAATCCGAAAAAACAGCCTCTTTCCAGCCGGAGCCAAAAATCTTTTCTTCCGATTTGCTCAGCGGCAAGGAAAAAACCAGCGACGAGCCACTCTGGAAATTTATTTTTGATTCATCGGCGTCAGATTTTGCAGAAAAAAGAATGGTCATCGAAAATCCTATGAGCAATGCCACTTTAGTGTAAATGCGCATGTCAGCTCCAATCACCCGAGTTTGCTCAATAAATTGCTATATCGCCGATTATTCGAACTTGATCCATTATTATCACTGGACATTTCACGATTATTTCCATAATGATCGATAATTTCTCGTTCGTACCGCGATCGATCCGTCCCCCATTCCCTTGGATTTCGAGAAAGTCCAGGATGCCTCGCCCGAATAACATCAAGAGATCTTCCCAAATCTCTACCGACATACCCCGGTCGGTTGACACTCTGGTCCAACGCGGCTGCTCGGCCAAGATCGGATTGGAAATAATCAGCTATTGTGTATTGGTAACCGCTTGGTATTTTCGGTAAAACGATCGCTCTTAATCTGTCAATGAAATCCATCAACTGCTTAGTTTCAAAGGATTTGAAAGTGATCGCATGTGCAATGACAGCCAGAGGTATGTTTTTTACTGTTTTTCCAAAATTATCAACTGAGCATCCCTGCCGGATTACCTCTTTTAAAGGCGAACCGGTGAGTTTCTTCCCTTGCGTTAATTCAGCATGCATATAGAACATTGTTGCTGACTCACCTGTCCCTTCGACGGTCCAACCACACGTCTCAAACAAGTCGTGATAGTCAGCTTCGTTTGTTACTTTGAATTCCGCAACCTGCATTGCTAGCTCGCCCCTTCCTTGAGAGTTGACGGTTTTCTGCATCGCTCCCGCAGTTACGATTTCGCTGTCGTAAGATTGGACGGCATCGATTTTCCCTTCATTTTCTGACATCGCAACAATAATCCGGTATTCACTTTCCGAGACCGTGCCGTTCGCCCGCATTTCCGCTAACACTTTCGATTTCTCTAAGGGGACTTCACCCCAGAACACTGGCCCATAGTGCGTGTGCGGTGCGTGGCCGTAACGGGTCACCTTAAAGACGTTTTGCAGACAACATCCACACTCACAAGGACTCTGCGCACGGAGAAAATTCCCCACCAACCCAACCGGATGAATATGAAACACATTCGACCCAGGAAAGTCCGTCAGCCCGGCCTTGACGACATCCCACCAGACCAGCTTCCCGATCCGTTTCTGCTCCTCGACGTGCTCAGCCTTCGGCCCCGTGCGCTGCTCGATCGCCGCAATCAACTGCTTCCACTTATCGGGATTCGCCCACTCGCTCTCGTGCTGGATGATCAGCCGCGACATCCGCAGCGCCGTCCAAGGGTCGTTCGCCGCATTGCGTAATCCGTCAGCAGCCTGTGCAGGGTCGCCGCCCAGATTCAGCGCCCGGTAAATCGATGACATGAGCGCACTGAGCTTGCCCAGCGAACCCACATCCGGCACGTCCGCACCCATCGCATAGTCGACAAACCCGTTCGTCGTTGCGAACATCGTATGCGTCGGATCGTGCTCGTCGTCCAGCGTCTGGAAGTCTACCCACTTCTGCGCGAACTCCCGCGTTACCCTCCCGCCCGCAAAATTCTCTTCCCGTACCCAGCCATCGATCGGCTGGTGACGAACATCCGCGCTGTCGATCTTCCACCAACGCCACTTGTCGCCATCGCCGCCTGTCTCTGTCTCGATGTACTGACGATCTGTGCTTCCCCTGGCAAGCGCCGCAAGCGGAAAGACCTCGATTACACCGGTCTGTCCGGCTTCCGCCCCTTCCTCATTGTGTCTCGTGTACAACGTGGTCCCACTGTCGATCCGCTGGATCGTCGGCTCACCGGGAAGGGCCAACTGCTTCCACTTGTTGACCTTTGCGCCGTTCTGCCCGATCCAGGTGCGCCCCTCGTCGATGAACGACTTGATGCTCTCGTCGCAGAAGACCTCGATGTGCACCATCCGGTTTCCGGATGTCTGCCGGGACAACGGGTCGTAGCGCCCAAGATGGCCAATCAGTTCACCCGCCTTGATCGGGACGACTTCGGAGGGCGTCGACAACACGATCACCCGGTCCAGCGAGGAGTCAGGCATCACTTCCCTGACGACCGGACCACCATGCTCTGCGCCAAGAAAGATCCATCCGTTTGTCGCGGGATGCGCGACACCGCCTGCGGTTCCCGGATAGGGCGACACGCCGCTCGCATCCTTGATCTGCCCCCAGCCGCCCTCGCGTCTTCCAAGGCTAACCTGAGCCCCCTGAGGGAGGATGCAGAGTACCGCGCCATGCGGCCTGGATACCCGGACCCGCAGTCCCTGCTGCCCGGCGGGCGCCAGCTGGCCACCCGGCCCGGCCGTAGGACGGTCCTGCGCACAGGTGGTCACCTCGAATCGCGTCGCCCAGTACTTCGGCCGGGGTAGATGTGCGTCACTCTCGTAGTCCGCGAAGTCCTGCAGGTGTGCGTACAGGCTGTAAAAAGTCAGTTTCCTGTCTTTGGGAAACTCCATTGAATGACGCACCAGCGCAAACCCTGTGCTGTACGGCGCACTGATCGCAGGTTGGCCATTCCGCGCGGGGATCTCGCTTACCGGGTAAGTACTATCGAGGCGCCACGCGACCACTTCGCCGTTCGCAATACATTGCACTCCGCCTTTCAGATCCAGCGATGCGCCGGCGCCCGCCTCGGTCACATGTATTCCGCCGTGCCACATGCCTTTGCCGCTGACCGAATAGGCGCCCGATGGCTCCTGCCTCAACAGTTTGTGGAATTCATGCTCGTCAATGAAATCTGCCGGCGCCCCACCGGTGCCCTTCCTGCGGAACGGAAACGCAAACTGAAGCAGCTTCACGGGCGTGATGGGTGGATTTGACGGAGGAGTCGTAGTTGCCATGACTATGCTTATTCTGAAAACCCGAAGTTCGCGTTCCCTTTGACATCTTTAAGGGGAGCACCCGGCCAGCTTGGAAAGGTAAAATTGCTCTTCGCCGGACCATCGACATCCAGCCCACCCTTGACCTGTATCTCACTTGAGCTCGCAATCACGATCTTCCCGTTTGCGATTTTTACGTACGCACCTGCTCCATCGCCCAGCGTGATCCCTTTCGACCCAGTAATGACTACTTCGCCTGTCGACGAACTAACCGCGACGTTGGTAAGCGCCATCAATTCCAGAGCGTCCCCTTGGGCCTGAACCTGCACCTTGCCCTTGGCTGCGAAAATCCGGATTCCGAGCTTCGCGGCAAACAGTGAAATTGCCTCGCCGGCCGCTGCCGTGATCCGCTTGAGCACGCCGATGTCGATTCCTTCGCCAGCAGTAACGAACATCTGCTTACCCGCGGCCAACTGCATGTGCGCGCCACTAGCGACACCAATGCCTTCAGGTGCGCTCGCCACGATCACCGGCTTCCGGAGTTCCGCGAGCTTTTGCTCGACGAGCACACGTTGCTGATCGACTTCGGCCAGCAACGCCTGCGCGGCACTCGCAGAACCGTTGAGCGAGCGCAGGATTTCCTCGGCTTGCTGAAGTGTTGTGTCGGCGTTGGGCATCGCGAGTTGCTCGCCCACAGCACCAGGCTGCGCCTCGGCACTAAGCAACAATCCTTTGGCCGCCCGGGCTGACAAATACCCATCCGTCCTTAGCTCGGCGCCTTGTCCCCGCTCCTTCCTCTCCCCATCAACCATATGCCCCAGATTCAGCTCACTGGTCTGAAACGGCGTAGTCAGATGGATATGCTCAACCCCTTCCTTATCCTCCATCCGCATTTCATTCTGAGCGGCGGTTCGAACGATATTGCGCGTATTGTTGAGGTTATTAACCAGATCCGGGTGCAAGCTGTCATGCATCGCCCCGATGATCACAGGCCGATCCGGGTCCCCAGCCGTGAACACGATCGCCACTTCCGCCCCATCGATCAGCGGAAAGTGATGACCATAATCATCCCCGCTATAGGGCTTCGCAAACCGCACCGGCCGGCTGGTTCCGCCCGGACTCCACTCATCGAGATCGAACGGCAGCACGATCACATACCAGCCCTGCTCGGTCAGATACGCGTACTTATAATTCCCCGGCGACGTGACCCGCGCGGGCAAGATTCCATCGATGGTAGGCCGCCGAACCGACTCCATCGAAGTCCGCCACACACGATCCGACGGAATCCCCTCGAACGTCACCTGATACGCCTGATCCCGCGCGCCCTGCGACCTCACTGAAGTCACGAAAATCCCATACTTCGCATCGGCCGGATTCGGATCGATCGACATGACCTCGCCCGCCTCGAGCCAGAACGGATTCCCCGTGCCGACAAACGCAATCTGACTGGCCCGATGCGCCTCATGCCGCAACCGGGCAATACGCTGACCTTCGTCGGGCGTTTCGTAATGCTCGCCCCAGCGGTAATCGACCGCGTTCGTGGTGCTGTCGTCGCGCGCGGTGTTCTCCTCCACGAGCAACGAAATTCCCGCCTGGCGATGGTTATAGTCGTGCAGGCGCACGGACTCGGGAACGCGCTGCGTCCTTTTCTCGAGCGCCGTGATTGCCTCCGCTCCGGCACCCTCCATTCCCGCATTACGCCGGTACAGCACCCTACGCTGCTTACGCGCGTACGCATCGAGATCGTCGCCGAACACGATCATCGCGCGATCCTTCTTCTGTTCCCACCGAAACCACATTCCTTCCTGCGCGCAGAGCCTCTGGATAAACCTGAATGTCGTCTCGCGATACTGCGTGATGTACTCATGCCGCTTGTACTGCCCACGTAGCTGGAACACGAAGTCGACTCCGCTGCGATACCCGTAGTGCCGCAACGTATCGGTAATGATCTCCTCGACCGATTGCTTCTGAAACAACCGGCTCGTCACGCCGCGATCGAGATCGGCGAGTTTCGGCTCCAGCACGACCCTGTAGCGCGTTTGATCGGCCGATGTCTCGAACTCGTCGAACTTCGTCACGATGCCGTGAATCGTATGCGCGGGCGGTCTCGTGCTGAACTTCTCGGCGTTCTCGCCAAACATCTTGCACAGATAGTCGATATCCGGATCGCCCGGCTCGATCGTGAACCGCCCCGGGCGCCCGAGCACCTGATCCATCGGAATTCCCGCTACCGGGCTTGTGAATTCGATCTCATAGCCATACAGCTTACTGATGCGATCGACACCCGTGAACTTCAGGATCGAGAACGGCGCCGGGTGCGGCGCCAGCTTCAATTCATAAGCCTGCAACGGCAATGCCATCAGCATTGAATTCCTCTCGATTACGCCAATATCACAGCGCTGCCGAGGCAACTGCTAACGGTTGCCCCGGCAGCTCGTGCGAAGACTCAATCAGAAAACGCCTGATCAGCTCTTCGCCTTCGGCATTTGCGACACCAGCGACAGCCCGATGTCCATCCCCTCGACCTGGAAGTGCGGAATGATGAAAAGCTTGATGCGGAAGAAGCCCGGGTTGTCCTCGATGTCTTCGACGGTCACCTTCGCTTCACGCAGCGGGTGCGATGCCTGCAACTCGTCGCCCGGATCTTTCATCTCGGTCACGAGACCCTTGATCCAGTTGTTGAGCTCAATCTCCAGCAGACGTCGATCCTTGGTCGTCCCGATGTTTTCGCGCTGAATCAGCTTCAGGTAGTGCGCGATACGCGACAGCAGGAAGATGTACGGCAGCCGTGCGTTGATACGGCTATTGGCCGTCGCTTCCTTGGTCTCGTACAGTGCCGGCTTCTGTGCAGAATTCGCCGAGAAGAAGCACGCGAAGTCGTGGTTCTTGTAGAACGACAGCGGAATGAAGCCCAGATTCGCGAACTCGAATTCGCGCGTTTCCGGAATCAGCACTTCGGTCGGGATCTTTGGCTGCACGCCGGTGCCAAGGTCGTACAGGTGCACCGGCAGGTCTTCCACCTTGCCACCAGCCTGCGGGCCGCGGATCTGCACGCACCAGCCGTTGTTCACGAAGCTGCGCGTCATGTTGGCCGCGAACGCGAACGACGCGTTGACCCACAGGTACCGGTCATGGTCCGGGCCCTTCACCGCTTCCTCGTAATTGAACGCGCGCACCGGCGTCGTGTCCTTGCCATACGGCAGGCGGCCGATCACGCGCGGCATCGTCAGACCGACGTAACGCGCGTCGTCCGTGTCGCGGAAGCTCTTCCACTTGATGTACTCGGCGCGATCGAAGTAGTTGCCGATATCCTGGATCGCCGCGACTTCCTCCATCGACTTCTTGCCGAAGAATGCCGCGCCGACCGAGCCGATGAACGGCATATGCGCAGCCGCCGCGACCTTCGAGATGTTGCGCAGCAGTGCTACGTCCTGCGGCGAATTGGCGAACTCGAAGTCGCTGATCACCGCGCTGATCGGCTGGCCGCCCGGCGTGTCGTACTCCTCGATATACGTGAGGCGATACAGGCCGCTCTGGATCAGCTCCGGCGTGTCTTCGAAGTCGCGTTGCAGCGCATCCTTCGACACGTCCAGCACTTCGATGCGCGCGTTCTTGCGAAAATCCGTGCGCGACACCAGCATCTTCAGGCCACGCCAGCGGCCCTCCAGCGCCTGAAACTCAGGGGTATGCAGCACCGCGTCGAGCTGTCGGCTGATCTGCCGGTCGAGCTGGCCGATATGAAAATCGAGCAGCGACTTGTCGAGACGCTCGACAGGCTGGCTCGATTGCGCGACCAGCTCGAGAAACGCGCCGATGCCACGCGCGATGCGCTCGTCGGCCGACGCCTCGGACAGCATGTCGCTATCGCGGAATGCCTCGAGCGGGCGCGCCTCGGATACGGGCTTCAGGTTGATCTTGTTGCACAGCGACGCATAGACGCTGTCGCCGGCGAAGGACATGTCTTGCGCGGCATCGAGCACAACGGTCTCGGTCGCGCCCTGACGGGATTCGTTCTGTTCCATTTTTGTTCCTGGCTGAGTTTTTGCAGCAATGCGGTTGCGCCAGGCGGTGACGGCTTGCTTCGACCGTCCCCGCTCAGGCATGGCCTTCCGGCTGGGTCGCGGCAGTGGCGATCTGCGCGAGTTCGCCGCGCAGTTTGTCCGACAGGCGCCGGTCCTTCAGGACCTTTTCGAACTCGCGACGGAACGTACTGTTGTCGAGCAGATTGGACTTCAGATCGCGCAGCAGATTGCGCATCGCCAGCAGCGCCTGCAATTCGGGAATCTGACGCGCCACCTGCTCCGGCTCGAAGTCTTTCATCGAGCGAAACGCGAGCTTGACCGGTAGCTCCGAACCATCGTCGGCGAGCGTGTTCTCGGCCGCGATCTTCAGGTCGGGTGCGTAGTCGGCGAGCACCGCGTCGAAATTGGTTTTGTCGATGTTGACCTTCTTGCGCTCCGCCAGTGCCGCCTGCTCGCGGCCCGCACTGAAATCGCCGGCGACCAGCAGCTTGAGAGGCAGCTCGACCTTCTTCTGCGCGCCGCCCGTGTGCAGGTCCAACGTGATCGAGACGCGACTCTTCGGAATTTCGCGCTGAAAGCTGTCCATTCATACTCCTCATGTAATCAGATTCGACACAACCCGCAGATCTCGCCCATGGCGATGCGGTAATTCCATTCGCGCATGCCCGCGAGCGCGCTTAAAGAGATATGCGCGACTCGCAATGGGAATTACGACGACGATACCGCATTGCACGACTTCGGATCGTGCACCTCATTTAAATTCAGACGATATTAAAGCAGGTTTTCCCGCATGACGTCAAAGCATATTGATCGAGACGCGGAATCAAACAGTGTGAACAATGGTTAAATAAATTCTGCTTTCACATATTCTCGCCGCTGCACCGCCCAGAGCCGGAAACGAGGAATTAACGCAATTTAACAATTATTAAATTTCGTCAATTCGCCGCGCATTTATTTGACACAATCTCAAATTGAATTTCGCTTTCTCAGGATAAATCTCAACCGTATCTCAAATCTGAATTAGTCAATTTTTGTCATATTTTCAACGTCAGTCGAAATATGGGTATACGAACAGCGAATACGACATATAGAATCCGAAATCTCGGATAATCCAGATTAAATCAGCAACAAGCATCAGACCAAAATACCTATGCGGATCGACAAACCGCTCTGGCATGAGGGCCTCATCCTCACGCAGCAGCACTTCCAGCAGCAAGAACGATGGGCCGGCTTCGCGCTGCAGCAGCTCGCCACGTCCGCGCTCGCGCAGCCGTGGGGCACGCTCGGCGTCGAGATCGACGAAGAGGCGTTGGCCACCGGCCGTCTGAAGCTCGCACGGCTCAAGCTGCGCTTTTCAGACGGCACGCCGGTCGACACGACGCTGACCGACGCTCTGCCCGCCGCGCGCGATCTGGCGCAAGGCGTGCCCGCCGATCTGCAAAGCGTCGTCGTGTTCGCGGCGCTCGCGCTGCCCGATGCGAACGGCGACAACTGCCGGTTCGATGAAACGTCGCTTGCGCGTCCACGCCGCACGTATCGCGAATTCGTCAAGGTCGTGGATCTGAACGGCGGCAGCGAAACCGAGATCGCGTCCGAGCGTCACGCGCTGCGTGTGCTGTTCGATTTCGAATCGCATGCCGACGACACGGTCTGCGCCATCGCGCGGCTCACGCGCAGCGCGAGCGGCCAGTTCCAGGTCGATCACCGTTTCGTGCCGCCGTGCCTGACGCTCGGCAGCCACCCACTGCATGTCGAGCGCATCAATCGCCTCGCCGATATCCTGCAGGCGAAGAGCGTTGCGCTCGGCGCGCGTCGTAGCGAACGGCTCGAACAGGTCGCCGAATATGGCGTCGCCGACGTGCAGCTGTTCTGGCTTTTGCACTGCATTCACGCGGCGTGGCCGCAGTTGCGGCTCTACGCGGCGCATCCGCGCCGCTCACCGGAGCAGCTCTACACGACGCTCGCGCAACTGGTCAGCGCGTTGATCACGTTCTCGACGCGCGTGCAACTCACCGACATTCCCGCCTACGACCACGCGCGCGCCGACGAGGTGTTCACAAAGCTCGAGGCCACGATCCGCGAATTGCTCGACGCGATCATTCCGTCGCGCGTCGTGTCGATCGGCCTCACGCGCAAGAGCGCGACCACGTGGGCGGGTCAGTTTCTCGACGAGCGCATCGTCGAAGGCGCGGCCGACTGGTATCTGTCGGTCAACGCGCCGATGCCGGCGTTCGAGCTCGCAGAGCAGTTCCCGCGCCTGTGCAAGATCGGCGCGCCCGACGACGTCGAGCACATCATCAATTCGGCGCTGCTCGGCATCCCGCTCAAGGCGGTAGCGCGCGTGCCGGCCGCGATTCCGGTGCGCCTCGACAACCAATACTTCGCGCTCGATCCAGCGAACGCCGCGCATGCGAAGATGCTCGCCGCGCGCGCCTGCCAGATCTATCTGCCGGCGTCGGTGCCCGACGCATCGCTCGAACTTTACGCGGTACTGCGCTCATGAACGCCCTGCCCCGAAGCCCCAACGAAGCGGCGCTGCTCGACAGCGCGCCCGGCGCGACCCGCGCGTCGCGCGAAGGCATTCGCGACCTGCTGCGCGACACCGCGCTGCTCGTCACGACGCTTACGCCCGGCGGTCACGCGGGTCACGCAATCGACTTCCGCAATCGTTGCGCTGCGCTGATCGCCAACTTCTCGACTGCACTCGAGCGGCGCGGCTATCCCGACGACGTACGGCGCGAAGCGCTACTCGCGCAATGCGGGCTGCTCGATGAAGTCGCGCTGCGCTATCTGCCGCCCGAAAGCCGCGCGGGGTGGGAACTGAAACCACTTCAAGTCGAGTTGTTCAACCTGCACGACGCAGGCGAGCGCGTGTTCGAACGGCTCGAAGCGCGCATGCGTGAAGCGTCGCCGCACATCGAGCTGCTCGAATGCTACGCGGCGATTCTGAGCCTCGGCTTGATCGGCCGATTCGCGCGCGATGGCGAAGCGAAACGCACGGCGTTGACGACAGCGCTGCATGCGCAGCTGGAAAAACTTCGCCCAGCGCCCGCACGCACCTTCATCGCCGATCGCCCCGGCCGCCGCTTGTCGGACTGGTTCTACCGGCTCTCGCCGTGGGCGATTGCAGGGCTCGCATGCGTGGTCGCCGCCATCGTCTGGCTGGTCTGGTCGGCCCTGCTCGACAGCCAGCTAGCGCAACTCGCGCACGCGAAGCCCACGCAGCCGTGAAGTCCGATCTGCGCATCCTGTCCGCAACGCCGACGCGCACGCCCGATCGCGCGTACGAGAGACTCGGTTACCCGTGGCGCGCGATGCTCGTGTTCACGGCCGTGCTGGCGCTCGCGGCGATCTGGTTCGTGCTGCCGGGCGAACGCGGCATCGCATGGGCGCTGACGGCGGTCGTCGGCTTGCTCGTGGGCGTACTCGTCGGATGGCGCACGCTCTGGCTATCCCGCGCGGGCGAACAGAGCGCGCAGGTCCTGGCCGCGCTCGGCGCCTCGACCGCCGGAATTCCGCCGAAGCTGCGCACCCGCATGCCGCTCGTGCTCGTTACCGGCGACGGTCTGCCGGCTCTGTTCGATCGCAACCACGAGGAGCGCTTCGCGCATGTCGGCGACGGCGCGATCTGGTTGCGCGTCGATCATCCGCAGCAGTTACCGCGTCTCGCGGTTGCGCTCAGACAGTGGCGCGACGGACGTGCGCCCGATGGCGTCGTGCTGTCGGTGGCGCCCGCGCTGCATGTCGGGGCCGACATGCTCACGCAGAAGCTGCGCGTCGTGCGCCATTGCGTCGCCGATGCGGCTCGCACGCTCGGCACGCGGCTGCCGGGCTATGTCGCCGTCTATCAGCGGATGACGACGTGCCCGCCTGGTCTGTCGGCGCCTGCGTGGTACGGGGTGTCGTCGGCGACGCGAATCGTCGATGCCGAGCGTTTCGAACTCGTGGTCCGCGCGGCCGAAGCCGAGCCTCAGCGCGTGCCTGGCGACGCGGGCAGTACCACGGGTGCCGCGCGCGCGGCGGCGCTCGCGTCGCTCGTCGGCTGGACGCAGCGGGTCGTGATCGGCACGTTGACCGACCCGCAGCAGCCCGCCACGCCGTGGGCGTTGTTCGGCGCGGGTTGGATCGATTGCGGTCCAGCAAGCAGTTCGGCAACCGGTTCGGCCGATCCGTGGGAACGCGACGTGCAGATGAAAACCTGTGTGAGCCGCGCCGCCGTCGGCGCATCACCGCTGCCGTGGCCGCTACCGCAACCGCTGATCGAAGCAACACCGCGGCGCTACTGGATGTCGCCGCGCCGCACTGCCTGCGCGCATGCGCTCGCGCTGCTCGCTTGCGCAGCCGCCGTCGCGTCGTGGTCCGCCGCGAGAAACAACGAAGCCCTGCTCGATCGCATCGGCACCGACCTCGGCCGCTATTCGATGATTCCGGCCGCGCACGACAACGCCAAACGCGACGCGCTGCAAGCGCTCGTCGCCGATCGCGATCAGCTCGACCGTTACGCGCGCATCGGAGTGCCGCTGCGACTGTCGCTCGGCATGTATCGCGGTGCGCAACTGCTGCCGGCGCTGGACACCGCGATCGCGTCGTACGTGCCGCCTGCTCCGCCGCCGGCGGTCGTCACGCTCGACAGCATGTCGCTATTCGACAGCGGCCGCGCTCAGCTGAAGCCCGGCTCGACGCGCGCGATGGTCGGTGCACTCGAAATGATCAGGACGAATCCAGACAAGCGGATTCTGGTCGCCGGGCACACCGATAACGTCGGCAATCCGCAGAGCAATCTGAAGTTGTCCACGGCTCGCGCGCAAGCCGTGCGCGACTGGCTGATCGACGTGTCGGGCCTCACGGCGTCGCAGTTTGCGATTCAGGGCTATGGCGAGACGCGGCCGATCGCGAGCAACGCTACCGACGACGGACGCGCGAAGAACCGGCGAGTCGAAATCACGCTCGTGCCGGACGCTCCTTCAAACCAATAGGCGAAAAAATCGCAGTGTTTCGCCCCTGAAGCATCGCGCTTCGGGATCCAGACGCTCGGGGGCTGCTCCGGGCGGTTGTCGCAGCAGTAGAAAAATCAAGGAGTAGAAAGTATGGCAATTCCGGCCTACATGTGGCTCAAGGACGACGGCGGCGCTGACATCAAGGGTTCGGTGACGGTGCAAGGCCGCGAAGGCAGCGTCGAGCTCGTCGCGTTCGATCACGGCGTGCATATCCCGACCGACGGCAACACCGGCAAGCTGACCGGCACCCGCGTGCACAAACCGATCACGCTGACGAAGGAAACCGATGCGTCGACGCCGTATCTGTACAAGGCTGTCACGAGCGGTCAGACACTGAAGTCGGTCGAGATCAAGTGGTACAAGATCGACGACGCCGGCAAGGAAAAGGAGTACTTCAACACGAAGCTGGACAACGTGAAGATCGTCGCGGTCAAGCCCAAAATGTTCGACATCAAGAACCCCGACTACGAGAAGCACAACCACATCGAAGACGTCGAGCTGCGCTACGAGACGATCACGTGGTCGTACAAGGACGGCAACATCATCCACAAGGACACCTGGAACGAGCGTTCCTGATGTAAGCGTGGTAAGTGGGACCGGCGCAGCGCCGGTCTCGTGACGTGCGTTGACGCGTCTTTACCGGTCCGCGTGGCGGGCTGGTCCCTTTTCATCGGCGAGTGCACAGCGCACTTGCCGCTTCCCTCCGTGACCGAACTGCCGACATGACCTTGCGCGACGACCGAAGAAGCGCCCTTTGGGACACCACTCATCTGCTGCGTCGACTCAACCCGCACTGCGCGCAGGCGCTCGAAGCGGCCGCGAGTCTTTGCCAGACGCGGCTGGCTGACGAGATCACGGTCGAGCACTGGTTGCTGAAGCTGATCGAAGCCGGCGACGGCGACATCCCCGCTATCCTGCGGCGTTGCACGATCGATATCGACGCGCTGTGGGATGCGCTGCTCGGTGCAATCGACCGTCTGCCGCGCAATCTGCGCGGCAAGCCCGCCCTGTCGCCGCAGCTGGCGGCACTGCTTAGGGATGCATGGCTTCACGCATCTTCGGAGAGCCCCGAGGCGCGAATCCGCTCGGGGAATTTGCTGCAGGCGATCGTCGATGCGCCGCATATGCTGCGCGCCCAGAATGCGTGGCCACTGCTTGCCGTCAGCAGTGCGCAGATCGAACGGTTGCTGCCGCGAATGGCGCATCGGTCGTGCGAAAGTGAAATCGAAAGCGAAGACGAGGAACAACGATCTGAACAGCCGCAACCTGCGGCAAGCGCCGCGGCGGCGAACGGCGTCTTTCGCGCAAAAGAGACCACACCTGCCAGCGCCGACGCCCTCGCCCGCTTTGCGATCGACCTGACCGACAAGGCGCGCCGCGGCGACATCGATCCTGTGTTCGGGCGCGAGCGCGAGATCCAGCAGATGGTCGACGTGCTCGCGCGCCGTCGCAAGAACAATCCGATCCTCGTCGGCGAACCGGGTGTCGGCAAGACCGCGCTCGTCGAAGGGCTCGCGTTGCGCGTCGCCGAAGGCAGCGTGGCGAACGTAATAAGCCACGTGCGCATCCTCACGCTCGATCTCGGCCTGCTGCAAGCGGGCGCCGGCGTGAAAGGCGAATTCGAGCAACGCCTGAAGACCGTGATCGACGAGGTGCAGGCTTCGCCCGTGCCGATCCTGCTATTCATCGACGAAGCACACACGCTGATCGGCGCCGGCAACGCGGCGGGCGGCGCCGACGCCGCGAACCTGCTGAAGCCTGCGCTCGCGCGCGGCGAATTGCGCACGATCGCGGCGACCACGTGGTCCGAATACAAGGAATTCTTCGAGCGCGATGCGGCACTCGAACGCCGCTTCCAGATGATCAAGGTCGAAGAACCCGACGACGACGCGGCCTGCTTGATGCTACGCGGCCTGAAAAGCCGCTACGCCCGATACCACCATGTACACATTCGCGACGAAGCGCTGGTCGCCGCGGTCAAGCTGGCGCGTCGCTACATCCCGGCGCGGCAACTGCCGGACAAGGCCGTCGATCTGATCGACACGGCCGCCGCGCGCGTACGCATGGGCCTCGAAGCACCGCCGGCCGAGTTGCAACGCGCGCGGGCCGCGGTCGCCGCGCTGAAGCTCGAACGCGCGGCGCTCGCAGACGACGAACGCATCGGCATCGACGATAGCGAAGCACGCCGCGGCGCACTGGACGCCGCGCTCGCGAGCGCGAAGGCCGAACTCGCGGCGCTGCAAACACGTTACGAACAGGAGCTCGAACTCGTCCAGGCGCTGCACCGCCAACGCGACAGCGATGCCGTCTCGCGCGATGCCAGCGCTTTCGCGCAAGCACGTCGCGCACTGACGACTGCACAAGGCAAGGCCCCGTTGATCTTCGCCGACGTCGACGCCCAGGCGATCGCACGCGTCGTCGCCGAGTGGACCGGCGTGCCGGTTGGCAGTCTCGTCGAAGACGAACTGCAAAGCCTGCTGACGCTGGAAACGCAGCTCGCGACACGCGTCGTCGCGCAGCACGACGCGCTCGCCGCCCTGTCCGAAAGCCTGCGGACCGCCAAGGCGGGGCTCAAGAATGAACACGCGCCGCTCGGCGTGTTTCTGCTTGCTGGACCATCGGGCGTCGGCAAGACCGAAACTGCGCTCGCGCTCGCCGACCTGCTGTTCGGCGGTGAAGCCGCGCTCACGACGATCAATATGTCCGAGTACCAGGAATCGCACACAGTCTCGCAACTGAAGGGCTCGCCGCCCGGCTACATCGGTTATGGACGCGGCGGCATTCTGACCGAGGCGGTGCGGCAGCGTCCGTACAGCGTCGTGCTGCTCGACGAAGTCGAAAAAGCGCACCGCGACGTGCTCGACATGTTCTATCAGGTGTTCGATCGCGGCATGATGCGCGATGGCGAGGGGCGCGAGATCGACTTTCGCAATTGCGTGATCCTGATGACGTCCAATCTCGGCAGCGCGCAAATCGATGACACGACCGCGGAAAGCCCCGAGATCTCGCACGACGAACTGCTCGACGCGATTCATCCGCAGCTCGTCGGCCACTTTCAACCGGCGCTGCTCGCGCGCTTCCAGACGCTCGTGTACCGCCCTCTCGATGCGAGCGCGCTGGCCTCGATCGTGCGCCTGAAGCTCGGTAACGTCGCGCAGCGTCTGCACCGCCAGCACGGTGTCGAACTGAGCTGCGACGAAGCGCTGATCGATGCGATGGCCGCGTTGTGTCTCGCGCGCGAATCGGGCGCGCGCAACGTCGATGCGTTTGTCAATCAGCGCATTCTGCCCACGGTGTCGCGCGAACTGCTCGCGCGCATGGCATATGGAATCGCGCCCGCCAGGATCCTGCTGACCGGTTCACCCGAAGGTAGTCTGACGATCGATTTCATCGATCGCGAAGAAGCCGTGGCTGAACATGCGGCGAACGGCTAACGGAGCGCCACTCGATGCCGGCGGGACCGTCTCTCTACGATATGCTGCTCGGCCAGATCGGCGGCGAGCCGCTCGACGCATACGACGACCGCACGCTCGAATGCCTGAGCGTGCAGCAGAACGTGCAACGCATTCTGAACACGCGCGCGGGCGCATTGAAGCACCTGCCCGATTACGGTCTGCCGGACATGACGAACATCTACAAGGCATTGCCGTCGTCGGCGCACGCGCTGAAGCAGCAGATGGAAGCGACGCTGCTGAAATATGAACCTCGTATTCGCGCGATCGACATCGACATCCTCGAGGACGACGACCCCGGCGTGCTGGTCAGCTTCGAAATGACATGTCATTTGAAGAAGGCCGGGCTCGTGCGCTTCGGCACGTATTTCGAGCCGCCGGGGCGGCTGCATATACGACGCCGGATGCAGGGGCGTGGGTAATCAGCGTTATCCGCATGCCAGTCGAATCCGAAGCTACGATTCAGATTTATTCGCGAATTCGCCGGTCGATTCGACCGCGACATTTGTTCACAGTTGCTCGGCGGGTAACTCGCTATAGTGGGAAGGTCGATCACGGGTCCGATCGACCTTCCCAGACAGGCATTGAGTCTGTCCTTCGGCAGCCTCGATCACGCCCTGTGTTCGAGGCTTTTTTCCTTGCTGCCCCGTTAGCAGGCGATCACGTGGCCAGTGTGCCGTCCGCCGCATTCATCCGCGCGGGCCGTTCGTGAGGATCGGGACTATCGGTCTGCGTCGTCCCCACGACGGAGACAATAACGGCAAACAGAAAGGATTTTCGAATAAGCATTATTTGTTCCGCTTGCTTTTTCACCCGAATTTCACACAGCCGACATAAATCGCGAGCTAAACATGCACTTTTCCTTGTGTCGCGTGCGCATAAAAAATAAAAAGTGAACCCGAATCACATTTTCGCGATTCCCGTTCGACTATAACGATTAAGCAAGAAACGCAATGCAAACAAAAGTTAAAATTGTTGTTTTTCTTTGCCGTGCGGATGTGGCAGTGCATTACCGAGCGCCCGCAATGTCGACTGACAAAAAAAATCCCGCACAGGGGGGCGGGATTAAAACAACAGGACGCTGAGGAGACGAGCACGCCCTGCCTGGGACCCACACGCACCGCAGGGATACCCGTGGTTATTTCGACGCTCGCCACGACCGACAACCGTAGTCGACGGTCAACGATCGCGAGCGCTTTGAAATGCCGGGACCGCCTGGGCACCCTGTGCGCGATCACGCCTGCCGCGTGGCACCACGGCGCCGAGCGCCCCGTGTGGAACTCAGGCCGCCTTGCGCGCGAACCCGTCGCCCATCACGCTTACCACGTCGTCGACGACCCGAGTGGCGGCCGCGAATCCAGCCGCCAGCACTTCCCGCAGATCGGTCGACGAACGACCGGGCACCGAAGCTACCCGGAAAGCGGTCGACCACTCGCCGCCGATCAGCCGCGTCTTCAACGTGACGCTCGCCACGTACGCGCGCCGCGGCGTGGCACTGCCGACATGGGTGGACATATCGGTCGCGCGCAACGCGTTGACCACGATGTCGAATCCCCGATAACGATAGGTTTGCTCCATGCTCTTCTCCGCCTTCACCCATTGCTACATAACAGCATTTCGCCATGTATCTATGCTGCATCATTCTCGACTCGCATTTGTCAACAATTGTCATATCCTGGGCGATTCCCGGTTAGGGCTTTCCCTGCTCTCGACCTGCCAATTCCAGCGTCAACGATGCTCAATGACGAGCAAAACAGTTTTACTGTGAGATTAGATATATGCTTTACAGATTTTGGAACAATGAATCACAAGGCTCCATGCAATGTGAAGTCATCGGACCGGCAAATTCGGATTACAGATTCATACCGTTTATTCAGATTCGATCGAATAGCCTCGACGAATCAAGCCCCGCGAACCATCTCGAAATAAAAAGCTATATCCCAAAATAAAGACCGGAACTCCTCCGGCGCTTCAGTAGTCCGAACACTGCCATTGCTCATCGTGGCGCCCATCTGGCGAGCCTGGCTCCGCCCGGTTCGCCGTCATCCGCTCGTGGTCCAATAAAAAGTACGCTGCGTCTGGCCGCATCGTCCGCTGCGTTTGAATGAAGCGTCCGTCCCGGTACGTCGCTCGATCGCCAGCGGCAAAGATCGTGTCATTACAGACCGCAGATCGCTTATCGGATTGAATGAGCCTGAATAAGGAATTGCTGGTGAAACATCTCGCTGGTTCAATATCGCAATTGTGTCGGCATTCTCTGCCTGCCTGTTTTATGCCTTGTCGCGCGAGTTACCTCGGTGCCACCCTGATCACGCGTTCGCGCCGCCGCGAAGCGGGAGAGCGTGCACGATGAGCGTCTTCCAGATTGCCGGTGCGCTGTTCGCCATCGTCGCGCTGTTCGGCGTCCTCAATTATCGATTCATCAGGTTGCCCGACACGCTCGGCATCACCGCGGTGGGGCTCGTCGTCTGCGTCGGCATTTCTGCGCTCGGGTTCTACTATCCGGCGATGGCGATCGCCGCGCGCAAGATCGTCGTGCAGATCGATTTTGCCGACATCGTGTTTCACGGCCTGCTAAGTCTGCTGCTGTTCGCCGGCGCGCTGCACGTCGATCTGTCGAAGATGCGCACGCAGCGGCGCGCGGTGCTGATGCTCGCGACGATCGGCGTATTGATTTCGATCGCGGTGGTCGGCTTCGGCTTTTACTACGCGGCGCAATGGCTCGGCCAGCCGGTGAGCCTGCCGTGGTGTCTCGTGTTCGGCGCGCTAATCTCGCCGACCGATCCGATCGCGGTACTCAGCGTGCTCAAGCGCGCGGCGGCGCCCGAAAGCCTCGAAACCAAGATTACCGGCGAATCGCTGTTCAACGACGGCACGGCCGTCGTCGCATTCGTCACGCTAGTCGGACTCGCGACCGGCGCGAACGAGTTTTCCGCGGGCGCGATCGCATTCGATCTGCTGCGCGAAGTCGTCGGAGCGCTCGTGCTCGGCGCGGCGCTCGGCTTCGGCGCGTCGCTGCTGCTGCGAGGTATCGACAGCTATCCAGTCGAAATCCTGATCACACTCGCACTCGCGACCGGCGGCTATAGTCTCGCCGAAGCGCTGCACGTGTCAGCGCCTCTCGCGGTCGTGATCATGGGGCTCGTGATCGGCAATCACGGCGCGTCGACGTCGATGTCGGAGAAGACGCGCGAGCATCTGTTCAACTTCTGGGACCTGCTCGACGAGTTGCTCAATCTCGTGCTGTTCGGGCTGATCGGACTCGAAATCATTGCGCTGTCGCTGCGCGTCGAGATCGTTTGGCTCGGGCTCGCGGCGATTCCGGTCGTGCTGTTCGCGCGCGGCGTCAGCGTCGCGATTCCGCTGCTCGCGCTGCAGAACTTCCGGCGGCTCAGTCCGCATTCGGCTGTCGTGCTGACGTGGGGCGGACTGCGCGGCGGCATCTCGATTGCGCTCGCGCTGTCGCTGCCGGAGTTTCACGGACGCGAAATGTTCATCGGCGTCACGTATCTCGTCGTGGTATTCAGCCTGCTGATTCAGGCGACGACATTGGGCCCGCTGATCCGTCGGCTCAATATCCCGGCCGCTCACGCAACCCGGCCAGCCCCGCCGGACGCATCGCCTGCACAAAACGCGCGCTAATCGTAAAGTGGATACCTACGCCGATCTGCACCGCGAGGTTGGTGAGAAAATCCAAACACAGTCCGAGACCGGCGCGAGCGGCTATCGCGTCGATTTCGACATTGGATTGGAGGGCCCGATTTAAGCGTTTTCTGAGCAGTGCCCGCCGCGATTCTGACCCGGGGCGGGCCACCAGCAGGCGAGACCGATGGCGAGTCGAACCGCCGCCGTCTCCCTCCGGCCACGGTTCACGCCGCGGCCCTGGCTCGGACTTGAACGAGTCCGCCGCCAGTTTCTGGCTTACTTTTCGCCAGTTTCCGGACCGTCGCGCCTGTCGCGGCGCCGGGCATTTGGCCGTCAATGCCGGTTCTCCCACATACCTGGCAGGCGCGGTTTGTCATCCTGTCGATTCAGGCGTCCGAAGGAGTTCGCCATGTCGGTCTATGTCGATGAAGGGTTCCGGCCCTGTGTGACGGAATGCGCGACGGTCGCGTTCCGCGTGTGCTGCGACGATCGTGCGCAGATTTTTGAAGTTAGCGCCGACGCGCTGGTCGAGTTCTGTGGCGCCGTGAGCCGTCGCAAGCAGGACCTGTTGGTCGCGTTCGAGGATGCGCAGGACGAGATCCTCTCCGTAGCCGCGCAGCGATGGCAATTCACGCCGAGCGAGCCGGTGCGGCTCGGTCTCGATGAATTCAAATTGGTCAGACATTAGGCGCGAGAAACGCCTTCATGAACTGGATCGCCGCCCTGCCGATGTACAACGTGACACCCGCGCTCGACCTCGAATGGCGCGAGTGGCTCGACGACGTGCTGCGCCGGGTCAAGCCCGCGTGCCGCATCGTCGAACCGGACGAGGAACTGCACGGCTTCTGGCGGCGCCCGAATCTGCTGATTTCCCAGACCTGCGGTTATCCGCTGATGCAGGGGCTGCACGCGCAGGTGCAATTGGTCGCGACACCCTGTTTCGATGCGCCCGGCTGCGACGGCGCGCATTACTCGAGCGTACTGGTCGCGCGCGCCGACGCGCGCTTCGACTCACTCGCCTCGTGCCGAGGCGCGCGCGCCGCCTACAACCAGGACGATTCGAACAGCGGCATGAACGCCTTTCGTCACGCGGTCGCGCCGCTCGCGCGCGCCGGCATGTTCTTCGGCGCGGTGCTGCGCACGGGCTCGCATGTCGGCTCGCTGCGCGCGGTCGCGGACAATCGCGCGGACGTCGCCGCGATCGACTGCGTGACCTTCGCCTTCGTTTGCGACGTGCTACCGGAACTCGCGGGGCGCGTACGCGCGATCGGCATGACCGCCGCCTCGCCGGGCTTGCCGCTGATCGCCGCGGCCAATGTGCCGCCGGCCACGATCGCCGCGTTGCGCGACGCGTTGAACGAGGCGCTGAGCGTCCGCCCCGAGCGCGCAAAACGGCTGCGTTTAAGGGGCTTTTCGACGTTGCCGCTGACCGACTACGCGCGCATCGGCGAGTTGGAAAGCGAAGCGCGCGCCGCGGGCTACGCGCGGCTCGCTTGATTCACCTACTCGCTCATCTGCCACTCGACGCGCTTATTCACCCGCCTGCTGCACCTCCAGCACCAGCAGTTGCGCGCCGTCGCTGACCTGATCACCGACCGCATACAGCACCTCGGCGACCGTGCCCGCCGCCGGGGCGCCGATCGTATGCTCCATCTTCATCGCTTCCATCACGATCAGCGGCGCGCCCTTCTC
The DNA here is from genome assembly GCF_014201055.1 of Paraburkholderia sp. CI2. NCBI lineage: Bacteria > Pseudomonadati > Pseudomonadota > Betaproteobacteria > Burkholderiales > Burkholderiaceae > Paraburkholderia > Paraburkholderia sp. CI2. Next base: position 531,612 of record NZ_JACHDL010000001.1, read on the forward strand.
GACCACCGCGCCCGGTTCGACCAGCACCGCGATCACTTTGCCCGGCATCGGCGCGGTCAGACGGCCTTCGCCGTGCTCGGCATCCGCGGCATGCGCGAGCAGGTTCTGCCATTCGAATGCGAGCGTCTCGCCATGGCAGAACACGTGGAACCTGTCGCCGTCGACGAATACACGCCCCGTCACGCGCGCATCGCCGATCGTCGCGCGGAATTCATGGGCGCCCGCGCCGACCGACCATGTGAAGTCCTCGCGCACGCCGTCGTGTTCGAGTGTTTGCACGAGCGCTTGCGTGTCCCCGTTGCGCGCGAAAACGACCGTGAACGCGTCGGGGCTGTCGTCGTTGGCACCGTCGTCGATCACGCGCCAGCCGAGCGTTTGCGTGTAGCCGCTATTGAGCCGCCAGTGCGACAACGCGTCCCACGGCGACGCGCCGTGCGCGGTGCCGCCCTCGCGCGTCAACAACGCGGCGCACGCGAGCGCGAGCGCTTCCTTGAACGGCTTCTGTGCCGGCGCGAACAGCACGTCGTGATGACGCTCGATCAAACCGGTGTCGAGCTCGCCGCTCGCGAACGGTTCGCTCGCGACGATGCGCCGCAGAAACTCGACGTTCGTGTGCGGCCCGACCACCTCGCAGGCATGCAGCGCACGCGCGAGGCGCGCCAATGCCTCCTCGCGCGTCGCGCCGTGCACGATCAGCTTGGCGATCATCGGATCGTAGAACGGCGTGATCGTGTCGCCCTCGCGCACGCCGCTGTCGATACGCACCGGCGCCTTGCGGCCCGGCTCGCCGAGCCCGGCCGCGTCGATCGCGAACTCGACGCCTTCGGGCATGCGCAGATGCTTGAGCGTGCCGGTGGACGGCAGGAAGCCGCGCGCCGGATGCTCTGCGTAGATGCGCGCCTCGATCGCGTGGCCGTCGAGCTTCAACTGCTGCTGGGTGAGCGGCAAACTCTCGCCCGCGGCAACGCGCAACTGCCATTCGACGAGGTCCTGCCCCGTCACCATCTCGGTGACGGGATGCTCGACCTGCAGCCGCGTGTTCATCTCCATGAAATAGAACTCGCCGGTCGGCGTCATGATGAACTCGACCGTACCCGCGCCAGCGTAGTTGACCGCGCGCGCGGCGGCCACGGCCGCTTCGCCCATCGCGCGCTTGACCTCGGCCGGGAGCCCCGGCGCGGGCGCTTCCTCGAGCACTTTCTGATGACGCCGCTGCACCGAACAGTCGCGGTCGAACAGATAAACGGCGCCGCCGTGCCGATCGGCGAACACCTGGACCTCGACGTGACGCGGCCGGGTCAGATACTTCTCGATCAGCACGCGATCGTTGCCGAAGCTGCTCGCCGCCTCGCGCTTGCACGACAGCAGCGCGGCCGCGAAGTCCGCGCTGCGCTCGACCACGCGCATGCCCTTGCCGCCGCCGCCCGCGCTCGCCTTCAGCAGCACCGGATAGCCGATCGTGTCCGCCTCGCGCTGCAACAGCTGCGGCTCCTGGTCGTCGCCGTGATAGCCGGGCACGAGCGGCACCGCGGCCGCGTGCATCAGCGCTTTCGCGGCGGCCTTCGAGCCCATCGCGGCAATCGCTTCGACCGGCGGTCCGATAAAGACGATGCCGGCCGCCTCGCACGCATGCGCGAAGTCTTCGTTTTCCGAAAGAAAGCCGTAGCCCGGATGCACGGCCTGCGCGCCGGTCGCGCGCGCGGCTTCGATGATGCGCTCGATGCGCAGATAGCTTTGCGCCGCCGTCGAACCGCCGATATGCACCGCTTCGTCGCAGGCGGCGACGTGTTTCGCGTTGGCGTCGGCGTCCGAATAGACGGCCACGCTCGCGATGCCGAGCCGCTTGCAGGTCGCCGCGACGCGGCACGCAATTTCACCCCGGTTGGCGATCAGGATCTTGTTGAACATGAGTGTCTCGATGAAATGGGCGGTACGGGGCGATGGTTGTTAGCGGAGCATGTCAGTTGCGCCAGCCCGGCGTGCGCTTTTCGAGGAACGACGCCACGCCTTCGCGGCCCTCTGCGCCGGCCCGCGTTTTCGCAATCCGCACGGCGGTGTCCTCGATCAGCGCGTCGCTCAACTCGCGGCCCGCGATGTCCTGCACGAGCCGCTTGCAGGCGCGCACCGCTTGCGGGCCGTTCGCGCACAGCGTCTGCGCGAGCTGCGCGACCGTCGCATCGAGCTGTTCCGCACTGGTGACCGCTTCGCTGACCAAACCCAGCCGCAACGCGGTCGCGCAGTCGAACGCCTCGGCGGTGAGGAAGTAGCGCCGCGACGCCTGCTCGCCGAGCGCACGAATCACGTATGGCGCGATCGTCGCGGGAATCAGCCCGAGCCGCGCCTCGGACAGGCAGAAGTGCGCGCTGTCGACCGCGACGACGATGTCGCACGCGGCAATCAGGCCCATGCCGCCCGCGTATGCGTCGCCGCTCACGCGCGCGATCACCGGCTTGTTGCAGCGATATACCGCCGACAGCATGCCGGCGAGCCGCATCGCATCGGCGCGGTTCTCGTCGTCCGAGTAGCCGGCCATTTTCTTCATCCAGTTCAGGTCGGCGCCCGCGCAGAACGCCTTGCCGTTCGCGGCGAGCACGACCGCGCGCAGGTCGTCGCGCGTGTCGAGCGCGGTGAATGCGGCGGTCAGCTCGGCGATCATCGTTTCGTTGAACGCGTTGCGCACGTCCGGACGATTGAGCGCGACCGTCGCGATCTGGCCGGCAAACTCGACCTTCAGCGTTTCGTATTGCATGCGTAACACTCCTTTGCCTTACGCGGTCGCATCGCGGTGACGCGGGCCATCACATTCTGAACACGCCGAAACGCGTGTCTTCGATCGGCGCGTTCATCGCCGCCGACAAACCCAGCCCAAGCACATCGCGAGTTTGCGCGGGGTCGATCACGCCGTCGTCCCACAACCGCGCGCTCGCGTAGTACGGATGGCCCTGATGCTCGTATTGCTCGCGGATTGGCTGCTTGAACGCCTCTTCTTCCTCCGCGCTCCAGTTGCCGCCCTTCGCTTCGATGCCGTCGCGCTTGACGGTGGCGAGCACCGACGCGGCCTGCTCGCCGCCCATCACCGAGATGCGCGCGTTCGGCCACATCCACAGGAAGCGCGGCGAATACGCGCGGCCGCACATGCCGTAGTTGCCCGCGCCGAACGAGCCGCCGATGATCACCGTGAACTTCGGCACCTTCGCGGTCGCCACTGCGGTGACCATCTTCGCGCCGTTCCTCGCAATGCCTTCGTTTTCGTACTTGCGGCCGACCATGAAGCCCGTGATGTTCTGCAGGAACACGAGCGGAATCTTGCGCTGGCAGCACAGCTCGATGAAGTGGGTGCCCTTCAGCGCCGACTCGGAAAACAGAATGCCGTTGTTCGCGACGATGCCGACCGGATGCCCCCAGATATGCGCGAAGCCGGTGACGAGCGTGGTGCCGTAGCGCGCCTTGAATTCATCGAACGCGGAATCGTCGACGATACGCGCGATCGCCTCGCGGATATCGAACGGCTTGCGCGTGTCGACCGGAATCACGCCGTAGATGCTCTGGGTGTCGTAGCGCGGCGGCTTCGGCTCCTGCAATACGAGCGGCGCCGGCTTCACGCGGTTCAGATGGCCGACGATGCTGCGCGCGATCCCGAGCGCATGCGCATCGTTCTGCGCAAGATGATCGACGACGCCCGACAGACGCGTATGCACGTCGCCGCCGCCGAGATCTTCGGCGCTGACCACTTCGCCGGTCGCGGCTTTGACAAGCGGTGGGCCGCCGAGAAAAATCGTCCCCTGGTTCTTGACGATGATCGACTCGTCGCTCATCGCCGGCACATACGCGCCGCCCGCGGTGCACGAGCCCATCACGACCGCGATCTGCGGAATACCCGCGGCCGACAGATTCGCCTGGTTGTAGAAGATGCGGCCGAAGTGATCGCGATCGGGAAATACGTCGTCCTGATTCGGCAGATTCGCGCCACCCGAGTCGACGAGGTACACGCACGGCAAGCAGTTTTCGCTGGCGATTTCCTGCGCGCGCACGTGCTTCTTCACGGTGACCGGATAGTAGGTGCCGCCCTTCACGGTCGCGTCGTTGCAGACGATCACGCACTCCTGTCCCGCGATGCGGCCGATGCCGGTGATCACGCCGGCGCCCGGCGCGTCGTCGTTGTACATGCCGTACGCGGCGAGTTGCGACAGTTCGAGAAACGGCGTGCCCGGATCGAGCAGTTGCGCGATCCGCTCGCGCGGCAGCAGCTTGCCGCGGCTCGTGTGCTTGTCGCGCGCGGCCTGGCCGCCGCCCTGCGCGAGTTGCTCGATCTTCGCGCGCAGATCGGCGACGAGCGCTTCGAGCGCCGCCGCGTTCGCGCGAAAGTCGTCCGAGCGTGGGTTCAGTTTCGATTCGATGATCGGCATGACGTCGCTTCTCCAAAGTGCGGCGTATTGAGGGGGCTCAAGCGCGCTTGTATCACAGCGTTTCGGCAAACAGCTCCCGGCCGATCAGCATGCGACGAATCTCGCTCGTGCCCGCGCCAATTTCATAGAGCTTCGCATCGCGCCACAGACGACCGACCGGATACTCGTTGATATAGCCATTGCCGCCGAGAATCTGGATCGCCTCGCCAGCCATCCAGGTCGCCTTTTCGGCCGTGTACAGAATCACGCCCGCGCAGTCCTTGCGGACCTGGCGCACATGGTCGTTGCCGAGCGTGTCGAGTTGGCGGCCCACCGCGTACAGATACGCGCGGCATGCCTGCAGCGTCGTGTACAGATCGGCTACCTTGCCCTGGATCAGCTGGAATTCGCCGATCGACTGGCCGAACTGCTTGCGGTCGTGGATATACGGCACGACCGCGTCCATCACCGCGACCATGATGCCGGTCGGGCCGCCCGCGAGCACCGCGCGCTCGTAATCGAGACCGCTCATCAGCACTTTGACGCCGCCGTTCAATGCTCCAAGGATATTTTCCTCCGGCACTTCGACGTCCTGGAACACCAGCTCGCCGGTGTGCGAGCCGCGCATGCCGAGCTTGTCGAGCTTCTGCGCGACCGAGAAACCCTTCATGCCCTTCTCGACGATGAACGCGGTTATGCCGCGCGAATTCGCTTCGGGATCGGTCTTTGCATAGACGACCAGGGTGTCGCAGTCGGGGCCGTTGGTGATCCACATCTTAGTGCCGTTCAGCACGTAACGATCGCCCTTCTTCTGGGCGCGCAGCTTCATGCTGACCACGTCCGAGCCCGCGTTCGGCTCGCTCATCGCGAGCGCGCCGACGTGCTCGCCCGACACGAGCTTCGGCAGATACTTGCGCTTCTGCGCGTCGGTGCCGTTGCGATGAATCTGGTTCACGCACAGGTTCGAATGCGCGCCGTACGACAGGCCAACCGATGCCGACGCACGCGAAATTTCCTCCATCGCGACCATGTGCGCGGTATAGCCCATGTTCGCGCCGCCGTACTCTTCGGAAACCGTCATGCCGAGCACGCCGAGGTCGCCGAACTTGCGCCACAGGTCCATCGGGAACTGATCGGTGCGATCGATTTCCCCGGCGCGCGGCGCGATTTCTTTGGCGGCGAACGACGCAATGCTGTCGCGCAGCATTTCGATCTCTTCGCCGAGCGGGAACTGCAAACCGGGCAGATTGGGCATTGCGGTGTCTCCTGAGTTCGTGGGCGGCCGCTGGTGGAGCGCGAAGCGGCACGCGAAAGCATGTCAACGCGCATTTCACGCCAGATTGACGTAAGCGTCAATAGGTATTTTTGAGTGTTACTCATAAATTTACAAACCCGCATGAGCCGGCCGATTCGGTGCTACGATCGCGTTCATCGGGCACAGATGCTGCGTTCAAACGCCAGCTCGAACCCCAATCCGCATCACAAATCTGAATTTTACTCATATGACGGTTGCCGAGAAGGCCGGATTACCTGTCTCACGTCGCCAGCCGGCCGGGCGCAAGTCGCAGCAGCGCGTGAAGGAGATTCTTCAGGCGGGGCGCGACGTGTTCTCCGAAAAGGGCTACGAACGCGCGACGACCGCGGAAATCGCGCAGCGCCTGGGCGTTTCCGAGGCGACGGTGTTCAGCTACTTTCGCGGCAAGCGCGAGTTGTGCGCTCGTGTCATCGGCGATTGGTACGACGAGATCATCGAGGCGATCGAAGCGGGTCTGCCGCGCGACGGCAACGTGCGCCAGCAGTTCGCGTTCATCGTGCGCATGCATCTGCGGCTGATGCTCGTGAATGGCACCGATCTGTGCGCGCTCGTGCTGTCCGAAGGCCGCACGCGGCATCACGAACTGAGCGAAGCGCTGACCGAACTGCAGCGCCGCTACACCGCGCCGTTGATGCGCGTGCTCGCGCAAGGCCAGCAAAGCGGCGAGATTCGCTCGGACATGCCGCTGCGCCTGTTGCGCTCGATGGTGTTCGGCCCGATGGAGCACGTGCTGTGGGACGCGACGCTGACGAACCGGCAGATCGATATCGACGCCACCGCCGATCAGTTGATCGACGTGCTGTGGGTCGCGCTGACGCCGCCCGACCTCGCGCTCGGCGCGTTGCAGCGCTTTCGCGTGGAAGTGGCCGCAGCGAGCCGTCGTTTCGACGAAGCCAGCGCCGCGCGCCGCGAGAAAAGCGGCTAATCTACGAGCTTTCCCGCCGCAGCCCGAAGGAGAGCCCAAGTGCCCGCAGCGACAAGCGCGAAGGAAAGCAACAAGCGAAGCGAGAAGTCTGGCGAAGAACGCGGCGACAAACCGAAAGCCGCAAAGAAAGCGCCAACGAAAAAATCAACCGAAACGTCGTCCAGATCCACGTCCGCCGCACGCATTCGCATCGGCATCGGCGGCTGGACCTATGCGCCGTGGCGCGGGCCGTTTTATCCGGAAGACCTGACGCAAAGCCGCGAACTCGAATATGCGAGCCGGCATCTGACGTCGATCGAAATCAACGGCACGTTCTACGGTTTGCAGAAACCGGCCAGCTATGAGAAGTGGTATCACGAGACGCCCGACGATTTCGTGTTCTCGCTGAAAGCGCCGCGTTACGCGACCAACCGCAAGGTGCTGGCCGAAGCCGGCGACACGATCGAGCGATTCTTCGCAAGCGGCGTGCTGCTGCTCAAGCAGAAGCTCGGGCCCATCAACTGGCAGTTCGCGCCGACCAAAAAATTCGACGCCGACGATTTCGAGGCCTTTCTGAAGCTGCTGCCCGCGAGCATCGAAGGACAGAAGCTGCGGCACGCGGTCGAGGTTCGTCACGATTCGTTCAGGACACCGGAACTCATCGCCCTGGCGCGCAAGTACAAGGTCGCGGTCGTGCTCGCGGCCGACAGCGAGTATCCGCAGATCGCCGACATCACCGCACCGTTCGTCTACGCGCGCATCATGGGCACGAGCGAACAGCAAGCCAAAGGCTATTCGACGAAAGCGCTCGACGCATGGGCCGAACGCGCGCGCCAGCTCGCCGCGGGCATCACGCCCGACGATCTCGAGACCTGCGCGGAGCCGCCCGCGAAAGCCGCCACGCGCGACGTCTATCTCTATGTGATCAGCGGCTTCAAGGAGCGCAATCCGGCCGCCGCGATGGCGTTGCTCAAGAAGCTCTGAATCCGCCGCGCCGCCTGCCCGCCGGTCCACCTGCCATGAGGCCGGCGCGGGTGTCATAATCGCGCCAGCGCATCCGTGCGCGGTCGCGTCGGCTTCGCGTCAAGCCCGACGCGAGACCTTGCGTCAAACCTCGCCCGAGGCACGCAGTAACCCAACCCGCACGGTCCACGTCAAACCCACGCGGCGCCCGCACGCCCTCATCGCGGCGGCGCTCGCATAATCAGGCGGCAAGGCCGCCTCATCAACCGATTGCGGAGAACATCTTGAGCGCCCTCGACAATCCCCTGCACGATCAGGAAGTCGGCTCGGCCGACGCCACCCAGGACACCACGCGCATCGACGACGTGCGCATCGGCGCGGTCCGTCCGCTGATTTCCCCCGCGCTGCTGCAGGACGAACTGCCGGTGCCGCCCGCGGTGCAGTCGCTGGTCGAGAAGACTCGCGTCGAAATCGCCGACATTCTGCACAGCCGCGACGACCGGCTCGTGCTGATCGTCGGCCCCTGTTCGATTCACGACCACGACCAGGCGATCGAATACGCGCGCAAGCTGAAGGCCGCCGCCGATCACTACCGGGACGATCTGCTGATCGTGATGCGCGTGTACTTCGAGAAACCGCGCACGACGGTGGGCTGGAAAGGCTACATCAACGATCCGCGTCTGGACGGCAGCTTCCGCATCAACGAAGGCCTGCGTCTCGCCCGGCAATTGCTGCTCGACATCAACGGTCTGGGCCTGCCCACGGCGACCGAGTTTCTCGACCTGTTGAGCCCGCAATACATCGCCGATCTGATCGCGTGGGGTGCGATCGGCGCGCGCACGACCGAGAGCCAGAGTCATCGTCAGCTCGCGTCGGGCCTGAGCTGCCCGATCGGCTTCAAGAACGGCACCGACGGCGGCGTGCAGATCGCCGCCGACGCGATCGTCGCGGCGCGTGCAAGCCACGCGTTCATGGGCATGACGAAAATGGGCATGGCCGCGATCTTCGAAACGCGCGGCAACGACGACGCGCACGTGATCCTGCGCGGCGGCAAGAAAGGGCCGAACTACGACAGCGCGTCGGTGCAGGCGACCTGTGAAGCGCTGAGTTCAGCGGGTCTGCGCGAGCAGGTGATGATCGACTGCTCGCATGCGAACTCGAACAAATCGCACTTGCGGCAGATCGAGGTCGCGGACGATATCGCGCGGCAACTGTCGGAGCGCGAGCGCCGCATCATCGGTGTGATGCTCGAAAGTCATCTGGAAGAAGGCCGTCAGGACCTGAAGGCCGGTGTGCCGTTGCGTTACGGCGTGTCGATCACGGATGCCTGCGTGAGCTGGGCGCAGACCGAACCGGTGCTCGCCACGCTCGCCGAGGCAACCCGCAAGCGTCGCGCGGGCTGACAGGGCAACGCACGGACCGCCCGATCGCGATGGCCGCGGCGGGTCCGCCTTAGACTCGATCGAAGCCGGTCGAGCCCACGAACGCCCGGCTCAAGGAGCCAGACACACGCGCCGCACCAGTTGCCGGCGAATCGCCTGGCCGGGCTGGGCAGCGCGTGATCCTCACGCCCGACGCATCACTCACGCGCGCCTCACAGCGGGGCTGCGGCGCGCATCGCGAATGCTCCGGCGTGAAGCGCGTTGCTTACGACGCGTTGACGGCTTCCTTGAACGCCTTGCCTGCGGTGAACTTCACCGTCTTGGCCGCGGCGATCTGGATCTCTTCGCCCGTCGACGGATTGCGCCCCACGCGTGCCGCGCGCGCGCCGGTCGAGAACGAACCGAAACCGACCAGTTGCACCGTATCGCCGCTCACCACGGCCTTGGTCACTGCCTCGACGATCGCGTCGATGGTCTGGCCGGTTGCCGCTTTGCTTTCGCCCGTCGCTGCGGCGACTGCATCAATCAGTTCCTGTTTGTTCATAGCACTTCCCGTATGGTAATCATGGAACCGGCGCCCTCTGAGGCGCCGGGACCGACACACTAACGCATAGGCGCACCTTCGCGCAAACGCTTGGTGTAAGGCTTGTATCAAGGCAGAGCCGCGGGTTTGACGTTTTTGCGCCCCAAACTGCCATAAGAATCGCGAGCTTATGCGCGCGCGCCGCCTCACGAGCGTTCGCCGCGCATCACAATCCGTTGCAATTTCAGTACTTTAGGTCGCGTTACGCGATCCCGCGCCGGCTTCCCGATGACGATAGCCCTTTTCGCGATGCGCGGGCGCGCCATTTGCGACACATGTCACAAGTTAACTATCGGCAAGACATAAAGAAGTGAGAATTCGCCACTTTGCAACATGCGCGCTGCTCGCCGCGTTGTCGTCGGCGGCGGCCGCGGCCGACGACAACGCGTGCGCGACCCTCGTCGGTGCGACGAACTCCAGCGCCGCGCAGAGCTTTTCGCTACGCGACGGCGAACCGGTCGACTTCGTCGGCGGCGGAAAAACCGTGCACGGCAAGCTGCTCGTGTTCAGCGACGGCGACGTGTTTCGCGCGTACTGGCAGCCGGATGACAGCCCGGAAAAATACGTGCTCGCGAATGCTGGCGCCGACGCGGTCCGGCTCGTCTCGGCCGCGCCGCGTGGCACGCCCGCGCCGGCCGGCCAGCCCGGCACCGCCATGCGGCCGCAGCGGGTGCTGTCGTGCCCCACGCTTTGAGCATGCGCGAAGGCCGCCTTTTGCTCGAGTCTCGCGATCGGCATCCGGCACAAACGTCTGGTTCCAGCGCCGCCAACACGCGCCGCCAGGTAGTACTTACCGCCCGACTATCCGTAAGCGCGCAGCCGGGTTCACGGACCCTTGACTGCGATGCTCCGTTACCCCTTTGAGCGCTCAAGTTAATCAGCCTCGCGCCGATATAAACAGCTGCGTTTAGCGCGCAAACGTTAGAGGGATGGCGATGGCTTGGCTTGCGAGATTGAAGAGGGTACTGTCGGTCGCCGAGGGTGACCGGGAGCTGATGCGTGCGCAGTTGCACGCGTTCCGCCGCCAGGTACCGCTTCTCTACTTCATCCTGCTCGTCAACACGGCGGCGGTGGCGGCGACGCATCTGGACAGCGCGCCGGCCTGGCTGTCGATGTATGTGCCCGGCACGCTCGGCGCGCTGTGTGTGTTTCGCTGCGTGCGCTGGTGGCGCAAACGCAACCATAAGATGACGGACGCTCAGGCGGTCCGCGAATTGCGCAGCGTGACATGGATCGTCGGCGTGTTCGGCGTCGCGTTCAGCGGCTGGTCGGTGCTGCTGTTTCCGTACGGCACCGCTTACCAGCAGGGGCAGGTCGCGTTCTATATGGCGACGACGCTGGTCGGCAGCATGTTCTGCCTGATCCATCTGCGCAAGCCCGCGCTTCTGCTGCTTTGCATCGTCATCCTGAGTTTCTCCGGCTTCCTCGTGTCGAGCGGCTCGCCGGTGTTCTTCGCGATGGCCGTCGACATGGCGCTGGTCGGCGTCGCGCTCGCGGCGGTCATCCAGCTTTACTGGCGCACCTTTGCAGACGCGGTGCACGCGCAACGCGAACTGCAGGCAAGCCAGCACAACACCCAACGGCTCAGCGACGACAACTACCGGCTCGCCAGCATCGACAGTCTGACCGGCCTGCCGAACCGGCGCAGTTTCTTCGCGGCGCTGAGCGCGATATCGGAGCAGGCGCTCGAAACCGGTGGCGGCTTCAACGTCGGCCTCATCGATCTGGACGGCTTCAAGCAGGTCAACGACATTTACGGTCACGCGAGCGGCGACCTCGTGCTGCAGGAAGTCGGCACGCGGCTCGTGTTGATCGGCGAAACGGGCCTGATGTTCGCGCGTCTGGGCGGCGATGAATTCGGGGTGCTCGTGCGCCACAAGGTGTCGAACGAAGCGCTGGTCGAGTTGGGGCTGCGTATCTGCGATGCGCTCAGCCAGCCTTATCAAGTCGCTGACAATGTCGCGGAGCTGTCGGGCACGATCGGCTGGGCCGCGTTTCCCGACGCGGGCTCGACGGTCGCGCAGGTGTTCGAACGCGCCGACGCCGCGCTCTACGTCGGCAAGGAAAACCGCCGCGGCATGCCGGTGATTTTCTCGACCGAACACGAAACGCAGATGCGGCGTCTAAGCCTCGTCACGCAGGAGCTGCGCCATGCGGACCTCGAAGCGGAGCTGTTCCTCGAGTTCCAGCCGATCTACGATCTGCTCACGCGCCGGCCGATCGGCCTCGAAGCGCTCGGTCGATGGCACAACGCGCGGCTCGGCATGGTCAGGCCGGAGGAATTCATTCGGATTGCAGAGCGGACCGAGCTGATCCTCGGCATCACCGACGTGCTGCTGCGCCAGGCGCTCGCCGAGGTCGCGCACTGGCCCGCCGATCTGTATCTGTCGTTCAACCTGTCCGCGATCGATATCTCGACGTCGGCGCGCGCGCGCCGCCTGATCGACATCGTCGCGGCAAGCGGCGTGTCGCCGCATCGCGTGACGTTCGAAATGACCGAAACCGCGTTGACGCGCGATTTCGAGCAGGCGCACAGCGCGATGACGATGCTGAAGCAGGCCGGCTGCCGGCTGGCTCTCGACGATTTCGGTACCGGCTATTCGAGCCTCAGCTACGTGCATCGGCTGCCATTCGACGCGATCAAGATCGACCGCAGCTTCGTGAGCGACGTCGATACCAACAGCGCCTCGAAGAAGATCATCAAATCCGTGATCGACCTATGCCGCAACCTCGGGCTTGAATGCGTGGTGGAAGGACTCGAAACACCGTTGCAGGCCCAGGTCGTGAAGGCGCTCGGCGCGCGCGCGGTGCAGGGCTATCTGTTCAGCCTGCCGATGCGGGCGAGCGCGGTCGGCACGTTTCTGTGGACCGCGCTCGCCCAGAGCCACGCGGCGCAGACGCATTCGTAGCGCTCGATCGCTCCAGGGCAGCGCCGCTCAATACGCCAGCTTCGGATACCAGTCGGTGCCACGGCCGCCCGGCGTCATGTCGAGGATCGTCCACAACGGCATCGGATCGGGCGCGCCGCGCGGATCCTGTCCGGGGTCCGACGTCGACGGCCCCATCTCCTCGGCCCAGAAGTGCCGCACGACGCCGCCCGTGCGCGTGAATACGTTCAGCGCGGGAAGGTCGTCGCCGGCGGGATCTTCGGCCGCGTAATCGCGATTGAACGTGTTGCCGCCCGACGAATACAGCCGCAAATGCCGCCAGCCGCGCTCCTGCTTGAACGCGACGAGCCTGTCGATCGGCGAGCGGCCGATCACCGCGAACGCGACGCGCTGCAGGATATCGGGCATTTCGCCGTCCCACGCGCTCAGTAGCGACGTGCACATCGGGCACGGCCGCGCGCGTTGCGGTCCGAACATCCAGTTGTAGGTCACGAGCGTGTCGTGCGCGCCGAACATCTGCGATAGCGTGACCGGACCCGCTTCGCCGTCGAAGCGGTAATCCTCCGGCACGACGCCGCCCGCCGGCAGCGCGCGACGCCGCGCGGCGACACGCTCGATCCGGCGGCGCAGCTCGATCTCCTCGGCGAGCAACGCGTTGCGCGCGCGTCGATATTCGGGGCTCTCGCCCGGAAAGCGCGAGGGCAAGTCGGCCAGTTCGCGGGCCGGTTTCAGCGTATGCATCGAAGTGTTTGCGTCGTTCATCAGTCATCTCCTTGTGAGAAATCGTCAGAAAAACGGACGGAAGACGAGCGGGCATCGTCGCTTTGCCGCCCTTCCTGTAGGGACGACGAACGAGGCCGCGGAAAATCGACAGGCCTCGCCATGATTTTGCAGCGGCGGCTTTTTGCGGCGATTTTGCCGGCGGTTTGACCACCCAATCGCCAGGCGCCGGCGCAAGGTATGCTTGCGCCAATCAGCAAGCTCGTTACTCCCGCCAACACCACCCGGCACGCGCGCCACGCACGACGCAGCGCCTTGGGGAACGCACATGCCGCTTCGTCTGCCACCCCTGCCCGCGCTTCGCTTTTTCGAAGCGGCCGGCAGGCATCAAAGTTTCAAGCTCGCCGCCGCCGAGCTGAACGTCACGCCGAGCGCGATCAGTCACGGCATCGTCGGACTCGAGGGAGCGCTCGGCGTCGAACTGTTCGTGCGCGAGCCGCGCGGCATCTCGCTAACGGCGATTGGCGCGGATTATCTGTCGTACGTCTCCGAGGCGTTTTCGCTGATCGCGATCGGCACGCAACGTCTGCCCAATCATCGCGCGGATCGGCCGATCGCGCTCAGCTGCGCGCCGACCTTCGCGTCGCGCTGGCTGCTGCCGCGCCTCGCCGGTTTTCGCGCGCGCTGGCCGCATGTCGTCGTGAGCGTGGACACCTCGCGTCGCCAGGTCGGCTTTCCGGTCGACGGCTTCGACTTTGCGATCCGCATGAGTCGCGCGCCGGTCGCCGGCACGGCATGGACGCGCCTGTTCGGCGAGCGCTTCGTGCCCGTGTGCAGCCCTGCTTATCTGGAAACGCTGCGCGACGAGCACGGTGTCCCGAGCCTGCCACGCGCGACGCTGATTCACGTGAACGCCGCGAGTGAAGACTGGCAGGCGTGGCTCGACGCGACCGGCACCGGCGGCATCGATACAGGCGGCGGCTTGCACGTCGACACGATCCAGCTCGCCTTCGAGGCGGCCAGCATGGGCCTCGGCGTCGCGCTCGGCCGCAAGCCGCTGGTCGACGGCGATCTGGCGAGCGGCGCGCTGCTCGAGGCTTGCGCGGCCACCGTCGCATCGACCACCGCCTACTGGCTGGTCAGCGCGGAGAATGCGGACAGCGCGATCCGGCGGCCCGAGCTCGCCGATTTCAAACGTTGGCTCGTCGACGAGGCGGCGGCCTTCGACGCGCATGCGGACGCGGCGGCGGACGAACGTAGCAGCGCATAGGTGAGCCACACTCACCTGTCGTCGAAATCTTTTCCTTTGCCGGCTGCGCGGCGGGCTGCAAGGATGGTGGCCAAGGAGGAGCCGCCATGTCGACGACCCATAGCAAGCAACCCGCCCCCACCCTCGCTCCCGCGACGACCGTCACCACGACGCTCGTGATCATCGCCGGTGCGCTGATCCTGAGCGCCGCGATGGGCATCCGCCAGACCTTCGGCCTGTTCATCGGCCCGTTCTCGTTCGACCGCGGTCTGCCGGTCACGCTGATCGCTTTCGCGATCGCGCTGCACAACCTCGTGTGGGGCTTCGCGCAGCCGTTCGCGGGCGCGGCCGCCGATCGCTATGGCTCGGCGCCGGTCGTCGCGTTCGGCGCTTCGACGTTCGCGGCCGGCCTCGCGCTGTCGGCGGTCGCCCCGAGCGGTGCGCTGCTGGTGACCGGCATGGGATTGCTGGTCGGCATCGGCGTGAGCTGCACGACCTTCGGCGTTGTGTTGCCAGCGGTCGGCCGCGTTGCGTCGCCGGAGAAGCGCAGCGTCGCGATGGGGCTCGTCAGCGCCGGCGGCTCCGCCGGACAGGTGCTGATGGTGCCGCTCGTACAAGGCATCCGGCTGCATTCGGGCATCGCGACATCGCTATTCGTGCTCGCTTTCGCCATGCTGCTGATCGCGCCGCTCGGCATCGCGCTCGACCGGCGTGCGCCGATCCACGCGACGACTCAGGCGCGGTTCGAGGACGCGCCCGCGGCGCCGCTGCGCGAGGTTCTGTCACAAGCGATGCGCCATCGCGGCTACCGCTTGCTGACGCTCGGCTTCTTCACCTGCGGCTTTCAGCTCGCGTTCATCGCGACGCATCTGCCCGAGTATCTGACGCTGTGTCATATGCCGATCGGGCTGGGCGCCACCGCACTTGCGCTGATCGGCCTGTTCAACATGGCGGGCAGTTGGGCATGTGGTTGGCTCGGCGGCCGGTTCCGCCAACATCATGTGCTCGGCTGGCTTTATCTGATTCGCAGCGCGACGATCGCCGCATTCTTCGCACTGCCGAAAAGCGCTGTGTCCGTGGTGATTTTCGCGGCGGTGATGGGCCTCACGTGGCTCGGCACCGTACCGCTGACGAGCGGGCTAGTCGCCAAGGTGTTCGGCACGCGTCACCTCGGCAGCCTGTTCGGCGTGTGCTTTCTGAGCCATCAGATCGGCTCGTTTCTCGGCGCGTGGCTCGGTGGCCTCGTGTTCGATCTGACGGGCTCGTACTCACTGCTATGGGTAGCGACGGTCGCGGCGGGATTGATCGCGGCACTGCTGCATTTCCCGATCGACGACACCGTGGTGATGACGCCCGCGCGGCGCTCATCTCGCCCCGCGCAGGCGTGATGCGAATTGCCGATAGAGATGCTGAAGCGATTCCAGCCGAGGCTACTTTTTCGGTGCATCCGCCGCGGCTTTTGGCACACGCCCCATCAGATAGAACTCGTCGTTCGGACGCATCGAGATCACGTTGGCCATCCGGTTCGACAGCCCGAAAAACGCGGTGATCGCCGCGATGTCCCAGATGTCTTCATCGGTGAAGCCGTGGCCGCGCAGTGTCTGGAAGTCTTCATCGTCGACCGTGCCCGACGCGCGGCACACCTTCAGCGCGAAATCGAGCATCGCCTTCTGGCGGTCCGTGATGTCGGCCTTGCGGTGATTGACCGCGACCTGATCGGCGAGCAGCGGCGCTTTCTCGTAGATGCGCAGAATCGCGCCGTGGGCGACCACGCAGTAAAGACAATCGTTGACCGCGCTCGTCGCGACCACGATCATCTCGCGCTCGCCCTTCGTTAGACCGCCCTCTTTCAGCATCAACGCATCGTGATAAGCGAAGAACGCGCGGAATTCGTCGGGCCGATGCGCGAGCGTCAGAAACACGTTCGGCACGAAACCCGCTTTCTCCTGCACTTCGAGAATGCGGGCACTGATGTCTTCGGGCCACTCGCTCGGCTCGGGGACCGGGTAGCGGCTGATGGGCTGAAGCGTGGCCATGCGCTGTCTCCGTGATCTCTGTCGGGGTATGCCGACCATTGTAGCAACGCGATTTCGCGGTCGCCCGCGCTTCACCAGGTCCGCTCGATCCCGTCCGACATTGCCGCCCGTATCGCCTAGACTTCCAGTTCGGCATGCATGAAGCCGCCCGGCACGGCGGCGACGAAAGGAGCAACCATGTCAAACGTTACGCACGACGCGCGGGCCCCGGTGGTCAAGGTGTGCCCCGAACGGGAAATGGCGACGATGCAGCGGCTGCCCTATTTCGTCGGCATTTCGGCGGGCACCGCGGGCAGCACCGGGCTGTCGATGTACATGGTCGTGGTCCCGCCCGGCGGCCATGCGGAGCCGCACTTTCACGCCGACTACGAGACGGCGATCTATATGCTCGAAGGCAAGATCGAGACGCGCTACGGCCCGGGCTTGCGCGAGTCGGTCATCACCGAGCCGGGCGACTTCCTGTTCATTCCGCCGGGCGTGCCGCATCAGCCGTTCAATCTCGACGCGAACGCCGCGGCGCGCGCGATCGTCGCGCGCAATCACGCGGACGAGCGTGAGCGCGTGGTGCCCTATGATCCGTCCGAGGAAGCGTGAGGCAAGGGGCCTCTTCCCGGACCGCCTCGCCTGAAGCGCGGCAAATCATGCTTCTCAAACCGGTTTGATCCACTTGCCGCGCCGCGTCGTGCGCCGCGCCCATTCGTCGGTCGCGCGCGGGTGATCGGCGGCGGCGCCCTGCACGACCAGATCGTGCAAATGATGCTGCTCGTGCGACACAACGGCGGCACGATCTTCGATACGTTCGCGGTGATCTTCGCGGCGGTTCTGGTGTATCGCTGGCTGCGCCGCTTGCAGTTTCGTCGCTGGCTCGCGCATACGCGCATTACGCCCGATCAGTTCGACGCGATGATCAAGTCGAACGAACCGCCGCTGATTCTCGACGCGCGCCCGAGCACCGTGCGCGAAAAGGAATCGCACCGCATTGCCGGCGCCCGGCCGCTCGATCTCGAGTCGCCCGATCCGATTCATCCGGAATACCTGAAGCGGCCGATCGTCGTCTATTGCGTGTGTCCCAACGAAGCGACCGCGAAGCGCATCGTCAGGCAATTGCATCGGAAGAACATTCATCATGTGCGCGCGCTGAAGGGCGGTCTCGATGCGTGGGAAAAGCGCGGCTATCCGGTCGAGCCACTGCCGACCGACTTCAATATGGCGATGGCACACATGCTCGAAGACAAGGGCAACGAAGGCGAATACACGCTGCGCGCACGTCTCGCGGAGTGAATGAACAGTAGACGAAACACGCGGCATCACGCTCGATGCCGCTTTGCCAAAATCCAAAAATAAATTGACGGCATTTTTAGCTCGTATATCCTAGCTAGTGGGAGATCTTGTGGGCGGCGCGGCGAATTAAGCTACTACCGTCTAGTACCGTTTCTTCTCGATCAACCCGTGTCCTGTTTCTTCAATATCCGCTGTGGATTCGAAACAGGCCGTTCAATACCCTCAACTACGCCAGTCGAGTGTCATCGTGAGAGTCCGAGGCCCTTTGGTGAATTGGAATTGCAGTCAGGCGCGTTGTACTTGCGCTGACGGCGCCAGCGCCGACGGCAGCAACGGCAGCCTTGCGTTTCGCCGCTTTCTGTCCGTCGTCACAGTCCTGTCGCGTCGTTCCGTTCGACGCCGCAACGTCCTCTCCGCGCGCGCGTTCATCGCGGTGCGCACAGACGAAGTCGCTTCGCTGCTGCCGTAGCGCCTCTCCTCTTTCATCTCTTTTGGCTGCTCGATTCGTCCGTTTGCGCGCGTTTTCGCGAACTGGCTGCTTGCGTCCGCGCGGCACTGACTGATCACCGCGCATCGCGACGGATTCAATCGAACCGCTTCTAATCGGGTAAGCGCTGCGCGTTATTGCGCGGATTCGCTTTGGCGTCGACTCGCCTTCGCGTTTTCCCACCTCGCCGCGCGCGCTATTTAACGCCGTTCACGTGATGTGCGGCGGGGGATCGACACGCCTATTCGTTATGCGAAACCAACCAATAGCAGGAATCGCCGCCGATAGAACGATGCTCCGCGCTCATCCGTCGCACGTGGTCGGCGGACTGAACCACCATCGCGGGAACAAGGACGACTCGCTCGACGCGCAATACACCGCATCGCATTCGATCGTAATGACGCGCGGCGGCATGCTGGAGCGCCTCGCGGGCTGCGCCCACGAAGCGCGGGTCAATTCATTGCACGGTCAGGGCATCGCGCGACTGGGCGTAGGCCTCGAGGTCCAAGCCCTCGCAGCGGACGGCCTGATCGAAGCAATCAGCGTCAGTAACGCCAGCGCATGAATACACGAAACCCTGCACACATGACCCAGGTCGCGGACCAGAACAGAGAGAACAATCATGCATGACATCGACGAATTTCTAAAAAAGCATCATGTCACCGAAATCGAAGCAATTATTCCGGACATGGCCGGCATCGCGCGCGGCAAGATCATTCCGCGCAGCAAGTTCGAATCGGGCGAATCGATGCGTCTGCCGCAGGCGGTGATGATCCAGACCGTCACCGGCGACTATCCGCAAAGCGATTCGCTGACCGGCGTCACCGATCCCGATATGGTGTGCGTACCCGACGCGAGCACGATCCGGATGATTCCGTGGGCAATCGACCCGACCGCGCAGGTGATTCACGATTGCGTGCATTTCGACGGCACCCCGGTCGAAATCTCGCCGCGCTGTGTGTTGCGGCGCGTGCTCGATCTATATAAGGCGCGCGGCTGGAAACCGGTGATCGCGCCGGAGCTCGAGTTCTATCTGGTCGACATGAACCGCGATCCCGATCTGCCGTTGCAACCGCCGGTCGGACGTACGGGTCGCGCGGAAACCGGACGCCAGGCGTATTCGATCGAAGCGGTCAACGAATTCGACCCGTTGTTCGAAGACATCTACGAATACTGCGACGTGCAGGAACTCGAAGTCGATACGCTGATACACGAAGTCGGCGCCGCGCAGATGGAAATCAACTTCATGCACGGCGATCCGCTCAAGCTCGCGGACAGTGTGTTTCTCTTCAAGCGCACCGTGCGCGAAGCGGCGTTGCGTCACAAGATGTACGCGACTTTCATGGCGAAGCCGATGGAAGGTGAGCCGGGCTCGGCGATGCACATGCATCAAAGCCTCATCGATATGGAAACCGGCCGCAACCTCTTCACCGCCGCCGACGGCGAGCCGACCTCGCTGTTCACCGGCTTTATCGCCGGCTTGCAGAAATACACGCCGGCGCTGATGCCGATCTTCGCGCCGTACATCAATTCGTACCGGCGTCTGTCGCGTTTCATGGCCGCGCCGATCAATGTCGCGTGGGGTTATGACAATCGCACGGTCGGCTTCCGGGTTCCGCATTCCGCGCCGGTCGCGCGCCGCATCGAGAACCGGATTCCGGGTGTCGATTGCAATCCGTATCTGGCGATTGCCGCGACCTTGGCGGCGGGCTATCTCGGCATCACGCAGCGGCTCGCCGCAACCGAACCGCTGGCGAGCGACGGCTATGCCCTGCCCTATCAATTACCGCGCAATCTCGAAGAAGGCTTGACGTCGATGAGCGCGTGCGAACCGATTGCCGAAGTACTCGGCGAGCAGTTCGTCCGAGCGTATCTCGCCTTGAAAGAGACCGAATACGAAGCGTTTTTCCGCGTGATCAGTTCGTGGGAACGCCGGCATTTGCTGCTGCACGTTTGAGTGCTGCGGGCCAATCGGTCAATGAGAACCTTGAAAAGACGGAGGGCAGTATGAGCTATAAGACTGAAGACGTGATGTATGCGGAAAAGGAAACGTCGCAGCATGGCGGCACGAAAGACGCGCCGACCTCGCAAGCCACATCGCGCAGCACCGCCGAATACCGCGCGCTCGATGCCGCGCATCACATCCATCCGTTCTCGGATATGGGCTCGCTCAATCGCGCGGGTTCTCGCGTGATCGTCAAGGCGCAAGGCGTGAACCTGTGGGACTCGGAGGGCAACAAGATCATCGACGGCATGGCGGGACTGTGGTGCGTGAACGTCGGCTACGGCCGCCAGGAACTGGCCGACGCCGCATTCCGGCAGATGCGGGAACTGCCGTACTACAACACGTTCTTCAAGACGACGCATCCGCCCGTGATTGAACTGTCTGCCCTGCTCGCCGAACTGACGCCCGCCCAATTCAATCACTTCTTCTACTGCAACAGCGGCTCGGAAGGCAACGACACCGTGCTGCGCATCGTCCATCAATACTGGGCGACGCAACGACAGCCCGCGAGGAAGTTCGTCATCGCGCGCAAAAACGCTTATCACGGGTCGACGATCGCGGGCGGCACGCTCGGCGGCATGGCTTATATGCACGAGCAGATGCCATCGAAAGTCGAGAACATCGTACATATCGATCAGCCCTATTTCTTCGGCGAAGCGGCAAGCGATCAGACGGCGGAAGAATTCGCACTGGCTCGCGCGCGGCAGCTCGAAGCGAAGATTCTCGAACTCGGTGCGGACAATGTCGCCGCATTTATCGGTGAGCCTTTCCAGGGAGCGGGCGGCGTGATTTTTCCGGCTGACACGTATTGGCCGGAAATCGAGCGCATTTGCCGCAAGTACGACGTGCTGCTCGTCGCGGACGAAGTGATCGGCGGCTTCGGCCGAACCGGCGAATGGTTCGCGCATCAGCACTTCGGCTTCGAGCCGGACCTGATCACGCTCGCGAAGGGACTGACGAGCGGTTACGTGCCGATGGGGGCTGTCGGTCTACATGATCGCGTCGCCCGCGCACTGATCGACAACGGTGACTTCAATCATGGCCTCACCTACTCCGGGCATCCGGTCGCGGCGGCCGTCGCGCTTGCGAATCTGAAACTGCTGCGCGACGAGAGGATCGTGGAGCGCGTCAAAGTGGATACGGGTCCGTACTTTCAGAACAAACTGCGTGAGACGTTCGCCGGTCATCCTATCGTTGGCGAGATCAGCGGCGCGGGCCTCGTGGCGAGCGTGCAACTCGCCGAGGAGCCGCTCGGGCGCAAGCGCTTCGCGAATGGCGGCGATGTCGGTACGATGTGCCGCGACTTCTGCTTCAACGGCAATCTGATCATGCGCGCGAGCGGCGACCGGATGTTGCTGTCGCCGCCGCTCGTGGTCAGCCGGCCGGAAATCGACGAAATCGTCTCGAAGGCAGAAGCGGCGATCGATGCGACCGCGCGGCAGGTGGGCATCCGATAGCACTGCGTGGTTGCGATTCAGTTTCCCTCAGCCCTCGAGTGCCCGCACAGCCTTCAAATCGCCCATCAGCCGCAGGATCGCACCAATCATCTGCCCCCCGTGACCGCCGCCGGAACGCGCGGCGGTCCTACTTTACGTTGTACCGGTCGCGCGAGCGTTCCAGGTTATGGTCAGAAAGGCCACCAGCCCTTACCGCCGTTGCCTGCATCATGGTCCGGGTGCGACCCGTCATTATGCCCGTGCGTGTCGGAGTCCCGGTCGAAGTCGAAAAGATCGAACAGGTCGCCGATCGCGGGCGCATTGACCGGCACATATGGGTTATCGCTGTGCTGGACCGGGTTCGGCAAGTTGTCACGACTACGTCCGGTAATCGGTGGCAGCCCCCAGTTGCGTTCGATGAACTTGACCAACGACGCGTGATCCGCATAGCCGTGCGAAATGCGCCCGCCAGCGGAATACTTCGACACTGCGATCATCGGGATACGCGAGCCGTCACCAAAGTAGTCGATGGGCTGCACATAGCCGGAATCGTAGTAGCCGCCGCCCTCGTCGGTGGTGATGAGGATCGCCGTGGTGGCCCATAGCTTCGGATCGCTCTTCACCGCGTCGACCAGTTTTCGCACGAATGCCTCGTAAAGCCCAAACTTCGACGATGTCGGATGCCCATCGAGCAGTCCGCCAGGCTTCACGAACGACACAGCTGGCAGCTTGCCCGCCTGGATATCCGCGTACAGGTCTGGTAAGTCCGCAAGATGTGTGTCCCGGACGTGCTTGTTCGTCATGATCGACGTCTCGTACAGGAACGGATTGCAGATGTTGCAGTAGACGCTTGTCGACGGATCCTTGATGAAGCTGTTCCAGCCCTCCCCGTAGTACTTCCACGGGATCTTGCGATCAAGCAGCGTGTCTCCGACGGTGCGCACGGGTGACGGGGGGATCGTGAACGGCGACTTCGTTGTGTCGAGCACCGTGCCGTCGCCGTTATATCCCGGGTTGTAATTGTTGAGCAGGTAATAGTGCTTCGGCGCGCAGTTCGGCTTGGGATCGTAGGGCAGCGATTCAAGGTATTGGCGGATCGCGCCGACGCCGGGCTGGCCCGGGTCCGAACAGTTGCTATAGCTGCCCCCCGAGTAACCGTCCTGGGTGTACCAGTTGTTGGTGCCGGCCAACGGATCAGGGTTCTCGATCTGATCCGACGGCGGCGTTGCCGCATTGCCGCTGCCGTCGGTGTAGTAGTACGCATCAGCCGCACCGATCATGATGCTGTTCGCCCCGGTTCCGCCCATCACCGGTTGGTGATAGTTATCGCTCATCGCGTATTGCTGGGCCAGTTTCGTGAAGTACGGCATGTCGCCGTTGTTCACGTTGTAGAAGCCGAGCGCATTCGAGCCTTCGCCGGTGGTCTGATCGGTAAAAGGCGTCGGTTGCGGCTTGCCGTTGCTGCCCGCGCCGATGGTGGTTTCCACCCAGGCGAACAGATCGCCGA
This sequence comes from Paraburkholderia sp. CI2, assembly GCF_014201055.1. Classification (NCBI taxonomy): domain Bacteria; kingdom Pseudomonadati; phylum Pseudomonadota; class Betaproteobacteria; order Burkholderiales; family Burkholderiaceae; genus Paraburkholderia; species Paraburkholderia sp. CI2. Next base: position 554,753 of record NZ_JACHDL010000001.1, read on the forward strand.
GGCACCCGCTCGGATTCTCGCGGCTCGCATGTGCGACGGCACAATCCGCTTGCTGCCACGCCTGATAGAAGCGGTGCACCGGACCGCCCATGTACGCATCGTAGAGTGGCGGCTGCAACAGATATGGACCGCTCGGCAACGCGTTGTAGTTGGCCACCCGCGAATCCTTTACATCCTTCGGCAGTCCTGTCGCGCCGCTCAGCAACTGATCGATGTCGGACGCCTCGAGTGCCGTGCCTTCGGCCTGCGCGGCCGCATCGTGAGTCGCGAAAGGTGGCGGACTTGCGTCGCTGGCCGCCGTCGGCGCACCGCCGGTATTGGGGGCCGGCAGCGGCATGTACGGCGTTTTGTTCGGCGGGGCTAACGCAAATTTTGCCGGTCCAACCAATTGCGCTTCGTATTGCTGCGCCTTGTTGAAGTTCGGGCCCGGCGAACCATCAGCATTGACGATGCCCCGCGACAGCAGATTCCACACTGATTGGCCTTGCGGGGGTTGGTAGGTGCCGAACACGTGGTCGAACGTTCGGTTTTCGCCGACAACGATGATCACATGCTTGATTGGCGTTAGGGTCTGGGCCGCATGATCGTCCCTTGCCGCAGACACCCCTGTGGGCATCGTAGCGAATGCGAGCGCGGCCGCTCCCGCAACTGCTGACATCGAAAGTCGTAGGTACAGCTTATTGCATCGTTGTGACAGGTGGAATGTCGCCATTTGCCGTCTCCTTACCGTTGGTTACAACGGTAAGACCTTAGGGTTCCTTCATGAACATGGAGAGTCGCTCGCATTACAGTTGGCTGTCGTCGGACTGCCTGAACGCATTGCGTCCACGATAGGGCGATTGATTACTGACAAGTGTCCGAAACGGCCGAACCATGGCTATGAATGGCCGGTTATCGACGTCGGCGGCATGACATTTGCGCTGGTCGAATGGGCTCGATGGGCGGCCGGGTTCGATACGGCTCGTTGATGATTGCTCGCACACCGCAATAGCGGTGGGATAAAAACATTGCAACCGTATGACAGCGGGCGCGGTTGTTTATCGACGTGTAGCACCGTATGCTTGGATACGTCGCTTTCCGTTCGTCAACTTCGAGAAGGTCATTCAGTCATGAACGAATACTGCATGTTCAAGGGAAAACTGCTGCGCGCGGCGCCCTTCAAAGATTCGTATATAGGCAGTCCGCACTATGTGATCACGGTGACCGGCAACGACAACACGCCATTCAACATCGTCGTCAATTCGGCGTCGACGCAACCGGGCGCAAGCGGCAACGACGACGTGTACTTCTATGCCGATCTGAACTTCGCCGATCCACTCACCGCGAAACTGCAGCCCCTGAACCTCGGCCTCTACACGAGCGGCTTTCCACGGCTCGATTACTTCCAGGACAGCAGCCTGCTCGACATTCACCGCATGCGGCCGGTCCCCTACGAGGATCAAAACGGCAACCGCGCCGACGTCAACGACATCATCGACGAAATCCTCACCATCGACGAAAGCAAGCCGTCGCAAAGTCTGCCCTACGACAACGGCAGCGGCCAGTTGCACAACCGCGATTTCTGGACACCGACCACCGCGGGCATCGTGGTCTATGGGTTCGGCTTTCTGTTTCTGCCGAAGAAGGACGGTCTTCACGAGACTCACATGAATCAGGGCAATCCGCGCGGCCCGCATTACAACGAAAACGGCGCGTTCCAGGACGGCGCGGTGATCGTGCAGCGCGCCGATGGGTTTGCCGCGATGTTTACCGCGTTTCAGACACAGTATTTGCCGACCAATGCGGCCGGCGATCCGGCGGCGAATGCAGTGGCGTTGCCGGTTTATATTCAGCGAGGTTGATAGCGTCGCTCGTGCATGGGGCAAGTGGAAACCGCCGCGATGCGCGAGAAACAGGTTCTTGCAAAGGGGAAAATCAGATCGCGCGCCAAAGTCCCTCGCGATACGAACGCATCGCGAGAGACGTCGCGTCGATCAGCGCGCGCTCGCGGCGCCTCGACGCGGAATATGCCGCTGCACCACCGCCAGCGCGATCAGCACGATGACCATTGCGATACCGAGCATCAGCAGATAGCCCGGCGCGCCACCGGCCGTGATCACCGCGGCACCGGCGAATGCGCTCAGAATCGCGCCGACGCGGCCGAACGCGAGTGCCGACGCGGTGCCCGTCGCCCGCACGCTGGTCGGATAGACGTATGCGCACAGCGCGTACATCGTCGATTGCACCGCATTGACGAACAGCCCGTGCAAGCCGAGACCGACGATCATCAACGCCGTATGCTGCGTCGCGCTGACGCCGAGCAGCATCCATGCACTCGCGACGCCGCCCGCGCAGCACAGCAGCAGCGGCCAGCGCGAGCCGTAGCGCCCGATCGCCAGCGCGCACAGCACCGCGCCGATTACGCCGCCGAGGTTGTACGCGCTCAGGCCATAGCCCGCGAGCGACACGCTCAAACCCTCACTCGTCAGCATCGACGGCAGCCAGCTGAACGCCGCATACACGGCGAGCAGGCACATGAAGAACGCGCCCCAGATCGCGACGGTGTCGCGCGAACGGCCATCGCGGAACAGCGCGGCAAAGCCGACGTGTTTCTCAGCGCTTTGTTCGCGCACATCGGTGAAGCTCGCATCGGCCGACACGTCGCGCGCCATGCGCCGCAGCAGCTTCACGAGTTCGGGCCAGCGATGCGGACGGCGTGCCAGAAAACGCGGCGATTCCGGCAGCGCCGCGAGCAGGACGATGGCGAGCACGAGCGGCAGCACACCACCCGCTACGAACAGACCGCGCCAGCCATACACCGGCAGCACCTGGCCGGCGAACAATCCGGCGACCATACCGCCCAGCGGCACGCACAGAATGGTCGCCGTCACCGCGAAGGTACGAAAACGCGCGGGCGTGAACTCGGCGGTCAGCGTGGTCGACGTCGGCAGCGCGCCGCCGATGCCGAGCCCCGCGATAAAGCGCAGCGCCGCAATGGCCGCGACGTTCGGCGCGAGACTGATCGCGCAGGTCGCCAGGCCGAACACGAACACGCTGCCGATCACGGCCCAGCGGCGGCCGAAGCGATCGGCGAACAGCCCCGCGAACGCGCTGCCGATACCCATGCCGACCAGCCCCGACGCAACCACCGGCGCAAACGCGTTGCGCGTGATGCCCCACTCCTTGATCAGCATCGGAATCGCGAAGCCGATCAACTGGCTGTCGAAGCCGTCGACGACGATCGACAGCGCCGCGAGCACCACCGCGATTTTCTGCAGCAACGTGTAGGGGCCGTCGTCGAGTGCATGACCGATGTCGACCGTGTTGCCGCCGCGCGCGATGCCGGCGGGCGCCGCGTCGTCGCGCGCGGTCGCGGTCGAGGCCGCGGCCGAAGCGGGAGGAACGAAACTCATGAACCTGTCTCCGTTGTTTGCGCTGCACGCGCGTTGTTCGATTTTTTTTGCTGTCGGCAGTACGGTGCGACGCGATGGCCCGCTTCGGCGAGCTGGCCCCCGAACAGCGAGCCCATCGCGACGCTCCTCACCAGAACGGATAGTGACGCGGCGTCGTTTGCAGCGTGACCCAGCGCAGATCGGTGAATTCCGCGATCCCCGCCTTGCCGCCGAAGCGGCCGAAGCCACTCGCCTTCACGCCGCCGAACGGCATCTGCGCTTCGTCGTGCACGGTCGGGCCGTTCACGTGACAAATGCCCGACTCGATGCATTTAGCGACGTTCAGCGCGCGCGCCGTGTCGCGGCTGAACACCGCCGCCGACAGGCCGTATTCGTTGTCGTTCGCACACGCGATTGCGGCTTCCTCGCCACGCACGCGCACGATCGGCTTGACCGGCCCGAACGATTCGTCGTGATAGATGCGCATGTCTCGCTCGGTCCGAGCGCGGACCACACCGGAAATGCGGCCGCGGCGGCATCGGCGGCGGCGACGGCATCTTCGACGGTCGCGGCCGGCGCGCGCGTCGCGACTTCGCCGTCGAGCGGGTTGCGGCGCTCGAAGGTCGCGCCGTTGCGCGCCTGTGTCTGCTCGCCGCCGATCAGCATCGGTACGCTTTTCATCGTAGGTCTCTCTCCTTTTCGTGAATGGGATGCGCCGTTACGCGACGATCGCTTCGACGAGCGTGGGACCGCTTTTCACGTCACCGTCGGTCAGCGCGCGACGCAACACGTCGGCAAGTTCAGCCGCCTCGCTGACGCGCGCGCCAGGGCAACCCATGCCCGCCGCGATCGTCACGAAGTCGAGGCCCGGCAGGTCCGTGCCCTGCACGGTCTCGCCAGGCGGGAAACCGAACACCGGCGCGAAATCCTGCAACGCCGCGTAGCGCGTGTTGTTCAGGATCACGAATGTGATCGGTAGCTGCATCTGCACCGCACTCCAGATCGCCTGAATCGAGTACATGCTCGAACCGTCGCCGATCAGCGCGATCACGCGCTCGCCCGGCCGCGCAAGCGCGACGCCGACCGCCGCCGGCATGCCGTAGCCGAGGCCGCCGCTGTCCATCGTCAGGAACGTGCCGGCGCGCGCGATCGGCAGATAGGTCTGCATGATGGGCCGCGAGCTCGGCGCTTCCTCGACGACGATGCCATCGGGATCGCGCACTTCGGCGAGTGTCTGCAACGCGAACGCGACCGACATCCGCTCGCCCCGCGCGGGCGGCAGCGCGCGCGGCGCCACCGCGCGCGGCGCGGGCAACTCACGCGCTTTGGGCGCGGCGCGCGCGAGCAGATCCTGCACGCCGAGCCGCACGTTGCCGACCGCGGCGATGCCCTGCGGCGTCCATGCGGCAATGCCCGGATCGTCGATCAACTGACACAGCCGCGAGCCCGGCGGCACATGCGGACCATTGCCTTCGACGTGATACGTGAACGCAGGCGCGCCGATCACGAAGATCGCGTCGTGCGCGCCGAGCAACTCGACGATGCGCTCACGCAGCGCCGGCAAAAAGCCCGCGAACAGGCGGTGCGTTTCGGGGAAGCTGCAACGTCCTGTCATCGGCGCGACGTAGACGCGCGCGGAATGCCGCTCCGCGAGGCGCACGACTTCAGCCGCCGCGTCCGCGCGATCGACCGCGCCACCGACCACGAACGCGGGCCGCTCGCACGCGTCGAGCACCGTGCCGATGCGTTCGAGCATCGCCGGATCGGGACGCATGATGTGCGCGACCTCGCGGTCGGCCACGCGCTCGGCAGTCTGATCCCAGTCGTCGGCGGGAATCGACACGAATACCGGACCGCGCGGCTCCTGCATCGCGATCGCGTACGCACGTGCGATCGCGAGCGGCACATCCTGCGCGCGAGCCGGCTCGATGCTCCACTTCACGTAGGGCTTCGGCAATTCGGTGGCCTGGGTCGCGGCGAGGAACGGTTCGAACGGCAGGATCGAGCGGGCCTGCTGACCCGCGGTGACGACGAGCGGCGTGCGGTTGCGAAACGCCGTGAAGATATTGCCCATCGCATTGCCGACGCCCGCCGCCGAATGCAGGTTCACGAGCGCCGCGTTGCCGGTGGTCTGCGCGTAGCCGTCGGCCATGCCGACCACGACCGCTTCCTGAAGACCGAGCACGTAGCGGAAATCCGCGGGGAAATCGCGGAACATCGGCAGCTCGGTCGAGCCCGGGTTCGCGAAGATCGACGTCATGCCGACGCGGCGCGCGAAGTCGATGACCGCGTCGCGTACGGTCCACGGCGTGCTCTGTTCTATTGCGTGTGCCTGATTCTGCTGCGGCGCGCTGCTTGTCATGCGAAGTCTCCTGTCTGGTGAGCGCGAAAAATCGAATGACCATTATCACGGCCGCCGGGGTAACCGAAAATTGCCCAATTCGCAAAAAGGCATTACCTTTCGGCATGACTTACAACCTGCAACAACTGCAGGCGTTCGCGGTGATCGTCGAGAGCGGCAGCCTCGGACGCGCCGCCGAAGCGCTGCACATCACACAGCCGGCCTTGAGCCGGACCATCCGACGTCTCGAGGAACAGGTCGGCGCGCCGCTGTTCGAGCGGCATTCGCGCGGCATGCATTTGACCGCGGTCGGCGAGGCGCTGCTGCCGCACGCGAACCTGTTGCAACGCGAAGCCGAACAGGCGCGCGAGGAAATCGACGCGATGCGCGGCCTCGCGCGCGGCACGATCCGCGTCGGCGCGGTCGGCAGCATCGCGAGCCTCGTGCTGCCGCTCGCGGTGAGCGGCGTGTTGACGAAATGGCCGAACCTGCGCGTGGAGATCATCGAGGGCGTGTGGGACCGGCTCGCCGATGCGCTCGTCAAACGTCAGATCGATCTCGCGCTCAGCATGGCCGTGCCCGATACCGACGAGATCACCGCGATTGCCGATTGCCGCTGGGAAGACGCGAGCTACGTGGTCGCCGCGCTCGATCATCCGCTGCGGCGCAAGCCCGACCTCACGCTCGCCGACACGCTGGGCGAACGCTGGGCGATTCCGCCACGCGGCACCGGCCCGTTCGAGCACATGCAGAGCGTGTTTGCCGCGCGCGGGCTGGGACTGCCGAACGTCGTCGTCGAAACGCGCTCGGTCACGGCGCTGAAGAGCCTGGTCGCGCGTTCCGGCTTTCTGAGCTGGATGGCGTCGACGATGTACGTGACCGAAAGCAAGGCCGGCGTGTTCGATACGCTCGGCGTCCCAGGCGTGGTCGGGCGGCGCACGTTGACCGCGTTCCGGCGACGCCAGGGGATTCTGCCGAGCCCGGCGGTCAAGCTGCTGGAGCAGTTGCGGCAGTTGACGGCGGAGGGTATGACCGCGGGTTGATCGTTTCCCGCACATGCTGCCACTTTCTCGGCGTTTACCCGATAATCGCGGGCGTCGCGACCTGGATAGCCGGCGGCTTGCAGACGGTGGAGATCGTCAGCGCGTTCGGCAAGGCATTCGCGGATAACCGCTACATGGGCCTGATCTGGCTCACGCTGTCGGTCATCGCGCTGCTCGAACGCAACGGTCTGAAGGAACAGGCGCGGCATCTGATCTCGCGCCTGCATGCGGCCACCACCGGCCGCGTGCTCTGATCACGCTGGTCGGTACGCTGACGCTCAAGTACGCGCCCTTCGTCGAAACGAAGAATCTGGTTTCTGCGGCACGCTGATGACGCCGATGGCGGCGAACTTCAACATCGTCCCCGCCGCGCTGCTCGAACTGAAGGACCAGAACGGCGTGATCAAGGCGCAATGGCCAACCGCTTTACTATTGCTGATCGTCAACACCATACTGTTGTACGTGTTCGTATTCCGCTTCTGAGGAGCCGCCGATGACCACCCAGCTCACCCGCGAATTCGCGTCCAGATTCGCCAATGTCGCGCTCGCCCACCTCACGCGCGAATATCCGAACAAGCTCACGCACTCGCTTGGAGGACCGCAGGACGTACAGGGTCCGCGCGCCTTGCATCCGATCTTCTACGGCAGCTACGACTGGCATTCGTGCGTGCACGGCTACTGGCTGATCCTGCATCTGCTCGAACGCTTCCCCGATCTGCCCGAGGCCGCGCGCATCGTCGCCGTGGTCGACGAGCATTTCACCGCGGCGAACGTCGCCGGCGAACTCGCGTATCTGGAGCTGCCGCACAACCGCGGCTTCGAGCGGCCGTATGGCTGGGCGTGGCTGCTCACGCTCGGCGCGCAGTTGCAGTCGATGAAAATCTCGGAAGCCGCGCGCTGGGCGAAGACGTTCGCGCCGCTCACCGAGGCGTTCGTCGAGCGCTTCGCGGAGTTCCTGCCGAAAGCAACCTATCCGCTGCGCGTCGGCACGCACTTCAACATGGCGTTCGCGCTCGCGCTGACGCTCGATTTCGCTCGGCAAACCTCGCGCGAATCGCTCGAGGCGCTGATCGTCAGCACCGCGGAGCGCTGGTATCTGGACGACGTCGCGTGTCAGGCATGGGAGCCGGCCGGCGACGAATTCCTGTCGCCGTCGCTGATGGAAGCGGAGTTGATGCGGCGTGTGTTGCCGTCGGCGCAGTTCGCCGACTGGTTCGGACGCTTCCTGCCGGACCTCGGCGCGAAAAAACCGGCGACGCTGTTCGAGCCCGTCACCGTGACCGATCGCAGCGACGGCAAGATCGCGCATCTGGACGGCCTCAATCTGAGCCGCGCGTGGTGCCAGCGTGCGCTCGCGCGTGCGCTGCCCGCCGGCGACGTGCGTCGCACCGTGCTGTTCGATGCGGCCGAGCGTCATCTGCACAGCGCGCTGCCGCATGTGACCGGCGACTACATGGGCGAGCACTGGCTCGCCACGTTCGCGACGCTGGCGCTCGAAGCTTGAGCGAACCGGGAACGAACTGAACCGGCTTTGAAGAGATAAAGCCATGCTGATTGGGCGCTTCAATGCGAAGCGCCCTTTTTATTGCCCGTTCAACAGTCCCTGCCTGCGGCGGTAAAATCGCGCAAGGCGATTGCGCCGCTTTAAAGGTGGAAGTTTGACTGAGTTCGAGCAGGGTTTCATTTTGACCCGACATTGGCGGGACACGCCCGCCGGCACGGAAATCGAGTTCTGGCTGGCCACGGACAGCGGGCCGCGCCACATCCGTCTGCGCCCTCAGCCGTCCGTCGCCTTCATTCCGGCCGAACATCGCGAACGCGCCGAAACGATCCTGCGCCGCGACGCGCCGCTCGATCTGCGTTCGCTCGAATTGCGCGACTTCCAGCATCGGCCGGTCAGCGGGCTTTACTGTGCGCAATACCGGCAATTGAAGGGCTTCGAGAAGCGCCTCAGAGAAGGCGGCGTCGATGTCTACGAAGCCGATATCCAGCCGCCCGAGCGCTACATGATGGAGCGCTTCGTCACCGCGCCGGTGTGGTTCAGCGGCGTGCCGCAGCAGAATGGTCCGGGGCTCGATGGCCCCTGGCTCGACAGCGAACTCAAACCGTCCCACGACTATCGTCCGCCGTTGAAGCTCGTGTCGCTCGACATCGAAACGAGCGCGCATGCCGAGCTATATTCGATCGCGCTCGAAGGCTGCGGCGAGCGGCAGGTGTATATGCTTGGGCCGCCGAATGGCAACAGCGGGAACATCGGCAACGTCACCGACGCCATCGACTTCAAGCTCGAATACTGCGAAACCCGCGCACAGCTGCTCGAAAAGCTGATCGAGTGGATGGAGCGGCACGATCCCGATGCGATCATCGGCTGGAACCTCGTGCAGTTCGATCTGAAGGTACTGCAACACCATGCCGAGCAGTATCGCGTGCCGCTGCGCATCGGACGAGGCGGCGCGGTGATGGAGTGGCGCGAACACGGCGTCACGCGCAATCACTTTTTCGCGGGCGTGGCGGGTCGTTGGGTCATCGACGGCATCGAGGCATTGCGTTCGGCGACGTGGAGCTTCCCGTCGTTCAGCCTCGAATACGTGTCGCGCTCGGTGCTGGGCGAAGGCAAGGCGATCGACAATCCGTATCAGCGGATGGACGAAATCCAGCGCCGCTTCGACGAAGACAAGCCAGCGCTCGCGCGTTACAACCTGAAGGACTGCGAGCTCGTCACGCGTATCTTCGCGAAGACCGAGTTGCTGCCGTTCCTGCTCGAACGCGCGACCGTGACCGGCCTGCCCGCCGATCGCAGCGGCGGCTCGGTCGCGGCGTTCACGCATCTGTACATGCCGCGCATGCATCGGCAGGGCTATGTCGCGCCGAATCTCGGCGACGTGGCCGGCGCCGCGAGCCCCGGCGGCTTCGTGATGGATTCGCGGCCCGGGCTCTACGACTCGGTGCTCGTGCTCGACTACAAGAGCCTGTATCCGTCGATCATCCGCACGTTTCTGATCGACCCGCTCGGTCTGGTCGAAGGCATGCTGCATCCCGACGACGCGAGCTCGGTGCCGGGCTTTCTCGGCGCGCGCTTTTCACGCACGCGTCACTGCTTACCGTCGATCGTCGCGCAGGTGTGGCAGGCACGCGAAGCGGCCAAGCGCGAGCACAACAAGCCGCTGTCGCAGGCGCTGAAGATCATCATGAACGCGTTCTATGGCGTGCTAGGCTCGACCGGCTGCCGCTTCTTCGATCCGCGGCTTGCGTCGTCGATCACGATGCGCGGCCACGAGATCATGCACACGACACGCGAGCTGATCGAGGCGCAAGGCTACGAAGTGATTTACGGCGACACCGATTCGACCTTCGTCTGGCTCAGGCACGCGCATGACGAGGAAGACGCCGCGCGCATCGGCCGCGCGCTCGTCGAACATATCAACGCGGCGTGGCGGCAGAAGCTGCAGGCGCGCTTCGGTATCGACAGTGCGTTGGAACTGCAATTCGAGCGGCACTATCGGCGCTTTTTCATGCCGACGGTGCGTGGTGCCGAGGAAGGCAGCAAGAAACGCTACGCAGGACTTACGGTATTGCCGGACGGCCGCGAGGACGTGGTCTACAAAGGGCTCGAAACCGTGCGCACCGATTGGACGCCGCTTGCGCAGCAGTTTCAGCAGGAGCTGTATCGGCGCATCTTCAAGCAGCAGCCGTATCAGGATTACGTGCGCGACTATGTGCGCGATACGCTCGCCGGCCGGCTCGACGATCAGCTCGTCTATCGCAAGCAGTTGCGCAGACCGATCGACGCTTACGAGCGCAACGTGCCGCCGCATGTGCGCGCGGCACGCGTCGCCGATGAGTTCAATCGCCAGCAGGGACGTCCGCTGCAATATCAGAACGGCGGCTGGATCAGCTACGTGATGACGGTGGCCGGCCCCGAGCCGCTCGAAACGCTGCGCTCGGCGATCGACTACGAGCACTATCTGACGCGGCAATTGCAGCCGGTTGCCGACGCGATTCTGCCGTTGTTACGCGACGATTTCACGACGCTGATGTCGGGGCAGAAGCAGTTGTTCTGATCGTGGCGGCGAACGCGCGGCTGCGAGCATGGACGAATTGCCTACTTCACCATGGACGGCGGCTCGGCCTCTTCATCGGAGTGCGTGTTATGCACAGCAAAGGTGCGGCAGGGCGAGTTGCCGCGGGTCGCGTATCGCATGCTCCGCGCTCTCCAGGCCGGCGTAAATCGACGGCGCAATGTAACTGTGCCGCTACATCGGGGATGGCTAAAAATGTCAATCAGACACCGGTAATCCGTGATTAAAGGCGGAAAAAAACTAATCCCTAGTTTTGATTTGCAACCCTATCAACAGAATTAGAGCGCCGTCATAATTTGAAGTATTCTAATTTCTTCGGTTGTCCGCGCAATTGCCCGGATTTGCATTGTTGCTTGACCTAACCCTTTATTGTCCTATAGTGCCATTTGATCCGCCTCAGAAATATTGTGGGGACGTGTGTGTGTGATATCCCTGAATCTGTAGCCCCAACGATCTGCAACGACAGGAGAAGATGCATGAAAGCAATCCACGCCGTCAAACTGGTCGGTACCGCCCTTCTGATTTCGGGTTCGATTCACGCCTATGCGCAGGCGAGCAACGCTAACGCCCCTGAGTCTGCCCCGACCACGACGCCCGAAGCCCGATCGCATTACAAGTCAATGAAAGCAGCGAACCGGGCGCTACAGCGTCAGGTTCGAAATGCGCTGGTGAAAGATAGGAACATCTCAACGGCCAATATCACAGTTCGCGCCCGCGATGGTGCTGTCACGCTGCAGGGCAGCGTACCGCTTCAGGCAGAAAGCGACCGGGCAACCGAGGTGGCGAAAGGGGTGCCTGGCGTAACTTCGGTCAGGAACGCGCTGTCGATCCGTCCTGTGGGCACCTGAAGCAGTCCTGGACCCCGCTTTGCAGGAAGGCCGGCGCTCTGACCGTGCATTCCATTGAGGGCATAGCCAATGCGGCACATGGTGGCGGGCCGGCTCGACAGCCGGCCTTCGCTATGCGGATATCTTCTCGAGTTCGAGCCCTTTCGTCTTCGGCCCCATCAAGCCAATCGCCAGCATCACGATCAGCATCGCGCCCGCGATGAACACGAACACGCCGGTCGTGCCGAAGTAGCGCAACACGGCCGCGATCAGAAAGGCCGTGAAAATCGCGGAAAAGCGGCTCCACGAGTAGACGAAGCCGACCGCGCGCGCCCGGATGCTGGTCGGAAACAATTCGGCCTGGTACGCGTGATAACTGTACGAAATGATGTTGCCGGCCAGCGTCAGGCACACCCCGAGGCTCACGAGGAGCACCGCACCCGATGCCTGACTGAACCACAACCCGCACACGATATTGACGCCGGCCATCACGACGATCACCGTCTTGCGCTCGAAGCGGTCGCCGATAAACAGCCCGATGATCGGACCGAGCGGCGCGGCCAATGCGATCACGGTCGAATACATCAGGCTCGTCGTGATCGTGATGCCCTGCTTGATCAGAAGCGTCGGCACCCAGTTCGCGAAGCCATAGAAGCCGACCGTCTGGAAGATGTTGAAGATCGTCATCATCAGCGTGCGGCTGCGGTACGGCGGCAGCCACATGTCGCGGAAGCTGCCGCGCGGTGGGATCGGCACCGGCGGCGCCGGCGGCGGCAACTCGCGGCCATATTCGTGACGTACCTTCGCCTCGAGCGCGTTCATCACGCGGTCGGCTTCGGCGAGACGTCCTTGCTGCGCGAGCCAACGCGGGCTTTCCGGCAACGCGCGGCGAATCCACCAGACGAATAGCGCGCCATGCGCGCCGATCAGCACGACCCAGCGCCAGCCGTCCAGACCGAACAGCGTGCGCGGCACCAGCAGAAACGATAGAAACGCAACCACCGGCACGGCCGTGAAGCCGACCGCCTGCTCGCACGCGAACGCGCGGCCGCGGATCTGCTTCGGCACCAGCTCGGAGATGTACGTGCCGATCGTCACCAGTTCGACGCCGATGCCGACACCGGCGACGAAGCGCCAGAAATTAAGGCCCGTCGCGGTCTCCTGAAACGCCATCACGAGGTTCGCCGCGGTGTACCACAGCAGCGACCAGGTGAACACCGCGCGCCGCCCGAAGCGATCCGCGAGGAAACCGCACGCGATCGTGCCGATAAACAGGCCGCCAAACAGCGCGGCGATGAAACTCGCGACGCCGGTCGAGCCGAACAGGCCACGCGTGGTCGCGGTCAACATGCCGCTTTTCACGAGGCCCGGCGCGATATAGCCGGAGTACAGCAGGTCATAGAGTTCGAAGAAGAAGCCGAGGCTCAGCAGCACCACCAGCTTCCAGACGGAGCGCGTGGCGGGCAAGCGGTCGAGGCGCGCCGAAATGCTGCCGGCGTCGAGCGATGCGTGGCCCGCCACCTGCGCGGGCGCGCTGCGCTCGGCGCTGCCGGCCGCGTCAGTGGAATGCGCCACGGTACCGCCGCTGCGCGCGACGGACCCCGCGGGATCGGGGAATGCCATGTTGTCTGTCTCCTTCTGTTGCGACTGCTTTTACGGCAGGGCTGAGCGCTTACCGCGGCCGGTTCGATGCCGGCCTTGCGTCTTGTCGCGCGTCGCACGCGCCACGATGGGTCGGCCGGAGTCCGGCCAGCATTCTAGCCGTGCCCGCGTTGCAATTGTTCGAACGTGGTAATTTTCCCGGCCAGCGCGCTCGCCGCGACCGTGTACGGGCTCGCGAGCCAGACGTCGCCTGGTCCCGAACGGCCGGGGAAATTGCGGTTGATCGCGCTGATCGTCACGTCGTTCGGGTTGGCAGATTGTCCCGGTCCGCAGTTTGCGCACGAGCCGCAGCCAGGCATCACGAGCGTCACGCCCGCGCGCTCGAACACCGGCAGATAGCCCTGCTCCTCGCAATACGCGCGCACCGCCATCGTGCCGAATTGCAGATACAAACGCGTGCGCTCGGGCACCCGTAGGCCGTGCTCGACGCCCCAACGCAGCACCTCGTGATAGAAATCGAAGTCCTCGCGCTTGCCCGCGGTGCACGAGCCGCCGTACGCGATATCGATCGCGACGTCCTGTTCGAGCCGCGGCGCCGGCACGCCATTGCCGGGGTCGCCCGGACGCGCGAGCATCGGTTCGATCGCGTTCGCATCGATATGGATCGTGTCGCGGTAGGTCGCGTCCGCGTCGCTTTTCATCCAGCCTTCCAGCACGAAATCGACGCCGCGCCGCTCCTTCAGGAACGCGACCGTGCGCTCGTCCGGTTCGACGATGCCGGTGAAGCCGCCGAGTTCCGCGACCATGTTGGTCAGCGTCGCACGTTCGTCGATCGACGTCGCGCGCACCGCCGCGCCGCCGTATTCGAACACGAGGCCGATCGCGCCGCCCGAGCGAATCGCCTCCATCCGCAGCAGATGCAGCACGACGTCCTTTGCGGTCACGCCGTCGCGCAACTGGCCGTCGATCTCGATGCGCAGCGTCTCCGGCACTTTGCAGCGCACGTAGCCCGTGACCCAGCTATTGGCGATTTCGGTCGCGCCCGCGCCAAATGCGAGGCAGCCGAGTGCGCCCGAATGCGGCGTGTGCGAATCGGTACCGCATGCTACCTGGCCCGGCAGCGCGTATTGCTCGGCCATCAACGCATGACAGATGCCCTCGGAGCCGGGCACACCATCGAGCGCACCGTGCGAGCGCACCGGGTAGCCGCGCGAAAACGACGTGTGGCCTTCCATCAGATTCGCGACGCCCGGCAACAGACCGTCGCGCACGTGAGGGATGCTCTGCGGCGCGAGCACCAGATGATCCTGGAACGCGATGATGTGATCCGGCGCATGCAGCGGCGCGGGCTTGCCGAACGCCCGATGCATCAGATGCGCGCACATGCCGGTGAAATAGTCGTGGCTGAAGCGCCAGTCGGCGGCGATGAACACGCCGTCGCCGCGCTGCGCGCTCGCGGTGCCCGGATGCAGATGACGGTCGATGATCTTCTCGACCAGCGTTTTCGGCTCGGCGCCCGGCGCCTCGTTCGGGGCATCGCTCGCGCGCGCGCCCGGCGCGGGCCACTGCGCGAACCGGCTATACGCGAGCAGCCCGCCGCTGCGGATGATCTGCTGCGTGAGCGAGTCGCGGCCTTTCAGGAATTCGTCGATCGGCACCGCAACGCCTGCGAGCAAGCGATCGAGCACGGAAAAATCGGTCGTGGTCAGAATGCCGATGTTGTCGCAGTTCTGCTGATAGATACGCTCGAAGCTCTCGGCAACGATCAGGCGAATACCTGCGGACAACTCCGCGAGCGGGCTCGATTCGCGCGACGAGCCCTTGCCGTAGCGCTTGCCGGCCACCGTCACGCGAAAGCCGCCGTCCTTCACCGCATTGCGGCCGATCGGCAGACGCTCGCCGGCCTTGAAGCCGACGTACGGGTACTGGCCGAGGCGCTCGTCGTAGGTGAGCATGACGGTGACGGGCGTGATCTCGTCCGTCGACACGTTGTCGCGCAACGGCCCCGCCGTGTCGCGAGTGAAGTTTTCGCCGGCCAGTTGCGCCTCGATCACGGCCGGGTCTTGCGACAGGTACAGCACGCGGCCGTCCAAACGAATCGTATCGCTCATCACTGCATTCTCCTTGCGCTCACTATACGGTGCGCAAGGCGGATGCCGAAGTGCCGGTGCGGCAATGCTGCCGTCTCGTTTCGCGAATGCTCGATGGCGGAGCCGCGGCGCGGAGTGCGGGTGGTGGAATCGTCTAAGGCGGATTGCCGAGGAACGACACCAGCGCGGCCGCGCTCGCGCTCAACTGCTCGCGCGCCTTGAAGATGATGATCAGATGACGCTCCGCCCACGCATCGGCAAGCGGCAGCAGCCGCACGTCGAGCGTGTTCACGTAGAGCAGGCCGACCGGCTCGGGCACGATCGCGATGCCGAGCCCCGCATGCACCATCCGGCACAGCGCATCGAGACTGCTCACGCGCATCCGCACGTCGAGCTGCTGGCCCGCGCTCGCCGCCTGCTGCGCGAGCAAGCGCGTGAGCGCGCTTTCGCTGCGCAAGCCGACGAAGCTGTCGTGCAACAGATCGTCGAAGTTCACCCGCGCCGCGCTGGCGAGCCGATGCCCACCCGGCACGAGCACCGCGAGCCGGTCCTGCCGGTACGGCACCTGCTCGAACGCCTCGCTGCCAGCAACCGGATTGCAGATGCCGAAGTCCGCGCCGTGTTCGTCGACGATACGCAGCACGTCCGCGCTGTTTTCTTCTTCGAGTTCGATCGCTACATCCGGGAACGCGCGGCCGAACGCGGCCACGTCTTCAGGCAGAAACTGCACGATCGACGACAGATTCGCGACCACCCTCACGCGCCCTTTGACGCCCGTCGAAAAGCGCGACAACTCCGCGCTCATCTGCTCGATATTGCCGATGATCGCGAGCGCGTAGCGCAGCACGGTCTCGCCGACCGGCGTCACGGTAATGCCGCGCGACTGCCGCTGAATCACCGGCAGGCCGATCATCGCCTCGATCTCGGCGATGCGCCGGCTCACCGCCGACGACGCGATGAACTCGCGCTGCGCCGCGCGCGCGATATTGCGCTCCTGGCAAACGGCGACGAACAGACGCAGCGAAGTCAGATCGAGTTTCTTGAGCAGGTTTTCCATGGGACGAGGCGACGGATCTTACGACAATGGCGGCTGATCGCCGGAATCGTGGCCGTTATCGTCTCACGGCACGCGGTGTTGCGCCATTGCGCCGACAGCGGCCCTCACAGCGCATCATGAAAGATGATGCCGACCGTATGCCGATGTCCCGAGCGCAGGCGGCTCACGCCGTGCCGCAGATTCACGCGATACGGCCCGCGCGTACCCTGCACGGGCCGGCTGTTCACGGTGAACACGACCGCGTCGCCCTTCGCGAGCGGCACGACTTCGGCACGCGACTGCATGCGCGGACGCTGCTCGGTCATCACGAACTCGCCGCCTGTGAAGTCGCGCCCCGGCTCCGACAGCAGTACCGCAACCTGCAGCGGGAACACGTGTTCGCCGTACAGATCCTGATGCAAGCAGTTGAAATCGCCCTCGCCGTATTGCAGGATCAGCGGCGTCGGACGCACCTGGCCGGCGTCATGGCAGCGTCGAATGAAATCCGCATGTTTCGGCGGATAGCGCACGTCGATGCCCATCGCCATGTTCCAGCGGTTCGCGACCGGCACGAGATGCGGATAAAGGGCACCGCGCAAGCGGCCGACGAGCGACGGCAGCGGATACGCAAAGTACTTGTATTCGCCGCGACCGAAGCCGTGGCGCGCCATGACGACGCGGCTGCGATAAAGCGCGTCGCGTGTATAGAGCGCGCTCAGCGCGTCGCATTCGCGGGGCGTCAACAGTTGCGGCACGGCGGCGCAGCCGTACTGATCGAGATCGTGTTCGATCCGCGGCCAGTCGAGTGCGTCGACGCGTTGGTCGATCGTTTGGGTGGGAGCGATTGCGTTCATCGTCGATGAGTGGGCGGCGCGGGCTCGTCGCCCGCGCCATCAAGGTAGGTAGCTCGATGAACTTAGTGTACGAGTGTGGTGGCGGGAAAACACTCCGGGTCTTGCGGTCAAATTCAGCCGCACTGCACGGACGGACGATTCACGCTACGCTCTCGGTATCGTTGCGGCCGCACTCGCCGCCGCCGCATCGCACTTCATTCCGCCAGGACAACCATGAAACAGCAGCTCACCATCGATTTTGTTTCCGACATCGCCTGCCCGTGGTGCGCGATCGGCCTGTCGTCGCTGCAGCTCGCGCTCGCGCGGCTTCAGGACAAAATCGACGCGCGCATCGTCGTGCATCCATTCGAACTGAATCCGCAGATGGGACCGGACGGCGAAGACATCGTCGAGTATCTCGGCAAGAAATACGGCCGCACGGCCGCGCAGATCGCCGAAACGCAGGCGATGATCCGCGAACGCGGCGCGAGCGTCGGCTTCGATTTCGGTCCGCGCACCCGCACCTACAACACGTTCGACGCGCACCGCCTGCTGCATTGGGCCGGCCTGAAAGGCCACCAGTTGCCGCTGAAGCTCGCGCTATTGCGCGCGTATCATGCCGACGGCAAGAATCCGGGCAATCATGACGTGCTGGTCGAAGCGGCCCAGTCGGTAGGACTCGACGCCAACGAAGCGCGCGACGTGCTGACGAGCGGCGCGTATGCCGATGAAGTGCGCGAAGCGGAAAAGAACAATCAGGAAATGGGCATTCAATCGGTGCCGTCGATCATTTTCAACCGCCGCTATCTGGTGACCGGCGGCCAGCCGGTCGAGCAATTCGTGCAGGTGATCGAGGAGATCGCGGCGAAAGAGACGGTGTAAGGTTCATCGTCGAAGCGAAGCGTAATGGACGGCCCATTCTGAGCACCTGGCTCACGCATGCACTCGCGAATGCTTGCGTGTTGTCTCTTCAACACATCTGAGCAAAGATAGTCTGGGCCTTATTGTCCAAGCCGTCCCGGCTGCTTGCAACAGGTCTTTCTTATCCCACTGCACGCGCCTTAAAGCCGCCTACAGATAGCTGCAAACGTAGTCCAGCGTTTCGACCACATCGATATCGAAGCGGCTCTTGCCAGGCACCGAGAACGATTCGCCCGCGCCATAGGTCTTCCACTCATCGCTGCCGTCGAGACGGATGCGGCATTTGCCCGCCTGCACTTCCATCAGCTCCGGCGCGTCGGTGCCGAAGTTCAGCATGCCGGGCAGGATCACGCCGAGCGTCTTGCGCGTGCCGTCGGCGAACAGCACGGTGTGCGACACGCACTTGCCGTCGAAGTACACGTTGGCTCGTTTGACAACAGAAACCTGGTCGAATTGCGTTGCAGCCGTCATGGCGGTCTTCCTCTGGATCATCGTGAAGGGAGGCGTTGCGGCCCGGTGGGCGCGGCAGACGGCGCGCGATCCGCGCAAGCCGCCCGCGCAGGGCCCCTGCCGGGCGCGAGCCCGCCATCATACATGGCTATTGATGGCGCCAATACGGTAAAGTCTGCCAGAACCATATCGACACCTACACAGACTCATTCGACCCATGCGCTCTCCCGCTCCTTCCGCCGGCGCCGTATTGTTGTTGATCGATCTGCAACGCGCGATCGATCATCCGAGCTGGGGCGAGCGCAACAATCCCGCAGCCGAGACGCAGGTGAGCCGCTTGCTCGCGCATTGGCGTAGCCGAAGCTGGCCGGTGTGGCATGTGCGGCACGACTCGACGGAGCCTGGGTCGCACTATCGGCCCGGTCAGGCGGGACACGAATTCAAGGCGTCGAACGTGCCGTTGCCCGACGAGCCGGTGATTGCGAAACGCACGAATAACGCGTTCATCGGCACAGGACTCGAGGACCGCCTGCGCGCCGCCGGCCACACGACGCTGGTCGTGGCGGGTGTCATCACCAACAACTCGGTCGAGGCCACGGTGCGAATGGCCGGCAACCTCGGCTTCGATACGTATCTCGTGGCCGACGGCTGTTTCACTTTTGCACGGACCGACTGGCACGGAACGCCGCGCAGCGCCGACGACATTCATGCGATGTCACTGGCCAATCTCGATCACGAGTACTGCACGGTCGTCACGACGGACGCGCTATTGGGCAACGGGCAACCGCAATAGCCGCAACGTCGATCTGCTGCGCGGCGAGCGACAATCAGGTGGTACAGGAGGACTTGTGAGAAAAGACAGCGCGAGCGCCCTGATTGGCGCCATTGCCGCGGCAGCGATTGCGATCGGCACTGCGACCTGTGCGAATGCGCAAACCAGTGGCGGCATGCCGAACGATGCTTCCGCGCAAAGCCAATCCATCGCGGCATCGCCGCCTCGCAACAGACCCGATAGCGAGCTCGCGCGCGACGTGCGGCGCGCGCTCGCACGCACACCGAACCTGCATTCAACGTCGATTCACGTGCAGGCGCGCCGCGGTATCGTGACGCTGACCGGTTGGGTACCGCAGCGCGCTCAGGTGCAACGCGCGGGCAGTGTCGCGAGGTCGGTGCGCGGAGTCAGACAGGTGAATAACCATCTGAATGTGCGCACGAGAGGTGCCAGCGGTCACTAGCGCAAAACGAATAAAAGAAAGTACTCGGCCCGCCACGAATGCGGCGGGCTGAGTACTTTCTATCGACCAATCAATCGATGCGTGCGAGTATTCGCCGCGGCGTTCCATTGCTGCGCAACGCCGCCACGACTCGCGCAATACCTCAACGCCACATACGATAGCTGTAGACCGGCGCGCGATACGCATACACGCGCGGCTGCGCCCAATAGACCGGCGGACGATAAACCTGATAAGCGACAGGCGCGACCGGTTGAACCACCGTTTCCACGACCTGCGGCACTTCATCGTATTGCGCCTGCGGATAAACCGGCACGTACTGCACGGGCGGCTGAGGATAGTCCTGCCGCACGTATACCGGCTGGTTGTCGTAGACCGGCTGCATCTGCGCGTAGGCCGGCGCCTGCTGGTATTGCATTGGCGGCGGCGCGTATTGCGGCTGCTGGTACACCTGCTGATATTGCTGTTGCGGTGGCGGTTGCGGCACCTGACGCTGCGCGTATTGGACCGGCCGCGGCTTCTGAGGCTGCGGCGGAATGCTCGTGTACTTCGAGTTATCGTCTTCGGGAACGCCCGGCGGCAGCGGCGGCACGTCGACCCGCGCGACGTCGGTCCTGGCGGGTTGCCGCTGACCGTGATTGTGCGAGTCGATCATTGCCTGGTAATCGGCCTGATCCTGCTTGCCGCGATTGATATAGCCATTGCGATACGCGCGGGCCACGTCCGACATCTTCGCATTCGGATCTTCTTTCATGCCGTCCGCATTGACCTTGTACTCGTTCGGACTGAGCGAGCCGGCCGGCACCTCGTCGTCGGACGCATAGGCCGCTTCGGGCCCGTCGGCCCACGCTGGATAACACTGCAGCGTTAGCACCGAAGCGACCGTCGTCACCCCGAGCCCCCAAAGCGTCCTTGTTCTCATGATCCACCTCGCGGCCGATTAAGAGTATTGAAAGCCGAAATTTTTACTTGCAGGCGTGGCTATTCGTCTGCGCGTGCAATTGTTATTTTCTAGCACATTCCTTTGACGTCGGCATTATTTTTTCTTTGCAAATGAGCGGTGTAGCGCACGAGTGACACGGCGGGTCCAAAGGCGAGTCAGGAGAAACCCTGAGAGTCAGAGTTGCCGAAACGGACCGTTTGGTACGGCGGCTCCGCACGCCGCCGCGGAGCGATTCTTTTCGCCCTGAATGACGTAGTAGCAACGCGGCCTTTTAGCGCGCCATGTCGTATCAAGCGCCACGCGACAACTCGGCTTTCCCTATTGCGCGCACTACCGTTCTCTGCTCTCGCGAAAGTCAAACAATTCGCATAAAGGACGGTCCGCAATTCACGTTGAATACCTTCCGAAAGATTCGCGGATTACGATCTACTTTATCCTTGCACGCGGCATTCGCTTTGCTGAATACGGACATTTCCGTCCTGTCCCGGAGGCAGCCCATGAAAGACACCGCCACGCCAACCGCCGCGGATCGGGTTCCACTGACCGCCGCGCCTGCATCGAGCGCCGGTGACGACGGCTCGCTGCCGCATCTGCGCGAGATTGCGTCGTTCGGGCACCAGGTGACCGGCGTCGCCGTCGCCGCGGACGGACGCATCTTCGTCAACTTCCCGCGCTGGACAGAAGACGCGCCGATCTCCGTCGGCGTACTCACGCCCGATGGCGACGTCCGTCCTTATCCCGACGATCGATGGAACGGCTGGCGCAATGCCAGGCGTGACGAGTTGAACCCGCAGGATCGCTGGGTCTGCGTGCAGGCGATGCTGTGCGATTGCCAAAACAACCTGTGGGTACTCGACCCCGGCGCGCCGGCCCAGGCGTTCGTCGTGCCGGGTGCCCCTAAACTGGTCCGCATCGATCTTGCGACGGATAGCGTCGTCGGCTGCATTGCGTTCACGCTCGACATCGCGCCTCAGGGCAGCTATCTGAACGACGTGCGCATCAGTCCGGACGGCCGTTTCGCCTACATCACGGACTCTGGAACACGCGGCGCGATCGTGGTGGTCGATCTCGGCACCGGTCAAGCGCGCCGCGTGCTCGACGGGCATCCGTCGACGCAAACGGATCCGGGCGTCACGGTCCATGCAGGCGGCGCACCATTGCGGCGTCCCGATGGACGCGGCGTCGAATTGGCGGCCGACGGCATCGCGCTCACTCGCGATGGACTGTATCTGTACTGGCAGGCGGTGAAGGGCAAAACGCTTTACCGCGTGCCCACCGAAGCGCTTCGCGATACCACGCTCGCGACCGATGAAGTCGGCAACCGCGTCGAGAAAGTGCTCGAGCATCGCCCCGCCGACGGGCTGCACATCGACCGGACGGGACGCCTGCTGATTACCGCGGTCGAAGAACATGCGGTGAAGGTATGGGACGGCGCGACATTGACGACGTTGCTGCACGAGCCCGGCCTGCGATGGCCGGATACGTTCGCGGAAGGGCCGGACGGCACGATCTACCTGACCGATTCACGCATTCCCGAGATGAACTGGTTCAAGCCGGGCCATCCCGACGCGCTGTCTTCGAGGTTGCTGATCATTGCCGACGCCGCTCCGTTAGCGGCGCCGGACACCAAACCGGGCACGCCGCCCGGCTCGCAAAGCGAAGCGGATCGGAACCGCTCACCCGACTGACGCCACACCGCCGCCGCCGTTCGTCCGTGCTGCCCGGCGCGCCGAGACCGGCCGGGAACGCGCCATGCTAGTGCAGGACAAGAGCTGGCGCGCGCCAGCGCGTCTGCCGTACATGCACGCGCCAAACGGCGCCAGGGGTCGAGTGATGATCGGCGAAACCTCATTCGCAACGCGCTGCCCGCCTGAAAACGGACAGCCGATGGAGAACGTCGCATGACGATCGGCTGCCCCGAATGCGGCGCGCTCGAAGACATCCCGCCGCTCACCGCACATACCTACGCGCGTTGCCGCGCCTGTCACTTTCCGCTCGAGCGGCGTAGCGGCCGAAGCCAGACCGCGGCGCTCGCCTGCGCGGCCGCGACCTTCGTATTGCTGTTTCCGGCCAACCTCGCGCCCCTGATGTATGTCCATATGCTCGGCGTCGAACGCTCATCACTGCTGTCGTCGGGCATCGTGGAGATGTGGAACGATGGCTGGTTCATTCTCGCGGTACTGCTCGGCACCTTCGGTATCGTGCTGCCATTCATCCGCTTTGGCGGCCTCGTGATCGTCCTCGCCGCGCTGCGGCTCGGCCGGCGTACCAGAGGAATCGGCGCGCTGTTTCGCTGGACCACCTCGCTCGATATCTGGACCATGCCCGATGTCTATCTGGTCGGCTGCTTCGTCGGTTACGCGCGCGTGACGCAGAATCTGACCGGCACGATCGCCCCCGGCGGCTACTGCTTCATCGCCGCGGCGCTGCTGTCGATGCTCACGCGCGCGTCGCTCGACCGGAGAACGGTGTGGCGCGCGATCGCCGCGGAAAACGAGTTGCCGGAACATGAAGCGCCGCTGTCCTGCACGGTTTGCGATCTGGTCGTGCCGATGTCGCAGGAGGGGCGCCCCTGCCCTCGCTGCGCACTGACGTTGCGCGCTCGCAAAACCGACGCCGTCGTGCGCGCGGCTGCGCTGTCGCTCGCCGCGCTCGTTCTGACGATCCCGGCCAACTTCTTTCCGATGACCACTTCGATGCAACTCGGGCGGACCCACTCAACCCGGATCATCGACGGCGTCTACCAGCTGTTTCACGCTGGCTTGTGGCCGATCGGCATTCTGATCATCTGTACGAGCATCGTCATTCCGGTGGCGAAGATTCTCGGCATGGCATGGTTCGTCGTCTCCGTTCGGCGCCGTTCGCGCCGGCATCTGCGGGTCAAGGCGCATCTGTACCGCCTGATCGACGAACTCGGCCGATGGTCGTACGTCGACGTGTTCACGATCGCCGCGTTCGTGCCGCTGATCCGGTTCGACGGCATCGCCGCGGCCAGACCCGCCATCGGCGCCACCGCGTTCGCGCTGGTCGTGTTGCTGACGATGGCCGCTTCGCGCGCCTTCGACCCGCGCCTGATGTGGGACGTCCACCCGCGGAGCAAGCGATGAGCGGCACGCGTCCCCGTCGTTCGCAGGCCCAGGTGCGGCGCAGCGCGTGGCCCGGCTGGATCTGGGCGGTGCCGGTCGCAGCCTTCGCGATGGCCGGATGGCTCGGCGTTCGCGCGTTGATGCATCAGGGCGAGACGGTCACGGTAACCTTCGACAACGCGTACGGCATGAAGCCCGACGACACGATCGTCACGCTGCGCGGCGTGAAGGTCGGCGCCGTCTCGGAGATTACGCTCGCGCCCGATGGCCAACACGTGAAAGCCGAGCTCAAGATAGATCGCGCCGAAAAAAAGTATCTGCGCAGCGAGACCAGGTTTTTCTTGCGCGGCGCCCACGTTGATCTCAACGATCCGGCGTCGATCAAGGCAGTGCTGTCCGGCCCCGAGATCGTGATGGAGCCCGGGCCCGGCGAGCCGGCATCGCGTTTCGACGGTGTCGATCGCCGCCCCGCGCTCGCGCCGGGGCACGGCCCGGTCGTCACCTATCTGGTGCGCTTCGACGGTGCGGTCGGCGACCTGAAGAGTGGTGCCGATGTGCAATTGCGCGGTTTCGACGTGGGCACCGTCACCAGCGTGCGCCTGAACTACGACGCACGCACGGGCGCGCTGAGCACCCCGGTGCAGATCGCGCTGAACCCGTCGCAGCTTGGCATCGTCGGCGCGCCGCCACCGGCCAACGGGGACTGGCGCCCGCTCGTCGACGGCATGCTCACCCGCCTCGTCGCCACAGGCTTGCGCGCGCGGTTGTCGCAAGATCCGCCGCTCGTCGGCGCGGACAAGATCAACCTCGACTTCGTGCAAGGCGCGCCGGTGGCGACGCTCGCCAGCGAGGACGGCCTGCCCGTCATTCCGAGTGTCGCCGCCGCGAATCTCGACACGACGATGGCCAAGGCCAACGAGGTGATCCAGAAAATCGACGATCTTCCGATCCGGCAAACCGGCGAACAGGTCCGCAGTATCGCGGCGCATATCAACGCGCTCAGTTCCTCGCCTCGGATCAAGGACAGCCTGACGCACATCGACCACTCGGTCGCGCAGATCGATCACACGTTGCAGCAGGTCTCGCCACAGATCGGTCCGCTCGTCGCGCAATTGCGCGACACCGCGAACGCGGCCGATCGCACCATTGCCGCGGCGAACCGGACGCTAGGCGGCGACGCGTCGAGCCAGAACGACCTGCCTGCCGCCATGCAGGAGCTGACCGACACCGCACGCTCGATTCGGGCACTGGCCGACTATCTCGACCGCCATCCGGAGGCGCTGATCCATGGCAGGCAGCAGGAGGCTCAATGATGACGAGGTCCACGTTCCCCGTCGGACGCGCCGTCGCGGCATCGCTCGCGACGAGCGTCAGGACGGCGGCGTTTGTCGTAACCGTCGCGACGATGACGCTCGCCGGATGCGGACACAGCATACCGACACGCTATGTGACGTTGAACCCGATGCCCGCCGACGCGCCGCCCGCCACGGCGCCGATCCCACCGATTCAACTGACCGCCGTGCATATTCCCGCGGTGCTCGATCGGCTCGAAGTCGTCACGCTGGCTTCGCAGAACCGGCTGACGATCGACGATAGCGACCGGTGGGGCGCACCGCTCGCTCAGATGATGCGCAAAACGCTTGCCCAGGACTTGCTCACGCGGCTGCCCGCCGGATCGTTCGTCGTTCCGGATGCACCCGCGCCGCCCGGCACGCGCAGGCTGGTCGTCACCGTGCTGAATGCCACGGCCGACGAGAGCGGCACGCTGACGCTGCAAGCGGAGTGGACGCTGCTGGCCGGGCACTCGGATCAGGCGCCGCTGCGGCAGCAGGTGACGCTCGACTCCGCGATCGATGGACACGATGCGCTCGCGCAGGCGGCCGCGTTGAGCCGCGTTCTCGGCGAACTGGCCGACCGGATCGCGGCGTCGGTCCTCGCGCACTGACCGACGGCGTCGAGTTCGCTGCCCCGCCGATCACGCAGTACCGTTATCGCCTTTCCTTGCGGAAAGCCGGTTGAAACGCTGCTCGACCACGCGTGTTCCCCATTGCGTGCCTTCCGATTCTTCACCTAGCCGAAAGCCGAATGACTCGTACAGATGACGCGCCGCGTCGAGCCGCAGGATGGTCGCCAGATCTTTGGCGCTGATGCCCGGCGACATGCCGATCTCGATCACCGCATGCACGGCCGATGGCGCCAGATCGCTGTCGGCGATGGTCGTGCGCATGAAGCCGAGTTCGCGGACCAGCCGGCGAGAAAACTCGCGGAGTTCGAGTATCGCCGTGTCGCGGGGCTTGGCGGGGGCGTCAAATCGGATTGCCCAGCGGACAGCGCTGCCTTGATGCGCGCCTTGATGCGCGGCCTTTAAACGGCGTCGGGTACCTGACGAGTCTTCAGAAACGCTTCGAGCGTTTCGCCGCGCATGCTCGCGTACACGCCGAGATTGGTGATCTTCACCACGCGCGCGAACTTCTCGAGCACGAAGAAAGACACCCCATAACGGATCAGACCGATCCAGTCGGTGTTGTCGACCAGCGTGCGTTCTTCCGGCGTCAGGCCGGCCGCATCGTATGAGGCGGTGCGGTTTTCGAGCCACAGCGCGCGCGCCGACGCTTCGCGCATCTGCCAGAAAAAGCGGTTCAGGCGCATCGCCTTCATGCTCTGGCGGATATCGAACGGATACGTGCCGGTCAGTTCTTCGACGCCAACCAGTTGCGGATTCATTACGCCACCTCTTCTTCGTAGATCGTCACGGCCATCGCGGTGCTGGTCGCCAGGTAGTAGCTGCGATGCAGTTCGCGGACCTTCTGACCCAGCGCGCCGCGCATCGCGAGCCACATGATCGTCTCGACGCTTTCCGCGCCGCCGAGGCGCACGTAATCGACGTGCTTCATCGCGGCAAGACGCTCCGGATCGCTGACGATCAGGTCGAGGAACTCCATGTCCCATTCGGTGTTGTTGAAGCCGCTGCGTTCGCCATGCACCTGGTGCGACAGCCCGCCCGTGCCGACCACCACGACCTTCAGATCCTGCTCGAACGATTCGATCGCGCGACGCAGCGCCTGGCCGAGCCGGTAGCAGCGATTCGCGGTGGGCAGCGGATACTGCAGCACGTTGACTTCGAGCGGCACCAGCGACAGCGGCCAGCCGCCCTGATGCGGCAGCATCAGCGACAGCGGCGAATTGACGCCGTGATCGAGCGGGCGGTCCTGGAAGACGGTCAGATCGAATTCGTCGGCGACCAGTTGCTCGACGATATGGATCGCGAGATCCGGATGACCGGCGATGTCGGGCAGCGGACGCTTGCCGGCGCCTTCATCGGCGAACTCGTGGTTGGGCGACACGCCGAGCGCGAACGTGGGATAGCAGTCGAAGAAGAAGCTGTTCGCGTGGTCGTTGTAGAACATCACCATCACGTCGGGCTTCTGCTCGGTCAGCCACTGCGCCACCGGTTCATAACCCTTGAACATCGGCGCCCATGCCGGTTCGTTCTGCTTGCCCTTGTCATACGCCAACCCGATCGCGGGTACATGGGACGTGCCGATACCACCAATGATTCTTGCCATATTCGTTCTCTTCCGTCACTTCGTGCTGCTGCCAATCGGATAGGTCGCCAGGTTTACCGCGCTAGTCACCACGACCGTCTTGGGATACAAAGATAGAAATTGTGTCGCGATACGGGAAGCACGGGTATACCTCAGGCAGCGCCGGGTTGACGAGTAAAAGCCCGGCATTTGCGCGGCCGGAGCGCGGATGAAGCGCACCCCGACCCACGCCGCGCAGGGCCCCCCTCGGTATCCCAAGCCCGTGAGGCAAGCCTTCCCCGACGCCTTGGCATCTCGTCACGCGATAAATAAAACAGATGGCCCGGAAAACAACTCGCAACGCACATTTTTAAGGCTTGGAGCGGTGCTGCACGCGTGGCTATACTGCGCTGCTTCCGACGAGCGACGAAACGATGAACGAGACCACCCAGCAAGCGATTGTGCAGACCTTACGCGAGAAGATCCTGTCGGGCGAACTGTCGCCGGGGCAGCGGCTCGTCGAAGCGCAGCTTGCGCAATGGTCGTCGAAAACGACGTGCGCTACGCGCAGATGAACGGCCGCTTTCATGCGCTGATCGTCGACGCGGCGCAGAACCAGGCGGTCACGGCCGCGCTCAGTCTGAACGACAAGGTGCCGTTCGTGTCGCCGTTCACGATCGCGTTCGACGAATCCGCGCGCGAGCGTCAATTCATGATGCTGATGTACGCGCATCGCCAGCATCACGCGATCGTCGACGCGCTGAAAAAAGGCGAAGGCGCGCGCGTCGAGGCGTTGATGAAGGAGCACACGCATATCTCGAAGGAAAGTCTGAATCTGTCGCTGCCGTCGTTGCATCTGATCGCGGGCGCGGCATGAGCAACGACACGCTTTCCGCCGCAACCAGCCAGGCGAGCGCCAAAGCGCCGCTGTCGGTCAGCAGCAAGGACCTGCTCAATCTCGCGCAACTGCGCGCATTCCGGCTCGTCGCCGAGATGGGCAGCGCGACGCGCGCGGCGGCCGCGTTGTTTCGCGCGCAGTCGGCGGTCACGCGCTCCGTGCAGGAGCTCGAGTCGGCGCTCGGCGAACCGCTGTTCGATCGCGGTCCTTCGGGCATGCTGCCCACTCCGGTCGGCCGCGCGGTGCTGCATCGCTGCGAGCGGATCTTCGCCGAACTCGAAGAACTCGCCCGATGGTGCACCGCGCGACAGACGCGCCGCCGGCCCGTCGCGGCAGGCGCATTGCCCGCGTATCTGCTCAACACGCGGCGGTTGCAACTATTCGCGGCGCTCGCTCGGCATCGGCATATGCCGAGCGCGGCAAAAACCTTCGGCATCAGCCAGCCCGCGGTGAGTACCGCGATCCGGGTACTCGAAAGCGGCTCGGGACTGAGTCTGTTTCACCGCAGCCCGCGCGGCATTCTGCTGACGGCCGAGGGCGAAACGTTCCTGCTTCACGTACGCCGCGCGCTGAACGAACTGCGCCACGTCCCCGACGATATCGCCGCATTGCACGGCAAGATTCAGGGCTCGGTGACAGTCGGCGCGTTGCCGCTCGGGCGCACGCTGATCCTGCCGAAGGCGATCGCGCGAATGACCTCGGAGAATCCGGGCGTGCGCGTGGTCACCGACGAAAGCGCATACGAGACGCTCGTGGCCGGTCTGCGCGCGGGCGACATCGATTTCATTCTCGGCGCGCTGCGCGACAACGACGCGACGAGCGGCCTGAAAAACGAGCGACTGATGTCGGAAGACATGGTGGTGCTGGTGCGCCGCGGTCATCCGCTGACTCACGCGCACGATCTGACCATCATGGGTCTGCGCGACGCGCAGTGGATTCTGCCGCGCAGCAACGCGCCGGCGCGTGCGCTGTTCGAAACGCAATTCAAGCGGATGAAGGTGAAGCCGCCTCTGCCGACCGTCGAGACCGCCGACCTCGCGGTGATTCGCGGCCTGCTGCTCGGTACCGACATGGCGGCGGCCTTGTCGGCGCAGCAGCTGCATCATGAGATTCAGTCCGGGCAACTGGTGGTGCTCGATGTACCGCTGCACAACACGCGGCGCGAGATCGGCCTGACGATGCGCGCGGCGGGCACGCCGTCACCGGCCGCGCGCGCATTGATCGACGCGATCCGGCTGTCGGTCGTCGACGTGACGCGCACCGTCAGTATCGGCGCGAACTGAGCACTTCCATTGATCAGGGCAACAAAGAGTTGATGTCGAGTGTGATTTCCCCGATGTACGCGAGGCTTCTTGCGTTGCGCCTGGTTCGTGCGTCCATGGGCATTGGAAAAGGACTTCGTCATAAGCCTGCGAAGACGCGCACCGCATTGGACCGCCGCGCAAGGAACCGTGCCAGTTCCGGCACGAACCGCAAGCGGAAATAGCATAGCGAATGACGCGTTAATGAAGCATCGCCGTATCACCTGCGGCGACAATTCTCCGACAATAGAAGAGCGCGCACCTCACCACGCGGCGCCTCGACGACACCCGGAGAAAACGTAATGAACAAACGCCAGTTCCTGACCAGCGCCGCGGCACTGGGCGCGGCGATCGCGCCCGCATTCGGCGCGAAGCGTGAGCACGCCGAATGCGGGCCGTCTCCAGTCCTCCTGACGATCTCCGGCGCGATCAGGCACAGCAATCGCGGCGCGCTCAATCCGGCTCTCGATCAACTGCTGGCGAAGCATCAGGTGAAGTTTTCGCAAGCGTACGGCGTCGATCTGCCGTGGCTCGCCAGCATGAAGACCGTGACGATCCATCCGACGATCGAATACGATGCGCACATGCATACGTTTAGCGGCCCGCTGCTCACCGACGTGCTCGCAAACGTCGGCGCGCCCGACGCGGGCAGCACGCAAATCGTCATGCATGCGGTCGATGGCTACGCGGTGTTGACGACGCTCGACAAGGTACGCGAGTATCACTTCATCGTCGCGACACAAATGGACGGCAAGCCGCTGACGCTCGGCGGCGTGGGGCCGTTATGGGCGATCTACGACGCCGATCAGATTCCCGAACTCGCGGCCAAGCCACTGAAGGACCGCTTCGAATTGTCGCCGTGGGGCCTGTATCACATGCAGCTCACAGAGGCGTCATAGCGCGCCGCCGAATCGCTCGACGCACGCCTGCCGCACGCGCTCGACCGAGCTCGCCCAGTCCTCGCCCGGCGCGCGCCGGAACAGGCGCAGCGTGTACCGGCGCATTGCGCGCTTCGTCCTCGCCCTGCCCCTTCTGCAAGCTCACGAAGCTCAGGCCGTCATTGCGAATGAAAGGATCGCGCGGTGATGCTAGAATCGCGCCCGTCTTTTCTTCGACGATCATGACTCGACACTCGCGCAACCACCTGACCGCATGGCTTGGCCTCGTCGCCATGTGGCTCGTCGTGTTCGCGCCGCTCATGAGTCAGTTGCTCGAATCGGGCCGCGCCCACGAGCCGATTGCCGCGCTATGTTCGGCGCTTCACCCGGCTGGTGCAAGCAATGTGAGCGATGCGAGCGTCGTCGCTCAAACCAGCCCCGCGCCCGTGCATCTGGGCCACGACGATGCATTCGGCGCCTGCGGCTACTGTCATCTGCTCGAACATCACGTCGCGATGCCGACGCTCGCCGCCGTCGAGCCGCCGGCCGCGCTGCCGCTGGCCGGCACCGCGCCGCCCACGCTGTCCACCCGCTTCACCCCGCTTGGCGCCTTCCCGTCGGGACGTCCGCGCGCCCCACCTGCCGTTTCCTGATCGCTACCGGTTCTGATCGCGCCTTCGTCGCCCACATCGACGAGGCCTGCGATCGCCTGTTCAATGCATCGAGGAAACGCTCATGTTCAACTTCGCGCTGCGAAGGCTCTCTTATTGCGTCCGCCGTGACGCTGTCTTTTCCGCTCATCGCGCGGTTCGTCGTTCCGTTCTTTGGCCCGCGCTCATGCCTGCCTTCGTGCCGGCTTTCGTCGCAACACCCACGCAGGCCGCCGACGCAAACACCGACGCGACGCTGCCCGCCGTCAGCGTCAGTGCGAGCACAAGCGCGAGCGCCGCACCGCGCGCCGTCGACCCGAACCTGCTCGCCTCCGTCGAAACCGTGACGCGCGATCAGTTCGCGAACTGGAACGTCGTCAACACCGAGGACGTGCTCAAGTACATGCCGAACCTGGCGGTACGCAAGCGCTTTATCGGCGATCTGAATTCGATCATCGCGGTGCGCGGCACCGGCAATACGCAGAGCGCGCGCGGCCTCGTCTATGCGGACGGCTTGCTGCTGAGCAACCTGCTCGGCAATAGCTATTCGTTTCCGCCGCGCTGGTCGATGGTGTATCCCGACGAAATCCAGCAGGTCGACGTAATCTACGGGCCGTTTTCCGCGCTGTATCCGGGCAATTCGCTCGGCGCGACCGTGCTGATCAGCACGCGCATGCCAAAGCAGTTCGAGGCCAACGCCGACGTGAAGGCATTCACGCAGCACTTCAGCCTGTTCGGCGTGAACCAGAGCTTCAACGGCAGCGAAGCGAGCGCGTCGATCGGCGATAGCATCGGCAAGTTCTCGTACCGGCTCGGCGTCAATCATCTCGAGAACACGAGTCAGCCGCTGCAATTCGCAACACTCGCTAAATCGACCACGCCCGCCAAGGCCGGCGACACGCCCGTCACCGGCGCCTATTTCTACAACAACCAGACCAATGCGCCGACGGCCGTGCTCGGTGTGAACGGCGAAGGCATCGAGCACACGGTGCAGGACCAGTTCAAGCTGAAGATGCAGTACGACTTCACGCCGACGCTGCAGGGCGGCTTCACGCTCGGCTACTGGCACCAGACGTACAACAGCGAAACATCGACGTTCCTGCGCGACGCGGCCGGCAACCCTGTGTACAGCGGCAACGTATCGATCAACGGTTACCACTACACGATTCCGGCGGCCGCGTTTGCGCCGGGTGTCGGGCACAGCGAGAACTGGCTCTACGGCGTGTCGCTGAAAACGCGCAACGCGACCGGCTGGAACGGCGAGGCGATCGCCTCGTATTACGACATCGGCAATGGCGTCGCACGCACCGCGAATGCCGGCGGTCCGGGCAATGGCCCCGGCACCGTGCTGTTCAACGACGGCACCGGCTGGAAGACGCTGGACCTGCGCGGCACCTATACGCCCGCGACGAACCAGCCAGGACTGGCCAATCACGCACTGAGCGTCGGCTACCACTACGACAACTACTTCGTCGACAACCAGACCTACAACACGCTGAACTGGCGCGACGGCGACGCGACCTCGTTCGCCAACGCGTTCACCGGCAAGACGCAGACGCAAGCTCTTTATGCGCAGGACGCGTGGCGCTTTCTGCCGCGCTGGAAGCTCGTCTACGGCGTGCGCTATGAAGACTGGCAAGCCTACGATGGCGCACAGTCGCTGCCCGGCACGACGATCGCGTACAGCGATGCCAGCCAGCGCCACCTTTCGCCGAAGGCGTCGTTATCGTTCGATGTCAGCGACGAGCTGACTTTGCGCGCGTCGATCGCTCGCGCGTATCGCTTTCCGACCGCGAGCGAACTGTTCCAGGGGCAAATCAACGGCTCCGCGATCGTCAACAACAATCCATATTTGCAGCCCGAAGACGATCTGTCGAAAGAGCTGAGCGCCGAATGGGCGCATTGGAATGGCCTGTTTCGCTTCTCCCTGTTTCAGGACGACGTGAAGAACACGATCTTCAGTCAGACCGACACCACCGTGATTCCGAACGTGACGAACTTCCAGAACATCGGCAAGGTTCGCTCGCGCGGCGTCGAAGCGAGCTATTCGGGCGAGGACGTGTTCGTGCGCGGGCTCGATCTGCTCGCGAGCGTCGCGTACACGCAGTCGAAGATCCTCGAGAACGCACGGAATCCGGCCTCGGTCGGCAAGTACTTCTACCGCATTCCGCTGTGGCGCGCGAATCTTGCCGCGACGTATCACTTCGACGCGCGCGCGGCGCTGACGCTCGCTGCGCGTTACTCGGGTCGTCAATACAACACGCTGACGAATACCGACACGAACCCCAACGTGTTCGGCGGCACCAGCACCTACACGGTCGCCGACGCGAAGTTCACGTTCAAGCCGACGAAGCTCAGCGAACTCGGCATCGGCGTCGACAACCTGTTCGACGCGCGCTACTTCGTCTACCACCCGTATCCGGGCCGCACGTTTTATGTCGAAGCGAAGCTGCATATCTAGGCCTGACGCAAGACGCGGCAAACCGCTTGTCGCACACGAACCATCGACCCATTTGCCCGACGAGGATTTCATGTCCACGACTCGAACCGCCGAACGCGTGCGCGCGCAGAACGGTACAACCGCCGCCGCGAGCGGCCCGACACATCCAGGCTATCGAACACTGTGGCGCTGGCATTTTTACGCGGGCCTCTTCGTGATGCCTTTTCTACTCGTGCTCGCCATCACCGGCACGCTGTATTGCTTCCAGCCGCAGATCGAGCCGCTGCTTTATCGACAGCAACTGGTCGTCGCACCGCAAGCCGTGCCGAGGCTGGCCGACAACGCGCTGCTCGCGAAAGCGCGCGCGGCGATGCCGCCCGGCTCGATCGCGACGACCGTCGTGATCACGCGCGATCCGCAACGCAGCGCGGAATTCGTATTTCGTCTCGCGGACGGCTCGCAGCAGAGCGTCTATCTGAATCCGTATAGCGGCGAGGTGCTGGGCACGCTGAGCGTCGAGCATCGCTTGATGCAGGTGGATCGCATGCTTCATCGCAAGCTGCTGCTCGGCAAGCCCGGCGAACTGCTGATGGAACTGGCCGCATGCTGGACGCTCGTGATGATTGGCACCGGCGTCGCACTATGGTGGCCGCGCGGCAAAACGATTACGCGCGCTGTGCTGCTGCCGCGCCTGGCGCTGAAAGGACGTCCGCTATGGAAAAGTCTTCACGCGGTGATCGGCATCTGGCTCGCCCTTGGCGCACTTGCGTTCGTATTGACGGGGCTGCCGTGGACCGGCTCGTGGGGCAAGCAGTTCAAGGCGTTCGCGACCGCGACGCAGCTTGGCGCTCCGCCGGGCGCGTGGGGCGGTTTGCCGTTGCGCTCCATCGTGCCGGGAACGCCCTCGGACCACCCGGACCACGCGAGCGCCACGCTCGCGCATGCCACGCGCGCCGACATGGGCTCGATGCCCGGCATGGTCATGGACGACCTGCCGTTGCCGCTGACGCCGTGGGCCGCGGGCAACGCGAGCGTGCCCTCTTCCGCGGCCACCGACGCGGCGCAGCCTCTGTCGCTCGGGCATATCGTCGCGCTCGCCGCGTCGCTCGGTATCGCGGACGGCTACCGCATCGTGCTGCCGAACTCCGCAGCCGGCGTCTACACGCTCTCCTGGTTCCCCGCGAATCCCAAAGACGAACGCACGCTGTACGTCGACCAATACAGCGGCGCGATCCTGAAGGACATTCGCTACGGCGATTACGGCGCGATCGCGAAGGCCGTGTCGTACGGCACCTCGCTGCATATGGGTCGCTACTTCGGCGTCGCGAATCAGATACTGTGCGCGGCCATTTCGCTCGGCCTTGGCGCGCTCGCTGTGACCGGCTTCGTGATGTGGTGGAAACGTCGGCCGCCACGCTCGCTCGGCGCGCCGTCGCGCGAGCGCGCCGCGCCGCCGATGCGTGGCTGGAAAACCGGCCTCGCGCTTCTCGGCGTCGTTTTCCCGCTGATGGGCGCAACGCTCGTCGCGGTGTGGCTGCTCGACCGGCTGGTTTTCGGCCGTGACTCACGACCGGAACCGAACGGCGTCGCGTGAGATCAAGACGAGCCGGGGCGCACCGCTTGCGCCCCACGAACGTTTACGATATATTTTGCTCGATTATGATCGATTCACGCCGAAATGGAGACGAGATCCATGCAGCGAACCCGGGAAGATGCAATCAACGGGCTACTGCCCGAGCAGCGCGAAGCACTGATTCTGGAGCGATTGCGCACGCACGGTCGCGTGCTCGCGGCCGAGCTGGCCGCCGAGCTGCAGATCTCCGAGCACACCGTGCGCCGTCATCTGCGCGATCTCGCGGATCAGGGGCACTGCAAGCGCGTGTACGGCGGTGCGCTACTGATGTCGCCCGCCGACAAACCCGCGGCGCTGCGCATGCATGAGGCCGTCGATCGCAAGGCACGCCTTGCCGCGGCGGCCGTATCGATCGTTCGTCCGAAGCAGATCGTGCTGCTCGACGCGGGCACGACGAACGTCGCGATCGCGGCGGCGCTGCCCGACAACGCCGGCCTGAGCGTCGTCACGAATTCGCCCGAGGCCTGCGCGCGGCTGCTGAACCGCCCCGGTATCGACGTGATCCTGATCGGCGGCCGCATCGCCGGCGGCGCGGCGGGCTCGCTCGGCGCGACCGCGCTGCTGCAGATCCAGCAGATCCGCGCGGACCTCTGTTTTCTCGGCGCCTGCGCCTTCGACCCCGACGAAGGCGTCGCCGTATTCGACGCAGAGGACGCCGAACTGAAACGCGCGATGGTCAAAGCGAGTAGCCAGATCGCCATCGCACTGACTTCGGAAAAGCTCATGACAGCGGCGCCGTTCGCGGTAGCGCCTGTTTCGGCCGTCGATTATCTGTTCGTCGAAGCGGACGTGCCGCACGCGCGTGTCGCGAGCCTCCAGGCCGTCTGCGATAACGTGATGACGGCACGCCCATGAACTCACTCGTCAGGGAACGCATCGCGACGCTCGCCGTCTTTCTCGCCAACGGTTTCGGCATCGGCGCATGGGCGGTCGAGGTGCCGCGCATCAAGGAAAGCCTGGCGCTCAGCGACACCTCGCTCGGCATCGCGCTGTTCTGCTTCGCGCTCGGCGCCATCGTTGCGATGCCGCTCGCGGGACAGCTCGCGCCACGCGTCGGCAGCGGCCGCGCCACCGCGCTGCTCGGCGCGGCATTCGCGATCGCGCTGCCGTTGCCCGCGCTCGCGCCGGGCATGCTGACGTTGTGCGTGGTGCTGTTTGCGCTTGGCGCGTCGAACGGCGCGCTCGACGTGTCGATGAACGGACATGCGAGCGCGATCGAAACACGCTGGCGCGCGCCGATCATGTCGTCGTTTCATGCCGCGTGGAGCGCGGGCGGCCTGCTTGGCGCGGCGAGCGGCGCGATGTTGCAGAAAAGCGGCGTCGGCGTCATGGGCGGGCTGTTCGCGCCCGATCTGTTCATCGCGGCCCTGATCATTTTCGCCGCGTCGTTTGCGTTGCGCGATATCGGTCCGCGCGCGGCCGCCGCGTCGAGCGGCTTCGCATGGCCCGACAGCAGCGTGATGAAACTGGCGCTGCTCGCGTTCATGTGCATGCTCGTCGAAGGCGCGGTGGCCGACTGGAGCGCGGTGTACCTGCGCTCCACATTGAACCAGGAAGCGAGCGTCGCCGCGATCGGCTACTCCGCGTTCGCGTTTTCGATGGCGGCCTGCCGGATCGCCGGCGACGCATCGGTGCGGCGCTTCGGTTCGAGCAAGGTCGTCGCGCTCGGCGGTCTGATCGCGCTCGCCGGACTCGCGCTCGTGCTGAGCCTGCCGACGGTGCTGAGCGCGTGCGTCGGCTTCGCGATGGTCGGCATCGGTCTCGCGAATATCGTTCCGGTGATTTTCAGCGCGGCGGGTCGCTCGAGCGCGACGCCGGCGATCGGCGTGTCGATGGCGGCCACGTTCGGCTATGCGGGCTTTCTGGTCGGGCCGCCGCTGATTGGTTTCGGTGCCGGCGTGCTCGGCCTGCGCGCGGCGCTGGGCGTGCTCGTGATGGCCACGCTGATCGTGTCGCTGCTGGGCGGCAAGGCGGTGCGCGCCGCGCAACCCGCGTAGCCAGCGTTATTTCGCTTTCTTGTCGAGCACGGCAAGCGGCTTGCGAACGGGTAACGCATCGCGTGCCGCATGCTGACCCAATGGCCAGCTGAACGCGCCGAGCAGCGAGCTCGGCTGCGTACCATCGTCGAGACCGGTGGCGGGCCACTCGTGTTTCGCGGGCACCCAACGCGTGCCGAACACGTGATCCCACATCGGCAATAGCTGCGTGAAGTTGTGATTGAGATGCTCGGCGCGAATCGAGTGATGCAGCCGGTGATACTGCGGATTGTTGACCCACGTGACGTAGCGGCCCAAGTCCATGCGCAGATTCAGATGCGCGAAATAGTTGCCGAACATGAACACGATCGAGGTCGCACCGACGATCCACGGCTCGACCTTGAACAGTACGCCGACGAGCGGATAAAGCAGGCAGCCCTTGAGCAGCACTTCTATCCAATGATGCCGCAACGTGATCGTCACGTTGAAATCCACCGCGCTATGGTGCAGCGAATGCAGCTTCCACAGGATGGGCCATGTGTGCTGCAAGCGATGAAACGCGTATTCAAGGAAATCGATCGTCAGCAGCACGATCACGAACGAAGCGAGCGCGCCCCACCCGCGCGACACCAGCACCACCATCCCGCCGCCGAGTGCATTGACGATCGCGACGCTCGCGGCCGCCGTCAGCGGCTTCGTGGCTTCCGCCAACGCCAGATACAGACCCGCATACGCCATGTTCAGACGCTGCCCCGCGCGCGATTGCAGCAATGCGGCCGGCCAGCGACGCTCGAGCAACGCACCGACGCCCATCATGACCAGCACGAGCGCGTAGGCTTGCAGCCACAGGCTCGCGTGGTGCAGCAATGCGGGAAACGGGCTCGACGCTAACATGGAATTCCCTGATGCGGCGGTCGTTAGCATGATCTTCGCAGCCCGCCGGCCCGCGCGCAAGCGCCCTTTAGCGGGGCCCGCCGCGAATTCGGCTTCACCCGCGAGCACAAAAAAAAATGGCGGGGTCATCGCTTCACGCCGTCACGATCGCGAGCGGACGTTAGATGCAGCCGTAACGTCCGCTCGCGTCGTCGTTGTTTGTCGACATCCGTTTGCAATTGGCCCCGCCCCACCTCGCAAGTTGCGCCACGCTTCCCGAGCGCGAATCGCGAAGATTTTTGCTGCCGTCGGCATTTGTTCACTGCGTGAAATCCCGGCTGCAACATGTGTAGTTCTTGTGCATTCGTCATTGCAATGGCTATGCCATGCTGGAATGAAGGCTTGCTACGTATGGAGAAATGCCTGCCGGGGCACTTCGAAGCTGGCCTGATCGCACGCAATGCATCGGAAATGAGACGCCGCGGGAATGCCCCGACGCCTTCGTGCTGGCTCGTACACGTCGTTCGACGCGCGCGGGAATACCCGAACGCGCATTGACGGATCAAGGTTTGCGACCCGTACCAGTCAACATGCCGACACGTCATGCGACGAAAGCGCGCCTGAATCATGCGGACCGGCGTGTCGCAAAGTTGAGACGGCAAGCGGCTTACAGCAGCGCGGTCAATTGCGCGACACGCGACTCGAACTGCCGTAATTCATCGCCGGCAAGCGACCTCTTCCGCGGCAGGTCGACCTTGAGCGGATCCTGCGGCACATCGTTCACGTGGACCTCGAAATGCAGATGCGGTCCGGTTGCCCAACCGGTCTTGCCGACATAGCCGATCACCTGATCGCGCATTACGCGGCTGCCGGAGCGCAGTCCTTTCGCGAAGCGCGACAGATGCGCGAACGTCGTAGAAAACGGTGCCGGGTTCTGAATGACGACCACGTTGCCATAACCGGTCTGACGGCCGATAAAGCGGATTACGCCGCGCGCGGTGGCACGCACGGGCGTGCCAACCGGCGCGGCAAGGTCGACACCGTCATGACTTTGCCAACGACGCAGCACCGGATCGAAGCGGCGCAACGAGAAAGCCGACGACACGCGCGTGAAGTCGAGCGGATAGCGCTCGAACGCAGGCCCTCGGCTGACGCCGTCTTTCGAGTAGTAGACCGGTTGGCCGTGAAGATTTTTCTGAAGGAACACGTCGTGCGCGGTCGAGCCTCGCATGATGCGCACCGCGAGCGGTTCGCGCGATGCGTCTTTGCTGTTGTCGCTACCGGTGTCGAATACGGCGCGCACGCGGTCGCCAGGTTGCAGATCGCGCGACAGAATGGCTGTGGTGCCCGCATCGACGCCGATGCTCTGCGCGGCCGCCGCGAATGTACGCTCGACCGGCGCTTCCCTCACGGTATACGCGGGAGCTTGCGCAGCGGGCACGACCGGTGCGGGTGCCGACGCCGGTATCGGCACGCGGGCAACGGCCCGCGTCGAGTCCTTGCTCAGGAGCGAGACGTCGGGGTCGCCGTTGCGCGACCGGGTTACGACAACGAAGCAAGCATGTTCGACAGCCGTCGGACATGGGCCTTGAACGCGTCGCTCGTTTCGCGGTTCGTGGTGGGATTCAGATGCGAGCTTTCGGCGAGTTGCGCCTGCTCGTGAAAGTCGTTGGCGATCCTGCGCCTGATATCGTCGGGCAGCGACCGCACGATGGAGACCAGCAAAGCCTCTTCGGCATGCAGCATGCCGAGAATCGAATGTGTGTCCATACGGGAACCTCCGTGGGGAACATCGTCGGTGCCGGCCGGCAGTGGCGCCGGCGCTCCTCATGTTACCCCGTTGGTTCCGCGTCGTTGGTCGTGCGCGTCACTCTGCGATCGAATAGCGCGACGGACGAGCACGCGGCTGCTCCGCCTCACGCTCGACGCGCGGACTCGCGCCGCGGATGAACAGGACCGCGCAAAACGCGACCATGGCCCATATGCAAAGAATGACGGTCAAAGCGCTCATGTCAGTTTCCGGAACTGCGGGTTAATACGGTGATGCTGCTGCGTAGGCTGTCAATGCAGCGTGGACCGCTCGGGCGCACCGAACAGCAGTTCATCGATCAGGGCGGTCGTGAACGTCAGCTGCGTTTCGAGCGATTGGCGCGCGGCTTGCGCGCCCGCTTCGTCGCTTCGGGCGATGGCCGCGTGTGCCTGCGTGGCGAGACGCACGATGGCTTCGGAACCGCGTTGCAGTTCGCGCATCGCGCGGTCGTCCGGACCCGGCGTCGGCTGATCCCGTTCCGAGGTGGTGAGTTCCGGCAGGTCGGCGTCGAACCGGCGGGGTTTGTTGTGACGGGAAGACATCCGGGGCTCCTGACGGAAAAGCGCGGTATACGCGGCGGGACGAATCCAGTGTGCGCCGCCCCCCGCGTTTCAATTCACCGAACAGAAGCCGAATCTGAAGCCAATCCGGGGGCTTCGGGAAAAACGAGGGTTTTTACCGAGCAATTAGCGCAGGTGGGCCGCAAATCCCGTCGCCGGGGCGTTGGAATTCGCGGCAGCGGCAGGAAAACGTCTACCTTGCCGGCGCGGAAAAGACTTTGAGCGGCCTCAAGCTGCCGGAACAACATCGATGCGCAATGCCTCGCCGCCAGCGGCAATCGCCAGCAGGTGATCGACGTTCGGATGCGCGCCCGGACGGTTGCGCGCGTCGGCCGTATGCTCGGCAAACAGCGCGAGGCCGTGTTCGGCCGCCTTCGCGTCGAGCGTGCCGAACGCGCCGCGCAGGTAGTTGTACACCGCGAGCGAGCCCTGCTTGCCAGGTTTGTTCTCGATGCTAGCGACCACGG
This sequence comes from Paraburkholderia sp. CI2, assembly GCF_014201055.1. NCBI lineage: Bacteria > Pseudomonadati > Pseudomonadota > Betaproteobacteria > Burkholderiales > Burkholderiaceae > Paraburkholderia > Paraburkholderia sp. CI2. The sequence continues at coordinate 595,617 of NZ_JACHDL010000001.1, forward strand.
TACCGCTGCCGTTGACCAGATCGATGTGTGCGATGCCGTCGATCGTCGGCATTCTGGCGAGATTTTCCTTGAAAACGTTGCTCGGTTCGATCATTGAAACCACTCCTTCCGTTCTAAAAAATGCATGGCGGGCCGTATCTTATCCGATGGGCGGCAAGCGGGCGAATTGGTGGCCACGACGGATCGGCACGCGCATCTGATACCTGGTATTCCTGGTAATTTTTCGCATCGCCCCTGGCCTCGACAGATCAAAGAAAAGCGAAGGAAGTCGGCATGGAGGCGAAAGCAATGCGTCGGCTCCACGACGAGTGAATGCTTCGACATGCAGTCTTACCTCGACGCGTTCCCGCACTACACGCTGACCTGGTACAACAGCCAAGCGATACCGCGCATCCGCATAGCGCCGCGCTGATCACGGTGCGCGACGGCAAGCGCGTGATCAACCTGAACCTGAGCCAGGCGCCCGACTACAACTCGTACACGCCGTACTATCCGGCGCCGTTCTCGGACAATCTCGCGTACGGCACGTACTGACCTCGGCTATGCGCTGATGATTCCGCAGGTCACGTACAACGGCAAAACCTATATCCCGGTCACGTACTACAAAAATCTTAACGTGCAGGAAACCAATGGTCAGGTGGTCGCCACGTTCGACACCGCGAAGTTCAGGCAAGCGGCCAGGAACGCGTTGTACACGACGGATCGCGATCTGCAGGTGCACACCGTGTTGACGTTCGCCAAGGGCTCGATCACGCGCACTGATACGCTGAGCTCGGGCACGTTGACGGGCAATCTCGCGGTGGAAACAGACTACACGTCGTTCGCGGACTTCCAGAACACGACGGCGAATAGCGACGGCTACTCGGTCAGCTACACGAATAGCCCCGCGACGAACCCGCTGTCGACCACGCCGATTGGACAGTTGCACTCCAACTTCGCCTGTACGACCAACCCGTTCGCGTTGACGGGCGGCGCCAGCCGTACGCTGACGTGGACGCTGAAGTACGCTGATCCGGCCTGATAGCGGCAGGCGCCTTCCTTCCTGTTTTCAGGCAGGAAGGCCTCGTTCGATGGTTGATAGGGGTAGCAGCCATACCGGAAGCAGAAGTTGGACTTCGCGAGCCAAGTCGGCGAAGGCAAGCGGCCTCTCGATAGTGCGCGCGGCGTTGAATGCCGTTATGCAGCGGGTCAACCCGGCGTCAGCTGAAAAGCGTTGATCGAGAAGTCAGCGTGCGAGCAGCTGCGCGCCGCACCGAAAAAAGCCCGCTTCCGCGGGCAACCCTTCTCTACGCGGCAGCGCCACGCGTGAACAGCATCACCCCTTCGTCGCGCCAAACGTCAGACCCGCGACGAAATGCTTCTGCATCGCAAAGAACATCATGACCGATGGCAGCGCCGCCAGAATCGATCCCGCCGAAACGAGATTCCACGCGGTCGTCCACTGCCCTTTCAGCGCGGCCACGCCGACCGTGATTGGCGCGGCGTCGTCGCCTTGCGTCAGACACAAGGCCCAGAAATAATCGTTCCACACGAACGTGAACACGAGGATCGCCAACGCCGCGAGCGCGGGACGAATCAGCGGCAGCACGATCCTGAAGAACACGGTCCACTCGTTCGCCCCTTCGATGCGCGCCGCCTCGACCAGCTCGAATGGCAGCTGCTTGATGAAGTTGCGCAGAAACAGCGCGCAAAAGCCGGTCTGGAACGACACATGAAACAGAATCAGCGCGCTCACGGTATTGAACAGACCGAGTTGCAACGACAGATCCCGCACCGGAATCATCAGCACCTGGATCGGCACGAAGTTGCCCGCGACGAACGTGGCGAACAACGTCGAATTGCCGCGAAAGCGATAGATCGCCAAGGCAAAGCCCGCCATCGCCGCGAGTGCGATCGAACCCACTACGGAAGGAACCGTAATCAGCACGCTATTCCAGAAGTAATGCAGCATCGGCGACGTCGTCAATGCCTCGCGATAGTTATCGAACATCGCGAAGTGCTTCGGCCATCCCCAGTAATTGCCCTCGCTCAGTTCTTCGGTCGAACGCACGGACGTGACCAGCACCGCGATCATCGGCAACAGCCAGATCACGAGTGCAATCGGCAACGTCAGTTTGTATGCGCGGCGCGTGGCCGGCTTCCATTTGTCGATCGGAATCGGAAACATCAGCGGCTCCTCATTGCTCGGCGCGCAGCATTCGCCGCAGGTGATAGACGATGTACACGAGCATGATGCCGAACAGCACCACCGCGATCGCCGCCGAATAGCCGATGCGGTAGTACTTGATCGCCTGGTCGTACATGAAATAGGCGAGCACCGTCGAGCTTTCGAACGGACCGCCGCCCGTCATCACCGAAATCAGATCGAAGCTGCGCAGCGCGCCGATGATCGTCACGACGATGGCCATGAACGTCGTGGGCCGCAACTGCGGCAGGATGACATGCCAGAGCATCGACCAGCCCTGCGCGCCTTCCATTCGCGCAGCTTCGATCTGCTCGGCGTTCAACGTGGTCAAGCCGGTCAGATAAAGAATCATGCAGTACGCGGTTTGCGGCCACAGCGCCGCGAACACGATGCCGAGCGTCGCATAGCGCGGATCGCCGAGCACCGGCACGCCGTGGCCGAGCATCATCGCGAGCAGGCCGAAGGTCGGATCGTAGAACCATGAAAAGATCAGTCCGACCACGACCCCCGACAACACGAATGGCGCGAAAAACAGCGACTTGACGATACGGATGCCCGCCACCGCCTGATTCAGATACAGCGCGACGGCGAGGCCCATCGGCGGTGCGAGCAAAAACAGCACGAGCCAGATCAGGTTGTTCTTGAGCGCCGTATAGAACGTGGGCGTATGGACCAGCTCGATATAGTTCGCGAGGCCGATGAAGGTCGGCTCGGTCATCCCATCCCAGTTGAAGAAGCTAAGGCGGATCGTCGAGAGGATCGGCCACACCACGTACACGGCCACCATGAAGCAGGCCGGCGCGAGAAACAGGAACGCGGCGCGCCGCTGCCGCCGCGCGGTCGGCGTGGGACCGCGCCGGCGCGGCGCGACCGACGCGCCGCCCAGCGCACCGCTCGACGCCGGCAAGCCCGGGCCGCCGGGTTCAACAGGACCGTCGACGCTATGACGGCTGACGGAATGCGACACGATCAATCTCCCGATCCAATCCGATGCATCGGACAGCGGCCTTGCGGCCGCCGCCGCTCACTTCTTGTAGATACGCTGACGCGTCTGCTCGAGCTGCGCGAGGATGTCGTCCAGTTTCGACGGATCGGAGACGAACTGCTGCATCCCCTTCATCCCTTCGTCGGCCATTTCCTTCGTCATGTCGCGATCGTAGAACTGCGCAATGCCGCCCTTCGTGTTCGACAGAATCTGGAAGCCGATCTTCGAAATCGGATCTTCAGGCTCCGGCGATTTGCTGTTCGCCGACAACGAGCCGAGTCCCTTTGCGAGTTGCGCACCGATCTGAGGCGTCTCGACGAACGCAAGGAACGTGTGCGCATCGGACTTGTTCTTCGCTTTCGACGGAATATGCAGCGATTCGACCGGCCCGTCCTCGGCGGTCGGCACCTTGGAGTCGATGATCGGGAACTGGAAGTACCCCATCTGCGGCTTCACGTTGTCCGGGAAACCCGCCGCGATGAACGTCCCCATCAGCATCATGGCAGCCTTGCCCTGGAACAGGAACGGCTGCACCGCGTCGAGATCGTAGGACAGTGAATTGTTGATGAAGTAGCCGTCGTCGATCAGTTGCTTCCACGTCGTATAGACCTTCTTCACGCGCGGATCGGTGTACGGAATTTCGCCGGCCATCAGCTTCTGGTGAAACGCATTGCCGTTCAGGCGCAGATCGAGATAATCGAACCAGCCGGCCAGCGTCCAGGCATCGCGGCCCGCCACCGCGATCGGCGTAATGCCGGCGGCCTTCAGCTTTTTCGCGGCGTCGAGAAACTCGTCCCACGTTTTCGGCTCGCCCTTGATGCCGGCCTTCTCGAACAGGTCCTTGCGATAGAACATCCCCCACGAGTAGTACACGGTCGGCGCGGCATACTGCTTGCCCTTGTACGACGATGCTTCCTTCGTCGACGCATACATGTCGTTCCAGCCGTTCTTCTGCCAGTCGCCGGTCAGATCCTCGAACAGGCCACGCTGCGCGTAATACGCCATACGCTCGCCGTCGTGCCAGTTGACGATATCGGGCGCGACAGTCGAAAGCCAACCCGGCAACTGAACCTTGTAGGCTTCCTCATCGATGAACGATACCTTCACGTCGATCCCGGGATGCGCCTTCTTGAACTCGTCGACCACCTGCTGCCAAACCGCGCGCTGGCTCGCGCCCTTGTACGCGATGTTCAGCGCGAGCGTGGCCGCCTGCGCGGTGCCGACGACGACCGAGGTCCCCGCGGCAACCGCGGCCAGCGCGAGCGCCAACAGAATCTTGCGTGGTTTCAGTTTCATCCTGACTGTCTCCTTCATTCCATGGTTTTTACGTCGTTGTCGCTTCTATATCGAATGACTGCGTGGAATTGCCAAGGCCGGACTTCTATTGCGAGCGGTAGACCGCTACCCCTTGCGGCGCCACCTCCCGGGAGCCGATCACGAATGCGTCGTCGGAAATGTCGTCGAGCGTGTGGGTTCGATCGCCATAGTTGAACACATACGTCAGTCCGCCGCGACGGCTGATGCGCACGCTGTCGCCGAGTGCCTGCGTTTCGAGGCCCGCTTCCTGCGCGATGCGCGCGAACAGGCGCACGGTCAAGGCGTCGTCGAACAGGCTCGCGAAGTAGTGATACGCGCCGCTTCGCACGTACGCCGGATGATCGTCCGCGAAACGCGCGCGCACGTCGAATGAAGATGATGCATCGCTGTCGATGAAATCGCGCCAGTGTCGCGCGAAGCCCTCGGCGGCACCGCCCTGCTGTTCGAGCAGCACCGCTTCGGTGACGTTCGGCCGCATCGATTCGACGCGCCACACGCGCAGCGGCAGCACCGACGTCAATGCGCCCGGCGGCAGATTCGCCGGAATCCGCAGCTCGCACGTCTTCGATCCGGTGCGTGGCCCGAGCACGACCTGCGCGCCCGAGCGCGCGAGACGTTCGGCGAAATCGTCGGGCACGACCGGCAGCGGCGGCACGACGACGAGGCTATAACCATCGAACGATGCATCGGCCGGCACGACATCGACGTCGAGTCCAAGCGCGCGCAAAGCCGAGTAGTACTCGAACGCGAACCGCGGATAGTGAAAGTCCGCGCCCTGCGGATGAATTTCGAACAACCACTTCGCTTCATAGTCGTAGACGAGCGCGACTTTCGAGCGGATCGACGCATTGGCATCGGCGTTCGCGGCGAGCACCGCGTGAATTTCGGACGCCACCCGCGATGCTTCATTGCCGCCGACGTCGAGCCGGTTGTCGGGCGTGTTGAGCCCCGCATGCATCTGCTCCTGCGCGAACGGCGCCTGACGCCAGCGGAAATACGACACGCAGCCCGCGCCGTGGGCGAACGCTTCCCAGCTCCACAGCCGCACCATGCCCGGCAGCGGCGCCGGATTCCATTGCGCCCAGTTCACCGGACCCGGCTGCTGCTCCATCACCCAGAACGGCAGCTTCGACATGCCGCGATAGACGTCGTGATTGAACGACGCGAAGTCCGGATGACCAGTGCGCAACCAGCGCGCCTTGATGTCCGGCGCGAACCACTGCTCTTCGAGCGCGCCGAGCGGATAGCTGTCCCATGTTGCGACGTCGAGATCGGCCGCGACCTTGTAGTGATCGAACTCGGTGAAGAGCTGCATGAAGTTGTGCGCGACCGGCCGCCCCGGCGAATGCGCGCGAATGATCTCGACCTGCATGCGGTTGTAGCGCGCCACTTCGTCGGAGGCGAAGCGCCGGTAGTCGAGACGATGCGAAGGATGCGCCTCGGTCACGGTGCCGACCGGCGCGTCGATTTCTTCGAAGCCGCGGTACTCCATGCTCCAGAACACTGTGCCCCACGTCTCGTTCAACGCCTGGATCGTGCGATAACGCGCCTTCAGCCACTCGCGAAAGCGCGCGACCGCGGCCGCCGAATAACTGACCACCGTGTGATGACAGCCAAATTCGTTATCGGTCTGCCAGAAAGCGACCGCCGGATGCTTGCCGTAACGCTCGGCCACCGCCGTGCAAATACGACGCGAAGCCTCGAAATACGCGGGCGACGAGAAGTCGTAATGACGCCGTGAGCCGAACGCGCGCGGACGTCCATCGGCGCCGATCGGCAGGATCTCCGGATGACGATCGATCAGCCACTTCGGCGGCGTCGCGGTCGGCGTACACATGACGACCTTCAGGCCAGCCGCGCCGAGCACGTCGACGGCGCGATCGAGCCAGCCCCAGTCGTATTCGCCGGGAGTCGGCTCGATCCGGCTCCAGGCGAATTCCGCAATCCGCACCTGCTCGATGCCGAGCGCTTTCATCCGGCGCGCGTCGTCGTCCCACATCGACTCGGGCCAGTGCTCCGGGTAATAACAGACTCCAAGACGCATCCCTATGTCCCCAGTGTTTTTCAAGCGTAGTGTTCGACGGATTCGAGCGACGCGGCCGCGAAACCGTCCTCGGTAAACAGATGACAGGCCGTGCGCGACACCCGCAGGCTCGCGCGATCGCCTGGAGCCAGGCGCGTGTTGCCGGGCGCCTTGGCGATCAGAACGGCGCCGCCGGGTTGATCGAGGTGCACGTAGCTGTGTTCGCCAAGCTGCTCGACGAGCGATACGGTGCGCGCGAGCACGCCGTCTTGCGACGCGGCCGCATTGGTCGTGGCCGATGCATCGACGAACTCGAGATGCTCGGGACGCACGCCGAACGTGACCGGCTGCGCTGGCTGCAATCCGGCGCTGCTGACCGGCACACGCACGTTCTCGCCGGTGTGATCGAGCGTGACGAGCACGCCCTGCGCATCGAGCGACGCCACCTTGCCCGGCAGGAAATTCATTCGCGGCGAGCCGATAAAGCCGGCCACGAAGCGGCTTTTCGGGCGGTGATACAGCTCGAGCGGCGCGCCGATTTGCGCGATGCTGCCGTAGCGCTCGGTGTCCTTGCCCGAATGCAGCAGCACGATCTTGTCGGCGAGCGTCATCGCTTCGATCTGATCGTGCGTCACGTAGACCACGCTCGCCTTCGCAAACTGCTTATGCAGACGCGCGATTTCGACGCGCGTTTGTCCGCGCAAGGTTGCATCGAGATTGGACAGCGGTTCGTCGAACAGAAACACGCCGGGCTCGCGAACGATCGCGCGGCCGATCGCGACGCGCTGCCGCTGCCCGCCCGACAGCGCCTTCGGCTTGCGCTCGAGCAGTGCCTCGAGTTGCAGGATGCGCGCGGCTTCACGCACCTTGCGCTCGATTTCATCCTTCGGGGTCTTCGCGAGTTTCAGGCCGAACGCCATGTTCTCGAACACGCTCATGTGCGGAAACAGCGCGTAGCTCTGGAACACCATCGCTACGCCACGCTGCGCGGCCGGCACGTCGTTGACGATCTTCCCGCCGATCGACAGGTCGCCGTCGGTCACATCCTCGAGCCCGGCGATCATGCGCAACAGCGTTGACTTGCCGCAACCCGACGGGCCGAGAAACACGCAGAACTCGTTTTCGCCGATGTCCAGATCGACGTTGCGAATCACCGGTGCACCGTCGCCATACGCCTTCTGCACGCCTCGTAACGAAATGCTCGCCATTGCATCGACTCCGTGATTTAATCGGCGCGAAGTCGGAGATTAAGCGCTTAATCAGCGCGACCGAAAAATCGATCGCAAGGCGATCGTTGGTCTGTCTCCGATATCGTTTTGTACGTTGGTTCGATGACAGATGTTGCCGCGCCTCGCGCCGCGACGCAAATGTCGGACAGCCATCCCAAATACTGGCCACATCATGCCCACACTCAGCGAAGTCGCGCGTCATGCCGGCGTCACGCCAGCGACGGTGTCCAACGTGCTGCGCAAGCGCGGCCGCGTTGGCGAAACGACCCGGCAACGCGTGCTCGAGGCAGTCGCGGCGCTCGGCTATCGCCCGCATCTCGCCGCACGCGCGCTCGCCGAGGGCCGCGCGCCGACGCTCGCGCTGATGGTGTCGAGCATCGCGAATCCGTTCTATCCGGAGTTCGCGCTCGCGGTCGAACGCGCTGCGCGTACGAGCGGCCACTTCGTGATCATCTGCAATACCAACGACGATCCGCTAAGCGGCCGCGCGTACCTCGACCAGATCGCCGGCACCTTGTCCGAAGGCGTGCTCGTGACCAACGCGAACCTCGATTTCGCCGATCTGCACGAGACCGAAGCGCGTGGCACGCCGGTCGTGCTGTGCATGTGGGAGCGGCCCACCGAGCCGCCCGGGCTGCCGTGCGTCGCGGTCGATTTCCGGCTGGCCGGCCAACTGGCCGGCGAGCATCTGCTCGAGCTCGGGCATCGGCGCTTTGGTGCGATCGTCGGCAGCAAGGCGTCGGGCATTCACGCGGCGCGCTTCGAAGGTTTCGTCGACGCGTTGCGCGCGGCCGGTGTGACGAGAAATCGCGTGCGACACGCGGCCGACACGATCCACGGCGGCTACCTGGCGGCCCGCGCGCTGCTCGAAGCCGATCCGCAACTCAGCGCGATCTTCGCGACCAATGATTTGCCTGCGCTCGGCGCGATGCACGCGGCCGCGGATCTCGGCCTGCGCGTGCCGGACGATCTGTCCGTGATCGGCATCACCGACATCCAGCTCGCGCGCGAGTCGCGCCCCGCACTGACGACGGTGGCGGTGCCGACGGTCGAGGTCGCCGGACTTGCAGTGGAACTGCTGCGCGAGTTGATCGAGACTTCGTACGGACAGCCGGGACGCGCCGCGCGGGACATGCCGGCGCCCGTGCCGATGCGGATTTCGTCCGAGCCGAAACTGGTCGTGCGCGCATCGACGGCCGCACCGCGTTCGCGTTGATGTGGCGGTTACAGCCGCGCCGCAAGGTTGCAGTTCGTAGCAGTTGGACCAGGCTCGGCCAGCTTGCCGCGCGTCAACTCGCGTGACGAGGCCGGCGCGCACCGACCGCCAACGCAATGCAGGCCAATACCGCGGAAACCGTCGCGAACGCGACGTTCGCCCACAAATGTCCGACCCGGGCCAGGACTTTCCCCAAGCCCAGAAGCGCCGCTTCGCACTGCAGCACGGCGCCAAAGCGTTACCACACAAGGCTCTCAGCCTGCACGCGGTTCGCTGCACAGCGATTTTCCGCGTTCACATTTCCTTGACGAGCGATCGCCCGCCTGCTGTACTAAATCAACCAAAGTGATTTAGGCGATTTCCTTCGGACCACATTGCATCGAAGCGTCATCGTCAAACGTCAAGCCCGCAGCTTCGCAGTTTCGATCTATCTGCAGTCCCATACGTCGTTGCCAATAACCGGAGGAGCGTCTCATGAATCTGAATTTCCACAGGCGTCCTGTCGCCAGGACAATCGCGTCGATGTGCGCCGCGGCAGCGGCGCTGTGGTGCGCAAGCGCGAGTCAGGCCGCCGACCAGCCCGTCATCGGTCTGATCACGAAGACCGATACGAACCCGTTCTTCGTCAAGATGCGCCAGGGCGCGGACGCGGCCGCGTCGAAAGACGGCGCGAAACTGATCACGGCCGCCGGCAAGTTCGACGGCGACAATGCGAGTCAGGTCACCGCGATCGAAAACATGATGACGGCCGGCGCGAAAGCAATCCTGATCACGCCGAGCGACACCAAGGCGATCGTGCCGAGCATCAAGAAGGCACGCGCGGCCGGTGTGATGGTCATCGCCCTCGATACGCCGACCGATCCGCAGGACGCAACCGACGCCCTGTTCGCCACCGACAACTTCAAGGCCGGCGTGCTGATCGGCAAATATGCGAAGGCCGCGCTGAACGGCAAGCCCGCGAAGATCGCCACGCTCGATCTCGCGCCGGGCGTGTCGGTCGGCGTGCTGCGCCACAACGGCTTCCTCGAAGGCTTCGGCGTCAAGGAAGGCGATCCGTCGATCGTCTGCAGCCAGGACACGCGCGGCGATCAGGCGAAAGGTCAGACGGCGATGGAAAACTGCCTGCAGAAAGCGCCCGACATCAACGTGGTCTACACGATCAACGAACCGGCCGCGGCCGGCGCGTATCGCGCGCTGAAGGCGGCGGGCAAGGACAAGGGCGTGATGATCGTATCGATCGACGGCGGTTGCGAAGGCGTGCGCAACGTGAAGGCCGGCGCGATCGCGGCGACCTCGCAGCAGTATCCGCTGAAGATGGCCGCGCTCGGCGTCACCGCCGGCGTCGACTACGCGAAAACCGGCAAGAAGGTGTCCGGTTATCAGGACACCGGCGTCACGCTGATCACCGACAAGCCGATGTCCGGCATCGACAGCAAAGACACGAAGTTCGGCCTCGACAACTGCTGGGGCAACAAGTAACGCGCATTGCACAGCGGCCCGTTGCGCGTCGCACCGGGCCGCCAATTGATTTGCAGCGTGACCTACATGTCACGCTCATGTACCGAGGACTGCCATCATGTCGACCCCTTCCGCGCCCGCCGGCCGCCCGCGCCCGTCTTTTACCGAGCACCTGCCGTCGCTGTCCGAAATCGGACCGCTGATCGCGCTGGTGCTGGCCTGCGCATTCTTTGTCTCGCAGAGCAGCCGCTTTCTATCGTTCCAGAACCTGTCGCTGATCCTGCAACAGACGATGGTCGTCGCGGTCATCGCGATCGGCCAGACACTGATCGTGCTGACCGGTGGCATCGATCTGTCCTGCGGCATGGTAATGGCCTTCGGCTCGATCATCATGACGAAGTTCGCGGTCGTGCTCGGCGTGCCGCCGATCCTCGCGATTCTGTGCGGCATCGGCGCCAGCACCTTGTTCGGCTTACTGAACGGTCTGTTGATCACGCGCATCAAGTTGCCGGCGTTCATCGTCACGCTGGGTACGCTGAACATCGCGTTTGCGCTCACGCAGATCTACTCGAACGCGGAAAGCGTGTCGAACCTGCCCGATGCGATCATGTTCCTCGGCAGCACGTTCAGGCTCGGACCGGCGGAAGTCACGTACGGGACCGTGCTGACGCTGCTGATGTATCTGGCCACGTGGTTCGTGCTGCGCGACACGGTGCCCGGCCGGCATCTGTACGCGCTCGGCAACAACGCCGAGGCCGCGCGACTGATGGGCCTGTCGTCGCAGCGGATTCTGCTGACCGTCTACACGCTTGCCGGCGCGATCTACGGCATCGCCGCGCTGCTGTCGGTAGCGCGCACCGGTGTCGGCGATCCGCAGGCCGGGCAAACCGAGAACCTCGACAGCATCACCGCGGTCGTGCTCGGCGGCACAAGTCTGTTCGGTGGACGCGGCTCGATCGTCGGCACCTTGCTTGGAGCGCTGATTGTCGGCGTATTCCGTAACGGCCTGACGCTGATCGGTGTTTCCTCGGTGTACCAGGTATTGATCACCGGCATCCTCGTGATTCTCGCGGTCGCCGCCGATAAACTCTCGCACCGCGGCCGTTGATCCCGCACAGGAGCCTTGTCATGTCGACCTCCACCTCCTCTTCCATGTCCGCTGCGATGCCGGTTCTGCAGGCACGCGGGCTCGTCAAACGTTACGGCAACGTGACCGCGCTCGACGGTTGCGATTTCGAAGTGCTGCCCGGCGAGATCCTCGCGGTGATCGGCGACAACGGCGCGGGCAAATCGTCGCTGATCAAGGCGCTCTCGGGCGCCACGGTGCCCGACGAAGGCGAGATTCTGCTCGACGGCAAACCGGTCAAGTTCCGCAGTCCGCTCGATGCGCGCGCACAAGGCATCGAGACCGTGTACCAGGAACTCGCCGTCGCGCCGGCGATGAGCATCGCCGAAAACCTGTTTCTCGCCCGCGAGTTGCTGAAGCCCGGCTGGCGCGGCTCGCTGTTCAAGATGATCGACAAGCGCCGCATGCTCGACGAAGCGACCGCGGCCATGAAGGATCTGCAAATCGGCATCCGCTCGATGCGCCAGGCGGTCGAAACGCTGTCCGGCGGCCAGCGCCAGGGCGTCGCCGTTGCACGCAGCGCGGCATTCGCGCGCCACGTGGTGATTCTGGACGAGCCCACCGCCGCGCTCGGCGTGAAGGAAGGCAACATGGTGCTCGAACTGATCCGGCGCGTGCGCGAGCGTGGCCTGCCGGTGATTCTGATCAGCCACAACATGCCGCACGTGTTCGAGATCGCGGACCGCATCCATATCCAGCGGCTCGGCCGGCGCGCGGCGCTCGTCAATACGAAGGACGTGCACATGTCGGAAGCGGTCGCGATCATGACCGGGGCGAAGGAAGCCGACGTGAAGGCGATCGCATGACGCGCCGCCCAATCCGCTGAGCCACGAGGCCGGTACACGACAATGAACACCCCCAGCACCAGCAGGCGTTCGCCGGTCAAACGCACGGTCGGTTCGAATCAGGTCGGCATGCGGCAATTCAACGAGCGCATCGTGCTGCAAACGATCCGCTTGCATGGACCACTGCCGAAGGCCGAGGTCGGCCGCCTCACGCGTCTTTCGATGCAGACGGTGTCGATGATCGTCGACCGGTTGATCGCCGACGGCCTGCTCGAAAAGCACGCGCGCGTGCGCGGCAAGATCGGCCAGCCGTCGGTGCCGATCGCGTTGTGCGCGGACGGCGCGTACACGATCGGTATCAAGGTCGGACGCCGCAGTCTCGACGTGCTCGCGATGGACTTCGCCGGGCGCATCGTATGCCGCGACGTATTCGAGTATGCGTATCCCGATCCGCGCGCGCTGTTCCCCGCGCTCGAAAACAAACTCGCGCGCGTGAACCAGACGCTCGGCGCGAAGGCGGGCAAGGTGGTCGGCGTCGGTGTCGCGGCGCCGTTGTGGCTCGGCGGCTGGCGCGACTTTCTCGGCGCGCCGCCCGACGCGCTCGACGCCTGGAACGACATCGATCTGCGCGCGCGCATCGCGACGATAACCGGCCTGCCCGTCGAGTTCGCCAAAGACACCACGGCCGCCTGCGCGGCCGAACTCGTGATGGGCCAGGGCCGCGGCATCCACAACTTCCTGTATCTGTTCGTCGGCACCTTCATCGGCGGGGGTCTCGTGATCGACGGACGTCTGCATGGCGGTCCGCACGACAACGCGGGCGCGGTCGGTTCGATCCCGCTGCGCGAAGGCGGCGCACGCAAACCCGCGCGGCAGTTGCTGCACGCGGCATCGGGCTTCGTGCTCGAACGACTGTTCAGCGATGCGGGCGCGCCGGCGGCCGCGGCGCATGATCATCGCGCGTTGTCGCCCGAGTTGTGGCGGCATACCGAGCGATGGCTCGACAGTGCGTGCCCGGCGATCGCGAACGCGCTAACCAATGCGGCCGCGTTGCTCGATCTCGAAGCCGTCGTGATCGACGGCGAGTTCGACCGGCTACTGCTGCGCGAGATCATTCGCCGCACCGAGCGCGTGCTCGATCGTTTCGAATGGGAAGGGATGGTGCGGCCGCAATTGCTCGAAGGCGCGATCGGCGCCGATGCCCGCGCGATGGGCGGTGCGATTCTGCCGCTATATGCGCATTTCGCGCCGGTGCATGAGCTGTTCCTGAAGCCGGCGGCGTCGGAGGCAGGTTATGACGAGCGGTGAGCGATTCACTGCGCGGCAACTTTCGTCGCCGCAGGCGTCGATCCCGCCGGCGCCGCCGTCACCGTTTTCTGAACCGGCTTGTCGAGCAACGGCTGCAACGCCGGTGCCATCGACTTCAGCAACTGCACCGCCAGCGCACTCGTGAAGTCGTAACGCGCGGCATACGGCTCGTGCACCCACGCGGTCAACGTGCCGTAGAAGCGGTCGCCGAGCGCGAACACGAAGGTCGCGCTGCGATTCACCTTGCGCGACTCGATCAACCGCGCGCCCTTCGCGTACACGTTCAAGCGCTGATCGCCGGTGCCGGTCTTGCCATAGACTTCGAGCGTTTCGCCGTTCGGGAACGTCATGCCTTGCGCGAGACGCCTCGCGGTGCCGCCCGTCACGACGTCGCGCAACAGCATCCGCACCTCCCCGGCAATCTCCGGCGACACCTGCTGCTGCGGCGCGACCACCGCGCGGCTGAAATGCGTTTCGTACGGCGTGTCCTTCGCGAAGTCGATTTGCGTCAGCGTTTCGGTCGGCACCTTGTTGCCGCCGTTCGTGATCACGCCGATCAGTTGCGCGAGCGCCGCCGGACGATCGCCCGACGCGCCGATCGCCGCCGCATACGACGGCGTCAGGGTCGCGAACGGATAGCCGAGCGCCTGCCACGATTTGCCGATCGCGTCGTAGGCGCGCAGCTCGACCATGCGCTTGATGCGGTGATCCTGGGTCACGTGATAGCGCGTTTTGAAGAGCCACGAGTAAGTCGACAGGCGCACGTCCTGGCTCGCGGCTTCGATCTGCGCAAGCGTCGCATCCGGATGCGAGCGCAGGTAGTTCAGCGTCCATAGTTCGAGCGGATGCACGCTCGAAATATAGCCGCGGTCGTTCAGGTTGAAGCGGTTGATGCCGTACTTGTCGTACAGATTCGCGAGATCTTCGTCGTCGAGCATCGAAGCCGCCGGCGTGTTCTTCAGCGCCGCGTACATCAACCTGTTGAACCACGCGTTCGATTGATCCGGTGCGACGCTGCGCAACGCGGTCGCCACTTTCGGGGGCGACTTGCGCACCCCGAGCAGCAATAGCGTGATCTGCTGATCAGGCGTCTTGCCGTGGTACTTCGTGTAGAAACGCTTCATGTACACGCGGCTTTCCTGATCGGCGAAACGTGTCAGGTACATCTTGCGGGTCGCCGGATCGCCGAGCCATTGCGACGACGGCCCGGTGGTCTGCACCATTTCATAGTGCACGATATCGCGCATCAGCCGCACGAACACGAGGTTCACCGAATGCTGGAACGCGCGATGCACGGTCAGGATGCGGCTGTTGTCGTCGGACTCGAAGTTCGTGAAGGTCTGCGCGCCGCCGCCCGTAAAGAACGTTTCGCCCGGGCTCGCCGAGTATTTACGCTCGACGGCGGCGTCGAGCATAGGCTGCAGCGAATGGTCGCGCGTGTGCAGCAGATAGTCGATCGCCCAGCGCGTCAGCCGATCGTTCGGATCGGGCGTGATCGCCTTCAGCTCGGCATTGCTCAGCGATGCGTACCGTGTGTGCAAATCGGTGACGATCTGCAGATACGTGATGACGGTGCGCAGTTTCGCGGTCGAGCCGAGGTTCAGGCGCGCGCCGGAATTGATGTCGAACGGCTGGTTCACGCTATCGGTCTGCACGCGCACGAGGTTCGCGTCGCCGTGCCGCTCGAACAGCGTGAAGCTGTAGGCGATATGCGACGGATCGTCGGACCCGCGCAACATTTCGTAGCCGACGAGGCCCGCGGCCTTCGCGCCGTCTTTCGTCGCGGCGGCGGCGAGGCGCTCGGCAACGGCTTGTTGCACGTCATCGTTCAGCGTGCCTGTCGCCTGCACATCGAGGCGGTCCAGTTCATAGAAACTACGCACGCCGAGCGCGGCGAGCAGATGCGAGCGCATCGACGTGACGGCCTTGCGCGACACGAACGAACCGAGATCCGGTGTGCTGCGCGGCGCGCGATGCAGTTCGACGTGCGCCGCCAGCGCCGCGTCGCGCAACTGCCCGGTGATCACGCCGCCACTCGCGAGCAGCCGCATGTAGCTGTCGGTCAGCCGTTCGAGCTCGGGATAGCCGCGCTGCAGAAAAAACGACGGCGCGCGCTGCGCGATCATCAGCGACAGCACTTCGCGAAACGCCAGACCCTGGTCGGGCAGATTTGCATCGGTCGACGGCGCCTTCAGCAGCCGGTTGGTCTCGCGGAAATCGCGCCCATACCAGGCGGCGAGCCCATCGCCGATACCGTTGATTTCGCCGACGCCGGGCTGCGCGGCAAGCGGCACCGAGTTCAGATAATGGACCACGATCTGTTCGCGCGCCGGCAGCGTTTGCGGTCCGTTCAGATAAGCGCGCACCGACGCCGACGCGATTTGCCGCAGCTTTTCCGGCGGCGTCGCGGTGCGGCCCCCCGCCGAGTGACGGAATTTCTCGATCTGCGTCGCGAGCGTGCTGCCGCCGGGCGTCTGCTGATGACGATCGAACACGCGCGCGCCCTGGTCGACGAGCGCGCGGCTGAAGCGCCCCCAGTCGATCGCCGGATTGCGGTTCGGCTGATCCGGATCGAGCAGATAGCGATCTTCGATGAACAGCAGCGAGTTCACCACGAGCGGCGGAATCGCGTCGAAGCTGTCGTACACGCGACCGGGAAACTGAGCGCTGTATAGCGGCACGCCGGTGCCGTCGAACAATTGCAGGCCGGCCGTGTCTTTTTCGTCGTAAGGCAGGAACAGGCCGTCATCGGCTAGCGAAAGCATGCGTTCTGAATCGCGCGCCTGCGAGCTGATTTCGAAGCCATGTTGCAACAGACGCTGCTGGATAGCCGGCAACAGCGCGTAGCCGAGGCGCGCGTCGTACGGGCCCTTGTCGGCTTGCGGAAAGCGGATGGAATGACTGGGACCGTCGGTGACCGAAAAAGCGACGTCGCGGGTCAGCTCGGAAAGGTACCGCGCCTGCAATCGCGAGGTCTCGATCTCGATCTGCACGAGCCGCGCAATCAGCGCCACCGCGAGCAGCAAAAACGCGCCAAGCCCCCATTTGAGCCAACGCCAACTCCGCACGGGCACGGTGCTGGTCACGCGAAGCGGAAACCGAAGCGGTGGCCGATTCATGGCTGCTCTCCCCGAGCGATGGCCAGGGCGTCGAGCCTGGCTCAGTTCATTCAAACCAGTGTAGCTCGGAACGAGAAACCCTCATCGGTTCGGATTGATGCGACAGTGTCGCGGCTACAACACCTGCTGGCGTCGGATGACAAAACGCGAACCGGCATGAGATATTGAAGCTCTTTTCACACGAATAACAAACCGCCTGTTCGGGCGGTTTTGCCGTTTCTGGCGGCCCTTGCCGAAAGAAAGTCGCTTTTTGGCTGGCATTCTTACCGACAACCGGGCGGACAGCTGAGCAGCCTGTTTGCGCCGCGCCTAAATTCGCGCTTTCGTCTGTGCCCGCAACAGCGCGATAAACCGTTCCGCCGGCGGCGACAGCACGCCGCCCTTGCGCGTGACGATGCCGAACGTCTGCGATGGCGATTTGAGCCTGACCGGCACGACGCGCAGCATCTTGTGCCGCACGAACGGCCCAGCAATTGCGCTCGGCAGCAGCGAAACGAGTTCGGCGCTGCTTTGCAGCAGTGCAACTGTCACGAACGTGGAAGCCGTCGAAATCGGATTGTCGGGCATGTCGAGGCCGGCGAGATCCATCTCGCGTTCGAGCAGCGCATGCAGCGGCATGTGTGACGGATACATGACCCAGCGATGCCCGGCGAGATCGCGCAACATCATCTCGCGGCGCGGCAACGGCGCATGCTGATAACCGACCACCACCGCCAACGGCTCGTCGCCGAGCGGACGATACTGATACTTCGACGGATCGGCCGCGACCGCCGCTCGGCCGACCACCAGATCGAGCCGCCCGTCGTCGAGCTGCGCGAGCATTCGTGCGCTGGTGTCCTCGACCACTTCGATCGCCAGACCCGGTTGCGCCGCATGCAATTGATTCAGCGCGGGCACCACGCAGTCGGGAATCGCGCCCATGATCGCGCCGAGCGCGAGCCGCCCGCCGCGCCCCGAACGAATTTCGGCGACGTCCTGGCAGAGCGCGGTGAGGTCTGTCGTCACGACGCGCGCATATCGGATCACGCAATGACCGAGCTGGTTCGGGATCATGCCGCTTTTCGAGCGCTCGAAAAGCGGCGCGTCGAGCATCGATTCGAGCTCCTGCAGCGCCTTGCTCGCCGCCGATTGCGTCATCGACATCACGCCGGCCGCTTTGTGCAGCGATTTGTGATCGTCGAGCGCGATCAGCAGATGCAGTTGCTTCATGCGCAGCTTCGACAGCAGGACGCTGAGCGTGTCTTTCATCGGTGGGGTGAGTCGCAAAAGCGATCACGATATGGAAACAATTCAATATACCCGCGAGGCCCAGCGCCGTATAGTCGCCGAAGGAGACATTCATCCAGTTGCGCCGCCCGTTCGCGGGCTCGAGCGCAATCCTTCCATCCCCGTACGGACCACATCGCCATGAGCCAAGCGTCACACTCTCCCGCCCTGCGCGGCGTCTTCCCCGTCGTGCCGACGATCTTCGACGACGCCGGGCGTCTCGACCTCGAAGGTCAGAAGCGCTGCCTCGATTTCATGATCGACGCCGGCTCGAACGGCCTGTGCATTCTCGCGAACTTCTCCGAGCAGTTCGCGCTGTCCGACGACGAGCGCAACACACTGATGCATCTTGCGCTCGAACACGTCGCGGGCCGTGTGCCGGTGATCGTGACGACCACGCACTTCAGCTCGTACCAGTGCGCGGAGCGCAGCCGCGCAGCGCAGGCCGCGGGCGCCGCGATGGTGATGGTCATGCCGCCGTATCACGGCGCGACGATCCGCATCGGCGAGCGCGGCATCTACGAGTTCTATCGTACGGTGTCCGATGCCATCCAGATTCCGATCATGATCCAGGACGCGCCGGTCAGCGGCACGCCGTTGTCCGCGCCGTTCCTCGCTCGCATGGCGCGCGAGATCGACAACGTGTCGTACTTCAAGATCGAAACGCCGCAGGCCGCGAACAAGCTGCGCGAGCTGATCGAACTGGGCGGCGACGCGATCGTCGGTCCGTGGGACGGCGAGGAAGCAATCACGCTGATGGCCGACCTCGATGCGGGCGCGACCGGCTCGATGACGGGCGGCGGTTATGCCGATGGCATCCGCCTGATCGTCGATGCCTATGCGGCCGGTGATACCGAGGCCGCCGCCGCGCACTATCAGCAGTGGCTGCCGCTGATCAACTACGAGAATCGCCAGGGCGGCCTCGCATCGTGCAAGGCGCTGATGAAGGAAGGCGGCGTGATCGGTTCGGACGCGGTGCGTCACCCGCTGCCGCAGATGCATCCGGCGACGCGCGAAGGACTGTTGAAGATCGCACGCCGGCTCGATCCGCTGGTGTTGCGCTGGGGTCGATAACGCAGAACGAAGCGCGGCGGGGCGCCTGTCGACGTGCGGGCTCACGCGGGCTGGACGGGCACACGCGATTGCCGCTAACCTAGGGCGTGTCCACAAGCTCGCGCCTCATGCAAAGTTTCTACGAAGCCACCGTCACCCGCTCCTCCGCCTACGCGCCGCTCAACGGCCGACGCAGCGCGCACGTCTGCATCGTCGGCGGCGGACTTGCGGGACTCTCCACCGCGCTGGGACTCGCCGAACGCGGCGTCGAAGACGTCGTCGTGCTCGAGGCGCAGCAGGTCGGCTTCGGCGCATCGGGACGCAACGGCGGCTTCGTGTTCGGCGGCTACAGCCTCGATTGCGCCGACCTGCTGAAGACGCTCGGGCCGACTCGCGCGCGCGAACTCTATGCGCTGACCACCGACGCGGTCGAGCTGATGCGCAAGCGAATTGCGCGCTATCGGATCGATTGCGACGCGACCGATGCCGGCGTGATCCTCGCGAACTGGTTCGACGAACCTGCGCGTCTCGAAGCCCAACGGCGTCTGATGCGCGATTCGTTCGGCGTCGACTGGGAACCGATCGCTGCCAACCAACTCGCCGCGCAACTGAAAACGAGCCGCTATCACGGCGGCCTGTTCGAGCGCAACGCGTTCCATTTTCATCCGCTCAAATACGTTGTCGGCGTCGCCGCGGCGGCCGCGCAAGCGGGCGTGACGATACACGAGCGCTCGCCGGTCGTCAGCTTGCGGCGCGACGGCGCGGGCTTCGTCGTCGAGACGCCGCAAGGTGCGCTCGACGCGCGTCACGTCGTGATGGCGGGCGGCGGCTATGCACGCAACGTGTACGCGCGCGTCGAGCGCGCGGTGCTGCCTATCGCCACCTACGTGATGGCAACGGAGCCGCTCGGCGAACGCTTGCACGACGCAATCGCCACACGCGCCGCGATCTATGACACCCGCTTCGCGTTCGACTACTACCGCCCGTTGCCCGACACGCGCATCCTGTGGGGCGGCCGCATCTCCGTGCGCGACCGCGAGCCCGAGGCGATCGCGCGTCTGTTGCGACAGGACCTGCTGAAGGTCTATCCGCAGCTGCGCGACGTGCGCATCGAGCACGCATGGGGCGGCCTGATGAGCTACGCGCGACACAAGATGCCGCAGATCGGCCAAAGCACGGACGGCGTCTGGTACGCGGTCGGTTTCGGCGGACACGGCATGGCGCCGACCACGGTGTCGGGCGAACTGCTGGCCGCGGCTATCTCCGGTGAACGGCCGGTGCCCGACGCGTTCGCGACCTTCGGCCTCGCGCGCACGTACGGCGCGCTCGGCCTCGCGGCCGCGCAGCTCACGTACACCGCGATGCAAACACGCGACGCACTCGCCGCGCGCCGCCGGCCCACGCGCCCGGTCGCGTAAGCGCCACGCAAGCCCCTTCGAGATGCCTTCGTCGATGCCCGGGACCCACGCCAGAGGCCCGTTTCGCCATGCTAGAATGCGCCGTCACTGCCGCTCGAAACCACAATGAAAAAGGGAAGCAAGGCCGCCGAGCCTGATACCAACGGCATCGTGTCTGGCACGCCGCACGCCGACGCGCGACGTACCGGCGCCAGGCGTACCGACGCCCCGCGTGTGGACGCCCCACGCAAATACGATCCCGAGCAGACTAAGCGCAACATCCTCGACGTCGCGACCCAGGAGTTCTCCGCGATGGGGCTGACGGGTGCCCGCGTCGACGCGATCGCGGAACGCACGAACACCACCAAGCGCATGCTGTACTACTACTTCGGCAGCAAGGAAGGGTTGTACCAGGCGGTGCTGGAAAAGGTATATGGAGACATTCGCGCGCTCGAACAGGACCTGCACATCAGCGAACTCGATCCGGTCGAAGGCATGCGCGCGCTGGTCGAATTCACGTTCGACTACCACGACCGTCAGCGCGATTTCGTGCGCCTCGTGACGATCGAAAACATTCACGGCGCGAAGTACGTCGAGCAGGTCAAGACGTTCAAAGGACGCAACGTCACCGTGATTCACACGATCGAGGATCTGCTCGCGCGCGGCATCGCGGCGGGCCAGTTCCGCAGCGACATCGATCCGATCGATCTGCATCTGATGATCAGCTCGCTGTGTTTCCATCGCGTGGGCAACCGGCATACGTTCGGCACCGCGTTTGGGCGCGATCCGTCGCATCCGCGGCTGCGGGCGCGGCATCGGGCGATGATCGTCGATGCGATCTTGCGGTTCGTGAAGAAGGACGATTGACGCCGGTTGCGCGGCGACCGGCTGAAATGGAAACGGGATGTGGTGAAAGCCACATCCCGTTTTTTATCGCTTCGAGAAACGCAGCGCGTTCAGCGGCTTACTGCCCCGGCAAACCGGTGACGGCAGTCGACGTGGTTGCCGCCGCACCGCGACGACAACCGGGGATTCGAAGGGAACCACGACCGTCACATGAAGCGACGGCTCGGCGGGAAGACTCAATCCACCAGCACGATCCGCTTGATATCGCCGACGACGAAGATATACGACAGCGCGCCGATCAACGCGATGACACCGATAAACACCAGCGCGCCCACGAACGAACCGGTCGCCGCGACGATCAGGCCCACCACGAGCGGCGTCACGATACCCGCCAGGTTCGCGGCGAAGTTGAAGATGCCGCCGGTCACGCCGAGCAAGCCCTCGGGCGCTATATCCGACACCAGCGTCCAGCCGAGCGCGGCCATGCCCTGCGCGAAGAACGCCACCGACAGAATCGCGATCACCACGACGTTGCTCTCGACATAGTTGGCGAGAATGATCGTCGACGCGAGCAGCAGACCCGCGATGATCGGCAGCTTGCGCGCGACGTTCGGCGATTTGCCACGGCGCAGCAGCCAGTCGGAGAACACGCCGCCGAACATCACGCCGATCGAAGCCGCGATGAACGGCATGATCGCGAAGAAGCCGATCTTCAGCCACGCCATATGACGTTCGGTGGCGAGATACGTCGGGAACCACGTGAGGAAGAACACCAGCGTCGAATTGCCCGCGAACTGGCCGAGGCAGATGCCGGTCAACTGGCGATGCTTGAGCAGCTGGCCGATCGTGCCCCATTGGAAGCCGCTCTTCTTCGATGCCGCCGTATCAGGTGTACCCGCGGCCGCACCCGCGACATCCTTGTTGCGTTGCGTGAGACCGCCGCCCGCCTCGATATAGTCGAGCTCTTCCTGATTCGCCGACGGATGATCGCGCGGCTCGCGATACAGCAGCCACCACACCACGCCGAACGCGATACCGACGCCGCCGACCACGAGGAACAGCGAGCGCCAGCCGAATGCGCCCATCAGCATGAACAGGAACGGGCTGAAAAACGCGAGGCCGATATATTCGCCGACCGTGTAGGTGCCGGTCGCCATCGCGCGCTCGCTTTGCGGAAACCACGTGGCGACCACGCGGCTATTGGTCGGAAAGCATGGCGCCTCCGAAACGCCAAGGCCGAGACGGAAGGCGAACAGGCCGCCGATGCTCCCCACGAGCCCTTGCGCGAGCGTGCAGAGCGACCAGAACGTCATCGACAGGAAGTATGTGAGCTTGCTGCCGAAGCGGTCGAGAAACAGGCCGCCCGGAATCTGCGAGGCCACGTAGCTCCACGAAAACACGGAGAACAGCAGGCCCATCAGCGCGGCGTTGATGCCGAGCTCCTTCGTCAGCTGCGGTGCCGCGATGCCGAGCACGGTGCGGTCGAGATAGTTGATCATCGTGCCGACCGCGAGCAGCGCGAGGATCTTGTAACGGGCTTTCGAACGGCGCGCGGGGCTCGCCGCCTTGTTCTGCGCGGGCGAGCCCGCGGAGCTGGATTGGAACGATTGCGTCATGGCGTGCTTGTCTCCTCGATCAGCTTGGGTGCCGGTCTCTACGCGGCCGGTTAGCGTTGCAACAACGATTGAAAGTGAGTGTAGACGCGCTCGGCGTCCGGCTCGAGGTCCGTGAAAATACGCATGGCGTCGACCGCCTGGTAGACCGCCATGCCGCCGCCACTCAGCGTGCGGCAGCCAAGCGCCTCGGCCGCCTGCAGCAGCGCGGTGCGAATCGGGAAATAGACGATGTCGGCGACCCACAGGTCGCGGTGCAGCAATTCGGCCGGCAGCGGCAGCCCCGGCATTTTAGCCATACCGGTCGGGGTAGCGTGAATCAGGCCTTGCGCGACGCAGAGCGATTCTTCGAGCGACGTGCCCGCGCTGACCTTGGCTTTCGGGAAACGCGCCTGCAACTCGTCGGCGAGCGACTGCGCGCGGGCGGCATCGACGTCGAACAGCGTCAGCGACTGCGCGCCCATGTTCAGCGCCGCATGCGCGACCGCCGCGCCGGCGCCGCCGGCGCCAAGCTGCACGACGCGTTCCAGCGACACGTCCGGCAGGCCGCGCTGGAACGCACGCGCGAAGCCGGACCAGTCGGTGTTGTGACCGATGCGCTTGCCGTCCTTGAACAGCACGGTGTTGACCGCGCCGAGCGCGCGGGCGTCGTCGGACAGTTCGTCGAGCAGCGGAATCACCGCCTGCTTGCACGGATACGTGATGTTCAGGCCGTTGTAACCCATCCGTTCGGCCGCCGTCAGCAGCTCCGGCAGCGCGGCGGTGTCGAGCTTCTGCGCATCGAGATCGATGCGTCGATAGACATAGTGCAGTCCGAGCTTGCTGCCCTCTTCCTCGTGCATCGCGGGCGTGAGCGAACCGCTGATGCCCGAGCCGATCAGGCCGACCAGAAAGGAGCGGGGAGTGGCCCGCAAGCTCGCCTGCGCATTGGCCAACGCGGCGATCTGCGCGTCGGTCCGGGAATTTCCCCGAGTGTTCGCTTGAGTGTTCATTTCGCCGCCCTATTCTTAAGAATCGTCGCCATCCGTTCCAGCGCGAGCACATAGCCCTGCGTGCCGCAGCCGACGATGATCGCGTCCGCCACCGCCGACACGTACGAGTGATGCCGGAACGCTTCGCGCCGATGCACGTTCGAGATATGCACCTCGATGACGGGCTTTTCGATCGCGCTCAATGCGTCGGCGATCGCGACCGACGTATGGGTGTAAGCGGCCGGATTGATCACGATGCCGTCGACCTTGGTGCGCGCCGCGTGCAGCCAGTCGATCAGCTGATGCTCGGCGTTCGACTGGCAGAAGTCGATCGCGAGGTCGAGGCGCTCGCCCGCGTCGCGGCACAGCTTCGCGACGTCGTCGAGCGTTTGCGCGCCATAGATGGCCGGCTCGCGCGTGCCGAGCAGATTGAGGTTCGGTCCGTTCAGGACCAGTACGGAGGCAAAGCTCATGACAACGACTCCCGCAAAATAAGGCGCGACTCGAACCGCGGCACCCGCGGCGGTTCTTCGACGCATGGCGAAGTGTGCGCGCATCGGCCGTCGTCGTCATTCGGGGTTTCTACGAATTTGTACCATCTAGTTAGTTTGTATAGACTATCAAAACTCCCGGATAGTGTGGAGTATTCCGGCCTGCGTCTTGCTTCAGTGCGTAACGAACTCGCTCATTTTTGCGCATTGCAGCAAGCCCGGCAGGCCGCGCCTCCAGGCGCGCCGCCGCGGTTTTTCTCTGAGTTTCCCCCTCGTTTGTCCGTTTTTGCAGGAGCCGTTCATGCAACGTTCGATTGCCACCGTGTCGATTAGCGGCACCCTCGTCGAGAAGCTGAGCGCGATCCGTGCGGCGGGTTTCGAAGGTGTCGAAATCTTCGAGAACGACCTGCTGTATTTCGACGGCTCGCCCGCCGACGTGCGCCGCATCGCCGACGACCTCGGCCTGAAGATCATGCTGTTCCAGCCGTTTCGCGATTTCGACGGTGTCAGTCCCGAACGGCTCGAGCGTAATCTCGACCGCGCGAAGCGCAAGTTCGACGTAATGCACGAGCTAGGCACGGACCGCATCCTCGTGTGCAGCAACGTGTCGCCGGACACGATCTGCGACGACTCGCTGATGATCGACCAGTTGGGCGCGCTCGCCCGCGCGGCCGAAGCGGCTGGCGTGGTCGCCGGTTACGAAGCGCTCGCCTGGGGCAGGCACGTAAAGACCTATCGCCACGCGTGGAAGCTTGTCGACGCCGTGAATCATCCGAATCTCGGGCTCGTGCTCGACAGCTTTCATACGCTGTCGCTGAACGACACGCCCGACGCGATCGCCGACATTCCTGGCGAGCGCATCGCGTTCGTGCAGATCGCGGACGCGCCGAAGCTTGCGATGGACGTGCTCGAATGGAGCCGCCACTACCGCTGCTTCCCCGGCCAGGGCGACTTCGATCTCGCGAACTTCACCGCGCAGGTCGTCAAAGCTGGCTACAAGGGCCCGCTTTCGCTGGAAATCTTCAACGACGGCTTTCGCGCCGCCCCCACCACGATCACGGCCGCCGATGGCCATCGCTCGTTGCTGTTCCTCGAAGAGCAAACTCGCGCGCTGCTCGAAGAGCAACAGCAGCCGCGCAAAACGACAGGCGGCCTGTACCGCTCGCCCGCCGCGCCCGCGCACGTCGGCTATCAGTTCCTCGAATTCGCGGTCGATCACACCACGCGCACGCAGCTAGCCGACTGGCTCGGCAAGCTGCGCTTTCGCCAGGCCGGCCAGCATCGCTCGAAGGACGTCACGCTGTATCAGCACGGCGCGGCCTCGATCGTGCTGAACGCCGAGCCCGATTCGTTCGCGAACGCGTTTTTTCAGCAGCATGGTTTGTCGCTGTGCGCATCGGCGTTTCGTGTCGATGACGCGAGCCACGCATTCGAGCGCGCGGCCGGCTTTGGCTACGCGCCGTTCTCCGGCCAGATCGGGCCGAACGAGCGCGTGCTGCCGGCCGTGCAGGCGCCGGACGGCAGTCTCAACTACTTCGTCGACGAAACGCCCGATCAGCCCACGCTGTTCGAGGCCGATTTCGTGCTGACCGACGTCAACGGCCCGACCGAGGTGGGACCGCTCGAGCGCATCGATCACGTGTGTCTGTCGGTGCCGGCGAATGCGCTCGATACGTGGGTGCTGTTTCTGCGCACCGCGTTCGGCTTCCTGGCCGAGCCGGGGGTGCTCGTTCCCGATCCGTACGGCCTCGTGCGCAGCCGCGCGCTGCGCAGCCCCGACGGCTCGGTGCGGATCGCGCTGAATGCATCGGTGGATCGCCATACGGCGGTGGCCGAGGCGCTGCACACGTATCACGGCTCCGGACTGAACCACGTCGCGTTCAGTACCGGCGACATCTTCAGCGCTCTCCCCGAGTTCGTCGCCGACGGCGTGCCGATCCTGCGCATTCCGCGCAATTACTACGACGACCTCGCGGCCCGCTACGCGCTGTCCGACACGCTGCTCGAAGCGATGCGCGCGAACAATATCCTGTACGACCGCGACGAACGCGGCGGCGAGTTTTTCCACGCTTATACGGAGCAACTGGACCAGCGCTTCTTCCTCGAGATCGTCGAGCGGCGCGGCGGCTATGACGGCTACGGCGCGGCCAATGCGGCGGTGCGGCTCGCGGCGCAGGCGCAGCGGCGCAAGTAACGGGCGGACACCGGAGGCACGACGGCGGCTTCGTCATTCGAAGTCGCCGCGTCGATACGGATTTCGTCTTTTCAGGCACGCGACCTGCGTCCCCGATCGGGGCAGGCTCGCCGTCTCGATATAATGGCGCCTGCTCAGCCGAATCGCCGAATCAACGCCAGGAGAGATATGAAGAAGTTCGCTGCAGTCCTGTCCCTTTCGCTACTGCTCAGCGCTTGCGCGTATTTCCAGAAAGACCCGGATTCCGGCGAACCCGTCACGGACACGACGACACAGCGTTCCGTCGACGACGTGGTCGCCTGTCTGACGCAGATGGCCAATCATCACAACGCCGCGTTCAAGTCGACGGGGATCCCGCAGGGTCAGATGCTCGACTTCGGCGACTCGAACGTCGTCAAGGTACGCAGCGACAACGGCGCGACAACTTACCGTTTCTATGCGGGCAAGCGTCATGTAAGCAACCTGTGGATCGAATCGGCAAGCAAAACCTGCGCGCCATAAGGCTTTGTGGCGCATAAAGGCGAAGTTGCGGGCGCCGGAATCTGATCCATTGCAACGTTCATGTCACGGTGTTACAGGACAATGGAGTCTTAAGAATCGTTTAAGACTTCGTCCGCAAGATCCCCGGACATGTCCCCGCACGAGGTGCGCTCCATGAATCAGCCCGAAATCAACACCAACGAAACACCGGCCAAACGGCCTACTATCCTGCGCCGTCTGTTGAGCCATCACGAGCTCGCGACGCTGCTGCTGCTGCTGCACGCGCCGATCGATGCATCCGCAAAACCCGAAATTCCGCAGCTTTACGAAGCAGGTCTCGTCGAGACCGTTTCGAACGACGCGGGCACGCCGCATATCCGTCTGACGTCCGAGGGTAATGCGGTGTTGCGAGGGCTTGGGGTGAAGTAAGCAGATCGGCTCGCGACCCGGTCATCCGAGGCCGCGTCAGCGCTTTGCGTTGACGCGGCTTTTTTCTATTCAGGCACAG
Organism: Paraburkholderia sp. CI2; assembly: GCF_014201055.1. NCBI lineage: Bacteria > Pseudomonadati > Pseudomonadota > Betaproteobacteria > Burkholderiales > Burkholderiaceae > Paraburkholderia > Paraburkholderia sp. CI2. The sequence continues at coordinate 623,187 of NZ_JACHDL010000001.1, forward strand.
CCATTGAGCGTGGCCTACGTTTTTGGCGATGGATCAGACCGCCGCGCTTCTGCATCAGTTTCGTAGACATGCGAGGCATCTTTAAGAACGCTCCGATTGTCTGGCACCGACGTACACGCAATAGTCATTGCTCCGCCACCTCAGGGAATTCTGGAGCAAAAACCAATGACTGTAAGCTGTATCTTCGAGCTCAATCGGAAAGAAACTTCACGATTCGTCTGTTCAGGCTTTGGCGCGGTCGAGGCCTATTCAGGTCAGAGAGCCGGCTAACATGCGAGCTTACGGGCGAGTAGAAGTGCGATGAGAGACGCCCGATCGCTTCGATGGTGCATCAGTGCACTTGGGATATGGGTCGCATTAGGCACTGCACTCGCATGGGGCACGCAACAACTATCGTTCCAGATACCGTAATGGTTCGCCGGTTCCGTTCGATGGCTACTGCGTTGCCTATGTCCCAATTGGGAGCCCGACGCCTACGATGTCGAGGCTTGGGGCAACTTTGTGCTGATCGTTTCGGGATATATCGTCGCCATCGCATTGGTAGTGCCGGCCAGCGTCATCGCATGGCGGCGAGCACATCGAGCACGATCGTCACAATGGAATTCGGCCGCGTCAAGCCTTTCAAGCCTGCCATACCCCATACCCCGCCTCGCGCAGCCCGATCGCCAATTCCACTTCCATATCCTGCGCGCCGCGGTAAGGCATCGGGTTGAACACGTCGTACAGTTCGGGCATCAGACGCAGGCCGTAGTCGCGCACAAAGCGATTCGCCTGAATGCCCGCCTTGTGCCGATCGAAGCGCACGTCCGGGTCGAGCCCCGTCATGCCGACGTACACGCACGGCTTGTCGAAACGGTAACCAGGATTCGCGCGACGAAAGCGCGCCTCGTTCCACACCTTGTCGTCGAGCGCGACGACGTACACGTAGTAGTGATGCGCGCGACCCGCCATGACACGTGCGACGCCGTTCAGCCGCGCAGCGTACCGTGCAGCAACATCCGGTATTCGGTCGGTGTGACGCCGACGGTCGCCTTGAATTGCCGTGTGAACGCGCTGTGATCGGTGTAGCCGCAACGCGCGGCGACGTCGGTGACCTTGTCGTGCGACACCAGCAGCGCGGTCGCTGCATCGAGTCGCGTTTTCAGGAGCACCTGGCGCGGCGTCAGATGAAACACCTTGTGAAAATACCGCTCCAACTGCGCGACCGACATGTCCGCCATCGCCGCAAGCTGCTTCAGGTTCAGCGGCTGCACGTAATTCTGCTGGATCGACTGCACGACGGCGGCAAGCCGGCTGTAGGCCGGATGGCTGCTTTCGTCGGCTTTCAGATCGCGGGAGATGCCGGCGAGGCCGACCACCTTGCCGGTCGCATCACGCAACGGCTGTTTGCAGGTCAGGCACCAGCCCGGTTGACGGCCCGGATACAGATGCAGTTCGAGCTGATCGAGCATCTGGTTGCCGACGCCGATGATCGCCTTGTCCTGCGCGGTATAGATGCGCCCGAAGCGGCGCGGAAACACGTCTTCCGCGGTCTTGCCGAGCAGCGCGGCCTTTTCCTTGAAGCCGCAACGCGAAGCGAGCGTGCGGTTGACGAGCGCATACCGCGCGTCGGCGTCCTTGACGAAGAACACGACGTCCGGCATTGCATCGAATACCGGCTCGAGCAACCTGAAATGCGACAGCATGCCGGACAGCGTCGTATCGTCAGTTTCGAGCGGATGCGCCAGCGTGTTCATCGTGCGGTTCCGTGGGTGCGTGCCTGGTTGATTGCGTTAGGTTGCGTTCGCGGATCGCTGCGCCGGTGCGGCCGGGCAGCCCGCTCGTGCGGTTGATTGCGGTCGATTATAGAGCCGCGCGTCGCCCGCCAATATCTACCGAGGGTAAGCGCGGAGCCGTCATGGCGCCGCAGTCGGCGGTTCGGCGGCGCTCATCAGCGTGCCGATTTGCGCCGGACTGAACGGCGGACGCGCCGCGGCGGTCGGCCAGCCGAAGTACAGGCTCGCGGCCGCCCCGCAGATGCGCCCCTGGCAAGGGCCCATACCGCAGCGCGTCTGCAGTTTCGCGTCACGCCAGTCGGCGCAGCGGCGCACCTCGCCGACGCTCACGTCCTCGCAACGGCACAACAGCGTCGCGTCGGCGGGCGGCGTGCACGCGGCCTCGCCCAATGCGAACGACGCCGCGACGCGCCCGCCAAAGCCCCGCCAGCGAGCGCGTTGCGCGACGAGCGCCGCCAGCGCGGCGCGTTGCGTGCTCGCCGCGCCGCTCGCCACGAGACCGGCGATCTCGCCTTCCGCGCCAGCGAGCTCAGCGCCGCCGACGCCCGTGCACTCGCCCGCTGCATAAACGCGTTCGAGCGAGGTGCGCTGTCCGTCGTCGATGACGATTTCGCCCGCGTCGTTGATCGCGCAGCCGAGCGCCTGGGCAAGCGTGACGTTCGGCAGCAGTCCGAAGCCGCACGCGACGCGGTCGCAATCGAGCGTCACCTCGCGTTCACCGCGCCGGATCGTCACCTGTTGCACGCGCTGCGCGCCACGGGCTTCGCTCACGATGCTGCCGGTCCAGTAGCGCAGTCCCGCGAAGCCGTGCGTGAGGCTGATCGCCTGACGCAGCTTCGCGGGCTCGCGCAGCAGCGACACGCCGAAACGCGCGACCTCGGCCGCCGATGCCTGCTCGACCACCGCGACCACGCGCGCGCCGGCCTCTCGCGCGGTGGCGAGCGCGGCCATCAGCAGCGGGCCGCTGCCGGCGATCACGATCCGTTCGTCGCGCACCGGCATGCCGCCTTTGATCAGCGCCTGCAATGCGCCCGCGCCGGTCACACCGGGCAAGGTCCAGCCAGGAAACGGCAGAAGACGCTCACGCGCGCCGGTCGCAAGAATCAGTCTGTCATAGGTGATCGACACGCCGCCGTGTTCGGCGGATTCGAGCAGCAAGCCTTGCGCGCCGAGCGGCGCGATCACGCGCGTCGATGGCCAGTAAGTGAAGTTTTGCTGCGATTGCAACGCCGCGAGCAACGCATGCAACGCTGCTTGAGGCGGATAGGCGGACCCCTGGCGCCAGACCTGGCCGCCGGCGCGCGGATTGTCATCGATCTGCGCGACCGTCGCGCCCGCCTGCGCCGCCGCTCGCGCGGCATTGAGCCCGGCCGGACCACCGCCGATCACCACGATGTCGAAGTGCTGCGTCATGCGTGTACTGTCCCGTTTCGTGTCTGCACGCGCTGACCGTCGCGGCATAGCGTCTGGCACGCGAGCGCGTGCGCGCGACCGTCGATCGTCACGCGGCACTCCTGGCACACGCCCATCCCGCACAAGGCTTCGCGCGGCTCGCCCTTGACCGACAGCCGCGAGCCGCGCACACCCGCGATCGCGAGCGCCGCGGCTATGGTCGTGCCGGGTTTCACTTCGATGCTGCGGCCGTCGACGCTCAAACGGATGCGGGCCGCGTCAGTGTCGGTCATGGGCCGCCTGCTCTGCAAAACGCACCGGTAGATAGGGTTCGCACGGAATCGGCGCGGCATGGCCCGCGATCTGCGCCGCGAGTAGTTTCGCGCTCGCGAGCGAGGTCGTCACGCCAAGCCCTTCGTGGCCGACCGCGAGCCATAGGCGGGATGCGGAGCCAGAGCCGACGTCGGGCGCGAACTCGCCGGCCGGTCCGATCAGCGGCAGGCCGTCCGGCGACACCGCGCGAAACCCCGTCCACGCGCGGACGCCGCTGAGCGCCGGCAACCCCGGCAGATACTGCGCGGCGCGTTGCAGCATCTGCGCGAGCACCGGCATCTCGACGGCCGGATCGGTTGTTTCGAACTGGCGCGACGAGCCGATCAGCAGTTGCCCGGTCGGACGCGGCTGTACGTTGAACGCGACCGACGTGCCGGTCGCGTGATGAGCGCTCTTGATATAGCCAAGTTCGAGCAGTTGATGACGGATCAGCCCCGGGTAGCGGTCGGTGATCAGCAGATGGCCTTTCTTCGGCTGCAACGGCAGCCGCGGCAACAATTGCGCCGCCCCGAGGCCGTTCGCGACGACCACGTGCGCCGCGCTGGTGCGCTCGCCGCACGCCAGGGTCACGCCGCCCGCACCGACCGACGCGACCGGCGCTCCAGGTCGCACGCTGATATTCGCCGCATGCGGCGACTGCGTGAGCAGCCATTCGGCGGCGGTCGGCGCATACACGATGCTGTCGTGCTCGATGCGCAAGCCACCCGCCATCGATGGTGCGAGCGCCGGTTCGCAGGCGCGCAGTTCGGCCGAGTCCAGCAATTGCGCGGCGACGCCTTGGCTCTCAAACGCCGCCTGCATTGCGCGGGCGGCTTGCCGTTCTTCGTCGTCGGCTGCGACCCACAGCGTGCCGCAGCGCGCGAACGCGTCGCGCGCGCGCAGCTGCGGCGCGAGCTCGAGCCATAGCTCGCGCGAATAGCGGCTCAGCGCGAATTCGGCGGGCGAGTCGTTCATCACGACGATATGGCCCATGCCGGCCGCCGTCGCGCCGCCGCCGATGCGCTGCGCATCGAGCACGTCGACGCGCATGCCGAGCGCGGCCAGTTCCGCCGCGCACGCGGCACCGACGATACCCGCTCCGATGATCAGCGCGTCCGGTCTCATGCGGTCCGGATACCCCACGCGAACGGATCGAGCTCGTCGAAACACAGACACCCTTCGGCCATGATGTGCGCGTGACCGGTGATGGTCGGAATCACGTGGACGCCGTCGCCCGCCGTGCGATAGCTCGCCTCGAACACGCTGCCGATGATGCTCTCCTGGCGCCACACCGCGCCTTCGGCGAGCTTGCCGTCGGCCGCGAGACACGCGACCTTCGCGCTCGTGCCGGTGCCACACGGCGAGCGGTCGTACGCATTGCCGGGACACAGCACGAAGCTGCGGCTGTCGAGGCCCTCGCGCGAGCCCGGTCCGAACAGCTCGATATGGTCAATCAGCGCGCCGTTCGCGCCGGTGATGTTCTGTGCGATCAGCGCGTCGCGAATCGCCGAGCTGAAAGCCGTCAGGCTCGCGATGTTCGCGGCTTCGAGCTCGTGCCCATGCTCGGCGACGAGGAAAAACCAGTTGCCGCCCCAGCCGATGTCGCCGGTCAGTGCGCCATAGCCTGGCACGTCGACCTGCACCGCCTTACGGTGGCGATACGCGGGCACGTTGCGCACCGCGACGCCGCCGTCTTCGTTCAGCGTCGCCTCCACCATGCCGACCGGCGTTTCGATGCGGTGTCGTCCCGGCCCGATCCGCCCCATGTGCGCGAGCGACACGACGAGCCCAATGGTGCCGTGCCCGCACATGCCGAGATAGCCGACGTTGTTGAAGAAGATCACGCCGGCCGCGCAAGTCGGATCGTCGGGCTCGCAGAGCAACGCGCCGACCACCACGTCCGAGCCCCGCGGTTCGGTGACGATGCCGGCGCGCCAGTCGTCGAAGCGGGTGCGGAAAACCTCGAGCCGTTGCGCGAGCGTGCCGCCGCCCAGATCCGGGCCACCCGACACCACGAGGCGGGTGGGCTCACCGCCGGTGTGCGAGTCGATAATGTTGAGGGTTTTCATGTCGCCCATGGTAGGAATCGCGGGCCGGTGGGTCTTGGTGCGCGTACGCGCGGATTGAGACGATTTCGGCATAGCGGCTCGATGCGTGAGCCGCCGCGCGCGCGGCGCGCGAAACGTCCCGCTATTCGGTATCGGCGTCGATGACCCTCGGCGCAAACACGGCAACCCGGCTAACCGATACGGACACGTAAGGAGAATGAACACCGCTGGCGAGCGCGACGGGCTGCAACGCGGATTTCAGCATATACCTGGCCGTGGCGACCTCATGCCGTGCGCGCCGACTGCCAATCTTCACTCCCTGAGCACATGGTCGTGAAGCCGCAGCAACCGGTAGCCGCTTCTGTATACCGGCTGCAGCCGGAAACCATTGTGCGGCTCGATCGCGAGCAGCACACGCAGCCGTGACACGTGACTGTCGATGGTCCGCGTGAACTCGCGCAGTTCGCGGCCCCACACCGTCGCGAAGATATGGTCGCGCGACATCACGCGATCGACGTTGGAAAAGAACAGCGCCGCGATCCGGTACTGGGTGGGCGACAGCGGCACCGGCTCGCCGCGCAGCGTGACCGCCCGGCGGATCGTGTCGAAGCAATAGGGGCCGATCTCGAAACAGGTCGCGGCGCTGAAACGCTCCGGATACGCGCGCCGCAGAAGCGCCGCAACTCGCGCGCGAAACTCGGCGTCCCGCAGCGGCAACGCGAGGTAATCGTCGGCACCGCCGGCGAGCGCGCGCACCATGCTTTCCTCCGAGCCGTCGTTCGACACGAACATGATCGGCACGTGCTCGCCTGCCACGCGGCGCACCGAGTGCAACAGGTCCGCGCCGGCGGGCCGCATATCCTGCCAGTCGAGCACCAGCAGATCCATCGTGGAGCGCACGAGCGACCTCGACATCGCAACGCCGTCGTCATAGGCCGCGCAGAAATGGCCGGCTCTCACCAGACTTGATTCAATGGACTGACGCATGACCGGGTCACGCTGAAGGACTGCAACGCGCATGGGATGGACTCTCGACAAGGAACATGCAGGCCATTCTCCGAGCCGCACCCCGGTCCCTCCCTTCGGAGCATTCCGATTTTCCGCCGCTTTCTTCGCCCAACTGGGCGCCTCCGCAGGACTTCCGCTTTCATCCTGTAAAATCCGCGCCGGCCTCCGTCGTCAGCGCGCCCGCCCTATCCGGACAGCGCGCCCGTGTCCCGTGCTCTACCCAGCGCCTGCCACACTTCTCGCCCGACAACCGCCGTATGTCCACGCGTCTCCCGCGTGGCTCACAATTCATCAAAAGACATGGCAATGCAAGCGACAAATCTGGGTGGAGCGCAGGCTGTCACCCCCCGCCCGCTTGGGCACAGCGATTACAAGACACTCGGTCTCGCCGCGCTCGGCGGAGCGCTCGAGTTCTACGACTTCATCATCTTCGTTTTCTTCGCGCCGGCGATCGGCCAGCTGTTTTTCCCGGCGGCGATGCCGGACTGGCTGCGTCAGGTGCAGACCTTCGGCATTTTCGCGGCCGGTTATCTGGCGCGGCCGCTCGGCGGCATCATCATGGCGCACTTCGGCGACCTGTTCGGCCGCAAGCGCATGTTCACGCTGAGCGTGCTGCTGATGTCGGTGCCGACGCTGCTGATGGGCCTGATGCCCACCTACGCGAGCATCGGCGTACTCGCGCCGGTGCTGCTATTGCTGTTCCGCGTGATGCAGGGCGCGGCGGTCGGCGGCGAAGTCCCGGGCGCATGGGTGTTCGTCGCGGAGCATGTGCCCGGGCGGCACGTCGGCTATGCGTGCGGCACGCTGACGGCCGGCCTCACGGCGGGCATTCTGCTCGGCTCGCTGATTGCGTCGGCGGTCAATCGCCATTTCACGCCGGCCGATATTTCCGAATATGCGTGGCGTGTTCCGTTCCTCATCGGCGGCGTGTTCGGTATGTTCTCGGTCTATCTGCGCCGCTGGCTGCACGAGACGCCGGTTTTCGCCGAACTGAAGCAACGCAAGGCGATCGCCGCGGAAGTGCCGCTGAAGGCCGTACTGCGCGATCACGGCCGCGCGGTGATCGTGTCGATGCTGCTCACCTGGATGCTGTCGGCGGCGATCGTCGTCGTGATCCTGATGACGCCGACGCTGCTGCAAAAGCAATTTCACATCGAGCCGGCCACCGCGCTGCTCGCGAACTGTGTCGCGACGCTGTGCCTGACGATCGGCTGCGTGGTGGCGGGTTCGATCGCCGGACGCATTGGCGCGGGTCGCACGATTTTCGTCGGCGGCGTTGCGCTTGCGATCACGTACTACGTGATGTTTCGCCAGTTGGCCGTCGATACGTCCCTGCTCGTGCCGCTGTATGCACTGGCCGGACTTTTCGTCGGCGTGATCGGCGCGATTCCGCTCGTGATGGTCCGCGGATTCCCGCCGGTGGTGCGCTTCTCGGGCATCTCGTTCTCGTACAACGTCGCGTATGCGGTGTTCGGCGGTCTGACGCCGATCGCCGTATCGCTGATGATGAAGTCGAACCCGCTGGCCGCGCCGCTGTACGTCGCAGCGATCTGCGTGCTGGGCGCGCTGACCACGCTGTTCATCAAGGATGCGCCGCGGGCGCGTTGATCCGGCGACATCCATACTTCACGCCACGCCGAAACGTGGCGCGCTGCATCGGGCTTACGATGCAGTCATGAACTCATCCACACCCTCCTTTTCGCCCGCCCTCGGTCGCGTTCTCGCGACCGTCAGCGTCGGCTTCGTGGTCACGCAACTCGACGTGACCATCGTCAACATCGCGTTGCCACGAATCGGCGCGGACCTGCACGCGAACGTCGCGGGCCTGCAATGGGTCGTCGATGCGTACACGCTCGCGTTTGCGGTGCTGATGCTGTCGGCCGGCGCGCTCGGCGACCGCTTCGGTGCGCGGCGCATGTATGCGTGCGGAATCGTGCTGTTCGCGCTCGCGTCGCTGGCCTGCGGGCTCGCGCTCGACGCCCCGATGCTGATCGCCGCGCGCGCGGTGCAGGGCATCGGCGCGGCCGCGATGCTGCCGAATTCGCTCGCGCTGCTCAACCAGTCGTTCGGCCACGAACCGAAGCTGCGGGCACGCGCGGTCGGCCTGTGGACCGCCTCCGGCGCGATTTCGATCGCGGCCGGGCCGGTGGCTGGCGGTCTGCTGATCGCCGCGTTCGGCTGGCGCAGCATCTTTCTCGTCAATCTACCGATCTGCGCGGCCGGCCTGCTCGCGACACTGCTGTGGATTCCGCGTCCGCAAACCTCGCAACGCGGCGTGCCGGCCGCCGCTCGCGGCAACACCGGCGCGACGCCACGCGGCATCGATCTCGGCGGCCAGTGTCTCGCGATCGTCGCGCTAACCGCGTTCGTCGCCGCAGTGATCGAATGGCGGCCGCTCGGGCTCGCGCATCCGCTGGTCGCCGGCGGCTTCGTGCTGGCGCTGCTGGCGGCGGGTGCGTTCGTGTTCGTCGAAGCGCGCGTCGCGCGCCCGATGCTGCCGCTGTCGCTGTTCGGCACGCGCACGTTCAGCGCGGCGGTGCTGTTCGGCATCTGCGTGAATCTGACGTATTACGGCATGGTGTTCGTGCTGAGCCTTTACCTGCAGCGCGTGCGCGGCTACACGCCGTTGCAGGCGGGCCTCGCGTTCCTGCCGCTGACGGGCGGCTTCCTGATCTCGAACGTCGCGAGCGGCTGGGTGATCGGCCGCCTGGGAGTGCGCGTGCCGATGATCCTCGGCGCGATCACGGCTGGTCTCGGCTATGGCCTGCTGCGTCTCGTCGACGCCGAGACGCCGCTGATTGGCCTGCTGCTGCCGTTTTTGCTGATTCCGTCGGGCATGGGACTCGCAGTGCCGGCGATGACCACGGCGGTGCTCGCATCGACCGAAGCGCGACGCGCGGGCACGGCGTCGGCGGTATTGAACACGGCGCGCCAGGCCGGCGGCGCGGTGGGTGTGGCGGCCTTCGGCGCGCTCGCGGGCGGTGCGGCCGCGACGCAGATCGTGCCGGGGATGCAAGCGGCGACGGCTATTTCGGTGGGACTGCTGGTGCTGGGTCTCGTGCTCGCGTGTTTCGTGCATCCGGAGCCGCACGCGGCGGCATCGTCTGCGCGCGGCGCGAGCGCCGCGAGCAAGTAAGCGGTGTGTAATGCAGGCGCCTACAGCGACGTCTCCTGAATCGTGCCGGTAGCGATTGCGCGCTCGATCAGGCCTTCGTTGCGCGCTTTGGCGATCGCATCCGCGACCAGCTTTTCCGGGTCCTCGATGTCCGCCTTCAGCGTGCCGATGAATCCGGACGCATCCAGAACCACCAGCGTCTTCGCCGACTCGGCGAGGCTGATGATCACACGATGCGGCGTCGGCCCTTCGCCGAGACTCGCGCACAGTTGCGTGAGCTTGCCGCCGATCATTTGCTCGAAGTTCTGAATCATCATCTGCTCCCATGATTGGCGCGGATTGGAAATCCTGCTGTGTAGCAGGATGCGGGCCGCGCCGACTGCGCGCGCTCGCGCTTGACAGCCCGCTTTACAGGCCGCCGAGTCCGCCGCGCGGCGCGCGCGCGTTGTCGATGCTCAGTCGCCCCGCGCCGGTAACGAACAGCAGCAGGAAACCGCCCGCGATTCCGATGTTCTTCCAGAAATGAATCACCATGTCGTGCTGCAAGGCCGGGTCGGTGATATTCCAGAAGTCGTGGCCGAGCACCGCCGTCGCGACCGTATACACCGCCATGACCAGCGCGAGCGGCCGTACCTTGAAGCCGACCACGAGCAGCAGGCCGCCGAGCACCTCGACCGCGGTTGCGATCGGCGCGGCGATCTGCACGAACGGGACGCCTTTCGAATGCAGGTAGCCGACGAAGCCCGCATAGCCCAGCAGTTTCATCACCCCGCTCCACAGGAACAGCACGGAAAGCGCAAGACGGGCGATGAAAATAATGCCGAAATCGACGGGACGCGACATGGGGGGGACTCCTGTAATGAATAAGCAGCAGACCCGAATGGACGGGCTCAGTTCCCCGCCTCGCCCCTGAGCATATGAGCAATGGCCGCGATTTCCAAGCCCGCTCAAGCTGACGGATACGTGGCGACCTCGATCAGGTTGCCGTCCGGGTCGCGGCAATACACCGAGGTCATCTTGCCGCGCGCGCCGTCGCGCTCCACCGGCCCCGCCTCGATAGCGACGCCTTGCGCGAGCCAATGCGCCTTGACGTCGTCCGGGCTTGCGGTGGTCACGAAGCACAGGTCCGCCGTGCCCGGCACCGCCTCGCGCGACGTGAACCAGGCGACGGTATCGGCCGACGCGGGACGCAGATTGATCTTCTGATTACCGTAGTTCATCGCCACGCGCGTGCCGGTGCGCGACGCGAACTCGGTGCGTCGCATGCCGAGCATCCGCGCGTACCACGCCGCGCTCACTTCGACGTCGGCGACGTTCAGAACGAGATGATCGAGACTGGCTAGCTGGAAGCTCATGGGTTTGTCGTGATGAATCGAGAAAGGTGGTAGCGACTATACGCGTGGCGCGTCCGGCGCGAGCAACACGCCCTTCGTGAATACGAAGCAGCCGTAGCCGCGCTCCTCGCCCGTCGCGATCACACAGTATGCCTGGCGCGCACGCTCGTAAAACGCGAACCGCTCGATCGACACGAAGGGCACCTCGCGCCCCTCGCCCGCGTTGACCTCGGCTTGCGCTTCGCGCTGCACCGCGGGAATCGTGTGCGACTCGCCAACCACTTCCATGCGCGACGCGGGATGCTCGATAAAGGTGTCGAGCGGCAGCACCGACAACACCGCGCGGATCGCGCGCGGCGAACTGACGCCGTCGAGACGCAGCGGCTTGCCGAGCACGGTATCGCGCGCGACGGCGTCGGCCGGGAAGTTGGCGTCGCAGATCACGAGTTCGTCGCCGTGGCCCATCGAGCGCAGCGCGTGCAGGATATCGGCGTTCAGTAGCGGGTCCAGATTTTTCAGCACGGGGTCTCCAGGTCGTTCGGTTGGGAACATGCTGCGGGGGTGTCACGCTTCATCCGCACGACGATCGATTGTAGCAAGCGCGCCGGACGTCTTGCGGCGCTGCGCACGCACCGCATTGCCAGCGCAGCCATCCGACCAGAGCGAGCAGCACGAGCCCCGCGCCGCCGAGCACCGGCTCGCGCCAACCGAGCAGTGCGATGAACATGAACGCCCGCGCGCCGCCGAGCAGCGCGAAACCGGCGATCGCACTCGATAACGCATCGAGCGCGGCCGCGACGCGCAGCAACGCGAGATGGACTTGTGCGGGCTTGGCAGCGGCGGGCTGATGCATGATCGTCTCCGTGAAAAACGCCTCAGGCGGCGCCGGGGGTTTCGTCGAGAAAACCGGTGACCGCTTGCAGACGCCCATGCGCGTCCACCACGCCGAAGTCCGAGCCCTTCACGATCGCCTCGCCCGCGGGGGTCGTCAGTGCCCACGAGAAGCGCAGGCGATTCGCGAAGCCGTCGACGTCGGTCGTACGGCGAAACGTGTGATGCGGAAAACGCTCATGCACCGCGCGGATCATGGCGTCGATGCCATCGTGGCCCGCGCCCGCCAGCAGCGGGTCGCGATAGTCGGCATCGGCGCTCCACGTTGCCGCGATCAACTCGCGACGACGCGCGCCATCGGTCTCGTTCCAGGTATCGAAATAACGGTCGATCAAATCGGTATGCGCATTCATCTCAAACTCCTCGATTGACAGGACGGAGCACTTCGCGCGGCATACGCATCGCATGCGGCGGGCTCGGAATGAAGATTGACGGCTCGCGTGCATTGCGTCGATTACGTGAGAGGTAATCAAGCGGATGCAGCCTTCGCTGTCACGCAGCGCTTTTCACTGTTTTTCTCGCCAAATAGGTCATTCGGCCGAGTCGTCAAAAAACCTTCGCACCGCTAACCTCAAGTGACTCATCGAAGCCCGCCGACGACATCGCGAGGCGGGCAATGCAATGAACAGGAGGACCGCTTGGACCGCTTTATCGAGACGCTTTTCTCGCTTGCACGACCGTATCCCCGGAGATACAATCATCCGCAGATCGAAACACCGCGCGTGTACACGATCAACTGCACCGAAGAGTTCGACCGTTGGCTTCACGGCCTCACCGACCTCAAGGCGAAGGCGCAAATTCTCGTGCGGCTCCGCCGCGCGGAACGCGGGCTTTTCGGTGACGCGAAGTTGCTGGAAAACGGCGTGTTCGAGATGCGCATCGATTGCGGGCCGGGTTACCGGGTCTACTACGCGCGCGAGGAACGCATGATGTATCTGCTGCTCTGCGGGGGTAACAAGTCCACGCAGCAGGCGGATATCAGGCATGCCGGAGCAATGTGGACAACCATCAGAAAGGAACGGTCATGAGCAAGATCAAAACGGCACGCTTCGATGCATCGAAGTACCTCGACAACGACGAAATGGTCGCGGCCTATCTGAACGCCGCCCTCGACGAAGGCGACTCCGATCTGCTGCTCGCCGCCATCGCGGATATCGCCAAGGCACGTGGCATCACGAAGATCGCCGCGGCAGCGGGCCTGGGCCGCGAAAGCCTCTACAAGACACTCGCGCCCGGCTCCAAGCCACGCATGGACACGGTCCTCAAACTGGCGAGTGCGATCGGCGTCAAATTCACTGCCGTGCCGTTGCGCCTGGCTGCCGCCTGAGCCGGGCACGCGTCTCGTTGACTGAAATTGGCGGGGCATTACCTCTCAGGTAATCGATTGCTTGCACGCTTTGACTATGATCGGTGGCATGAACACACTCTCTATTGCACAAGCGGCTCCATCATCCGCGCCGATCGGCACTCGGGCGGTCGGCGAACTTCTCCGCGAATGGCGGCAGCGGCGGCGCATGAGTCAGTTGCTGCTCGCCACGGAGGCTGACATTTCGACCCGCCATCTGAGCTTTGTCGAATCGGGGCGCGCGCTACCGAGCCGGGAAATGGTCATGCATCTCGCCGAGCGCCTCGACGTGCCGTTGCGCGCGCGCAATGCTCTGCTCGTCGCGGCCGGTTACGCGCCGCTGTTTCGCGAACGTCCCCTCTCCGACCCGCAGCTCGCCGCCGCACGCGAAGCCGTCGAACTGGTGCTCAAAGGACATGAGCCCTACCCGGCCCTCGCGATCGACCGGCACTGGACCATCGTCGCGACCAACAATGCGATTGCGCCGTTGTTGAGCGGCGCGAGTCCCGAACTGTTGAAGCCACCGGTCAACGCACTGCGCCTGAGTCTGCATCCGCATGGCATTGCGGCGTCGATCGTCAACTGGCATGCGTGGCGCGAGCATGTGCTGGGCCGCCTGCAACGGCAGATCGACGTCAGCGGCGACGACACGCTGAGCGCACTACGCGACGAACTGGCCGGCTACCCCGCGCCGCCGGATGCAGACGCCTCGACGCTGGACGATGCAGTCCTCAACCAGATCGCCGTGCCATTGCGGCTGCGTACGCCGCTTGGCGTGCTGTCGTTTTTCAGCACCACCACGGTGTTCGGCACGCCCGTGGACGTTACGCTGTCGGAACTCGCCATCGAGGCGTTCTTTCCGGCGGATCAGCAAACCGCGTCGGCGCTGCGCGAATTTGCCGAACACCAGCGCGGCTAGCCGCTCGCGTACCTCCACTCCACTCACCACGAATAAGTGAGATGTCCGTCAACGTCGACACCCTGCTGATCCGCCAACTCGGACCCGCCGACCGGGACGCCTATTTCCAGCTTCGTCTGCGCGGGCTGAAGGCGCACCCCGCTTCGTTCGGACAAAGCCACGACGAAGCGCTGGCGAAAGGCGCCGGGCAGCATGACGTGACACTGCAGGGCTCGGAGACGGAAGGCACGTTTCTGCTTGGCGCGTATGCGTCGGCCGACGCTCCGCTGATCGGCGTCGTCGGTCTGCTGCGCAATAAAGCCCACAAGGAGCGGCACAAGGCGAACGTGGTCGGCATGTATGTCGCACAGGAAGCGGCTGGTCGTGGGGTCGGGCGCGCGCTGCTCGGCGAGTTGCTGACGCGCGCGGCGCGCGTCCACGGTTTGCGACAGGTGCAGCTGACCGTGGGTAGCCGCAACGACGCGGCGCGCAGGCTGTACGAATCGCTCGGCTTTCGCAAATATGGGTGCGAAGTCGGCGCCTTGAACGTCGACGGGGTGTTTCATGACGAGGATCTGATGGCGCGATTCCTCGCATAGCGCCCTCGGAATCATTGACAACGCTTCCTTGCGGCCATTCCCGGCGCCTCGTCAACGTTGTAATGTCGTCCTATTGCACCGACATCATGTCAGGCAGCCTGCACGGCACTGGCTTCTCGCAGCCTCCGTCCGCAACGTGATCGGTACGCGTCTGCGACCGCTGTTCGGTCTCGGGGTCGCACGCGTGCGCCAGACCGGCTGCCCATCCTCATCGAGCCGTTACAAATCCGGCCCTCGTTTGCGTAGTTTGTAACGGGGGACGCTTCATACGGTTACAGGCTCCATCCGCCCCTCACGCGCCACCCAGCGCGAGTATTTATTACCGTCCATTCCATCGCTTTCTGTTCCTTTCTAATCCAAAACAAATTTACCGATCGCCGCGCGGTGCGGACGCACGTCTCGGACAGTCGCGTAGGATGCCCATCCAGCAAGGGTTTTCATGGAATAGAGGCCAGTGTCGAAAGGCTATAAATTCACTTGGCATCATTCATTACAATGGCGTGAAAAACTTACCGAAAAATGATGTAGTTTTTTGAGATATTTTTTTGAGAAGGGATTGATTTCTGCTTTTAGCCTTCATACAATTCGTCCCGAGCTGTTACGAAATGTAACGTCTTGTATCAAATGTTCGCTGTCTGTAGCAAGTAGCAACATGTAGCCGGAGGCCGCGTTGCCGGCGAGGCAGAAAAGACATAACGGCGCAAAGCCGACATAGTAATTCGGGGCTTCGGAAACAGACAAAATGGACCGTAGCAGCGAGACGCTGGATTCAATCCGCGAGATCAACTTGTCTTACATCATGCTCGCGCAACGCATGTTGCGCGAGGACAAGCCGGTCGGAATGTTCCGGCTGGGACTGTCGTCGGAACTGGCTGACTTGCTTGCCGGGCTGTCGCTCGCGCAAATCGTCAAGCTGGCCGCTTCCGACCAGCTTTTGTGCTTCTTCCGCTTCAACGACCACGCGATGCTGTCGGCGTTGACGCAAACGACGAAGCACACCGCAGTTGCACCGACCCACACGGCGATCCTGCTTGCAGGCCAGCCCGCCGAGCAATTTGCCTGATCGAGGTGACTGCAATGCTCAAGCGAAGCCTGACCGAAGATGCACAGGAAGTATTTCGCGCGATCGCACTGATCGAACTCGGCGCCCGCATGCAGGTGCTCGAGAGCGAGCTGACGCTGTCGCGCGACCGTATGATCCGCCTGTATCGCGAGGTCAAGGGCGTATCGCCGCCCAAGGGCATGCTGCCGTTCTCGGCGGACTGGTACATGACGTGGCTCGCGAACATTCACGCGTCGCTGTTCTACAACACGTACCTGTTCCTCAAGAACGAAGCGCGCTGCTCGCATCTGGATGCGCTGACCAAGGGCTATCGGCTGTATCTCGAACACTGTCAGCACAGCGAAACCGAGCCGGTGCTCGATCTGACGCGCGCGTGGACGCTCGTGCGTTTCTTCGACGCCGACATCCTGCAGTTGACCAGATGCTGCCGCTGTACCGGCAAGTTCGTCGCGCACAAGCACGACCTGCAGCACAACGTCGTGTGCGGCGCCTGCCAGCCGCCGTCGCGTGCCGGCAAGACGAAGAAGGCAGCAGCCGCGCGCCGGGAAGCGCTCGACGCGGCGCAGGTTGCGCAGGCCGCTTGACCGATCGATTCGCCGTCGCGAGACGCGCTCGACCCGATTCAAACCGAAGCTCACATGATTCCGCGCAGTGATTGAACTGCGCGGATTTTTTTCGCCTTCGCGCCGGGCAGACCGGCGTGCCGAATACCGGTCGTTCAGATCAACCGGCCAGCCCCACCGTCTGGGCAACGAGCCACAGATTCGCCGCACTGATCGCAACAAACAGCGTCCACACGAGCAGGCGCGTCGGCAGCGTGTTGGCGAATTCGCCTATCAGCGAGCGGTCGCTAGTCATGCGGATCAGCGGATACAGCGCGAGCGCTCGCGTGATGAAGCGCCGCTGCCAGCACGGAATCTTCATTTTCAGGAAGCCTTCCATGATGACCTGCCCCGCCACCGTACCGGTGAACGTCGAGCTTTGTCCCGACGCGAGCAGCGTGATCGCGAACAGGAAGGCGGCGAAGCCGGTGCCGACGATCGGCGCTAGCAGCCGGTAGGCGTCCTCGATCTGCGTGACCTGGTCGTGGCCCGTCGCGTAAAACGCGGCGGCCGCGAGAATCAGGATCGCCATGTTGATCAGCGCCGCGATCACGAGCGATGCGATCGTGTCGATGCGTGACATGCCGATCGCCGAGCGGATGCTGGCCGGATCGCGCTTCACCGCGCGGGTCTGCACGATCGACGAGTGCAGATACAGGTTATGCGGCATCACCGTCGCGCCGAGAATGCCAAGCGTCGTTGATGAGGTCGATGAAGCGCTTGCCAACAGGCTTAGGAATTCAGCGCTTCGCCACCTGCTGCTGCGCTGAAACCGATGCGGCACCGGCCGCAGAGCCGGAAGCCGCAGCCAGCGAAGCCGCCGCGCCGCCGGAAGCACCAACCGGCACCGGCGCCGCCCCCACCGCCGTATCCCCCGCCGTCACATCGCCCCAACCGCCACCGAGCGCGCGAATCAGATTCACGGTCGCGACCGCCTGCGTGCCCGCCAGATGGCTCGCCTGCAATTGCGACTGCAGCACCTGCCGCTCGCCATCGATCACGTCGAGATAGCTGACCGCGCCCTCCGTGTACTGCGTGCGTGACAGATGCGCGGCGCGCTGCGACGCATCGACCGCGTCGTTCTGCTCGCGCATCTGATCGTCGAGCAAGCGCAGATCGGCAAGATTGTCCTCGACTTCACGGAACGCCACGAGCACCTGCTGGCGATATTGCGCGACGTCCTCGTCGTACTTCGAACGGGCCTGCGCGAGATTGGCCTTGCGACGGCCGCCGTCGAAGATCGGCACCGTCAGCGCGGTACCCGCGAACGGACCGAGGATGAACGCGCGGCTCGACCACATGAACAGATCGCCGAGCGTCGCCGATTCAAAGCCGAACGCGCCCGTGATGTCGAGCTTCGGGAAGAACGCCGACTTCGCGAGCCCGACGCGCGCATTCGCTGCCTGCATCGCGCGTTCGGCTGCCGCGATGTCCGGCCTGCGTTCGAGCAGCGCCGACGGCAAACCCGGCGGCACGCGCACCGCCACCGGCGCGAGCGGTTGTTCCGCGAACGAGAAATCCGCGGGCGGCTTGCCGAGCAGAATCGCGAGGCTATGCTCCGAGGCCGCCCGTTGCCGCGCGACGCCGACCGCATCGGCACGCGCGCTCGCGAGCTCGTTACGCGAGCGCGACAGATCCAGCTCGCTGATATCGCCTTCCTTGAAGCGCCGCTCGACGAGCTTCAGCGTGTCCTCGCGCAACGCGACGGTGCGGCGATACAGATCCTGGTCGGTGTCGAGCTCGCGCAACTGGAAGTAGTTCTGCGCGACGTCGGCCTGCAACGACAGCTGCACCGAGCGAAACAGCGCTTCGCTCTGCTGCTCGTCCGAGCGCGACGCGTTCACGTTCGAGCTGACCCGCCCGAACAGATCCGCCTCATACGACGCGCCGACCTGCGCGCGCCAGATCGTGCCCGTCGTGCCGCCCGCGCTGTCCGGCAGGAATTGCGACGCCGCCGACGCACGCTCCCGGGTCGGACCGAAGCCCGCGTCGAGCTTCGGGAACCAGTCGGACTTCGCCGCCTGCGTGACCGCGCGCGCCTGCTGCACGCGCGCGGCTGCGGCCTTCAGGTCCTGGTTCGCGGCGGCGGCCTGCTCTTCGAGCGCGTCGAGCTGCGGGTCGCCGAACACCTTCCACCATTCGCCACGCAGGGCGTCGTCGGCGGGCTGGGCCGGCTTCCACGTGCCGGTGTTTTGCGCCGACGCGGCCGAACCAGCCGCCACGCCCGACGCCGCCGCAGCCGACGTCGCCATCGCCGGCGCTTCCTTGAACGCCGCCGGCGTATCGACGTCGGGACGCTTGTACGTCGGCTCGACCGAACAAGCGGCCAGCAGGGCGATCAGCAAACCGCTCGCGGCCGCGCGGCCCCATCCGCGCAAAGATACAAAGCGAGATTCAAAGCGTTTCATTGTTGTTTTCTCCTCAGGCGTCCGTAACGGGCGCGCCGTAGCGCGGCGCATCTTTCTGCGCGACGTGAATCGTCCCGCCCGCGAGCGAACGCAGCACCACATAGAACACCGGCGTCAGCATCAGGCCGAACAGCGTGACGCCGAGCATGCCGAAGAACACCGCGACGCCCATCGCGTGACGCATCTCCGAGCCCGCGCCGCTCGACAACACCAGCGGCACCACGCCCATGATGAAGGCGATCGACGTCATCAGAATCGGCCGCAGACGCAGACGGCTCGCTTCGATCGCGGCCTGCAGCGGACTGCGTCCGTCGTGTTCGAGCTCACGCGCAAACTCGACGATCAGGATCGCGTTCTTCGCGGACAAGCCCACCAGTACCATCAAACCGATCTGCGTGAAGATGTTGTTGTCGCCACCGGTGAGCCACACGCCGGTCAGCGCAGACAGCACGCTCATCGGCACGATCAGGATCACGGCGAGCGGCAGCGTCAGGCTTTCGTACAGCGCGGCGAGCACGAGGAACACGAGCAGCACGCTGATCGGGAACACCCACATGCCCGCATTGCCGGCGAGGATCTGCTGATACGTGAGATCGGTCCACTCGAGCTTCACGCCGCGCGGCAGCACCTCGGCGGCCACGCGTTCGGCCGCGGCCTGCGCCTGTCCCGACGAAAAGCCGGGCGCTGGGCCGCCGTTGATGTCGGCCGCCGT
Source organism: Paraburkholderia sp. CI2 (assembly GCF_014201055.1). Taxonomy (NCBI): domain Bacteria; kingdom Pseudomonadati; phylum Pseudomonadota; class Betaproteobacteria; order Burkholderiales; family Burkholderiaceae; genus Paraburkholderia; species Paraburkholderia sp. CI2. Next base: position 642,689 of record NZ_JACHDL010000001.1, read on the forward strand.
GTAGCCGTTGTAGCGCACCACCATCTCCGGTCCGTAGGTCGGCGTCACCGTGACGAGCGACGACAACGGCACCATCTCGCCCGCCGCGTTGCGCGTCTTCAGTTGCAGGATGTCGTCGGCGCGTTGACGGAACGGCGCATCCGCCTGCACGCGCACCTGATACACGCGACCGAAGCGGTTGAAGTCGTTCACGTACAGAGAGCCCAGATAGATCTGCATCGTGTCGAACACGTCCGTGACCGGCACGCCGAGCTGCTTCGCCTTCACGCGATCGAGATCGACGTTCAGCTGCGGCACGTTGATCTGATAGCTGGAGAAGGTCGGCCCAAGTTCGGGCGTTTGCGCCGCGCGCTTCACGAATGCTTCGGCAGCCTTGTTGAGTTCCGCGTAACCGAGCGCGCCGTGATCTTCGAGCTGCATCTTGAAGCCGCCGAGTGTGCCGAGCCCGAGCACCGGCGGCGGCGGGAACACCGCGACGAACGAGTCCTTGATCGCGCCGTACTGCTGGTTCAGCGCACCGGCAATCGCGCCTGCCGAGAGCTTCCTGTTGCCGCGCTCCTTGAACGGCTTCAGCGTGACGAACACGATGCCCGCGCTCGAACTATTCGTGAAGCCATTCACCGACAGACCAGGGAAGGCCACCGCGCTTTCGACGCCCGGCTGCTTCAGCGCGATCGCGCTCATATCGCGGATCACCTTCTCCGTGCGATCGAGCGACGCACCGTTCGGCAACTGCGCGAACGCGATCAGATACTCCTTGTCCTGAGCGGGCACGAAGCCGCCCGGCACGACCCGCGCCACCAATACGGTTGCACCGACGAGGATCGCGTACACCGCGAGCATCGCGCCCTTGCGGCTCAGCACGCCGGTCACGCCGCGGCCGTAGGCTTCCGAACCACGATGAAAGACCTTGTTGAAACGCTTGAAGAAGCCGCCGAGCACACGGTTCATCACACGCGTCAGCCAGTCTTCCTTCTCGCCGTGGCTGCGCAGCAGCAGCGCGGACAACGCCGGCGACAGGGTCAGCGAATTGAACGCCGAGATCACCGTCGAGATCGCGATGGTCATCGCGAACTGCTTGTAGAACTGGCCCGTGAGACCCGTCATGAACGCGAGCGGCACGAACACGGCGACGAGCGTCAGCGCAATCGCGATGATCGGCCCGCTCACTTCGCGCATCGCCTTGTAGGTCGCATCGCGCGCACTGAGCCCGCTCTCGATGTTGCGCTCGACGTTCTCCACCACGACGATCGCATCGTCGACCACGATGCCGATCGCGAGCACCATGCCGAACAGCGACAACGCGTTGATCGAGAAGCCGAACGCAAGCAGCAGCGAGAACGTACCGACGATCGACACCGGCACCGCGATCAACGGAATGATCGACGCGCGCCACGTCTGCAGGAACACGATCACGACGATCACGACCAGCGCGATCGCTTCGAGCAGCGTATGGATCACCGCCTCGATACTCGAACGCACGAACTGCGTCGGGTCGTAGACGATCCGGTATTCGACGCCGGCCGGCATGTCTTCGGCGAGTTCCTTCATCGCCGCGCGCACCTGCTCTGAAATCGCGAGCGAGTTCGCACCCGGCGCCTGATTGATCGCGAGCGCAACCGCGGGCTTATTGTCGAGCAGCGAACGCAGGCCATATTCCGATGCCGCGAGCTCGATCCGGGCAATATCGCGCAGATAGGTCACGCCGCCGTCGGGCGTGGTCTTCACGATGATGTCGCCGAATTCGCCCTCGGTCTTCAAACGGCCGCGCGCATTCACCGACAACTGCAACTGCGTGCCCGGCACCGACGGCGACGCACCGATCACACCGGCCGCGACCTGGATGTTCTGCTCGCGGATCGCGTTGACGACTTCGGTCGCCGTGAGACCGCGCTGCGCGACTTTCTGCGGATCGAGCCAGATACGCATTGCGTAATCGCCCGAGCCCCACAGCTGCACTTCGCCGACGCCCTGAATCCGCGCGAGCCGATCCTTCACGTTGAGCAGCGCGTAATTGCGCAGATACGTCATGTCGTAGCGATCGTTCGGCGAGATCAGGTGCACGACCATCGTCAGCGTCGGCGAACTCTTGATCGTCGTCACGCCGAGCCGCTGCACGTCATCCGGCAGACGCGGCAGCGCCTGATTGACGCGGTTCTGCACGAGCTGCGTCGCGAGGTCGGGATTGGTGCCGAGCTTGAACGTGACCGTCAGCGTCAGATTGCCGTCGCTATTGGCCTGCGACTGCATGTACAACATGTTCTCGACACCATTGATCTGCTCTTCGAGCGGCGCGGCGACCGCTTCGGCGATCACCTTCGGATTCGCGCCCGGATACTGCGCGTGCACCACCACCGAAGGCGGCACCACTTCCGGATACTCGGAAATGGGCAGCTTGAACAGCGAGATGATGCCCCCGAGCAGGATCAATACCGATAGCACGCCTGCGAAGATCGGGCGATCGATGAAGAATTTGGATATGTTCATTGGAAGCTCTTAACGTTGGAGCATGCGCGTTGGAGCATGCGGCTCACGAATTGCCTTTCGCGCCGGCCTCGGCCTTGGCACGCGACTGCGCGAGCGCTGCGCTGTTCGGGTCGTCGTCGGTCGTCATCGGCACCATGTGCGCTCGGACCGTATCGCCGGGACGCACGCGCTGAACGCCGTTGACGACGATCCGATCGCCCGGCTTCAAGCCGTCCTTGACGACGCGCAGATTGCCTTGCATCGAACCCGTCGTGATCCCGCGATAAACGACGTGGTTGCCCTGATCGACGACCAGCACGAACTTCTTGTCCTGGTCGGTGCCGACCGCGGCATCGTCGATCAACAGCGCCGGATGCGGTGCGCTGCCCCCCACCTTGATGCGCGCGTAGAGGCCCGGAATCAGCGCGCCGTCCGCGTTGTCGAACTTCGCGCGCACGCGGATCGTGCCCGACGACGTGTCGAGCCGGTTGTCGACCGACTCGATCGTGCCGCTGCGCGAGTAGCCGGATTCATCGGCGAGACCGAGTTCGACCGGCACCTTGCTGCCGTCCTTCGCGCGGCTCAGGTATTGCAGGTAGGTCTGCTCGTCCGCGTCGAACGACGCGTAGATCGGCGACACCGACACGAGCGTCGTCAGCGGCACCGAACTCGCGCCCGCCGCCACCACGTTGCCGACCGTGATCTCCGCGCGCGACACGCGGCCCGACACCGGCGCGACGATCTTCGTGTAGCCGAGATTGATGCGCGCGGTTTCCAGTGCGGCTTGCGCGGCCTTCAGGTTCGCGCTCGCCTCGCGCGCGGCGTTCTGCTTCTCGTCGTAGTCGCGTTTGGCGATCGCGTTGTCGACGATCAGCCGTTGCGCGCGTTCCCAGTCGCTTTGCGTGTAGCCGGTGCGTGCCTGCGCGGCCGCGAGCTGCGCTTGCGCGCGATCGACTTCGGCCGCGTACGGACGCGGATCGATCACGAACAGCGTGTCGCCCTGCTTCACGAGCGCGCCGTCCTTGAAGTTGACTGACACGATCGTGCCCGGCACCTGCGAACGCACGTCCACTTTCTGCACGGCTTCGAGACGGCCCGAATACGACTGCCAGTCGGTGATCGTCTTCTGCACGACGGTCGCCACGTCTACTTCCGGCACGATGGTGGGTGCGGCCGGCGAGCTCGCATCGACACGAATCGCGCCGAACGTGCCAAGCCCGGCAAGAACGACGACGACCACGGCGGCTAACGCCACGCGGCGGCGGGAAAGAGGAAGGATAGTCATGTGTAGCTCCCGGTATCGTTGATTGAATTTCTGTTTATCGATGAGCGCGCGCGTCGAAGCGCCACTGGAAAAAGCGCACCGCTTCCTGCAAAGCGGGCGGATGATCGGCGAGCGCTGCGTGCGACACGCTCGGAAAGCGCACCACCTGGGTCTGCACGCCCGCGTCGATCAGATTGCTTGCATACTTCTCGGCCTCGACGTGCAGCACGTCGTTCTGCGCGGTCGCGATCAGCGTGGCCGGCAAGCCGGCGAGCCGCGACGATTCGAGCGGCGCCGCATACGGATGCATGCGCTGAGACGCTTGCGGCAGATACGCGCGATAACACGCGGCGCACTCGCGCGCGGTGATATCCGAACCGAGCCGCCGCTCGTCGCCGAGCCGCGTCAGGCTCGGATCCAGCATCGGGCCGAACAGCGCCTGCGCGCTGATCGGCACGTCGCCACGATCTCGCGCGATGAACGCGAGACAATTGGCGAGTTGGCCGCCCGCGTCATGGCCCGCCACACCGATCTTTCTGCTATTGCCACCAAACGCCCGCGCTCGCGTCTGCACCCACAGCGCCGCGCGATGCGCGTCTTCCGGCGCGGCCGGAAACGGAAACCGCGGCGCGAGCGAATAGCCGACCGACACCACGAGCGCCGGTAAGTGTTCTGCGAAATACCGCGCGGCGAAATCCGCGCACTCGATCGAACCCTTCGTAAAACCGCCGCCGTGAAAATAAAGCAGCACCGGCAATGCGGTTTTTTTCGTCAGCCGATACAGGCGCAACGTAATGGGTTGAGCGTACCCATCGATACCCACGTCGGTGACTTCAAGCGTTGCGTCATTGGCCTCAGCGCCAGTGTCTTCGGCGGAAACGCCGGTGGAAAAAGGCGGGTACGGCGATTTGAATGCATCCATGTCGAGCCGCGCAAATGCGCATAGAACTTCAATGGTGCGAATTGTGGGTTCGGCAGACTCGCAAATAAATGCCTATAATCCGGCAACACAATTCGGTGCCTTTGAACAATCCCGATGTGATTGTTTTCGCGGACTCCATTCCCGCCTGTGCACCAGCCCCTTCTGGAGGTTTGCAATGGACCGGCTTCAGGCCATGCAAGTGTTCACGCGCGTCGTCGACACCAACAGCTTTACCCGCGCAGCGGAAACGCTCGACCTGCCGCGCGCATCGGTTACTACGATTATTCAGAACCTCGAAGCGTTTCTCGGCACGCGGCTGATGCACCGGACCACCCGCCGTCTGTCGCTGACGCCCGATGGCGCCGCGTACTACGAGCGCTGCGTGCGCATCCTTGCGGACGTCGAAGAGACCGAGGCGAGTTTCCAGAGCGGCAACAAGAAGCCGCACGGCAAGCTACGCATCGACATGCCGGGCTCGATTGGCCGTCTGCTCGTCATTCCGTCGCTGTGCGAATTCCACACGCGCTATCCGGACATCGATCTGCAACTGGGCCTGACCGACCGGCCCGTCGATCTGCTGCAAGAAGGTGTCGATTGCGTGGTGCGTGTCGGCGCGTTGCAGGATTCGTCGCTGGTCGCGCGCCGCATCGGTCTGTTCGAGGGCGTGACCTGCGCGTCGCCCGACTACATCAAGCGCGCGGGCGTGCCCGCTTCGCTCGAAGATCTCGACAATCACAAAGCCGTCAACTACTTCTCGAGCCGCACGGGACGCACGCTCGACTGGGCGTTCCTGGTGAACGGCAACGAAGTGGAAGTGAAGATGAAAAGCATCGTGTCGGTCAACGACGCGGATGCCTACGTGACCTGCGGACTCGAAGGCTTCGGCCTGATTCAGCCGGCGCGCTTCATGGTGCTGCCGCATCTGGGCTCGGGTCAGCTCGTCGAAGTACTGCCGGACTTGAAACCCTTGCCGATGCCGATTTCGGCAGTCTATCCGCACAGTCGTCATCTGTCGCCGAAAGTCCGCGTTTTCGTAGACTGGATCGCGGAGCTGTTCGATCGTTGCCCATTGCTGAGCGGACGCGGCACTCTCGACGCCACCTGCACGAAGCGCACATTCGAGCAGCGCGAGTCCGCGCCGGCACTCGACACGCCGGTGATGACCGAATGGGTCGCATGAAGTACGGGAAGTGAAACAGTGAATTCCAGCCGCGGCGCCAATGCCGCGGCAACCGTGCAATCGCACGGCCCCGGTGAAGCCTCGCTCGCGATTGTTCCTGAATCGCGACAATTCATTTCGCAAACCCGCGATTTATCCACACCGCGTCGACGTCTACATTTCACCCTGTCGCGGCGCCATCGCGCTGCCAATGAATCGACAGGAGTGAATCATGAAACGCAATCTGTTGGCAGGCCTCGCTCTGTCGCTGCTCGTCAGCGTTCCGGCATTTGCGCAAGGCGGCGGCGGTATCGGCCGCGCGGGAACGTATGACACGCAACCGGCGCCGACCGCGAGCGCGAAGACACGCGTTGAGGTCAAGGCCGAACTGGTCGCCGCGTATCGCGACGGCTCGCTGCCCTCACTGAATCGCACCTCGTATCCGGACAAAGGCCTGATCGGCCAGACGCAAGCCGCGCGCATCGCGTTGCAGGAAGGAACGAACGGCGAAGTGACGCGCATTGCGAAGGGCCAGTAACGAGTTAGAAGAAGTTGATTCAGAACCCGGCGCGCTTGCGGCGCAAAACTGCGCGCCTCTTCATCAAGGAGCACATCATGACACCATCGGAACTCGACAACTGGAATACCGACACGCCCGTGTGGACACCGTATCGCCCGATACAGCATTGAGCGTTGGCTGTCGTTCACGGCACTCTGCGTCATGCGCCCGCGAAGTGGCTTCGCGGGCGCATTCGCATTGAAGCGATCGAAAGCGGTGCGGCCCGTGACGACGCGCTTGCCGTCGTTTCCCTATAATCGAATATCCTTCCCTCGCAGCGAGTTTGTGCGCTTCACTATAGGAGCAACACGATGGATTATGTGAAACTCGGCCGCACCGGCCTCGATGTATCGCGTCTCTGTCTCGGCTGTATGAGTTATGGCGTACCCTCGCACGGCACGCACCCCTGGTCGCTCGACGACGAAGCCGCGCGGCCCTTCATCAAGCAGGCGCTCGATCACGGCATCAACTTCTTCGACACGGCCAACGTCTATTCGGACGGCACCAGCGAGGAAATCGTCGGCCGTGCGCTGAAGGACTTTGCGAAGCGCGACGAGATCGTGCTCGCCACCAAGGTCAATAGCCGCATGCATCCGGGCCCGAACGGCGCCGGGCTGTCGCGCAAGGCGATCATGGCGGAGATCGATAACAGCCTGCGGCGGCTCGGTACCGACTATGTCGACCTGTATCAGATCCATCGCTGGGACTACGGCACGCCAATCGAAGAAACGATGGAAGCGCTGCACGATGTCGTGAAAGCCGGCAAGGCGCGCTATCTCGGCGCGTCGTCGATGTACGCATGGCAGTTTGCCAAGGCGCTGCAGGTGGCCGAGCGCAATGGCTGGACGCGCTTCGTGACGATGCAGAACTACGTGAATCTGCTGTACCGCGAGGAAGAGCGCGAAATGCTGCCGCTGTGCGAAAGCGAAGGCATCGGCGTGATTCCGTGGAGTCCGCTTGCCCGCGGACGCTTGACGCGCGACTGGGACACCGAAAGCGCGCGCTCGGAAACCGATGAATTCGGCCGCACGCTGTACGCGCACACGCAGGAAGCAGATCGGCGTATCGTCGAGCGGGTCAGCGAGATCGCGAAAGAGCGCGGCGTGCCGCGCGCGCAGGTTGCGCTAGCGTGGGTGCTGCAGAAGAAGCCGATTACCGCGCCGATTGTCGGTGCTACCAAACTGCATCATCTCGACGATGCGGTTGCGGCGCTCTCGTTGAAGCTCAGTGACGACGAAGTTCGCCGGCTCGAAGAACTGTATGTGCCGCATGCGGTGGCGGGGTTCAAATAAACGCTGTGAAGCGTACTGGCATCCAGTCGGGACGGGCGGAATGACCCGCGATTGCAGCGCGCGTCGCTTCGCCTCATCTCGCCTCCTCTCGCCTCCTCTCGTCCGCGGGGTTCATGGACCCGATTCATGCCCGAGTGGAGAAGTCTTCTTTAATTGCGCGGCACATCCGGTTCGAAGAACACCCAGCGCACCTGAGGAAACGTGGCCTGCAGATCGGCCTCGATGACGTTGATCGCATCGACCATCGCGCGGCCGCTCGCGTAGTCGATCATTTCCGCCTGCACCGCCACCACCACGTGACGCCCCCACTGCAGCGTGATCAGGTTGATGATGCCGCGAATCTCAGGACGCGCGCGCAGATGCGCGTCGATGGCGCTGCGCACTTCCGGGCTCGCCGATTCGCCGACGAGCATCGACTTCACTTCACGCGCGACGAGCCACGCGATCGTCATCAGCAGAAAACCGATCCCCACCGAGCCGAGCGCGTCATACACGGGGCTGCCGGTCACCATCGTCGATAGCACCGCGACGAAGGCGATCGCGAGACCGAATAGCGCGGCGATATCTTCGCCGGCCACGACCAGCAGATCCGATTCGCGCGTCTCGCGAAACCAGTGCCACAGATTTTTATCCGGATGCGTCTTGCGAATCTCCTTGACCGCGCCCCACAACGATAGCGATTCGAGCACCACCGACACACCGAGCACCGCCAACGCGACGAACGCATATTGCAACGGCTCGCGCGCAATCAGTCGATGCACGCCCTCATACACCGAAAACGCACCGCCGACGAAAAACAGCAGCAACGCAACCAGCAGCGAATAGAAGTTGATTTCGCGGCCGCTGCCCATCGGATGCAAAGGGCTCACCGGCTTGCGCGCTTCGCGCAGTCCGAATAGCAGCAGCAGTTGATTGCCGCAGTCGGCGGTGGAGTGAATCGCTTCGGCGAACATCGATCCGGAGCCGGTGAACGCCGCCGCGGCGAACTTGCAGACGGCGATGCCGAAGTTGGCGGCGAGTGCGTAGAAAATGGCTTTCGGCGATTCTTCTTTCATCTGCTGGCGGGGGTCGGTGAGCGGGCTGGGTATTGTTGGGTATTGCACGAGCGAAGTGATCGGCAAGTACTCGATATTATGGATGACAACGACACACCCGGTCGCAGGAATCGGACCTGATGTGCCGTCGTGCCGCCAGTTCCCCAGGCGTCCTTTGCACCATTCGTGCGGCTCACGCCCTCTCTAGCGCCGCCATCTCCCGTACGACAACCAGCAGCACCGAAAGACTCGCGCCGCCCGTCGCGCGCAGGTCGGTCAGCAGACGCGTATAACGCTCGAGCTGCGCCGCGCGTTTGTCGCGCCACGCTTGCACCAGCGAGTCGGGCGTCGACGCATCGGTCGCGCCGGCCAATGCGCTCGTAGTCAGCGCGCGCTTGAGCCGCGCGAGTTCGGCGAGCGCAGATGCGCGCGCGAGCATGTCCCAATGCGTCGGCGCCGGCAACGAGGCGGCGCGCTCGCTGATCCAGCTGTAATTCAGCAGCGTGCCGAGCGCGAAGTAGACGCCCGCGACCTGTTCGAGATTGCGCCCGCACGTCGACGCGACTTCGGCGATATCGAGCAGAGCGGCCGACACCTCGCCGCTCGCGATCCGCACCGCGAGATCGCTATCGACACCCGCATCGACGAACACCCGTTGCCGCTCCGACAACGCTTCGAGGTCCGCGCCAGGCAACAGCGCCGGCCATTGTGGCGCGAGACGGTGCGCGGCGTCGCGACAGCGCGCGAGCAGGCCGGTCACGTCGTCGCCGGCCGCGCCCGTTTGCAGATGCCGCAGGAACCACAGCGCCGAACGTTCGACGAGCCGCGCGACCTCCGCGAACATGCGTGCCTGCACGTCGTCGGGAACGCGGTTGTCGAGCGCGTCGATGCTGCGCCAGATCTGATCGAGATCGAACACGTCGCGCGCCATGATGCACGCGCGCACGATGTCGCCGGGCTGTGCATCGGTCTCCTCCATCAGCCGATGCACGAACTCGCAGCCGACGCGATTCACGAGCGCATTGGTCAGATGCGTCGCGAGGATTTCACGGCGCAGCGGATGGCGCTGCATCGGTTCGCGGAAACGCTGCCGCAGAGGTTTCGGAAAGTACTCGATCAACATATCGCTGACGAGCGGATCTTCCGGCATCGACGATTCGAGCAGCGCGTCATAGAGCCACATCTTGCTGTACGCGAGCAGCACCGCGCGCTCGGGTGTCGTCAGTCCCTGCTTCGCGGCCGCGCGCTCGGCGATGTCCTCGTCGGTGGGCAGAAACTCGATCACGCGATTGAGCCGCCCCGCCTTCTCCAGATAGCGCATCAGGCGCGCTTCGGCATCGAGCAGCTCCACGCCGAAACGGCCCGCGATCGACAAAGCCTGGGTCTGATAGTAGTTGTCCGTCAGCACGAGCAGACCGACTTCATCGGTCATTTCGGCAAGCAACGCATTGCGCTGCTTCTCCGTCATCTCGCCGTCGGCGACGACGAGGCCCAGCAGAATCTTGATGTTGACCTCGTGATCCGAGCAATCGACACCGGCCGAATTATCGATCGCATCGGTATTGATGCGGCCGCCGCGCTGCGCGAACTCGATGCGCCCGAGTTGCGTCAAGCCGAGATTGCCCCCTTCGGCCACGACCTTGCAGCGCAGATCCGCGCCGTTCACGCGGATCGCGTCGTTCGCGCGATCGCCCGCCTGCTGATTGGTCTCGCGGCTCGCCTTCGCATAGGTGCCGATGCCGCCGTTGTAAAGCAGATCGACCGGCGCCTGCAGAATCACGCGCATCAGCTCGGCCGGCGAGAGCGCCGCCGCGCTGATCCCGAGCGCCGCCTGCACCGCCGTCGATAGCGGAATCGTCTTCGCGCTGCGCGGGAACACGCCGCCGCCGGCCGAGATCAGCGACGGATCGTAATCGGCCCAGCTCGAACGGTCGAGCATGAAGAGCCGCGCGCGCTCCGCCATGCTCGCCGCGGGATCGGGATTCGGATCGAGAAAGATATGGCGGTGATCGAACGCGGCGAGCAGCTTGATATGCGGCGACAGCAGCATGCCGTTGCCGAACACGTCGCCCGACATGTCGCCGACACCGACTACCGTGAAGTCCTCGCTCTGCGTGTCGACGCCGATTTCGCGGAAGTGCCGCTTGACCGACTCCCACGCGCCGCGCGCGGTGATACCCATCTTCTTGTGGTCATAGCCGACCGAGCCGCCCGACGCGAACGCGTCGTCGAGCCAGAAACCGTATTCCTGCGAGATCGCATTCGCGTAGTCGGAAAACGTGGCCGTGCCCTTGTCGGCGGCGACGACCAGATACGGGTCGTCGGGGTCGTGGCGCACCACGTCAGGCGGTGGCACGACGTCGGTGCTCGCCAGATTGTCGGTCACGTCGAGCAAGCCGCGCAGGAAGGTCTGATAGCACGCGACGCCTTCGCGCATCCACGCATCGCGCTCGCTCTGCGGCGGCGGATTCTTGACGACGAAGCCGCCCTTCGAGCCGACCGGCACGATCACCACGTTCTTCACCATCTGCGCCTTCATCAGGCCGAGCACTTCCGTGCGGAAATCCTCGCGCCGATCAGACCAGCGCAGGCCGCCGCGCGCGACGCGCCCGCCTCGCAGATGGACGCCCTCGACGCGCGGCGAATAGACCCAGATCTCGAACATCGGTTTCGGCTCGGGCAAGCCGGGCACCTGGGCGGGATCGAACTTGAACGACAGATACGGCTTCGGTTGGCCCAGAGCGTCATGGCGGTAGTAGTTAGTGCGCTTGGTCGCCTTGATCACGCCGAGGAACTGCCGCAGGATGCGGTCTTCGTCGAGATTAGGCACCTGGTCGAGCGCGCTGTCGATCGTCTCCAGACAAACGTTGACGCGGGCCTCGCGTACCGCGCCGAGCGCCGGATCGAAGCGCGCGATGAACAGGTCGACGAGCATGCGCGCAATTGCCGGATTGCCGGTCACCGCGCGTTCGATATACGCGTCGCTGAACGTCGAACCGACTTGCCGCAAATACTTCGCGTAAGCGCGCAGAATCGTCACCTCGCGTGCATTGAGCTGCGCGCGCAGCACGAGGCGGTTGAAGTCGTCGCTTTCGATCGTGCCGGTCCACACCTGCTCGAACGCCTGTTCGAACAGATCCTTGACCCGCTCGATGTCGAACTCGGTATCGTCCGCGAGTTCGAGGCCGAAGTCGTGGATCCACGCGGGCATCGCACCGGGCGCCTCGATCAGATGAGGCCGCTCTTCGTCGACGCGCACGCCCAGATGTTCGAGCATCGGCAAGCTGCGCGACAGTGCGATCGGCAGCCCCGTGCGATACACCTTGAAACGGAACGCGCGCGGTCCCGATTCGATCGGCCTGTACAGGTTCATCGCGAGCCGCTCGCTGCCCTGCACGCGCTCGATCAGTTCGATATCGCGCACGGCCGTGCGCGCCGGATAGTCGTCGCGATAGCCGGCCGGGAACGAATCGGCGTAGTGCTGCAGCAAACGGTTGCCCTGCTCTTCTCCGTACGCGTCGAGCAATGCGTCGGCCAGATCGTCCTGCCAGCGTCGCGCGACCTGCACGAGGCGCGCTTCGAGCTCGCGCGTGTCGACGCTCGGCATGCCGCCCGCTTTGGCATGCACGACGAAATGAATTCGCGCGAGCGTCGACTCCGACAGCAGCGGCGTGAATTCGACGTTCTCACCATTGAATGCGTCGGCGAGCAGGTTCGCGATGCGCTGCCGCAGATCGGTGTTGTACTTGTCGCGCGACACGAACACGAGGCACGATACGAAGCGATCGAAGCGATCGCGCCGCACGAACAGCCGCGTGCGCTGATGCTCCTGCAAACGCAGCACGCCGAGGGCGGTGTCGTACAGCTGGTCCTCGTCGGCCTGGAACAATTCGTCGCGCGGATAGGTCTCGAGCACCGTCACCAGCGATTTCGCCAGATGACCTTTCGGCAGGAATGCGGCGCGTCTGACGATATTTGCGCATTTGCGCCTCACGATCGGAATCTCCGCGGCCGACACGAAATAAGCGGTCGACGTATACAGGCCGATGAAGCGCCGCTCGCCTGTCACCTTGCCATCGGCGCCGCTCAGCTTGATGCCGACATAGTCGAGATAGCCGGGCCGGTGCACCGTGGCGCGCGAATTGGCCTTAGTCAGAAAGATCGGCGACGACCCGGAGATGATCTCCGCGGCCGCCGGCGGCAACGGCGTGACTTCCGCCGCGCCGCCCGGCTGCAGCGCATCGCGCAGAATGCCGAGACCGGAGCCCGCGACCGCCCGCAAACCGAAGCCGCCGTCGTGCTGCACCAGTTCGTAATCACGGTGGCCGAGGAACGTGAAATGATCGGCGACCATCCATTCGACGAACGCGCGCGCTTCGACGCCCTCGGGACCGGTTTCACGCACCTTCATATCTTGAATGGTCTGCTTCGCGCGTTCGATGATCTTCGGCCAATCCTCGACCGCCGCGCGCACGTCGCCGAGCACGCGCGCGATGTCGTCGCGCAACGCGTCGAGTTTTGCGGCATCGCCACAACGATCGACCTCGAAATGGATGCACGAGGTCAGATGCGAGCGCGTATCGCCGGCTTCTTCGGCACCTTGGCTCACGCGCGCGATGCTGCCGTCCGGCGCGCGCCAGACCCGAAATACCGGATGGACGACCGAATGCAGCGCGAGCCGATGCCGGTTGACCGACATCGAGACCGAATCGACGAGGAACGGCATGTCGTCGTTGACGATTTCGATCACCGTGTGATCGGAATGCCAGCCATGCTGTTCGAGGATCGGGTTATACACGCGCAGCCGCTGCTCGCCCGGCACGAAGCGCTGCGCGGTCTGCCAGTGGGCCAGCGCCGCGCCGTACAGATCGGCGATCGAGCGGCTTTGCAGATCGCCCGCGTCGACGAAATCGTAGTAATGCCGCAGGAAGGGTTCGACGATATTGAAGGTCGGCTCCGGCAACCGCCCCCGCGCAAATTCGACAACATCGTTCAGCAGGTGTGTGACGGCTTCTTCGTTCTTTGCTTGCATGATCGACTCCCCTGGCTGGCGGCAATGGTGAGTATCGCGTGATTCGCAGGCAACGTCTGACTTGGAATTATGCGCCTGCCGTACGCGATACGGCCGTTTCGCGCAGTCAGGTAATACCCGCTGACCGGTCGTCGAAGAATCGCCAGGCCCTGGCATCGCTGCGGCGCGGCAACGCCGTGCGCGGCTCAACGCGCGGGCTTTGCGGGCGCCGGTGCCGGCGCGGCCGCATCGCTATTCTCGGCGCGCTGGGTGAGCCACGCGCGAATCTGCGCGGCCGTCCATGCGGGATCGTCATGGGGTAGATCGTGGCCGGCCCATGGATGCTTGCGATGCGGCGCGCCCCACGCCGCCGCGAGCTTCGCCGAACAGACCGGGTTGACGAGCCCATCGGCTTCCGACGACAGAATCAGCAGTGCACACTCCGGCGCGGCGGGCGCCGCGCTAAAGCACGCGGCCGCCCACAATTGCCGCAACGCATTCGCGCGGCTCACCGGCGCGCTGCGGCGAATCGCGGTCCAGGCAGCGAGATCCGCGCCCAAGGTGTGGAGGTTATTGCACGTGAGTCGATGGATGCCGCTCTCGGCATCGGCGGCATCGCTCCAATGCGCCGCGACGCCGAGCAGACCAGGCCACGCCGACGGCCGCAGCCGCTCGTGCATGCGGCTGAACGGCCGCATGCTCGTATTGATCAGCACGAGCCGTTCGATCTCGCCGGGATGACGCTGTGCCCAGTGGGTCGCGACCATGCCGCCGAGCGACATCGCGAGCACGTTGTAGGGGCCCGGCACACCCGTTTCGAGCGCCGCCTGCCGCACGAATGCGACCATGCCCGCGACGCTCGCGGGCGCGCGCCGCCGCACGTATTCACCGTTGCCAGGCAGATCGAGCAGCAGCAAACGCAAGCCGGTCGTGCTCGTTGCGGCTGGGGTTGCATCGCGCAAGCGATCGCCCGAAATTTGACCCAGGGTTTCGCGCAACGCCGCCGGCAAGCTCCCCCAATGCCGCGTTTCCCGCGTCAGTCCGCGCAACAGAATCCATGTGCTCATACGCGATCCGGCCTGTACCAGTGATCGAGCGCGCTTTGCAGCAACTGCTCGCGACGGTTGCCTTGCGGCAGCCAGCGCTGCGCCGAAAACGCCGCGCGCGCGAGGAAGTCGAACAGGTTCGCATGGCGCCGCAGCACGCGCGCGGTGCGATGCTCCATGACCGGATTGAACATGCCCTGCCGCGAAAACAACTGCCGCGGGTTTTTCTTGATCCACAGCCACGAGCCGAGTTCGAGCGTCATCGGCAGAAAGACGTTCGGCGCCGGCGTGCGGTCATACGCGTAGTCCCACAGATCGCCGTGCACCAGATACTGATGGCTTTGCGGCTCGAACGTGTAGCCGTGATGCGGATGCGCGTGTTCGAACATGCTCTTCAACACGTACATTTCGGGCAGATGCCGCATCTGCCGGCGGGTTCGGGCGTACGGAAACCAGATGCTGTCGCTCCAGCCGTAGCCGGAATGGCAATCGAGCGCGATGCTCAACGGCCGCGCGGCGAGTTGCGTCTCGACTACATGCAGCAGCGCGGCCGCCTCGACCTCCATCGGCTCGCCCGCGCGGCCGCGATACCAGGGCAACCACGCGCCGACGCGCTGACCGCCCGCCAGCAGCGGCACGCGCGCGTCGGCGTCTTGCGGTGCGTTGCGCATCAGGTCGACGCCGCGCGGATTCGCGCGCGTCGCTGCCCACATGCCGCCGGGATTCGCGATCGGTAAAAAGATCAGCCGGATGGACTGCAATTGGCGCACCAGCAATTCGTCCCATTCGAGCCGAGCGAGCAGCGCGCGCATATAGTCGAGGACGAGTTGCGAGCCGATTCGCTCGAGCCCGTGAATCCCGCCGAAAAAGCCAATGGCTGGCGCGAGCGGATCGGATGAACCGATGCTCGCGGTGTAGATGGAAAAGCGCCGGCCGCGTACCTCGGTCTCGCAGACCGCGCGGATTTCGAAGCTCGCCCTGCCCTGGTCGAGTATCGACTTGAGATCTTCATATTCGGCAAAACTGTCCGGAAGAAAGCTCAAAGGAGTCGGCATGACGGCGTGACCGGAGTGTCGGGATTATTAAGGACGGCCGGAAAACCCGCACTATAGCCTGGCTGTGTGTCAGCACGCGCGAGCGCGCACGTCTGCACGCGAATCGTGTCATCCGTATGTCACTTTTCGTTCGAATCGCTGACTTCGCAATGACTTCGTTTTGCCATCCTGACGACACATGACACAGCGGAAAACGCGACGCATAAAGATGTAGTCGTCTAGACGTTGCGATGCCTTCACTCAACCGTCACAGTCGCTTCCTAGAATGTGCCCACACCTGCCGGCAGTGGCCGGATGCAAGAGGGAATACAGATGGAAGCGATCCATGAAGCTATTCGAATCGAGCGTTTGAGCAAGACGTTCGGTAACGGCCGCAAAGCGCTCGACGAAATCGATCTGCGCGTCGCGCCCGGTGAAATGGTCGCGCTGATCGGCGCGTCCGGCTCGGGAAAATCGACGTTGCTGCGGCTTATCGCGGGCTTTACCGCGTCGGACGCGCAGCCGTCGCAAATCGAGATTCTCGGCCGGCCGATCCAGCAGAACGGCCGCATCGTGCGCGAGGTGCGCAGCATTCGCCGCGACATCGGCTTCGTGTTCCAGCAGTTCAATCTGGTGAACCGGCTGTCGGTCGAAACCAACGTGCTGATCGGCGCGCTCGCGCGCCTGCCGTGGTGGCGGCGTCTCTCCGGCCGCTTCCCGCGCGCGGAACGCGCGCTGTCGCGGGCCGCGCTGCACGAGGTCGGGATCGGCGAACATGCGCGCGAGCGGGCCGCGAACCTGTCGGGCGGTCAACAGCAACGTGCCGCGCTCGCACGGGCGCTCGTGCAACGTGCGCAAATCGTGCTCGCCGACGAACCGATCGCCTCGCTCGATCCCGAGTCGTCGCGCCGCGTGATGGACATGCTGCAAGCGCTGAACGTCGAGCACCGGATCACGGTGCTGGTGTCGCTGCATCAGGTCGACATCGCGATGCAGTACTGCCCGCGCACGGTCGCGCTGCGTCGCGGCAAGGTGGTCTACGACGGCCCTTCCAGTGCGCTGACACCGGCGCTGCTAAAGAAACTCTACGGCGGCGATGCGCGCGAACTGCTCGACGACGCGACGCACGACGCAGACGAAACTCACGACGAGCCTGACGCCCCCGACACCGCCGCCGCGCGCTACGCGTTCGCGTTGAACCCCGCGCCGTCGAACTGAACCACGCACGCTATCGCGCGCTTTTGATTCTCTCCGTCCACTCAACCGGATCTCAACCGATGAAATTCCTGCGCTCCCTGATCACGCTCGCGGCCGGCGCTGCCGCTTTCGCCTGCATCGCCGCGGCCCACGCCGAGGACATCAACCTCGGGATCATCTCGACCGATTCGTCGGCGGTGCTCAAGCAACGCTGGGAACCGCTGATCGATGACATGAAGAAACAGACCGGCCTGAACGTGAAGGCATTCTTCGCGACCGATTACGCGGGCATCATCGAAGGCATGCGCTTCAACAAGGTGCAGGTCGGCTATTTCGGCAACGCGTCGGCGATCGAAGCCGTCGATCGTTCGAATGGCGAAGTATTCGCGAAAGCGCAGCACGCGAACGGCGACAGCGGCTACTACTCGCTGCTGATCACCAACGTGAACAGCCGCTTCAAGACGCTCGACGACGTGTTCAAGGACACGAAGAGCGTGACGCTCGGGTTCGGCGATCCGAACTCGACGTCGGGCACGCTGGTGCCTGGCTACTACCTGTTCGCGAAGCACAACGCGCCGGTCTACACGTCGTTCAAGAGCGTGCTGCCGTCGAGCCACGAAGCGAATCTGCTGGCCGTCGTCAACAACAAGATCGACATCGCGACCAACAACAGCATGATGATGGAAACGCTCAAGCGCGAGCATCCGGACAAGTTCGCGCAGGTGCGCGTGCTGTGGACCTCGCCGCTGATTCCTTCGGACCCGCTCGTGTGGCGCAAGGATCTGCCGGAAGCGACGAAGGACAAGCTGCGCAAGTTTTTCCTGAACTACGCGAAAACCGATTTGCACGAAAAAGCGGTGATGGCCGGCATCACCGAGTACAGCGGCTTCGAGGCATCGTCGGATCGGCAACTGCTGCCGATTCGCGAGATCGTGCTGTTCCAGCAGAAGCAGAAGATCGAGAACGATGCACATCTGTCCGATAGCGACCGCAAGACGCAATTGGCCGCTCTCGACGCGAAGCTGAGCGCGCTCAGCAACGCACAGTCGAAGCAATGAACTCCGCCGATCTGAGCACGTCGCCCGCGCGCGCGAGCGAAGCGGCCGCCGCGCGGACGGCGCAAGATAAAGATCGTGCCGGCAAGCGCAACTGGTGGTCGTTGCTCGGCTGGATCGCGGTGCTCGCGGTACTCGGCGGCGCGTGGCACGGCGCCGACATGCGGCCGCTCGATCTGCTGAGCGACTCGGCCAACATGGGCCAGTTCGCCGCGGACTTCTTCCCGCCCGACTTCACCGAGTGGCGCAGCTACGTGCACGAGATGTACGTGACGCTGGCGGTCGCGATCTGGGGTACCGCGCTCTCCCTCGTCTGCGCGGTGCCATTTGGCCTGATGTCCGCGCACAATCTCGCGCCGCAGTGGGTCGTGCAGCCGATGCGCCGCCTGATGGACGCATGCCGCGCGATCAACGAAATGGTCTTCGCGATGCTGTTCATCGTCGCGGTCGGCCTCGGGCCATTCGCCGGCGTGCTCGCGCTGTGGGTGCATACGACGGGCGTGCTCGCCAAACTGTTCGCAGAAGCGGCCGAGGCGATCGATCCGCGTCCGGCCGAAGGCGTGCGCGCAACCGGCGCGACGCGCCTCGACGAAATCGTCTATGCGGTGCTGCCGCAAGTGCTGCCGCTGTGGATCTCGTACGCGTTGTATCGCTTCGAGTCGAACGTGCGCTCGGCGATGGTGGTCGGCATGGTCGGCGCGGGCGGCATCGGCGTCGTGCTGTACGAAGCGATCCGCTCGTTCAACTATGCGCAGACGGCCGCGGTGATGATCATGGTGATCGTCGTCGTGACGGTGATCGATCTCGGCTCGGCGTGGCTGCGTGAACGGGTGATCTGAGGATGGCGCGCGTTCGCGCGCGCGGCACTGAGCAGCCGGATTCAAAACTGACAGCACGGGCGAAGCGCACTGCCGCTCCGCCCGTTTTTTTCCGCGTCACCTGCACTCGGTGCTGCAGGGGGGTGATCTCGATCACCGGGCAATGCCAACACTTCTTCCGCGCCTCATACCGCCGCTTTCCACCGCACAAAGCCCCTTCGCTTCGATCATCCACTCCGCCATTCCGGCCTTCTTGCTGCCGCTGCCGGCGCTGGCCGCGTGGCCCGCACCGAGGATGCGCTGCTGGTCGGTGCGCGCCCCCGTCGGGCTCACGACGAACGGTGAACTGAAGCCTCAGCCCGTGCTGTCGACCGCGCCGCTCGTCAGATTCGACGGCGTCGCGTTGCTGCGCTTCGGAAGTGACGTTAGTTGTACACGCTGCAATCAACGCGTGTAATTCACCACCGGCACGGAATACGAAGTCGGCGCGAAATCGGTGCGGCCACTGCGCTGCGACGAGCCATTCGACGGCGCACCGTAGCCGCTATTCTGCGCAGCCTGGTTTTGCGCCGCGACCTTTGCTTCGGCCGCCTGGATATCGGCCGGATAGTCGATCACGTTCGCATTGGACGGATCGTAACCCGCCTTTTCGAGCTGAATCAGCTCGGCGCGGACCTGGGCGCGCGCGAGCGGCTGATCGGCCGGATTCGACTGGGCAAACGCCACGAGCGGCGCGGCAACGAGAGCGGCGATAGCCCCTGCTTCGATCAGCGACCTGATGGACTTCATGATTTCCAACCTCCCGAGATGGCTTCATGCGATTGCCGCGGAGCCTGGTGCGACCATCGGCCATCCGCAGCGGTTAGCGCAGTTTAGAAGCCGGTCGAGCCACGTAGTAAGCCCTGAACCATGAATTCACTGTTGCCATAGCGGCCACAATTCGAGGCCACCACGTTCCGGCGCAGCCTCAACGCGATGCACTACACTGATAACGCCCAACGACGCGCCGCAGACATCGCATTCGATCGAGGAGATAGACGCTCATGTCGCATCCCGTTGCCCTGCCCTCTTACCGCGACGGCGTGCGCGCCGAATGGGTCGACTACAACGGCCACATGCGCGACGCGTTCTACCTGCTGATCTTCAGTCTCGCGGTCGACGGGCTGATCGATCTGATCGGCCTGCCCGATGCGGTGCGCAAAGAGCGGCATCGATCGATCTACACGCTCGAAGCGCATCTCAACTATCTGCATGAAATCAAACAAGGCACGCAGGTGCGTGTCGACATGCGCGTGCTCGGCTGCGACGCGAAACGTATTCACGTGTACTTCGAAATGTTTGCGCTGGACACGACGCAAAGCCAACGCACCGGCCCCGTCGCCGCGGGCGAGCAGATGCTGCTGCACGTCGATACCAGCGGACCGCGCGGCGTTGCTTTCGATCCGGACGTCAAAGCGCGCGTACACGAACTCGCGCAAGCCCATGCGGCATTGCCGCCGGCGCGTTTCGCGGGACGTGTGATCGCTTTGCCATGCGCAGTGCAAACGGGAAACACTACTCAAACGGAGTGACCATGCTCGAGCCGGAAATCGCCGCCTTTATCGAACGAGCGAGCGCGCTCTATCCGTCGCATCACGCGGCGATGACGCCGCGCGAGCAGCGCGAGCTGTATGACCGCTACGCCGCGACGTTGACGCCGCCACTGCCCAGCGAACTCACCACACGGGACGCAAGCTTTCGCACCGACGCGGGCCATGCGATCCCGCTACGGCTCTACCGGCATCCAGCGAAGGCAAGCGAACACAGCATGATCCGCGGCACGGTGCTGTATTTTCATGGCGGCGGCTTCGTGCTCGGCTCGCTGAACAGTCATCAGATGGTGACGGCGCGCCTCGCCGCCGACACCGGCCTCGACGTGATCGCGGTCGACTACCGGCTCGCGCCTGAGCATCGCGTGCCGGCCGCGCACGACGACTGCCTCGAGATCACGCGTGCCGCGTTGAACCACCGCCTGCCGTTCGACCTCCCAGAGCGCGCCGCATTGCAACTCGCGGGCGATAGCGCCGGCGGCACGCTCGCGGCAAGCGTCGCGCTACGCCTGCGTGACGAATGTGCGAGCGGGTTGCGCGGCATCGCGCTCGTCTATCCGATGCTCGGCACCGAGCCGCAATTGCCCGCGCGCGACACCGAGTCCGATGCGCCGATGCTGACGCTCGCGGACGTGCATAAGTTTCGCGACGCTTACTGGGGAAAAGGAGAGGAAGCCGACCCAACGCCCGGCCCCGCGTGGACGATCCCGCTCGCCGCAACCCGCTTCGACGGGCTGCCGCCGACGCTTGCCATCGGCGCCGAGCACGACCCCCTACGCGACGACGCGCGCGTGTTCGTCGAGCGAATTCGCGAAGCTGGTGGAGATGCCCGGCTGCTGGTCGGCACGGGGCTCGTGCATGGATGCTGGCGCGCGCTTGAAACAAGCCCCGGCGTGCAGGCCATGCACAGGGCTGTATGCGAATTTCTCCGCGAAAACGCACGCCATTAGCGCGGCGATATGCACCGCCGCGCCCGGCGCGTTATCGCGGCTCAGCGATTGCGGTCGCCGCGCCACTGCGCGAACGTGACGAGATCGAGGCCGACCTCAGCCGGCTCTATGCGGGTCCAGCCGAAGAACGCGTCGTCCCAGCCAGGAATGCTTTGGGGCGTCAGCGACCGGAACTTCATGCCGCCACGATACGCGAGGTCCGGCCAGAACAGCGGCATCACCTCGCGCGTGGCGAGCTGGCGCAGCAGGTCGGACGGGCCACCCTCGTCGGCGACGATCTCGCCCTGCGAGATCCAGTCGTTCTCGGCCCACGCGACGAACACGCTCGGGTTGCCCGCGGCGTCGAACATCAGGATCACGTTCTGCTCGGGCCGCCAGTAATATTCGACGATGCCCTGAGCGGCCACCACTTCGTCGATCATCTTGCGCGTGCGCGGATCGCAGTAGGTCATGCCGTTTTCGCCGAGCGCGAGCCAGCCCGACTCCGCGCAATGGCGGCTTTTGGCGTCCTTCAGGAAGTGCGTGAGGCGATTGGCGGAATCCGCGTCGGTCTTGCGCAGGTACAGGTCGACGATGCCGGCGTTGAAGGCCTTCACCGCGACGGTTTCATCGGCGACGCCGGTGAGCAATACCTTCGCGCAACGCAGGTGCGAGATCGACGACAAAAACTCGACGCCGTCGATGCCCGGCATGTCGTAGTCGACGACGACCGCCGCCACTTCCTCGAAGCGCGACGGCTGCGCGACGATGTCGCGCTCCGCCGAGGTCTCGACGAAGCGCTCGACGCCCGGTTCGCTCAGACACGCCGACGCGGCCGCGAATTCGAGCGAATTCTCGCGTGCGTGCTGGCGGATATAGTTGAGGGCCGCTTGCGGACGCGTGAAAAACAGGTTCGTGTAGGTGCCCGGGAAGAAACGGCGGAGCGCGTCGAGGTAGCTGTCGTTGTCGTCGACGAAAACCACTGTGGACGGATAAAAAACGGGAGGTCGAATAAAGTTGTTCATATCTTCACGTGTTTCTCACGCCGCCGCGAAGGCCCTCGACCGACCGGTCGGTCGATCTGACGTTTCGCCAGGCGACTGCCCAAGGAATGCCGGGCGATGCCTCGCCCGCGGGTCCGCATGATCAATGGGTTCTTGTCGCTACTACCGGAGACCGCCTGCCGTCGCTGTTCGCGCCGCTATCGACGCTGTTCGTGCGTCTCGGGTGGCGCAGCCTGGCGCGGGCCTGCCGGCATGTGCGCTGCGAGCCAGTCGCTGCAAGTCGCTTTCACACGCCGGATAATCGAACCGTGGCTGCCGGTCGTCTGCAATGGTTCGTATAGTACAGGCTCCGCGCATTGGCGGCACAACTTAAATCGCATTCCTGCAGGCGCCGGCCGCGCAATTGCGGGGGACTAACTGGTCGAAAAAGAAAATCGCGGCACGCGGAAAAAATGTCCGCTTCCGTCGTGCCGGCGAATGGCTTTAGCGGCAAGCGCGCGCCGTTCGTGCCAGGTCCGTTCGGACATCAATCATCGTGACGCGCCGCAATATGCCCACAAGAAGCGTCGATGTCGAAATGGTCGTTTATCATCAGTCAATCGCAGTTGCTTAATGGTTGTTGCTTAGATATGACGAATACCGGCAAGATGATGATAGTCGGGCTGCTCGTGGTCGATGCGGGCGTCGCCGGTTATCTGCTGTACCCCAGGGACGATCAGGCGCCGGCCATGACCGGCGCGGTGACCCGCAGCGTCACCGGTGCGGTGGAATCGGAACCGCAGACCGATGCGACGCGTGCCGCTGGCGCCAGCGTGAGGCCTGCGCAACCCGTGAGTCCGCCCGCGCCGCAATCGGCGCTGCCGCAGATGGAGTCGGCCACTCCGGCTCCGGGAGCCGCTCAGGCACCTGCTGCGGCACCTGCTGCGGCGCCCGCCCCCGCCCCGTCCCTGCCCGCCACAGCGGCCGCGCCCGTGCCGAGCGTCACGCCCCAGTCGAGCCAGACCGCGAGCGGCCGCATCGATAACGCGGCGCCGCCCGCGGCCAATCCGGCCGCAGGCACGCACGCCCCCTCGAAGTCGCAGTCGTACGCACAGGAAAAAGCTCAACCGAGGCCGCAATACGGGCCGCGCATCGACCAGACCCATGCCCGCCGGCGCGACGACACGCACCCGAATGGCGCCAACCCGGTCGCCGCGATGCTGACGGACCAACTGGTCAAGGAATCGGCGAAACCCGACCCGTCGCTGCCGATGCCGTCCGGCGTCACCGTGCCGTTGCAGTCTGCCAATCCCCCGGGGGCTGGCGCGGGTAGCGGCCGCGGCACGAATCCGGTCGCGTCGGCGATGACCGATCGGCTCGTCCGCGAATCGTCGAAGGTGGGACCGACGCAGCCCGCCGCGGAGCCGCCCATCATCAAACCCTGAGCGACGCGGGGCTCACGGCCGCGACGCCACCTCGTCGAGGTGCGCGAGCAGATCGGCCGGATCGTCGTAGACGCGCAACGCCCCCGCGCGCTCCAGTTCCTCGGTGCCATAGCCACCCGACAGCAGGCCGACACCGAGCGAGCGGCAGCGGCGGGCCGCAAGCATGTCCCAGATGCTGTCGCCGACCACGACCGTGTGCTCGATCGACACGCCGAGCCGCTCGGCCGCGGCGAGGAACAGGTCGGGATCGGGCTTCGCGTATTTGACGTCGTCGCGCGTGACGACGACCGCCTTTGCCGGATCGACGCCGAGCGCCGCCAGATTCAGCGCGGCGGTTTCCATCCGCCCGCTCGTCGCGACGGCCCACGGCGTGCCGGCCTGGGTCAGCGCGTCGAGCAGTTCGCGCGCGCCCGGCAGCGGACAGACCTGGGCGCGCATCCGCTGATAGGCGGCCGCATGCGCGTGCCGCAGCCGTTCGGCGCGTTCGACGCTGATCTCGCCGTGTGTCTCACGCAGCAACTGGTCCGTGAACAGCCCACCGCTCATGCCGATCTTGCGATGGATGCGCCAGACGGACAGCGGGATACCTTCGCTGTCGAGCGCCTCTTTCCATGCCAGCACGTGCTGATAGACGCTGTCGACGAGCGTGCCGTCGAGGTCGAAAAGAAAGGATGTCTGGATGCGCATGCCGGCCTCCGGTGATGATGGGTTCAATCACTATGCCATGTGTCGATGAAACGGCCAGGGCGGCTCGTCGCCCTTGACGACGCTCACGGTCTCTACACGATGTGCGCAAATTCCCACAGATGGGCGCGTATTTGCCCCGATTTCGCTTTACCACGGTCTCACGTTCGAGACGATGAACTCGTTCAGCAAAGGCCGGCAACTTCGCGAACAACCGCTCGTACGGCTTCGGCCTTTCGTACGCGCAGGGCCCGCCGGGCGATTCGGTGTTGTCGCACGCGACTCTCAACACGCTGCCGCCGTCGTCGACGAATACGCGGGTGGCGGTGACGGTGGGCATGCGTCACGCGTTCCGATCTCGCGCGGCGCAGGCGTGGCGCGCCGCGACAGTGCGATGCCCTCACGACTGCGCCGCCGCGATCACCTGCGACGCGAGCGCATGATGCTGGCCGCGTCGCGAGCGGATTGCGCGAATCTCCTCGATGACGCCGTCCGCGCGGCCGAGCCAGCGCAAGCTCCGACAACAGCTGCGCGGGCTCCCCCTCGTGACACAGCAGCCTGAGCGACGGCGTGGCCAGCACCGGCGCGAGCAACGCGTGCGCGGCGAGCTTCGAAATCCCATCCGACAGCCCAACCGCGAGCCGCACCGAGTCCGCGCCGCTCGCTTCGCGCATCTCGTCGAGCAACGCCTCGCCCAGCTGGAAGATTTGCTCCGCGCGATCGAACGCCTGCTCGCCGGCCTCGGTCATCGCGACGCCGCGCCCGGCCGCGCGCGCAAAGCCGCCCTCCTTCACGACGATCCAGAAGTAGTACAGGTGACGATAGTTGAGCATGCTGATCCGATACTTCGAAAAATCCGAAACGACTGGTTCATTCGAACCGCGAATAGGCCCATGATGGCTGTTCCGCCGCTCGCGGCGCACTCGATTACGCCACCTCATGGACTCCCTGTTCGCACTCGTTGCCGATCCCGCCGCGTGGGCCGCGCTCGTCACGCTGATCGTGATGGAGATCGTGCTCGGCATCGATAACCTGATCTTCATTTCGATCCTCAGCAACCGCTTGCCGGAAGCGCAACGCGCGCGCGCGCAGCGCATCGGGCTGCTGCTCGCGCTGGTGATGCGGCTGCTTCTGCTCAGCACCATCGCGTGGATCACGAAGCTGACCGCGGTCGCGTTCACGCTGTTCGATCATGGCTTTTCGTGGCGCGATCTGATCCTCGTCGGCGGCGGCCTGTTCCTCGTGTGGAAGGCAACCACCGAAATCCGTCAGCACATGATCCCCGATGACGAACTCGCCGCGAAAACCAGCTCGACCGTGCAGTTGACCTTGGCGGCCGCGATCGGCCAGATCATCCTGCTCGACCTCGTGTTTTCCGTCGACAGCATCATCACCGCGGTCGGCATGACCGAGCACCTGCCGATCATGTTCATCGCGGTGATCGTGTCGATCATGGTGATGCTGTTCGCGGCGCAGCCGCTCGCGCGCTTCATCGATCGCAATCCGACCATCGTGATGCTGGCGCTGAGCTTCCTGCTCGTGATCGGCATGGCACTGATCGCCGATGGTTTCGGCTCGCACGTTCCGAAGGCGTATATCTATGCGGCGATGGCGTTTTCCGCGTTCGTCGAGGCGATGAACATGCTCGCGCGGCGCGCGAAAACGAAACGTCTGGCAAGCAGCGAGGAGTGATGCCGTGATGAAATGCCCAGTCTGCAAAACGACCGGTTTGCTGATGACCGAGCGCCGCTCGATCGAAATCGATTACTGTCCGGACTGCCGAGGCGTATGGCTCGATCGCGGCGAACTGGACAAGTTGATTGCGCAGGATGACGGCGACGGCTCGCGGCGCGGCGAGCGTGCCCTGGAAAGCGAGCGGCAGCGTTACGAGGAGCGTCGCGACGAACATCGCGGGTATCAAAAGAAGCGCTCGATTTTCGATGTGTTCGACTTCGGCTGAACGCTTCGGCGGCTTGGCGCACGCAAATTCCAGCCGCCGTTAGCGCATCAGCGCGCCTTCTTGCGAACGCCCTTGCCGGTCGTCGCGGCGCGCGGCGCTTCCTTCTCGAGCGGTGCGCCGCCGTTCATCTGCTCGAACCACGACAGCGTATCGACATACGACAGAAATTGCTTCAGATATTCCGGCGACAGCTCGCGCATCAACGACAGCGCGCGATGTACGAGGCTGCTCGAATTGAGCGGCCCCGCGTTGCCTGGCACCTGCGCGAGCGACTGGCGCAACTGCTTTTCGGTGCGCAGTTTGGACCAAACTTCGCGGAAGTAGTCGACTGCGGGCAGATCGGGATAGGCGGCAGCGTGCGGCGCATCGGCGCGCGCGTGGTGGCGGGCGAGGCGTTCGATCAGCGCCGCGAGCGTGGCGTCGTCGGCCGCGTCGGCTTCACCGGACGTGGCTTGCGACGCGCTCTCGTGCGCAGCGGCACGCTCGACCTCGGCCGTATAGTCGGCCAGCAGTCCTGCCAGTCGTTGCTCGAGCACTCGTCGCGGCTCGCCGCTGTGCTGTGCCGCGCGCCGCGTAAGCGCGTCGAGCAGATGAAAGCGCACCGGATCGAGCCGAGCCGCGCCGCTCGCGCGCCATGCATCGAGCCTCGCGCGAGCCGCGTGGATCGCGTCGTCAAGCACCGGACTTCTCCGCCGCCGCCGCACTCGACGGCCGCGGCACCGGCGCGATTTCGACGCGGCGGTTTTTCGCGCGGCCGGGTTCGTCGGCATTCGAACTGACCGGCTGCTCCGAGCCGAACGCCGCCGCAAACACCGACGACGCCGACACGCCCTCGTCGATCAGCGTGCGCGTGACCGTCAACGCGCGCTGCGCCGACAGCTCCCAGTTATCGGCGAAGCGTCGATTGCCTTCGCGCAGGCGTTGATCGTCGGTGAAGCCGCTGACCATCAGAATCTGATCGCTCGCGCGCAGATACGCGGACAGCGGCCCGGCGAGACTCTTCAGCAGCGCGCGACCCTCAGGCTGCAGCTGGGCGGAGTTCAGCGCGAACAGCACGTTGCCGCTAATGCCGATGCGCCCATTGACGAGCGTCACGCGCCCCGCCGCGAGCGGTCCCGCGAGCGCCTGTTCGAGCGTCTTGCGGCGCTGCGTTTCGGCCTGGCGCTGCTTGACCTCCTGCTCGAGCTTGGTCGACAGTTCGAGCTGCACGCCGATCACGCTGACCAGAATCAGCACGAACGCGCCGACCAGCACCGACATCAGATCGCCGAACGAGGCCCAGATCGGCGCTGAGGTTTCCACGCCGCCGTCGATGTCCTCGCTCATACCGCGTCGGCTCCGGCGGTCGCGCGCTGCGCGGCCAGCAACTGCAGGTCTTCGACGATCTGCTTCTGCGACATCACGCTGAGGTCGACCACGTCACGCGCCTGCGCGACGTAGTACGCGAGCTGTTCGTCGCTGCGCGCGAGCGATTTGTCGAGCGCTGCTTCGATGCGTTCGAGATGTGCGACGAGCTTGTCGTTCGCTTCGCCGAAGGTGTGCACGGCCGCGCCGAATGCTTCGCCGAGGCTCGCGACTTCGACCGCGCTGCCGGTGACCTGCGCGGCGACCGTGCCGAGCTTGCCGGTCTCGTGCTCGAGGTGTTCGGTGAAGCGATTGCCGACGCGTTCGAGCAGACCCGCCGACGTCGAGACCAAGGCATCGACGGCCGTGCGTTGCTCGGTCGACGCGTGGGTGACTGCGTCGAGCAGGGTCTCCAGCGTGGCGAGCAGACGACTGCGCTCTTCGAGCATCGCGGTGTCGCGGACCATGCTGTCGGAGAGCTTCTGGCGCAGCTCCGCGACGACTTCGGCAGCGGCCTTCGGCGCTTCGGACGCCGCTTGCACGAGGCGCCCGATTTCGGCGATCGTCGCGCTGGCATGCGTTTGCGTCTGCGTGGAGATATCGCGTGCGGTTTGCTCGAGTGCGTCGCAGATTTGCTGCTGACGGGTCGCAGTTTGCAAACCCGTTTGCTGCCATTGTTCGTCGAGCTTTATGGTCATCGCGGCGAGCGCTTCGGTCCATGCCGCGAAGCGCTGTTCGTCGCGCGCGGCGAGTTCGGCTTGCAGGTTTGTCGCCGCCTTCGGTGCTTCAGCCGCGGCTTGAACCAGTCGATCGATTTCCGCGATCGTCGCGCTGGCATGCGTTTGCGTCTGCATGGAGATATCGCGTGCCGTTTGCGCAAGCGCGTCGCAGATCTGCTGCTGATGGCTGGCGGCTTGCGCACCCCTCTGCTGCCATTGTTCGCTGAGCTTCGCACCCATCGCGTCGAGCGCCTCGGCCCACGCGCCCAAACGCTGCTCGTCGCGCGCGCTCAGTTCGGTCTGCAAGTTCGCATGCGAGCTACCGACCGCGCTCAGCAACGCCGCGGCATGCTGCTCGAACGTCGCGGCGGCGCGCGCCAACGCCTGTTCGTTGTTGGCGGCGAGTTTGTCGCCCGCGCTTTGCTGCTGAGCCAACGCATCGCCCCAGGCCTGCGAGATGCCGCTCGCCGTCGCTTCGAGCCGCGCGGACACGCCGTCGAGCAGCGCGAGCGAGCGCTGTTCGAACGCTTCGGCGACGCGTTCGACCGAAGCGCACTGTTGCGCAGCCAACTCGTCGCTCGCCTGGCGATGTCCGGCGAGCGCGCTGTGGCAAATTTCGGCGACGTTCGCGCTGGTCGCCGCGAAGCCGCTCGACATGCCGTCGAGCTGGCGCTGCACGGCCTGGGTCACCGCGTCGTGCAACGCGGCGGTGTCGCGCGAGAGGCCGGCCATCGTCGCTTCGACGACCGGCTGCAGGGCCTTGCCGGCGGCCTGCGCGCTGCCGGCCACGCTGTCCTTCAGCGACTGCTCGATCACACCGGCGAGCCGCAGATAGGCGGCTTCGGTGCGGCCGTAAAACGCGTCGAGGCTCGCTATCTTCCGCTCGTTCGACGCGGCGCTCTGCTGTTCGAGCGCGCTCATCATCGTCTGCAGACGTTCGACCAGCAGCGGCGTCGCTTCGGCCTGGCGTTGCAGCAGCCGGAAGCTTTCTTCGCGCTGATGGCTCTGCGAGTAGACGCGCAAAGTCGTCGCGATCTTCGCGTCGAGCTGTTGCGCCGCTTCGAGCCGCTCGCGGCGGGACAGCGCGGACAGCAGCCCGAGCATCGCAGACGTCGCGACACCCGCGATCGACGTGCCGAACGCGAAGCCCAGCCCCTTGACCGGCGCGGCCAGCGATGCGCGGATCGCCTGCAGGTCGCTAGCGCTCTCCAGCGCAAGGCCGGTGCCGCGCAGCGTCATCACCATGCCGAGCAGCGTGCCGAGCATGCCGAGGAGCACCAGCAGACCGACCAGATACGGCGTCAGCGCGGGTCCCGGCAACGCGACGCGCTCGCCTTCGACGCGCAGCCGCACGCTATTGCGCAGACTCGGATGGACAGCTTCGAGAAACGCGCCGAGGCTCGGCGGTGGTCCGGACAACGCGGCGAGCGCGCCTGTCAGCGTGGCGGTCGCCTGACCATAGCGGCGCAATTCGAGCGCGCCTAGCACGTAGAAGACGCCGATCAGCAGCGTGACGACGAACGCGAGCGGATTGGACACGGCATAACCGACGGCGATCCAGCACGCCGCGGAGAGCCCCGCGAGAAATACAACGAGATCGATACGATATCTGGACATGGGGTCCCAGTTAGCAGGCGCGAAGAGCCGCGAGCAGCCCTTCGACCGGTTGAAAACGAACATCCAGCTCGGCCAGCAAAACGCTCTGCATGTCCTTGCGGAAGACGTCGAGCCACGCCTCGGACGCGAGCGGCACGGCAGCGTTGCCGCCATCGGTCGACCTGGCGAGTCGCGTGGCTGCGGTGCTTGCTTTGACGTGAGCCAAGGCTGCTTCCAGCTGCATGGCTGCAGCGCCGGCTTCGACTTCGGCCGACTGCTGCCGCGTGGGATCGGCATCGGCGGCAACTTCGGCCGCTGCTTCCGCCTCCGCCATCCTCCGCTTCTCACCCTCGCGCAAGCGCTCGAAGTGCCCGCCGAGCAACCCGGGCACCGCGCCGAGCAAACTCCGCTCGCGCTCGCCGAGCGCACGCTCCATCACCGCATCGACGACCGCGAGCCGCGCGAGCGACGGCGCCTGCGTCGCCAGCAGCGCGCGCAGCCGGCCACGCAACGTGCCGATCGCCGTTTCCATCGACTGCTGAAGCGCGAGATAGCGCTGTCGGAACACCGCGTAGTCGGCCTGCGTGTCGACCGCCACGCGCGGCGCCGACATCCGGGCGGACGACGGCGACGGGCCACGCCGCCGTGAGCCGGCGAGCACGCTATCGCTCACGATTGCGCTCACCAGCGAGCGGCGTACGCGCGTGCACTCTTCCTCTTCCGCACGGCCGAACGCGCGCGCGCCACCAGCGACGGACGGCGGCTTGCCATCCAGCGCCGACGACAACGCGATCGCGTCGGTCCAGCCGAGCCACTGGCTCAGCCGATCCGCCAGCGATTGTCGCGATTCGGCGACGTCGGCCTCGGCGAGACGGGCCAGTAAGCGAACGAGTGCAGGCCCAGTGAGGGCGCTGCGCTGAGGGGCTTGCAACATACCACCGGTCGCAAAAAAGTCAGCAGTTTACACGCTGACGCCAGCGAGTCCGAAGTCGCCCGCTCGATCGTGCGTCGAAA
This sequence comes from Paraburkholderia sp. CI2, assembly GCF_014201055.1. Taxonomy (NCBI): domain Bacteria; kingdom Pseudomonadati; phylum Pseudomonadota; class Betaproteobacteria; order Burkholderiales; family Burkholderiaceae; genus Paraburkholderia; species Paraburkholderia sp. CI2. The sequence goes on from NZ_JACHDL010000001.1 coordinate 673,809, forward strand.
GACACGGTTTTGCCCGATCGAACCTGGCATTCGGGCGTTTTCCCGAGCGCGGCTTTTTTGCCAATAGCGAAGCGGACCTATCCCTGTATAAGATGAAAGCTGGCGCCTCGCTGCGCACTGGAACACGGCGAAGCGTCGACAACACACAGAACACACGCAAGGCGGACAGGGAGCATGAAATTCGATACCGTGGTGCTCGGCGCCGGCATTGTCGGGGTGTGCGTCGCCGTGCATCTGCAGAAACGCGGCCGCGCGGTTGCGCTGATCGACCGTAAGCAGCCGGGCAACGAGACCTCGTTCGGCAACGCCGGGCTGATCCAGCGCGAAGGCGTCTATCCGTACGCGTTTCCGCGCGGGCTCGGCACCCTGCTGCGCTACGCGCGCAACCAGTCGCCCGACGTGCGCTATCACGCCGACGCGATGCTGCAGGTTGCGCCGTTCCTGTGGCGCTACTGGCGCAACTCGCATCCGGCGAAGCACGCGGAAATCGCGAAATCGTACGCGACGCTGATCGAGCATTGTGTCAGCGAACATCGCGCGCTTGCCGCGGATGCCGGTGCCAGCGCGCTGCTGCGGCCGATCGGCTGGATCAAGGTGTTTCGCCATGCCGCCGCGCGCGACGCCGAAACCACCCTCGCCGAACAGTGGCATCGCGAGTACGGCGTCGAGTTCGAAACGCTCGACGCGCCGCGCCTGCAACAGCTCGAACCCGATCTCGACAAGCGTCTGCAAGGCGGGCTGCGCTATCCGCAATCCGATTCGGTCAGCGATCCGAACGCGCTCGTCACCGCATACGCGCGGTACTTCGAAGCGCTCGGCGGACGGTTCTTCTTCGGCGATGCCGATACGCTGCGTGAAGGCTGGCAGGTCGAGACGCGGGACGGGGCGATCACGGCCGAGTCGGCGGTGATCGCGCTCGGACCGTGGTCGGATCGCGCGAGCACGCGGCTCGGGTATCGGCTGCCGCTCGCGGTCAAGCGCGGCTATCACATGCACTACGCGCCGCGTCGGAGCGCGCGGCTCAACCATCCGATTCTCGACGTCGAACACGGCTATGTGCTCGCGCCGATGGCGCGCGGCATCCGTTTGACCACGGGCGCCGAAATCGCGCGCCCCGAGGCGGCCAAGACGCCGGCGCAACTCGACGCGGTCGAGCCGATCGCGCGCACGCTGTTTCCGCTCGGCGAACGTCTGGATGCCGAACCGTGGATGGGACGCCGCCCGTGCACGCCGGACATGATGCCGATCATCGGGCCCGCGACGAAACATCAGGGACTGTGGTTCGCGTTCGGCCATGCGCACCATGGTCTGACGCTCGGACCGGTGACGGGGCGGCTGATCGCCGAGATGATGACCGGCGAGCAGACGCTGGTCGATCCGCGGCCGTTTCGAGTCGAGCGGTTTTAGCCGGATGGTCTGAGGCCTGCTCGAAATCTCCGCCTTCATCGCGCAATTATCGCCATCTCACGCTAAAGCCACCCTCACGGCACGCCTCCGACCAAGCCACCAGCCGTCGAAGCAATAAAAAAACGCCGCGGGCCAACGGCCCCGCGGCGTTCTTCATCGAGCCGGACAACCGTCGATCAGGCCGTCACGGCAGCCCGTCGCGGCGACACTGCCGACACCGCGAAGCTCACGACGATATTCGCGACCAGCGCGATCAGGCCGATATACAGCGGATAGTTCTCGTGGCCGAAATGCAGGCCATACACCGGCTTGAGCCCTTGCGAAATCGCGAGGCCCGTGCCGAGCACGATACCGACGAGCCAGCCGACGAACAGACCCGGCGTGTTCAGACGGCGCGTGTACAGCGTGAACACGATGGCCGGGAAAATTTGCAGAATCCACACGCCGCCGAGCAGTTGCAGATCGATCGCATACTGCGTCGGCAGGAACACGATGAACAGCAGCGCGCCGAACTTGACGACCAGCGAAACGATCTTCGCATTGGCTGCCTCCGCCTCGGGCGAGATGTTCGGCGACACCAGCGGACGCCACAGATTACGCGTGAACAGATTCGCCGCGCCGATCGACATGATCGCGGCCGGCACCAGCGCGCTGATCGCAATCGCGGCGGCCGCGAAACCGACGAACCACGACGGGAACAGCGTGCGGAACAGGGTCGGCACCACGTCGCTTGCCGACTTCACGTTCACGCCGGCGGCGATCGCCATATAGCCGAGCAGCGCGATCAGGCCGAGCAGCACCGTGTACGCAGGCAGGAAGATCGCGTTCTTGCGCACCGTCTTTGCCGACGCCGACGACAGCACCGCCGTCATCGTATGCGGATACATGAACGCGGCAAGCGCCGAGCCGAGGGCGAGCGATGCGAACGCCGTGTACTGATTCGGCTTCAGCAGGATACCGGTCGCGCCGCCCTTCGCCTGGAAGTGCGCATCGGCCAGTGCGAACACTTGCCCATAGCCGCCGAGCTTCGCCGGAATCAGCCATACCGCCGCGATCACGACGATATAGATCATGATGTCCTTGACGAACGCGATCATCGCCGGCGCGCGCAGGCCGCTTGCATACGTATAGAGCGCGAGGATCACGAACGCGACGATCAACGGCAATTCGCCGCTGACGCCGAGCCCCTTGATCACGACCTGCATGCCCACCAGCTGCAGCGCGATATACGGCATCGTCGCGACGATGCCGGTCAGCGCGACGGCCGCCGGGAACCACTTGCCGCCGTACTCGCCGTGCACGTAGTCGGCCGCGGTGATGTGGTTCTTCGCATGCGCAATCTTCCACAGCTTCGGCATCACGGCGAACACGAACGGATAAACGATGATCGTGTACGGCAGCGCGAAGAAGCCATACGCGCCCACCGAATAAACGAGCGCGGGCACCGCGATCACCGTATAGGCGGTATAGAAATCGCCGCCGACGAGGAACCACGAAATGACCGTGCCGAACTGCCGTCCGCCGAGACCCCACTCGTGCAACTGCGTCAGATCGCCGCGTTTCCAGCGCGCCGCGAAAAAGCCGATCACCGTGACGAGCACGAAGAACGCGATGAAGACCGTCATCGCAACCGGGTTCACAGGATTCAGATCGCTCATTTGAGACCTCGATACACGATGTAAATCAGCAGCGAGGTCAACGGCACCCACAGAAACTGATACCAGTAGAAGAACGGAAAGCCCGCGAGCGGCGGATGCGTGTCGTTATAGAACGGCAGCCACAGCAGCGCGATATAAGGGATCAGCAAAATGAGCCAGAGCCATGAACGGCCGGCCGAGGGGGAGGTCTCCACGAACGTCTCCTGAGTATTATCGACAGCGCGCGCGATGGCTCGTGGCCCGACGCGCAAATGCCCGGTTGCCTGAGGTCAGGCGGAAGACCGGGGAACGTCGCACACTCGAGCGCCAGGCCTCGAGCGGCGCGGTATGCGACGGGCATGTAGTATTCGCCTTCGCGCGCTTGCTTTCAAGCGCGCAACTACGTAAGCCGTCTACGTAATATTACGTAGCCCGTTGACCGGCTTTTTTCAACGATGAAACTCAAAGCAAAGATAGTGCTGCTCGCGATCGTGCCCTTTCTGGCGGCGATCGCCAGCATCGAGACGGGCGTGCGCCGCGAAGCGACCGCACTCGCCGAGCGGCAGCACGCGACCACCCAGGCCGCGTACATGGCGAGTAAGGAGATCGAGCTCAAGCACTACGTCGAACTCGCGACGACTGCGATCGCGCCGCTCTACGAGGCCGGCGGCGACAACGCACGCGACGACGCGCTGCTGCGCACGCGTGCGCTCGCGGTGCTCGAAAAGATGAATTTCGGCGAGGACGGCTACTTCTTCGTGTACGACCTGCACGGCCGCACGCTGATGCATCCGCGCGAGCCGGACCTGGTGGGTCGGGATCTGTGGTCGTTGCGCGATAGCCATGGCACGCCGACGATCCAGCAGCTACTCGCCGCGGCCGCGCGCGGCGGCGGCTATGTGCGCTATCTGTGGCATCGGCCGTCGACCGGCAAGGAGGAGTCGAAACTCGGCTACGTGGTGCCGCTCGAACGCTGGGGCTGGATGCTCGGCACCGGCATCTATCTCGACGACGTCGACACGACGCTCGCGCACATCGACGGGGAGGCCGCGGCCAATATCGATCGCACGATGAAGTGGATCGACGCGATCGCGGTGGCTGGCCTCGCGGTCATTGCGCTGTGCGCACTCGTGCTGAACGTGACCGAATATCGAAGTGCCGACGCGAAGCTGAAGCGGCTCGCGCAGCAGGTCGTCGAGTCGCAGGAAAACGAGCGCGCGCGCCTGTCGCGCGAATTGCACGACGGCATCAGCCAGATGATGGTGTCCGTGAAGCTGCTGCTCGAATCGGCGCTCGCGCGGCTCGAACGCGGTGACGCGCGCGTGCCTGCCGCCGAGGCCGCATTGTCCACCGGACTCACGCGGCTCGGCGATACGCTGCGCGAAGTCCGGCGCATTTCTCATGCGCTGCGTCCGTCGATGCTCGACGATCTCGGCGTCGCGGCCGCCCTCGAACAACTGACGCGCGAACTCGGCGACGAGTCCGGCATCGCGATTGGCTTCACGCAGATCGCGCACACGCATGCCGCCACGTTGCCCGACACGGTCAACACCGTGCTGTTTCGCATCGCCCAGGAAGCGCTGACGAACATCGTGCGACATGCGCAGGCGTCGAGCGCGGCGCTTGCGCTCGAGGTTTCGCGCGATGCGGTCACGCTGACGATCTCCGACAACGGCCGCGGCTTCGACGTGACCGAAGCATTCGTCGGCGGACGTGAAGGTGTCGGCCTGCGCAACATGCGCGAACGGCTCGAAGGGCTCGGCGGCACGCTGTCGCTGAACTCGCAGCCGGGGCACACCGTCGTCGCCGCACGCGTGCCGCTGCCCACGACGCATGCAACGGTGCGGTCCCTGCAGGAACTCGCATCATGACCGACACGACCTCTCCTTCCATCGCGCGTCTGCTGCTCGTCGACGATCATCCGCTCGTGCGCGACGGTCTGCGCGCACGGCTCGAAGCAGTGCGCCACTTCGAAGTGGTCGGCGAAGCGGGCGACGCGCAGCAAGCGCTCGCGCTGGCCGAACGACAGGCGCCGCATCTGGCGCTGATGGATGTCGGCATGAAAAGCGGCATGAACGGCATTGCGTTGGCGGGCCTCTTTCACGAGCGCTTTCCGGCGATTCGTGTGCTGATGCTGTCGATGCACGACAACCTCGAATACGTGACGCAGGCGGTGCGCGCGGGCGCGAGCGGCTACGTTCTGAAGGATTCGCCGGCGCTCGAAATCGTTCAGGCGATCGGCGCGGTACTCGACGGCAAGACGTTCTTTAGCGCGGAGATCGGTGCTCGACTGATCCAGGCGTCGGCAACGCAATCGCCGGTCGAACGCTTGACGCCGCGCGAGCGCGACATTCTCGATGCGCTTGCCGAGGGACTGTCGAGCAAGCAGATCGCGCAGCGCAACGATCTGTCGGTGCGAACCGTGGAGACGCATCGGCTGAATCTGAAGCGCAAGCTCGATATCGAAGGACAGGCCGAGTTGATCAAGTTCGCGGTCGAGAACCGGCGCAACAAGCGTTGAGGTTTGCGGGCGCGCGATAATGAGCGGTCCACACCTGGAGCGACCACGGCATGAAGCGCGTGTTCGAACTGAGTCTTGCCGGTCTGATGATTTGCGTGGCCACGGCTCGCGTTTATGGCGAACCGGCGCGCGTCAATCGCGGCCACGATCCATTCCTGCAGATATCCAAAGCGATCGCCGATTGCCCAACTCCGCTTGGCCCATTCGAAACCGAAAAGGAATGGCTCGACGATAGCCATTACAGAATCGAACGCGGCAATAGCTGCTGGATCGAAGGCCGTTGCCGTTTGCCGAACGCGTATCTGTACGACGCGGAAATCGCCGAGAGCGTGCAACGGCGTCTCGCGAATCTGAACGTCGCGACGCACTGGCGCGAGCAATCGACGCTATGGCTCACGCTGCAACGCCGCTTTATCTACGTCGAAGGCTGCGTCGCGCCGGGCTTCGACAAGAAGACTTTCCTCACCGAACTCGCCAAAACGGCGGACGTCGAGCGCGTGATCGACAACACGATCACCGATCCTCACGCCGCGCAGTTGCCTTACCGCACCCAGGCGGAACCGGACAAGCCCGTGCTCGATCCGGGCAATTAGCGCGGTAGTCTCGGCTACTCCGACATCCACGCGTTCGGGGGCGAAATCAACACGCCCAATCTCGATGCGCTGGTGCAAAGCGGCCGCATCCTGACGAATCACCACACGGGCACCGTCTGCGCGATCACGCGTTCGATGCTGATCTCGGGCACCGATCACCATCTGGTCGGCGAAGGCACGATGGGTGTGCCGACCGACGAGCGCAAAGGACTGCCGGGATACGAAGGCTATCTGAACGATCGCGCGCTATCGGTTGCGCAGTTGCTGAAAGACGGCGGCTATCACACGTACATGGCCGGGGCCGGGCCAGACCTCGCAGAAGCCGACGCTGCGTGAATTCACACACGTGACGGACAACACCCCGCGACGTTCCTCGCGGTCGCCCTGTGGACCGAACCGCCGCTCGGCCCCGTCGACGGTCGCTGGCAGTTGTACGACCTGAGCGCCGATCGCGGCGAAACGCAGGACGTGTCGGCGCAGAACCAGTCGATCATCGATAGTCTCGTGCAGCAGTGGAACGACTACATGACCAGCATCGGCGGCGTCGAGCCGTTGCGTCCGCGCGGCTACTACTGAGCACACAATGGCGTTTTCATTCAAGCTCAAAGGCGGCGTGGCGCTGTATGGCGCATACGCCGCGATCGCGGCGGTCGCATTTGCCGCCGCGTTTGCCGCGCCTTCCATCAGTGCGGCGAGCGCGGCGGTATCCTCGCGCTGCCGCGAGCTGTGCATCGACTATATCGACAGCCAGTTGGCGCTGATCGGCGCTTCGTCTCGTTCGCACCGGCATTCAAAGCTGCGTGTCCAGTAGCCGCACGAATTTCTCGACGAGCTTCTCGGTGAACGAACGCCGCGTCCATGCTTCGAGCGTGACGCGCTTCGACTTCGCGATGTCGTCGTCGAACGCGGCAGTCTGCTGCGTGGCGAAATCGCGGTCGTAGATGTTCAGGTTCGCTTCGTCGTTCAGCTTGAACGAGCGGCTATCGAAGTTCGTCGAGCCGACCGACACCATGTACTCGTCGACTACCAGCAACTTGCAATGGAACATGGTCGGCTGGTACTCGTAGATCTCGACGCCCGCTTTCAGTAGATCGCCCCAACACGCACGCGACGCTTCGCGCACCGTGTGCGTGTCGATGCGTTTGCCCGGCGTGACGATCTGTACTTTCACGCCGCGTTTCGCGGCTTCGACGATCGCGTTGACGGTGAGCTTGTCGGGCACGAAGTACGCGCTCGCAAGCTGCAAACTGCGCGTGGCGGCGGTGATGGCCATCAGATACATCAACTGCATGTCGTCACTGCCGCCCGACGGCGAACTGCTGAACATATGCGCGAGACCCTGGCCCGCTCCTTTCGGCTCGGCATCGATGTGCGGAAAATACTCGGGACCGTGCAATACGCTGCTGGTCGCCTTGATCCAGTTGTCCATGAACACGGCCTGTATATGGCCGACCACTGGACCCGTCACGCGAAAATGCGTATCGCGCCAATGCTTTTCGTCCTGCGCATTGCCAGTCCACTCCGGCGCTATGCCGACCCCGCCCGTAAAACCGATCCGGCCGTCGATCACCAATAGTTTGCGGTGCGTACGGTCGTTCATGCGACCGAGTCCGGTCCAATGCGGCTTGTGATACTTGACCACTTCGGCGCCGGCCTCCCGCAGCAGTTGCAGATAGTGCCGATCCATTTTCGACGAACCGACCCAGTCGAGCAGTACATGCACGGCGACACCTTCGCGCGCCTTATCGGCAAGCGCACGCGCAATCTGTCCGCCGATCTCGCCGGACCAGTAAATAAACGTTTCAAATGTGATGGTTTCGCGCGCCGACCGAATGCCCTCGAGCATCGACGGAAAGATCTGGTCGCCGTTGAGCAGCATCTCGAAGCGATTACCCGGCACCACGGGTGGACCGAGCAATAAACCCATCGAACGAAGGAATTGCGGATCTTCGCTCTTATAAAGCCGCTCGATTCTGTGTTCTATTTTCTTCTCGCCGCTCGACAGATTGGCGATCAGCAGAACGATCACGAGCGTGACAAACGCGGTAATAGAAATGGTCAGCATGCGTGGCCTCGATGGCAGGCGGCGGGTCACGGTATACGAGTCCCGCATCCGACGGGAGAATGCCGCACTCGTGCCTGGCTTTCACTATCAGCACGTCATGCACGGCGCGTGCCCGGCTCAGGACCACGCCTTGCTTTCTGGTTCCAATGCTTTATCTGACCAATGCAAACGCCTCGCGGCTTGCGATTTCGCCCGCGCCGAATACGCCGATGACCGTATAGTCCGACGCCACGCATTCGAACGTCGATGCCTGAAACGTAATGACGAAATGACGCCGCGCCGGTGCCTCGGGAGCAATGGCGACGGAGTCTGTCGCCACGGCGGCAATCTCGGCGCACAACGACGAATTGACGACTTCATGCACCGCGCAGCCGACGAGGCCTTGCGCCGCGAGCGGATGAATGGCGAGATCGTCATCGCCCGGCGGCCCGAGACGGTGAAAGACGGCGTCGGCGAACAGCACCGCGCAAAAAGGATCGTCGTCGGGATCGAATGGCCCGAACCGTTCAAAGTCCGACTCCGCGATCGGATAAGTGAGGATCACGCGGCGATCGCTGGCGACGATGAATGGTTCGGCGGCATCGGCTGCCGGATGAGGAGCGGAGTCCAGCAGGAAGACCTGATCTTCCTGCCGGGGTGCATCGAACGTGCTAACCATCTACTTCACGACTCCACGGCTATTACGCGCTTGCTTGCGTCTCTGGCGTTTGGGGAGCCGCCGCGACGGGTGCGGCCGTACTCTTTGCAGCAGCCTTGCGCGCCGGTGCTTTTCTTGCCGCCTTCACAACGCTTTTGCGGCCGGCGGACTTCTTCACCGCGGCTTTCCGGCTTGCCGGAGTGGCCTTTCTGGCTGCGGTCTTTTTCACGGCCGTCTTGCGCGTTGCTTTTTTCGCCGCGGTCTTCTTGCCTACCGCACTCGCGGTCGCTTTCGCCTGGCTGCTCTTTGCCGCCGTTTTCGCCGCTTTCGGAGCGGCAGCCATGCTCGCGCCATCGATCAGGAATTTGCTGCGGTCCTTGACGGCCGCGAGCCATGCCGGCGCCGGACCGCGGCCGCTCCAGGTCGCGCCGGTTTTCGGATTCAGGTACTTCGGCGGCTGGGCGCCTTTCGGCTGCCCTTTGACGCGCTTCGCGGCGGGAGCAGCCGCGGGCTTGCTTGCGCTCGCAGCGTCGATCAGGAACGCCGTGCGGTCCTTCACGCCGGCGATCCAGCCAGGCGCGCGGCCGTGCCCCGTCCAGGTCGCGCCGGTTTTGTGGTCGCGATACTTCGCCGGGGTTGCCGACCTGGCGGCTTTGCTCGCGCCCGCAGGTCTTCCGCGACCCGCCGGATTGCCATTCAGACCTCGCGCGGCACGTCGTGCCTTCGCCTGTGCTTCGATATCGGCAGTCGTGAGACCGTGCTTGAGCATCAATTCGCGAATCTGGTTGACCGCGGCTTGTGCTTTTCTGGCAATGAGAACGTCAGCTTGCTCCTGGAGCTTCTTAAGCTTTGCTTGGATTTGCTCTAACGAAGGCATTTGATTGCTCCTTATGTGGTAATCGTTGAACTATGCCATGAATGACGGAAGAAAGGCAGTGTATTGACCTATCCCGAGCTTCAATACACCGATACGAGCGCCGATGCGGCGTTCAAATAACAAAGCTTTCAGGTTTTCTACCGGGTCATCGAAGCTTTCTTCCTTTTCCTTCCCTCCTGATTCTTCCTTTTTCATTTCGGTTCCACCACCACTCAGATGGGTGTAAAAACGACGACCTGGCGATCGGCAATGTACCTCACACTCCGTATGAAGCGGTAGTGTTGACCGTCCGCCGTTATCCGGTTCAGGCCCAGGCGGGTCAGTACCAGCATTTCATCTGCCTGGAAAGCGTCGACGACGCCGGAATCCGTTAAATCCTCCAATGCCCCGGATGGATTTCCGACATAAACGCTGCGCGCCTGCTTGCCGATCCGCATCACGACCACGCTTTTTCCCTCGTCGAGCGCCAATTCGAGAAAGCTCGCGAGCGTGCGCAACGACTCTGGCGTGCAAGTCCTGGTCTGATAGATCGCTGCATTCGATGGCGTCATTTGTGTTTCCCCGTCATCCGCATCGGCAACAGAAAGGGGCGCCGCCGTGCTTTCTGGCATTAGTCGCTTCTACTATAGCCAGGCCTTTGGATATTCAAAGGAGAGTAGTCCACTTTTTATTTGAAAACGGTCTTTTTTCGTGGCCCGCTATAGCGAACGGATTCAAGCATGCGCGAAACGCCACTGACGACGCGTGCAAAGACACCGCCCGGGCTCCGGTAACGTGCCGTTACCGATCTTGCAGCATCTGTTGCCCCTGTACCGGCCAAGTCCATTTACACTTCGTATCCGTGCCCAGCGGCAGACGTATGGCCAATAGAGAGTCCTTTGTCAGCCGCCATGCTCGCGGCGGCTATTGAAATGGAGGCCGGGCCACCCTAATTCCGATCCACTCAAACACGATGGTACTTGCAATGAAAGCTGGTTTTATTCGGACCGCCCTCGGGGCAATGGCAGTCTCGTTGGCAATGGCCGGCACCGCGAACGCGGCCGGTTGCCTGAAAGGAGCGGTAGTGGGCGGTGTCGCCGGGCACTACGCGGGACATCATGCGGTGGTCGGCGCGGTCGGCGGCTGTATCGTCGGACGGCATATGGCCAAAAAGCACGCCGAAGAACAGCAGGCGGCGACTCAGGCTGCGCCGCATCAGCAAGCCCGAATGCAGTGACTGGAGAATACGGGCGCCGCCGCAAACGTTCGCACGAGCGACGCGGCAATGATCTTCGAATCTCCGTTCGCGGCGACGCGCCCTGCTCCGATCACTTAGGCAATGCGTAATCCGCGCGCGGGCAAGATCTCCTGAGTGGTCACGAAACGGTGCTGTTTGACCGCGTCGTGAAAGAGCCGGTAGTCGCTCTTCTCGAAGGCGGTCGTCCACTCCGGTCTGTCCCCGGTGTCGTCATCGCACAACAAACCGGTGGCCTGGTACTTCCACGAACCTTGTCCTTTGGCAATATAGCCGGGCACGGGTTCTTTCAAACCTGGAATACGGCCTGCATTCACCCATTCGCAAACGGTTCTCAGACGCAGGTTGTCGTCGGGTTCGCGGTTCGTATCGAGCAGCCGGGTCAGTGCGTCTTTAACGTCGTCCGGCATGCCTGGCTGGTTTTCGAAATCTTCGCGTCCGGCCAGATAAGCTCGCACGACACGACAACTCATGTCGGCCGCCTGCACGAAATCCGGCAAATTATGTCGTGAGATGAAGTGATTGCGACCGTCGATGTAATGCCAGCGCGCCCATGGCTGGTCGGGATAATGCAACGCGGCGCCGTGGCCGACCGGCAACGCGATCGTCAGAACGTCCTCCTCGACATGCTCGATCAGATGCGCGACCGCTAGTTCGAGGCTCGCGAGCCAGCCTTTGCGCGTGCAATCCTGTGCCTCGAGAAGATGCACGCGATTCCACGGGCTTTCGATGCCCGCGAATCCCTGGTGCGCCCACGTATCGACATAGGTATGAAGCGTCACGCCGAGCCGGTGCAACGCGGTCTCCGAATCGCGCTGCCGGATCGCGCGCCGCACGACTTCGCGCGCAACTTCACTGTCGGGCCGGCAAATCGCCTTTTCCTCGAGACTTTCACCCTCGCCAGCCGGCAGAAAATGGAACGGCGTCCACACGAGCCGGTTCTGGTCGTTCTCGGTATTGGCGTAATCGAATAACTTGTGCGCGGTCGCGAATCGCTCGAATGTCTCGCCGCCTTTGAACCGCAGTATTCCGCTCGTCGTTGCGTCGTCGACATATTGGCAGGCATGCGCGACGGTTTGCGCATCGCCGGCCGTCATGCCGCCGACGCGCGCGGCAATGTAGACCACGCCGTAATGAAAGTCGATGTTCATGGCAAGCGCTCCTGGCGCGCATAATCACGGCCGGTTCGTGGCCGGCGATAGGGCGAGACGAATACAGGGAGCTGCGCGTGAGTAGATAGTAGACGAGCGAGCGGCACACGCATTGAAAAAAACATGCGTACTGGACGCGCTTTTTCACGTTTCGCGCCACGCAACCATTCGGGCTACTGAAGGAAACGCGGGCGCGGCCGGCGAGATGTAACCTGCCGGCACGGAAAGCCGCCGGCCAATGAGGCGGATAAACGTAACCTGGCCCGATCGGCGCCGGTCAGGTCAAATGTGTAACGGAAAGACGACTATTCCAGTGCTGGTTCAGATATTCGAGCGCAAACATCCGGTGGCAATGATGTGGTAAATGTTCACTGCAAAGCAGGCAACCCGATTCGAATAGCGCGATATCCAGATTACTTTCCACGCGGCGGCGCGCGACGAGGTCGAAATATTCCTCCCGAAAGTTCTCCCAGCTCAATTGCTTGCCCTGGTAGCGTTTGAGCAGGTCCGGCTCGGGAGCCAGTTCCGGTATTTCCACGTACGCCGCATTGCACAACTGGTCGAGAAAGTAAGGCAGATCTTGTTTTTTCGCAAAGCCCGCGAGTTGCGACGTGTTGTTGAGGCGAACGTCGAGCACCGTGCGCACATGGGCGTCCTTCAGCAAACTGAAGAATTTCTGGGCGCTCTTGCCGGTAAAACCAATGCTGGCCACCTGCACGCTACTTTTGTCACGTTTCATGGTGAATCCCCTGGCAGGCCATTCGGCGCCCATAAAAAAGCCTCGCTGCGATTGGCGCAGCGAGGCTCGGGTGTCAGTGCATCTTTAGCGCCGCTCGCGTGCTTTATTTGACGATGTCGACCAGTTCGACTTCGAAGGTCAGATCGGTATTCGGCGGAATCGGGCCGACGCCGCGATCGCCGTATGCGGTCGCCGCCGGGCACGTGAGTCGCGCCTTGCCGCCGACTTTCATCTTCTGCACGCCTTGCGTCCAGCACGGAATCACGCGATTGAGCGGGAACGTGGCCGGCCCGCCATGCTTGGCCGAGCTATCGAATTCGGTGCCATTGGGCAGCGTGCCGCGATAGTTGACCTTTACCACGTCGGTCGCGGACGGTTGCGGGCCCGTGCCTTGCGTCAGATGTTCGACGATGACGCCGGACGGCAACTTCTCCGTGGTCGGCGCGGCAGCCATCGCGGTCGAGGACAGAACGGCTGCGGCCAGCAAAGCAACGAGTGATTTCAAAGCGAATCTCCAGTGGGGTAGTCCGTTTGATTGTAACGGATCGGGTGTCGGCCGAGGCTCCCACATATTGCCCGATGCCGCGGATCGTTGCGCGCCCATCAGGAACCTCGCTGAACCGTCGCGCGACCCCTCGGTCCGCATGAACGTCCGGCGCGAGTCGCCGGCAAGCGAATCCGCCACACTTGTTGAGAGCGCTTTCGATGACCGAGCCGGCCCATTCCGACGACCCCGCTTGCGATCCCTGCGCAGCGCCGGCCCCCTCCGACGAGCGCGTTCGCGCGCCAAGGCCGCGCCGGATTCCACGCAGCCGCGCGCAACAGGCGCGGCTCGATGCGCGCGAACCCGCGTTCGAACCGCTACCGTTCCCCTCGTATTCACCTGACGACGCGCGCCGATGCGCGCGAAGTACTTGCTCAGGTTCGGCTCGTGATCGTCGACGAATGGCATGAATTGCTCGGCAACAAACGCGGCACGCAGACCCAACTCGCGCTCGCGCGTCTCACCCTTTGGCGGCCCGGCTTGCAGGTGTGGGGCTGTCGGCGACGCTCGGCAATCTGTCGTTCGCGACCGAGGTACTGCTCGCGCCGGTCGCGACGCCGCGCGTCAGCGTGCACGGCGCGCTGCCGAAAGCACTGATCGTCGACACGATCATTCCCGACACGATCGAGCGCTTTCCGTGGGGCGGTCATATGGGCATGCGGCAGGTCGATGCAGTCGCGCGCGCGATCGACGAAGCACACACGTCGCTCGTCTTCACGAACACGCGCTCGCAATGCGAGGTGTGGTACCAGGCGCTGCTCGAGGCGCGCCCCGAGTGGGCCGGAGTGATCGCGCTGCATCACGGCTCGCTCGATCAGCAGGTACGCGAGTGGGTCGAACGTGGGTTGAAGAGCGGCTTGCTAAAGGTTGTCGTGTGTACGTCTAGTCTCGACCTCGGCGTCGATTTTCTGCCGGTGGAACGGGTGTTCCAGATCGGCTCGCCAAAAGGCGTCGCGCGCTTGATGCAGCGTGCGGGCCGCTGGGGACATGCGCCCGGTTTGCCGTCTCGCGTGACGATCGTGCCGACGCATGCGCTCGAATTGATCGAAGCGGCGGCCGCGCGTGAAGCCGTCGACAAGCAGCAGATCGAAAGCCGCGATACGCTGCAAAAGCCGTTCGACGTGCTGGTGCAGCACCTCGTCACCGTTGCGCTCGGCGGTGGCTTCGACGCGCTCGAGCTGTACGATGAACTTCTGCATACCTATGCATATTGTGATCTGACGCAGCAGGAGTTCGACTGGACGCTGGGTTTCGTCGAAGGCGGCGGCGCGACGCTGCGCGCATATCCCGACTACCATCGCGTCGCGCGCGATAGCGACGGTCTGTACCGCGTCCCGCGCAACGATCTCGCACGCCGGCATCGCAACAACATCGGCACGATCGTCGCGAATGGCACGTTGAACGTTGCGTATCTATCGGGCGGGCGCATCGGTGCAATCGAGGAATCGTTCATTTCGCGGCTCAAGCCCGGCGATGTGTTCACGTTCGGCGGCCGCGCGCTCGAACTGATCCGCGTTCAGGACATGACGGCGTGGGTGCGGCGCGCGAGCTTATCGCGTGGCGCAATGCCGCAATGGGCCCGCAGCCGCAGCCGCTATCGTCCGAGCTCGCCGACGCCACATTGACGATGCTCGCGCGCGCCGCCGACGGCATCTACGACGAACCGGAATTGCGCGCGGTGCGGCCGCTGCTCGAATTGCAGCGAAAGTGGTCGGCGTTGCCCGAGCCGGGCGTACTCGTCGTCGAGCTGCTCAAATCGCGCGAGGGTCACCACTTCTTCTGCTATCCGTTCGCGGGGCACATTGCGCATATCGGACTTGGCGCTCTGCTCGCTGGCGAGTCGCGCGCGACAAGCCCGGCACGTTTTCGATTTCGATCAACGACTACGGTTTCGAATTGCTGTGCGCGCAGACTTTCGATTGGGCCGCGCAAATAGAGAATGGTCTGCTTTCACCTGACGAACTCGATCACGACATTCTTGCGAGCCTCAATTCATCCGAACTCTCCTTGCGACGTTTTCGCGAGATTGCGCGAGTGTCGGGACTCGTGTTTCAGGCGCATCCGGGACAGCAGAAGAGCGCGCGGCAATTGCAGGCATCGAGCGGGCTTTTCTACGAGATCTTTCGTCAGCACGATCGCGGCAATCTGCTGCTGGGCCAGGCCGATACCGAAGTACTGCTGCAGGAACTCGACGTGCGGCGCATTCGTTTTGCGCTCGAACGAATGAACGCGAACCGCGTCGTGCTCACGCGGCCCAAGAAGCCGACCCCGTTCGCGTTTCCGTTGATCGTCGGACGCCTGCGCGAAAAGGTCAGCACCGAGAAGCTCGCCGATCGCGTCGAGCGAATGCTGGCCGAGCTCGAACGGGCGGCGCAACGATGAAGCCGACCTCGCTCGCGATCGACGTCGGCGGACGACCTCTCGTGCTGTCAAGCTTGCGCGCGTGTTTCGATCCGGCGCTGCGCGCGCTTGTTATCGCCGATGCGCATTTCGGCAAGGATGCGGTGTTTTCGCGCGCGCGGCATTCCAGTGCCGACTGGTTCGACCGCGGAGAATCTGCTGCGCATCGATCGTCTGATCACCGAGTTCGAGCCGGCGACGCTGGTGTTTCTCGGCGATCTGCTGCATGCGCGCGAGTCGCTGTCGACGCTCGCGCTCGATGCGTTGCATGCGTGGCGCGCGCGGCATGCGTCGAGGCGCGTGGTGCTCGTCGAGGGCAATCACGATCGGCATGCCGGTGCGTTGCCGCTTACGTTGGATGTCGAGTCCGTGCGCGAGCCGTGGCATATCGGGCGTGGGCGCTGTGCCATCACCCGCATGCGGTCGATCACGCGTATGTGCTCGCGGGGCATGTGCATCCGGTCTATCAGATCGCGACGCGGATCGATTCAGTGCGCGTGCCGTGCTTTCGCTTTGGGATCGATCGGGGGGTGCTGCCGGCGTTCGGTAGTTTTACCGGAGGCGCGCGTGAGACGGGGCGCGTTCTGGGGGAGAGGGTTTTTCTGGTGGTACAGCAGAGAGTGATCGAGTTGAGGAGTTGAGTGGACGGCGGGGGCCGTCCACTTTGTTGCCTGGTTGGTTTTTTGTTTGCGGATTGGTTTGCCGGTTCGCTGGCTGGGTTTTTTGCTGGCTCGTTCGCTGCAAACTCCCCGCGGCGTGCGAGCGCGGTCGGTGTGGAGGCCGGGCGGCGCCGGCCTCCACCCTCGGGAGCCCCGCAAGGTTCGCGGGACTCCTGCCACTGGTTAGTGGTTGCCGCCGCCGTGGCCACCATTGCCGGAGCCACCGCCGCCGTAGCCGCCACCGTGGCCGCCGCTGCCTTGACCGCCGCCGTTGCCTTGACCGCCGCCGTTGCCGCCGTTGCCGCCGTTGCCGCCACGGCCACCGTGGCCTCCGTTGCCGGAGCCGCCGTTGGCCTGGCCACCGCCGCCTTCACCGCCATGGCCGCCGTGGCCGGAGCCGCCGTTGCCCTGGCCGCCACCGCCTTCACCGCCATGGCCACCGTTGCCGGAACCGCCGTTACCCTGGCCGCCACCGCCTTCACCGCCATGGCCACCGTTGCCGGAACCGCCGTTGCCCTGGCCGCCGCCTTCACCACCATGGCCGCCGTGGCCGGAGCCGCCGTTGCCCTGGCCGCCACCGCCTTCACCGCCATGGCCACCGTTG